>JAZJYJ010000023.1:0-132298 GCA_040390405.1 Bacteroidota bacterium
CAGGCATCAATGGCATCATCACCATAGGTAACATTGTGAAAATCTTCGTATTTGGATTTGATATTGGTCAGGATCTGAATGGTTTCTTCCACACTTGGCGGTTCGATCAGTACTTTCTGGAAACGACGGTCTAATGCACCATCTTTTTCAATGTACATGCGGTACTCGTCCAAAGTAGATGCGCCAATACATTGCAGTTCACCCCTTGCCAAAGCAGGTTTGAAGATATTGGAAGCATCCAGTGAACCACTGGCACCACCGGCACCTACAATGGTATGGATCTCATCAATAAAGAGGATCACATCGCGGTTCTTTTCCAGTTCGTTCATGATGGCTTTCATCCTTTCTTCAAACTGTCCGCGGTATTTGGTACCTGCAACCAGGGCTGCCAGATCCAATGAGATCACTCTCTTATCGAACAATACACGGCTTACTTTACGCTGCACAATACGCAATGCCAATCCTTCCACGATAGCGGTTTTACCCACACCGGGTTCTCCAATTAAAATCGGGTTATTCTTTTTACGGCGACTAAGGATCTGGCTCACACGTTCAATCTCTTCTTCCCTTCCCACGATCGGGTCAAGCGTTCCGGATTCTGCCAGTTTGGTAATATCCCTTCCGAAATTATCGAGAACAGGTGTTTTGCTTTTGGCTGCACCGGCTTGTTTACCCGCACGTTGCTGCTGGTAACCGGCTCCGCGTTTTTCTTCATCAAATTCATCATTATCATCGTCGGTGAATTCGCTGCGCGGAGGGGGTGGATTGGTCGTACCAACCATACCCAGTTCATTACGGAACAGGTCATAGTCAACATCGAACTGGTTCAGTATCTGCGTTGCGATATTTTCCTTGTTCTTCAGAATGCTCAACATCAGGTGCTCTGTTTCCACCAATGGGCTTTTCAGTGCCTTCGCTTCCAGAACGGTTACGCGGATCACTTTTTCTGCCTGCTTGGTCAACGGTAAGCTGTTGATATTGGCAATATTCTTCCCGGTCTTGTCTTTAACCGCAAGTTCTACTTCTTTGCGTAATTCATATAGGTCAACATTCAGTTGCTTCAATACTTTAATGGCCGTATTGTCACCATCACGTATCAAACCCAACAATAAATGTTCGGTGCCTATAAAATCATTACCTAACCTGAGCGCCTCTTCCCTACTGAAGGAAATGATCTCTTTTACCTGTGCTGAAAAATTATTATCCATGGCCTAATTTGGATTTATACAATTATAACGAATATTTTTGAGTGAAGTTGTGTAGCACTTATGCACACGCTGTTAATCTAATATAAGAAGGCTGTGCGCTTTGAGCAGCGAGCTGTGAGCAATCGGAAAATTCCTTTGCTCCCGGCTCATCCCCTAAAGCCCATGGCTCCAAAATCAGCTTAATTCACCTGAATATGGAAGTCAAAATTGATACCAAGGAGAAATTTACCGTTGTAACGCCGATTCTGCCGGAACTCACTGCCAATATAGCAGCAAATCTTGCCGAAACCTGTAGCGGGCAACTGCAAAAAGAGGTCAGAAATGTGGTACTGAACCTTTCCGGGCTGACAACCGTGGATGAACCCTCTATAGAAATACTGATGAACCTTCAGCAGAAATTCTATGAATCCAATGCCTCTTTTGTCATCTGCTGCCTCCAACCGCCAGTGGAAGCTTTCCTGGATAAGATGGAGGCCCTGGAAATACTGAATATCACCCCTACAGAATCAGAAGCATGGGATATTGTACAGATGGAAGAGATCGAAAGGGAACTGCTGGATGGTGACGATATGGAATTTGATGCCAACGCCTAGCCTCGCCAGTATGAATCCAACCAAAGATTATTACCGGATTTTACACATTCCTTCTTCCGCCAGTAACGAAGAGATCAAAAAAGCATTCCGGAAGCTGGCGATGAAATTTCATCCTGATAAATATCTGGGAACCGACAGGCAAAGCAACGAATCCTTTCTCGATATACAGGAAGCCTACCAGGTCTTAAGCGACCGGAAACAACGCGCAGCTTATCATTATGCCCGGTACCTGCAGGATCCGGGCCGCTCCAAAACACCCGTGGCCGAATCTGCAGAAGAACTCTATGAACTCAGTAAAAAAACAGCCGAAAAAATTGCGGTCATGGATCCTTTCAGAATTGACAGGGATATACTGTTTGTTGAATTGATGGAAATCTTAGCAGACGATCATATCCGTCTATTGCAGGAAGAAAAAAAAGAGGCTGTTAATCTTGCCATTGTACAAAACCTGCTCTCCGCTTCTACCCCATTGAATCTTTTCATGATAGAACAGCTGATCGGGAAAATGAAATTGCTTGGTGATACCCATGCAGGAATCGCAAAAGCCATTCAACGTTTCCAACGGGAAAACAAGCAGCGATATTACTGGAACCGGTATAAAGTGATCATTGCCCTGGTCATCGCCCTGCTTGCTTGTGTACTGATGTATTTATCCGTGCGGTAAGATTTATTCAGTAAGCTGTTGTGCTGTACTATTAAAAGATAGGGCTTCTCTGTGCAACTCCTATTCTCTGTACCTCTGTGGTGAAAAAAGTTACGCTAAAGATGCTTTCCTTTTTTCACCACAGAGGTACAGAGAACACTGAGTTACACAGAGAGAACTGATAATAGACCTCACTCAATGATTTTTTCCACCCTTGCCAATTTGCCCGAAGCATTTACCCCTTCCAATACAATGCGCATTCTTTTGGTCACATCGTTGTTGTAAAATTCAAGCTTCACACTTTTGTTTTTCTTATCGGTTAATACATAAGGATTCCAGTATAAAGTTGAGCGCACATCTGTTGCGCGAGATTGAAAGATTGAATAATCGGGACTATAAAATTCTTTGTAGGGCGAATACCCTGTGATCAACGCATTGTTGAGCCCCTTCACATTGTTGGCGAGATCACCGGATTTTCGCGTGTACACGGCAATGGCACCCGAAACACCCGCACCGGAAGAGCCCATGAAAGGCGGACGATACACTTTGATATACGCAATATCTGCCATCTGCAAACTCATCAAACGCTCAACATCGGAGGGCATTTCATTGAGAAAAATATCCGGTGTGCCATCGCGCCAGGTAATACCCGGAACATTATTGCTGTTGGCATCTTCCGCGCCGTTCTGTCCAAGGATCGGGATCGACATCGCCATACCCGGAACCATGTTCTGGAGGTAATGAAATATATCGAGCTGGCTCTTCGCACGCTCATCATGCAGCACATCAAATGCATACCCATTTTTACTGGAGAACAGCCCTGTTGTGTATTTTTCATCCATGATATCGCCAGGCGATTTTATCTTGCTTTGCACCGTTACTTCCTTTAACGTAAAGCCGGTATCAAGGATCCTGTTTTTCATCAGCCCCGCATAAAACAGGCTGTTACGGATCATCGCACTGTCGGGTTCTCCAAAGCGAGGTAGTTTTGTGGCCATCGCATACGGTACCAGCGGCAAACCGTAATCGAATTTCACCATCGCAACATCGTTCAATTTTTTATCGCCTTTTTCGGTCAGTAATTGATAAAATAACCTCGCAGTATCATAAAAGATAATACCGCGCTGGTTAAAGGCCCCATTCGGATTTACTGGCACCATGAAATACTGTTTGCTGCTGTCTTTCCCAAGCATAATGATTGCCATGTTTTGTCCGGGCTTGATCGTTGCCTGTCCGTTTGTAAACACCTTGCCCTTGATGCGCACATAATCACTATCGATCGCATATGGCATCACCGGCATTTTGCCTTTTACAATATCATCCCACTTGTATCTTCTCCATCCATGCGTAAGCATCACCAGGTCAAGATTGCTGCGTGTTGTTTCATCATCCTTTGAAAAATAAGAAGCAGCATTGTGTATGTATCCTTTGATATCGCCCTGTAATAATAGCTGCGAAAAAATATTGGTGCTGGTGTCGTAAGACAACCCTGCATCCGTTATCGAAACAGAAAGATTGGAAAGCAATGTATCGGGTACAACAATATCGATCTCATTTTTTAAACGTTTGTCCAAACGTTTGGTAGCAATGCTTATTTCAGGATGAAAGGTGTACTGATCACTTTTTACAAACATCACCCTTTCTGCAACAGGCAGCCAATTTGCATCGAACAAGGTTAATTGTACAACGCCGGTTGATAATTTATCGGTAGGGATTTGTCCGGCTGAACTTGTTTTGCTACCGAGGTTTACCGCCGCGCTGAACACCATCTGCTGGTTCATAGATGCAATGATGTGCAATGAGCGCAGATTAGGTGCGGCATCAGCCGGGCGTTTTACAACGAATACGATCTTATCATCCTGCAGTTTTGATTCAATCACTGCACCGGTATTTTTTGCAGCGGGTAAGTTACTTGTATGGCTCGTTCCATATTCATCCACCCAGTTACAGGTATAATTTTCTTTGGCAGATGCATCGATTGCGAACAACCCCATACCGTCGTGTACAGATACGAAAGAATCAATAAGTTCATTTTTACTGTTGAGTATCGCGCCACGAACAGCAACCGGTTTACCGGATTGATTGGTGGCCATGAAAGCGATATTCGAACTTACACCATTCACCAGATCGCCTCCTTCCGGAAAAAAACGAAGCGTGGTTGCGAGTGAGGGTGTGCGTGTATTTTTGGGAGGCGTTGTGCCAGCGATCTGTATGTCTTTTGTATAAATGAAAGCAGTGTCAAAATTCAACATCCATTTCGTATACGCTTTGAGATGGATCGTTTCACCTGCATAAGCTGCCGGCACATCAAACTGCCCGCGCGCTGAGGATTCGAAAACAGGGTGAACGTTGTGACTGATCAGTTGTCCGGCATCGTCGTACCAGTCAACAAAGAAATTACGGCTGTAATCAGACAGTCCTTCGCCCGCGCGTATGTATGCTTTGAACCAGATGGTTTCACCTTTGGTGTATACATCTTTATCGAAATGAAGATGCAGTTTTTCAGGCTGGTAATTATCGTGGTAAAGAGATAGTACAGAATCAATATTCTGCGCGGATAATGCCAGTGAGAACAGCATTCCGAAATGAAGGAACAATAACTTCCTTTTCAGCATACAAAAGAATTATTAAATGAGGATGGGACTGCTCTTACAAATCTATCAAAAAACGAAGAGCTGTATTGGTATAATCTGTTAAATAATAAGTCAAAATTAAAAAGTCAAAAGTCAAAAAATAAACTTCTTATTTTTTGACTTTTGACTTTTTAATTTTGACTTACCAGTTTGCGTTTATTGGTTCTTATCCAGTGTCAGCGAAACAAAAGGCAACCTTGTTCCTGTTGAACCGGAATAGCCCATACTAAAAATTGTCAGCGTTAAGGTACTCTGCAGTATACTTGTACTTGTATAGGTTGCGATGGCTGCAGAAGTAGCAGCAGCACCTGCCGGCCTTACCGTAAGTACAGGTTGCGAACCCGAAACAAAACCTGGCGCATTTACCCCCGTTCTCACACTGAATGTATCGGTTGCGGCGAGGTAGTTTACTGCCGATTTCAACAATACGCCATTAAGGTATAAATCAACCGCAGGAAGATTAGGGATCAGGTTCACGAATTTATAACGTGTTCTTCCCGTATCCAGGTCGCTGACGATGTTTTTTACCAGCACGGATTTTGTATTGTTTACCGTTGCACTTACTACCGTATCTGCGATGTGGAGTGTATACGGACCCGCATCAGGCAGTGTAACAGGTGTAGTGTACAACACAACCGAGTCAGTGTTTGTACCCACTTTGGGTATCACTACCGAAATGGTATTAGCTCCTTGCGGAACGTTAATGTAAATAGCGAAATTGCTTCCGTTGGTATTGTAACCTCCGCCAGGAAAAGGCGTCCTTCCTGCTAGCAGGCCGCTCACTACCGTGCCGTTCAACTTCACAAGGGCATTGGCTGAGTTAACAGTGTAAGCATATCCGAGGTTAACTTTCAATTGCGCTTTACCATCAACCGATGTTCCGTACTGATCGTATGGCTGGTTGGTTACACCTTTGTCTTTTGTACAGGCATACGCAAAGAGTATTACCGCAACGGGAATGAAATATTGTAAGCTGTTTTTTTTCATCGTTACTGTTTTATGAGTTGAGATTACGGTTGCATGAACCATTGTTCTTTTGTATGATAATCCGATGCCAGTGCACCTATCGTAAGCAACGACGGAATGTTATACAGGTACTCCGAGTTATATCTCGGACGTGCACGGTATACCGGTTTGGTTGCGTTGTAGGTGGTTAATTTAGCAGGCAGTTTAAAGCCGGCATACACCTGGCCACTGCCGCTGGGATCCGCATCGGTGTAATGGTACCTTCTCATATCGGTCCATGTTTCATTGAACGCATAACCATACAGGGCGATGTATTTCTGCAACATGATCTTGCTCAATGTCAATCCGGCAACAGTAACCGGAACAACTGCAGCGAGGTATGCATCCTTACTAGCACCAGTGATCTTGGCAGCGGTCGGGATCCGTCCTTCATACTGCGTCTGCAACAAATCGAACGAAGCATTGATCCCTTTTATATAGGCATCCAGCGCTGTTGCTTTGTCGCCTTTTCTGAACGCAGCTTCTGCTTTCATAAACAGGATCTCACTTGCTGTAATGATGGGGAACGGTGCGAGGTTGTTAAAGATATACCTGCCCGAATCCGGAACGCTTGTTACGAAAGTTGCAAAAGGCTGGCGCCATGGTCCTTTTGGAAGATCATCAACACTTAAGCCGGATGTTCCTAAATCAGGATTGATGCCTCTATAGCCTCCCTTGTTGTTTTCATTCACCAGGTATGGCGTACGTGGATCTGGCACACCTGTAAATGGCGATGCAGTTGAGGCTCCCGTTAAGAGGTCCACAATAAACGCAGACTGCCTGATGATACCAGATCCGGTTGAAACTGAACTACCCAGGTTACCACGGTACGTACCGTAATAGTTGTTGGTACCGCTAAAGCTGCCACCTATCCATTTTTGTGTAGCATTGTCTGCATTGACAAGGATGGAAAGATTACAATACTTGATAACAGAATCCGCGTAGCCTTTCGCGGTATAATCAGCTTTGTTGCTCAGGTGTGCAAATGATCTTGCCTTGATAGCGTACACAAATTTTTTCCATTTGTTTACATCACCACCATAGAAATAAGTATCTCCCAGAGCCAGGTTGGCAGCGCTAACCGCACCATCTGTTCTGTTGAGATAGAAGATAGCTGAATCACATATCTTTCTTACTGTATCGTATACAGCAGACTGCGGATCGTAGTTGAACGCATCTTTACCGCCATCAAACGCTTCTTTCAGGATCACGTCTCCATATTGATCGGTAAGTGTAAGCCAGCTGAATGCGAAGATCGCGTTGGCTACACCAACATAATCCCATTTCTGCTGTGCCAGCCCTCTTGAAATGATGTATTTTGCATTGGCGCCGATACCGTAGTAATGCATCGCCCACACGTTTCCGGTTGCATCCGAGTTGGTAGCGTACTGACCACCCATCTCATCATAGTTATCACCGGTACCATACCAGCTCCACCACTGAATATAGCGCGCCATCAGTACGGCATCCGTTGCAGGACCGTACGAACCACCACCACCACCGGCTGGGGGCGCAGCTGTTGATGTCATCTGGTTGATCACGTTTGGTAATATAGACTCAATGGGAACTTCTACCGGGTTATTGGGATTGAGATAAGCACTATCCAGTTTCTTTGCGCATGACTGGAATGCCACCATCACAATAACAGTTGCCATTACTGCCAGGGTTAAGGTTGTAAGGGATCTATTCTTCATAATAATTTTATTTAATCAATTAAAAACCTACTCTGAAACCTCCGTTAAAACTTAATGGTGCGGCAATGTTTCCATAGTCATACCCAACGGCGCCTACGCCTCTCAAAGAAGCATTACCACCATTTGCTGAAGGATCTGCACCAGAATAATTGGTGAACAATACCAGGTCGTTACAGGTAACAAAGAAGCTCATTGATTTGAAACCTTTGAAAGATTTCGCGAGCATTCTGTCCGATAACGAATAGCTTAATGAGATATCCCTCAAACGGAAGGCATTGATATTATGCTCCATATAATCTTCTTCCGGCATTGCGCTGGAACCATAATAGGAGTTGTTGTAATAAGGCGTAACAAGAATGGTGTTTGCTGTTGGTGTTCCTGTATTTTCAAGACCATTCTGTAAAACACCCCCTACAATTCTTGGTGTTAACCTGTCGGCTGTTTTTGCCGATTTACCCAATCCGGTCAGGTACATATTGGTTGCGTTGAAAACATCGCCACCAACCCTCAGATCCCATAAGAAACTCAGGTTCCAGTTTTTGTAACGGAAACGGTTGATGGTTCCGAGTGTAAGCCAGATCGTTCTGTCTGCATGCACCCTGTATAAAGATCCATCAAGTACAGGAAGACCTGTTGTTGGCGAAATAAGGATCGCTCCGTTGTTGGCTGTTACACCATTGGCGCCTGTTGGCGAAAGATCCTGGCGTTTGTAACTGAAGCTGGTGATAGTTCCGGTAGAATAACCCGGTCTCAGTCCACCCCTGGCATTGTTATAGATCCAGGTAGAAGCATCGTAATAGTCGCCACCCGATACATCAATTGATGCAGGGATCGCCAATACTTTGTTCCACATATGGTTCATATTGAATTGAATGTCCCAGTCGAAATCCTTGGTGCGTATAGGTTTTACGTTTACACTCACTTCAAGGCCCTGGTTACGTACGCTTGAATTGTTCGCTGTATTCAAAACAAAGCCGGTACCATAGCTCGCACGGAAACCCTGTGCGATCTGGTCGTAGGCAAGTGTATTATAGTATGCCGCGTCTATAGAGATCAGGTCGCGGAACAACCTGATTTCCGTACCTATTTCATAGGTCTGTTGTTTTTCCGGTCTCAGGTTCGGGTTCGCATTCGTGAAGCCATACTGTACAGGATTAACACCTGGGCCCACGCTTGTTACGGTTGGAACGAAGTTCGACTGGTTTGAATAGGGATCCGGGAGCCTTGCCGTAGAAGCGAGTGAGGTTCTCAGTTTCCAGTAATTGAGGATACCACCTTTCATTTTAGGGAAGATATCACTCATGATGATACTAAGGCTTCCACCCGGGTAACTGAAGTTCCTGTTTGCCTGGGGCAACACTGAGGTTGACTCGAAAGCGATTGAACCGGTCAGGAACACCACGTTTGCATAGCTAACGGTCGCTTCACTGAAACCTGCGATCTGGTAATTCTTTCTCTGGTTCCACTGGTCAGAACCTACAAGTACCGCACGACTTAAGCGAGAGCGGCCCGCGGGAGCAGTGCTGCTGCTGTCGTAACTACGGGTACTATCCTGTGTTCCGGAAATGCCATAGTTCTGAAGATCGGTTTGTGTCCAGCGGGTACCTACTGTTAAACGGGTATTGAATTTACCCATTTGTTTGGTAGCTGTTGCTGAAATGGTGTGGTTGTACCCACTCGCTTTCACCCAGTAATTATCCAGGGAGCCTTTGTTGGCAAGCGGTAATCTTGAAGATTCAGGATCTGTATACTGGAAACCTGAAATGGTATAATAATTGTATCCAAACCTACCGGCAATTGACAACCATTTCAGTGGGTTGTAATTGATAGCGAGGTTGGCTTCATAGTTATTGGTCTTGTCCTGCGAAACGTTTCTATTTGCAGTAAAGAAAGGATTGTCTGTTTCTGAACTATTACTCAATCCTGCGTTATCCGCCACATTGTTTGTTGCGATCAGGAATCTTTTGTGACCGTTCGGCAACAGGTAGTTACGCGCATCATCTGTAACAGGCCAAAGGAACAAATTCACCAGGTAACCACTCGCACCTTTCAACGATTTATCATTTTTGCTGTTACTGTATGCAACAGAAGGCGTGATGGTAATATTTGAGCCGATCTTGCTGGTATTGGTGATACGTACATTATACCTTGTTAACCCTGTATTCGGAACAACGCCCGACTGATCATACACCGATCCGCTCACCCTATAGCTTGATGTCGGCTTTCCGAAATCAATACTGAGGTTATGTGTTTGTCCGAATGAATTGTTGAAGAAGTTTCCTACGTTATTGAACATCTCTGTACCAGGGATCATCGCTGGTCCGAATGCAGAGAAAGTACCCGCACTCGCTACACCGTTTGTTCCCTGCTGAAAGCCCGTATAAACAGATGGTATGTTCTGCAAATGCTGGAAACGGAAACTGTTATCATAGTTCACGCTCAGTTTTCTTCCGCCACTGAGCCTTGCTTTTTTGGTTGTGATTACAATCGCACCATTACTGGCCGCACTACCATATAATACGGTAGCTTCCGGTCCTTTCAGAACAGTGAGCGATTCAATATCGTTCGGGTTAAGATCCGCGATACGGTTGGTAAAGTCATTGGCCGTATTGTTTTGTCCGGCAGCAGCAGGAATGGCACTCACCGCATCGATCGTTGAGTTATCCCTGATCACACCATCAACTACGAACAAAGGCTGGTTGTTAAGAGACAGCGAGTTAAATCCTCTCAATACAATCGAAGAAGACGCACCCGGTACACCCGATGTTGATGTGATCGTGGCACCGGCGATCCTTCCTTGTAAACCGTTGATGAAGTTTTCACGCTGGGTTTCCTTCAGGTCGGCTCCTTTCACTTCCTGGGTAGAGTAACCAAGGTCTCTTTTCTTTCTCTTGATATCCATGGCAACAACCACTTCATCCAGTTCCGTAACGGAACTTTTCAGAGAAATATCAAGCGAACCTCCGCTTACGGTTACACGTTGCGATTCAAAACCGATAAAGCTGAGCAAAAGCACCTGGCCCTTGTTGGCTTTGATAGTGAAAGAACCTTTGTCGTTGGTTTGTGCCGCTGTTGTGGTACCTACCACTTTTACAGTTACGCCGGCAAGGGGTGTTTTTTTGTCAGCATCCTGAACAGAGCCTGTAACAGTCTGGCTCTGACCAAAAGATGGCAACGAGAAAATGAGAAGCAGTAATAGTACCGCTTTCATCACTGGAACAGCTTTTCTCATAAGTAGTTTTTTGGGTTCATTTTTCATTAAGTACTTGTTCTGGGGTAAACATTCCTGTTTTGGTTCTCTTAGGACAGACTAACCCTGCAAAACATTGCATCATTTGCTATTTTTTTTTACGCAAAAAACTGCAAAAATGCCGCAAACGAAACCAATGTTTCGGGAAATCCAAAGCAATGTTAAAATTTGTAGCGCATATAAACGAATTTATTTAATCACATTTTTATGCGCTCAGGCAGGAGTAAAGGAGATGTGTACAAAACACGCAGAAAGCCGCAATCGGTCAAAAACACGCAAAGGGGCTACAGAACGGTAATCCCTTTTTCACGATAGGGTGTAAGGATGGCATCATCCGGTTCCAGTTCGGTGATCAGCATATCGATCTCCTCGGGTTTGCACACCTGCAAACGCTGGATGGTATTGAGTTTTTCAGAGATAGCGAGGGATATGGTCTTATGGGCACACTTGATCATGGCCCTTTTTACTTCTATGATCTCCCATTCCAGGTCGGTGATCCCGAAACCGGCATCGATGCTATTGGTTCCCAGGAAACAAAGATCCGCTTTGATCTGCCCCAGGCGCTGGATCACTTCCGCTCCTACCGACATCTGGGCGTTTTTCAACAGCTTGTTTCCGATAAAGATCACTTCGCAACTGGGATGTTCCAGTAACTCCAGCGCAATCGGTACACTTACCGTAATAAACGTGGCATTCAGGTCTGGTGGCAGGGATTTGACCAGCTCCCGTATAGTGGTACCTCCGGATAGCAATACCATCATCCCGTCCTGTATCAGCTGGATTGCCTTATACGCAATGCTTTTCTTCTCAGGTAAGGAATAAATGGCCGGACTCTCCAGTGTAAAGTGAAAGGATTTGGACAGCGCGCCTCCATGCACTTTGATCAGCTTGCCCTCTTCGGCCAGTTCCTGCAGGTCGCGGCGAACCGTATCCTCCGACACATCGAGCTGAACACTCAGGTCAGAAGACAATACCTTATTATGTACATTGATCTGCTGAATGATATAAGCCTGGCGTTCCTTCTTAAGCATGGGATAAATGTAAGGATTTTTCGGGTTTGGCGTTTGGGGTTTGGGGTTGTGGGTTAACTTCGTAGGCTGAACACCTGAATCAAAATTCAAAATTCAAAATTCAAAATTCAAAATTCAAAATTCAAAATTCAAAATTCTGAATGATCACCCCCAACACCATACAACAGATCACCAGCCGTATCGACATCATTGATGTGGTGGGCGAATTTGTGAAACTGAAGAAAAGAGGAACCAATTACCTGGGTGTTTGTCCTTTCCATAACGAAAAAACGCCTTCGTTCACCGTTTCTCCTGCCAAAGAGATCTATAAATGCTTTGGTTGCGGCAAAAGCGGTAATACCATCACTTTTTTGATGGAGCATGAGAAATACAATTATGTAGAAGCGCTACGCTGGCTGGCCGCACGTTATAATATAGAAGTAGAAGAAACGGAAACCAGTCCTGAGCAGAAACAGCTGGTGCTCACTTCCGAAAGTTTATTTATCATCAATAATTTTGCGAAGCAGTTCTTCACCAACAGTTTGCTGAATACGGATGATGGAAAAGCCATCGCGCTCTCCTATCTCAAAGAAAGGGGCTTTCGTGAAGAAGTGATCGAAAAATTCCAGATCGGTTACAATCCTGATTCGAGAGACAGCCTAACCAAGGCCCTGCTCGGCAACCAGTTCAACAGGGAACTCCTACCCAAAACTGGTTTGGTATCCTTACGCAACAATGATGAGCTGGTAGATAATTACCGTGGCCGTATCATCTTCCCTATTCACAACAATACGGGCAAGATCATTGGCTTTGGCGCAAGGGTGATCGGCAAAAGCGATCGCGGGCCTAAATACATCAACACACCGGAGAACGAGATCTACAGTAAGAGTAAAGTATTGTATGGCTCGTACCAGGCAAGAGCGGCCATTGACAAAGCAGATGAATGTTTGCTGGTAGAAGGCTATACCGATGTGGTAAGCCTGCACCAGGCGGGAATTGAAAACGTGGTAGCCAGTGGCGGTACTTCCTTAACGATTGACCAGCTCAGGCTGATTAAAAAATATACCAATAATCTAACCATTATTTATGATGGCGATAGTGCCGGTGTAAAAGCCGCGCTGCGCGGATTAGACATGGCGCTCGAAGAAAGCCTGAATGTTCGTTTGGTACTGATACCCGATAATGAAGATCCGGATAGTTATGTAAATAAAGTGGGCGCCAAAGCATTCAATGAATTTGTAGCAGCCGCAAAAAAAGACTTCATCATTTTTCAGCTGGAAGTAATGTTGCAGGAAGCGGGTAGTGATGTAAATAAAAAAAGTACGGTAGTAAACCAGATCGCTGAAACACTGAGCCGCATTAGCAAGGCGGAGGATTTTACCAAGCAGCAGGATTATATCAGGCAATGCGCAGGATTGTTACGCATTGATGAAACAGGCCTTACCAACCTTGTAAACAAATACAAGCGCGATAAGATCGCGAAAGAGGAAAAGAAACTGTCGATAGAAGAAGCCACCCATCTGCAGGAACAGGCGGCACAGCAGCCGGAAGATGTACTGGATACGCAACTTCTGTTTAACCAGGATGAAGCCCATGAAAGAAATATCCTGCGCGTATTGTTGGAATATGGTTTGCGCGCCTGGGATGAGAGCCGCAGCATGGCCGATTATATTTTTGAAGAGCTGGAACAGTTTCATTTCGATAACCCGGACCTGGAAAAACTATTTGAAGAATACAAGTCATGGTATGCACGCGGACTGGAGCCAGGTACCAAGACCATGTTATACCACGAGAACGATATCATCCGCAACCTGGTGATCAGCATTAGTGTGAGCCCGTTTGAGCTGAGTCAGAAATGGGACGAGGTAATGGAAACCATGAACATCGTAAACCGCGACATCAGTCACCAGGATGTTCAGATGAGTGTAAATTATTACAAGCTGCGCAAGATCAAAAAAATGATCGAAGAGAACCAGCGCGATATAGAGAAAGCGTCCTACGAAGATTTCAAATTACTCCACGAAGTGCACAAGCACCTGAAGGAAGTAGAGAAAGAACTTACCAAGCAACTGGGAACGGTGATTATTAAATAATACCGCGCTGGCTATTAAAATACATTTAGTTCTCCGCAGGGTCTCTCGCAGAGGACCCTGCGGCTTAGTATTACCTTACAGGCTCATAACAGAACATCATCTTCATCGCACTGATAAAGTTAAATCAATGTCTTGTAATCGCATATAAGTAATAACAGGATATGCGCCCTGTATACCTGTATAATAATATTTGGCGGAGTTATGTTTATACGCTTCAGATAGTTTTGCCAGACCTTCTTTATACACGGATTATACCTGTTTTTGTATTGGCAATCACCCCGTGTGTGCACCGTAGGGTCCTCTGCGAGAGACCCCGCGGAGACCCCGAAATCCAGAGAAAAAGAGCGATAAGAGTCATTCTCCTTTGCTCTTTTTCTCTGGATTTCTCTTATTGAAACAAACAGATGCCGTTTATTTTTGATGCAGAACAGCCGAGTTGGATCACCCCCAATTACTGGAAGCTGGTGCTAGTCACAGCTCCGCTGTTCGCCACGAAAGCTTGTCGTCTCAACCCCATACCGTATTGCCGCTTCAAGTATATCAATGTTTATGTCTTTTAAAGTTTTGAACTTAATGCAATACCCGCTTACACTCGCCTTACCTATTTTCTCCCCATATGTTTGCGCTAAGTATGTTTTATCGTTGATGCCCATAATATAGACAGAGATACCGGTTGTATTTGCACTCATACCAATTTGGTAAAACTCCCTGGTTGTTCCATTCGCATATTTTATGGTGAACAGTCCATATCCTATATTAGGATTGGAAACAGTTTGACCATCACTGTTTTTACCATCCAGGAACCATAATTTACATTTAGGCAGCACTTGAAGTATGAGCCGGTGCAACGCTTGCATGTCGCTACGTTTTGGTTCAGGTTGGCCGGTAATATACTTTTTGATTTGTTCTTGTACGTTCATATAAAATCAAATTCTGGATTGCTCAAAGCAGTTGTTGATTCTCCGAAGGGTCTCTCGCAGAGGACCCTTCGGCTTAGTATTTCCTTGCAAGATCGAAAACAGAAAATCATCTTCATCGACAGAATTTCCGTTCTAAACCGCATAGTCCTCTTCGAGAGACTATGCGGAGAACTAAATTCGCCTGTCTCAATAACGCCAACCCTAATATTGGCTGTTCGGCTTTCTTCTTGTCATATAATTTGAGTTACAAGTTTAGAAAATGTGTCTCGAAATTTTATTGTGTTTTCAACGAGCCACTCCAAAGCCTCTTCAACTTTTTTAGGGTCATTAAAGTCTGTAGAATGTAAGATCAGAATTACTTTGTCTCTGTTTTCAGGATTAGGATTCCATTGTAAACTTTGTCCAATCGCTGTTTCTATTTCTGTTTTTTTGCTTTCCAAAAACGGCAACATTTTATCAACAATTTTATTTCCAATGTAAACTCTTACGCCAACAGTATTTACGTCCGTGTTACAGGTGTTTGAAATATGAATGTTGCTTTTGCCTAAACTAATGTCAAACCAATACTGTGGTCTTGGTGTTTGCAGTGATGGAATTCTCTTTGTTTTGGCAAGTTTGTCTTTAAACTTATTCCAAAACTCAAATTGAAATTTTCTATTGTCAGAAAGTTCGTCTGTTGCTTTTGACCTTGCAGCTTGTCTAACAGCTTGATTGGGTTTGCTAACAATGTTAAATCTCAATGCAGCATTGCTATTGTCAATTTGCCAAAGTTCAACTTGAACACCATAAATTGAAATCTCGTCTGATGTATGGTCGTTTAACCAATCAAGTGCTTTTTTGTGTTCTTCGGTAAAGTCTGTTGCAATCCAGATAATAGTTGAAGCATCAAGTACAGAAGCATATGTAATTGCTTTACCTAAATGGTCGTGGTTAGTTTTTTCAAGTTGATTTTCTATAACAACATACTTTCCTGTTCCTGTGTCCTTCGCTAAAATATCAGCAGAATAAGGTCCAACTGCAACTTCTATATTTTCAACTTCGAGTTCAAGTCCAACGGCTTTACTTAATTCTGTTATATTGTTGGCAAGCCAAGGTGTAAAATCTCTGGCTTCGTTTGTCCATTTTTGTCTTGCTGGTACTGTTTTTAAAATCCCAAATTCCATTGTCTGTTTTTAGTTTTAGGGTTGTCGTCTAAGCCGACAGCCGACACTTAAATATACGAACTCCGAATATCTAAACTCGCGTCTATCTACTCATTTGCCATAACTATGCGCAACAGGTTATTCGTACTATTCATACGCGATCGTATTCTCAGTATACGTTGCGTATCATACAATATAGGGTTATCCTTCTGCAAAAAACCAGTTGTACTCACTCGGCAAATACCTCTTGTCATATCCGGGTAACCAGGTTTCAGAATTCCTGGTCAACAAGGTTCACATAAACAAACCCCGACTTTTTAGTGTTTTTCGCTTGCATCGGATACCAGCGCTGGTTTGTTTCCAGTTCACAACTTACCTGCATGGCTGCCAATACCAGTGAATAACGGTAGGGTTCAAACGCATGTGTAAAATTGCCACTGGTTTCTTTAAACGCGTCTAAAGAAAAATGGGCAATATTGGGTTCAGACAATTGGTAAGTAGTTGCATTGTCGGCCAGGTTAAAACATGCCACATAGCTTTGCAGCACCAGCCGGTCTGCTTTTAACAACGCCATGTTATAAAGATAAGCCGGATCTACTCTCCAATGAATATGCAGCGCCTCTGTGTCCCGGCTAATATCTATGATCAGTTCATTGGTAAACCCATTACCCTTGCGCATGGGGAAATTGGTTAGTTGTTTTACAAGCGCCCCTGTTGTCAGTTGCCTTTGCCCTGGCGCTGAATCCGTATCGGCTTTAAGCGCCAGCTTCAATTGGCCACAAAGCCTGCCATGAAGGCTACTATCGCCCGAAGAATGGCATATTTCATGAAACGCTTTACGGATATTACCCGATAACTGGGAGCAATAAGCGAATTCCGAATTATTGGCGCGTACCTCCACAAATTGTTGCGCTTCCGCGATCTGTTCTGCGGAAGGCCCCCCTTTGCGCCGAACAATTTTTCCATAATCCTTGTGCTGGTAAAAACTGAGCTCACCCAGCTTTCCCTTGAAATTAAATATGTTATTGGCTCTTGCCATATCCCTGGATTTAATTACCGTAAAATAGTAAAAAAAGAGAATATGTTTTACGGATATCCCGCAGATATCCCGCAGATATTCCGCAAATGTTCCGTCAATAACCCATAGATATCCCGTAAATGACCCGTAGATATCCCGTAGATATCCCGTGTCAAACCGCCTTTATATCCGATACTCATCCCACCCTCTTCCATACTAAGTACTCTGCACATATACTGCAACCCCTATGCTACTCCTATCCCCCTGCTTCCGCCTGCCCATGCACAGGTGGGGGGCATATTCCGGGAGTATGTAGAAACTACGTGGTAAAAACACCTGGTTTCACGCAAAGGCGCTAAGTAAGCTAAGGCACTACTTTGCTTCTTTGCCTACTTAGCGCCTTTGCGTGAAAAAAAGGAATATTAGGTATACTGCGTTACAAGGAGCTATTCTTAGCCAGGATCATATCACTATAGCTGTGATGAATCAGGTCCGATTCGGCCACTTCAAAGGCTTTTATATAAAAATCGCATTGGGCTTTCAGGTCCTCGATGGTTTTGGAGGCATCGGCCAGGTTGCCGGCTTCTATTTCTACAAAAGAACCCAGCCCCGGCACCTCATCCAGGTGAAATTTCACATTGCTGATGTAAAAGATCTTGCGGTATTTATCTACCACCACTTTTACACCCAATGCCTTTTCCAGCACGGCTTCTGTTGTGGCGCCGTCGCTGATTTTAGAGAGCGAAAAATCGGATTGTTTGGGACCTTCCTGGTCGGGACGGTTATAAAAGATAAGGCTGTTCTCAATGTTACCCTGCCGCAGTTTTAAACGACCGGCGGGTACTTGGAAGTAAGTGTCTTTCTGGTGATCCAGCCCAACAAAGCGGGCACTGTTCGAAAGCAAAAATGCTTCCACTTTTTCAGGGTGAAAGCATTTTGCTTTGATTTCGATATTGATATAAGTCATTACTTTTCGGAAGGGTTCTTTTTGCCGGCCAATAATTTTTCCAGCGCGGTTTCAAGTCTGCGTTTACGGGTTTCTTCTTTTTTAGCCCCTTCAATCCAGGTTACATATTCTTTCTGGTTGGTAAAGGAAAGCGAGCTGAAGAACTCCTGCGCTTCTTTGTGTTTGGTAAACAGTTTACCCAGTTCTACCGGTGGCACTACCAGTCTTTTTTCAAAATCCACCCCATTCAGTTCGCTGCTTTTAATTTCAGAGAAAGCGCGGGTACGGTTAGGGATCTTGTCAAGCTTTTTAAAGCGCATAGCACTCCAAACATGGTCAAGTGCTACCTGGCGTACAGATTCGTATTCATGGCCGGTAAGAAATTCCCAGCTGCAATCACGGTTCAGGTCGCTCACGATCTTGCTGGTGGTTTTTGGATAAGCCACCCAAAGTTTGGTGTCTTCATGCAGGGCAGGAAACACTTCTTTCAGCACATTGTTCAGCTGGTTCTGGCTCAGGGCAAAAACCAGGGCAAAATCCACTTTCTTGCTTTTCAACAAAGGCGTAACGTTTTTGGCGTACGTAAGTTTGGCAAATTGCTTCTCAATGGCTGATGGCAGACCCTGGATCAACAGGTTCTTTTCGTCTTTTAACTGTAACTTTTCAAGTATTGTCTGATTTGACATGCCTAAAAGAGAATTTAGGTGGAAAATTTAGGAATGCAAAGTTAAAAAAATGTTACCAGAGTTGGTAATCAAAAGGCTTCTATTTTGTGTCCGTAGCGTTAAAATCGGCCGAAAACAGGGCTTTCCAGGGGTATTATATTAATTTTTCTTAATGGGTTTGCCGTAATACTGCAGAATTCCGTCCATGATCTCTTTGAGATGTTCCAGCCTTTTTTCATCAACCGGGTGGGTACTGAGCAGTTCGGGTTGCCGGCCGGTTCCGTTCAGTCGGCCCATCCGTTCCCAGAAAACGATGGCATCGGTTGGGTTATATCCTGCCAGGGCTGCAAACAGGCAGCCCAGTTCGTCGGCCTGCATTTCATCCTTTGTATCAAAACCCCGTATCACGCCAATATAATCCCCATTCCCGTAAGCCATCCGGTAGAAATCCTTGGTTTCCTTGGGCTTGGAACCGATGGCGGTTGCCAGGTCTTTCTCGTGCAGAAACTCTTTCAGGTATTGTTTGATCCTGGGATCCCCATGTTGTAACATCACATGCGCAATTTCATGTGCAAGAACCGCAGCCAGCGAGGCATCGCTTTGGGTAACGGGCAAGAGTGCAGAATACACGGCTATCTTTCCGCCCGGTAAACACCAGGCATCCACTTTTGAGAATTGGATAAAGCTGATCTCCCAGTTAAAGCCCTCAAGCTCTTTCGAAGCCTTCCTGGCAGCATAATAATTTTTAACGGCCATAATGATGCGGTTGCCAATACGGTTCACCGTTTCCAGGTCCGGGTTATCGGCCGTATGAAGAACAGTATGCTCAGATAGAAACTGCCGGTAGATATCCGCGGCTACTGTTTGGGTAAGCCCATTTTTATCTGTTTGGCGCACAACAGTATTCTTGCCCGCTTTGGTGTGGCCGGGGCTAAGGAATACCGGAATGAACAGCATCCCAAAAACAATGTTTTTGATCCGCATAGTACCCCGAATTTACAGTTTTCTGTACTCAAAAAAGGCCGGCTATTGTTTACCTGGGATGGTAGTATTGCAATGCTTCCGGTATTACGCCCTTAATTTTTTGAATACGTTCCTCATCGCTTGGGTGGTCGCTCATGAATACAGGAGGTTTCTGGCCATTCGCGCCAAGGGCCGCCATCCTTGTCCAGAAAGCAACCGCCATATTCGGGTCATACCCCGCGGCAGCGGCAAAGATCAGTCCAAAGTGGTCGGCTTCCAGTTCCTGCTTACGCGAGTTGGGGAGCAGGGCTCCATATTCCGCACCCAAACCGTAGGCCTGGTTAAAAATATTAACTGCTTTGGTATCTGTTCCCAATGCAACACCACCCAGTGCACCCAGGCCCTGTGCCGCCAATTGCTGGCTCATCCGCTCTTTTCCATGACCCAGCACCGCATGTGCAATTTCATGACCCATTACGATGGCCAATGCGGTTTCCGTTTGGGTAACGGGTAAAATCCCTGTATAACAAACCACTTTGCCGCCAGGCATACACCAGGCATTGACTTCCTTACTGTCTACCAGGTTAAACTCCCAGGCATACCCGTCCAATGCATTGGGCAATCCTTTCTGGGTATAATAGGTCTTCAGCGCCTGGGCTACTCGGCCGCCTACCCTTTTTACCATATCGGCATCCCTGTTACCGGCGGGTACTACTTTATTGGCTTTGAGAAAGGTTTGGTATTGGGTAAGGGAGAGGGTTTGCAGGTCCGCGTCTGAAACAAGGCTTAGCTGGCTTCTTCCCGTAATGGAATTGGTAACGCAGGAACTGTATACAACACAGGCTCCCAATAAGATAACAGTGATTTTTTTCATGCAAATGTATTTAGGCAAAGTTCAGGCAAAATTAATACCAGATTGGATATATCGGTTACAAGAAGAATGCGGATTTTGTTTACTGTTGTTTTCGACACAGATCAGTACAGATTTCGCCATTGTTGGTGTTATCACCAACAATTTTGCTGATTCTTTTTGCCGATTCAATGGTTGCTGGTGATAACACCAGCAACGGCCGAAAAGTATTTAGCGATTCTATTGAGGCACTTTAGTACCGAGTACAGGCCAGGCGGCCAGCAATGGGTACGACCAACAACGGTTGCCGATTACCTGGCTTTCACCTGCTGTTATTTTTGCCATTGATTCACTGATTAGGCAGGAGAAATCTATGCTAATCAGAGAATCTGTGGCGGATGTATTTCTTTCAATGATAATGTAGTAACAACCAGGAATTATCTTCCCTGGCGGCGTTGTTTACGCCTGTCGCGGTGTTTGAGGATCGGAACCTTGCTTTCGGTTCCTTTAAGAATACGGCCGATGTTTTTCTGGTGCGTTAATACCACCATCAGCGCCACCATTACCGCGAAAATGCGGTACAGGGGCTCTTTTTCATTAAAGATCACAAGTATGAATACCATAAAAGCAACCCCGGCCAATATGGAACTGAGGGATACAAAACGGGTAAGATAAAGCACCAGCAAAAACACGCCGATGCAGCAGATAGCTACCAGGGGCTGGATGGCAACGGCCATACCCAACAGCGTAGCAACACCTTTACCACCTTTGAAACCTGCCCAGATCGGGAAGATATGGCCGAGTACGGCCGCCAGTCCCAGGCCGATCATCAAGTTGGTCCTGTGCAATTCGTTGGTAAGGTAATCGGGTAAGAAAATGTATAAAGAGGTGGCAATCACTCCTTTGAGAATATCGGCCATCATTACAAGGGTTCCCCATCTGGAGCCTAACACACGAAAAGTGTTGGTGGCACCGGCATTGCCGCTGCCATAATCACGTATGTCTATTCCGAACTGGGATTTACTGACCCACACAGCCGTGGGAATGGAACCTATACAATAAGCAAGAACAATGAGCAACAATTCGTTCATCGGGGGTGGTTGAAGTTTGGGGGGCAAAGATAACGAAAATGAAGATAATGATTATTTAGCTAACAGGTTTTATCCGTTTAGCCAAAAAACCACAGTGCGATCCAGCCGTTCCGGTCCAGGGTTTTACTATACTGTAACCCAAGGGCCATACATGCCTGTGTAATCTCCGCCTCATCTTCTTTCAAAAGTCCGCTAAGTAATAACTGTCCGCCCGGAACCAGTGCTTTGCGCAAAGCCTGCAGGTTATCCAGGATAATATTCCGGTTGATATTGGCCAGGATGATATCAAACTGTTCTGAAACAGTAGCTGAATCATTTTTTTGAATATCAATATACTTACACATATTAATTGATATATTTTCTGAAGCATTTTCAATGCACCAGTCATCGTAGTCCACTGCTAAAAGACTTGTTGCGCCTAATTGCTCAGCCAGGATAGCCAGGATGCCGGTACCCGTGCCGAAGTCGAACACCGATTTGCCTTTGAAATCCAGTTCTGCCATCAGTTTCATCACCATGTAGGTGGTAGCATGGTGGCCCGTACCAAAGCTCATCTTGGGTGTGATCACGATCTCATGCGCTACTCCTGTAAAGGGAGGGTGAAAAGATGCGCGGATACCCACAAAATCATCCACCTGTACCGGTTCAAAGTTAGATTCCCATACCTGATTCCAGTTCTGCTTCTGGATAGTTGATATTGAATACTTTAAATCGTATTTATTCAATAAAATATTCAGTGTGCTCTCCTCAAAAGCTTCCTCGGGTATATAGGCTTTGAGCCGGTCAGCAGATTCTTCAAATCCCTCGTACCCTGTTTCCGATAATTCAGCAATCAACAGTTCCTGTATGGCTTCTGCTGCAGGTATGGTTATCTCACAATAATTACTCATTCGGTTCCGGTAATTGATTAAATGAAGAATGGCCCGTTTTCACGAGCCATTCCGGTGTATCAGTTATGCATTATTGTCTGCGCCTTCTTCCCTCGGCTTTCCTTCGGGTTTTGGCATCAGCGCCTTACGGCTTAATTTGAATTTACCTGTCTTTGGATCCAGTCCTACCAGTTTCACTTTCACCATATCTCCTTCTTTGAACAGACCGTCCATAGACTCCAGACGCTTCCAGCTGATCTCGCTGATGTGCAGCAAGCCCTGTTTGCCCGGCATGAATTCAACAAATGCGCCGAACTCTTTGATGCCTTTTACAGGACCTTCGTATACATCGCCTACTTCTGGTGTGGCAGTAATGCCCTTGATCCAGTTTACGGCTTTGTCCAGGCTCTCTTTTGAAGCTGAGAAGATACTTACCTCTCCGGTATTACCTACTTCTTCAATATTAACAGTAGCGCCTGTTTCGCGCTGGATCTCCTGTATTACTTTACCACCTGGTCCGATCACCGCACCGATGAATTCTTTGTCGATGATCAGTTTGATCATTCGTGGCGCATGTGGTTTTACTTCCGCACGCGGTGCCGGCATACATTCGTACATGGCATCGAGGATATGTAAACGACCTGCTCTTGCCTGTTCCAGTGCTTCCATCATTACTTCCATGCTCAGGCCATCTACTTTGATGTCCATCTGCACGCCACAAATACCATCGCGGGTACCGGTAACTTTGAAGTCCATATCTCCCAGGTGATCTTCATCGCCCAGGATATCGGTCAGGATCGCGTATTTGCCATCTTCTCTTGTAACCAGTCCCATGGCAACACCACTTACGTGTTTAGGAACAGGTACCCCTGCATCCATCAGCGCCAGTGATCCGGCACAAACGGTTGCCATGGAAGAAGAACCATTGCTCTCCAGGATATCACTTACCACACGTACGGTGTACGCATAAGTACTGGTATCCGGCATCATCTGCCTTAAACTGCGCATGGCCAGGTTTCCGTGACCTACTTCCCTACGTCCCACACCACGCATCATTTTCACTTCGCCGGTTGAGAATGGAGGGAAATTATAGTGCAATAAGAATTTGGTATATTCTGATTTTGCGGCAGATTCTACCAGCAATTCATCTAATTTAGTTCCGAAAGTAACCGTTGTAAGTGACTGAGTTTCACCTCTTGTGAATAATGCAGAACCGTGTGGGGTTGGCAGAGGTTCTACTTCCATCGCAAGCGGACGAACCTGGTCGAGCTGGCGTCCGTCGAGGCGGATCCTGTCGTCGATCATCATGTTCCTTACCACTTCCCATTTCAGGTCTTCGTAGTACTTCTTGGTTAATTTCTTTTCAAGATCGGTTGCTTCTTCGCCTAGGCTGGCAACCAGTTCATCTTTCAATGCGCTGTATGCTTCGCTGCGTTCGTTTTTAGAAGATCCTTTTCTTGAGATTTCGTATACCCTGTGTTTGGCGAAGGCGATCACTTTTTCATTGATGGCTTCGTCCTGTGCAGGTTTTTTATAGTCTCTGACAGTGGTAACACCTTTCTTGGCTCTCAGTTCTGCCTGTGCCTTGATCTGGATGCGGATGGCATCGTGGGCAAGCTGCAGTGCTTTCACCAGGTCGGCTTCTGCACATTCTTTGGCTTCACCTTCCACCATCATCAGGTTCTTATCGGTAGCCGCAATCAGGAACTCGAGTTCTGATACTTTCAGCTGGCTGCGGGTTGGGTTAATGATGTATTCGCCATTGATACGGCCAATTCTTACTTCGCTGATGATCTCCTTGATCGGAATATCCGATACGGCCAGTGCTGCCGATGCTGCCAGGCAGGCCAGTGAATCGGGCATTACCTCAGCATCACTTGAAATAAGGCTCACAAGTACCTGAACATCACAGAGATAATCTTCAGGAAATAAAGGGCGCAGGGCGCGGTCTATCAAGCGGCTGGTCAGGATCTCATAATCATTTAAACGGGCTTCTCTCTTGAAGAAAGAGCCGGGTATACGACCCGCTGAAGCAAATTTTTCCTGGTAGTCTACACTTAAAGGGAAAAAATCCTGTCCTTCTTTGGGTTCTTTATTGGCTACAACGGTAGCAAGGATAACACAGTTGCCCTGGCGTACAGTAACGGCGCCATCGGCCTGGCGTGCCAGTTTTCCGGTTTCGATGAATACCTCACGGCCTCCACCCAAATCGAAACTAACACTGATTGGTTGTGATAACATAATCTGATTTTGTAATTTGGGATAGAAAAGGCAACGGCACACACCGTTGTATCAGCATCCCTGTTAAGGAAATGGCGAAGCAAAACAGGTATGAATAGAAATGACTATTCCCAACCGCTTAATAAAGACCAGTTGGGAATAGCATTTGTCATACCTGACAATTATTTTCTCAAGCCTAATTTCTCGATCAAAGCACGGTAACCCTGGAGGTTGTGCTTTTGCATGTAGGTGAGTAAACGCTTGCGTTTACCTACCATCATCATCAGACCACGTTGCGTGGAATGATCGTGCTTGTTGGCTTGTAAATGGCTGGAAATGTGCGAAATACGTTCGGTCAACATGGCCACCTGGCCTTCGATTGAACCTGTGTTAGTGGCTTTTCCACCAAATTCAGCAAAAATGCTGGCTTTCTTTTCTGTTGTTAAATAAGGCATCTAAAAATGTTTAAAAAGACTCCTGAATGGTTTCTTATGTTTTTTTATCGGGTGCAAAAGTAGCACAATTAATGAGAAAAGGCGCATTTTGGAGGTGTTTTTTGGGTTAAAAGTTGATTGATTTTGGAATTTTGGATTGGGAGATTTTGGAATTGGCCCAGGATTTCAAAATTTCCTAATCCGAAAATTTGACAATGCCTCATTTGAGAATTATGTAAAAGCTGTTATAACCCCAACTTTTAAGTTGGGGATTGCAAAAACTAAGATCTAGTGGCTTTAGCCCTGACCGGTGCATTTTAACCGCAGCATCAAGTAATACAAAGAAGCTATGGGCTAAAGCCGGGGTTAGGCTATACTACAGTTAGCCCCCAACCTAAAAGTTGGGGTTAGACTAACAAATCAATAGATAAATACAGAACCAGCTGGACTGCTACATTCAATATGATGCACTACCAAAATTCCAAAATTTGCCCAACAGCCTAATTTGCTTAATGTTGTATTTCATTCTTTTCGCATGTTTGGGGTAACCATTTTAGGCAATAATTCAGCGATTCCGGCATATGACAGGCATCCGACCGCACAGGTGGTTACCCTGAACGACCAGTTATTCCTGATCGATTGCGGCGAAGGTACCCAAATGCAGATCGCGCGTTACCGGATCAGGCGTAGCAAAATTCATCATATCCTTATTTCGCACCTGCATGGCGATCATTATTTTGGCCTGATCGGGCTGATCACCAGCATGGGTTTACTGGGCAGAGAGCAGGAACTGCACCTGTATGCGCCGCCTGCTTTACTGGATATCATTACCCTGCAATTACAGGTAGCGGTTACTACCCTGCCCTTTCCGCTGGTATTTCATCCATTGGAAAAAGAAGGAACCCTTGTGGATACCCCTAAGTTCCGGATAGATTGTTTTGAAACGCAGCACCGGATCCCCTGCTGGGGCTTTATCATCCGAGAAAAAAGGAAACCGAGAAAGATCAATAAGGAGAAAGTTGTGAACTACGATATTCCGGCCGCGTATTATGAAAAGCTCAAGGACGGGATGGATTATGAGAACAAGCTGGGCGAGGTTATTAAAAACGAATGGGTTACCGTTCCCAATAAACCTGTGCGCAGTTATGCATTTTGCGCCGATACCAGATTTGATGAATCGCTTTGTGCCAAAACTCAAGGAGTTACCGTTTTATACCATGAAGCCACTTACCTGAAAGACCTTACAGAGAGAGCCGAAGCGCGCTTTCACTCAACAGCGGAACAGGCTGCGAAGATTGCATTGAAAGCGGGTGCCGGTAAATTACTGATCGGCCATTTCAGCAGTAAGTATGATAGCCTCGATGGTTTTTTAAAGGAAGCCCAGGCTGTTTTTCCGGAAACGCAGCTGGCGATTGAGGGGGTTACGTATAAGGTGTAGTCAGTAGTTTTAAACTTGCAATTGTAATCCAGTATTATATTACTTCCTCTGTGTAACCCTGTGTTCTCTGTACCTCTGTGTTGAAAAAAATATCTTCAGGCCAACATTCCTTTTTCCAACACAGAGGTACAGAGATGGGGAGTTGCACAGAGAATCTCTGAATGGTTCTGTCTTCTTAGTAGTTCATCAGCCAGGTATAGAATGCGGCGAATTCTTGACGCCAGGTGGTTTCGTTGTGCTGGCCCAATGGACTTACTACGCTTCGAATTATATAGCGTTCCTTTTTCTTAAGGATATCACCCATACGCTGCATATCACTTACCATGGTTGCACTTTCTTTTCCTCCGGCATATAAATAGAAACGCGGTTGAGTAGGTGTGGTAAAGGTTTCCGCATCACTGTCTAAAAATGGCGCCATGAATAAGGATGGTGAGAATACACCCGCGGCTCCAAATACATTGGGGTATTGCATCAGGGCATATAAACTGATCAAGCCGCCCATACTGCTTCCCGCAATGAACGTATTTTCCGGTCCTTTCTTTGTACGGTATTTTGTATCGATATAGGGTTTGAGCGTATTGGCAATAAAATCGGCATACTGTTTTCCCTCTCCTTTTCCATACTGCACATTATCATAAGGATTGTATTCGTTGTTTCTTTTATCACCGCCATGATCTATTCCCACCACAATACAGTCTTTACCCAGTTTTTGCTGCAGCGTATCCAGGCATTCATCCACACCCCATTCGCCAAATGCCGCTGTTTTTTCATTGAACAGGTTTTGCCCATCCTGCATGTATAACACTGGATATAATTTTGAAGCGGTAACATATCCTTTCGGGAGATAGATCCAGATCCTTCTTTTGCGATTCAATTGCGGCATATTGAACGCCGTATCCAGGATACGTACCTGCGGACTGGCCGTATATTTTTTCGGCACTTCCGGATAATCATCTTTCCAGCCGGCAATGCTAAACTCCTGCGAGAGATCCGCATTCACTTCCAGCACCCGATCATTGATATCACGTCCATCAGCGGTGGTTTCGATCCTGTCGGCTGCGCCTCTTGTAAACTTAAAAGCATAGGTACCTGCGGCGAGGTCTTTGATCACGATGCTTTTTCGCGAACCGCCAAAAGGTTTGAGTTTATAGTTTTCATCGCGCGGGTTCCAGTTATTGAAATTGCCTGAGAGATAAATGTCTTCGTTCTTGCGTGTGGCCACATCGGTTACAACGAGGCGAACGGAATACTGCGCAGTTCCTGCTATGGTGGCAAAGAGACAAATGAAAAAGAGTATTTTCTTCATAGTGTGAATTTACATTGTTTCTGTTTTATGGATGAGGTATAGTGTTTCGCCATGATTGTGTTCCGCCGTGATTGTGTCCTCACAATCACAGCAGGTACAAGAAGTTGCCTTATTCCTGTTTCACGCAAAGTCGCAAAGAAGTAAAGTAAGGCGCTAATATGGCTTTGCTTTCTTTGCGACTTTGCGTGAAAATATTCCGGATAATTGTTGGGGTATCCTGTTCTTTTGACCGGTCTTGGAAATGAAATTTTATCTAGATGTGGTGTGATTGTGGGGACACAATCACGACGGCGGCGGAGCGGGCACAAAAAAGCCGGTCAATATTGTTGACCGGCCGTTATATGTTATATCAGGTTGGTATATTTAATCCAGTATCTCTACATCCTTAGGATACTTAGCTTTATTGAAAATAAATATGGCATCAGAAACTGATGCGTTGAGGTTGAGGTTGGAGATCTTTACTTCCGTGATGTTATTGCTTTTGTCCAGTATTTTGGCCCGTGCAAAAGTGCTTTTGGCTTTGTCGATGAACAGGTTGACTTTCTGAAAATTCTTGCGTGTGTCCAGCGGCTTCATTTCTATCTCGTAATAAGCGCCGGCTGATGAAACCAATTTGTAGGTAAAATCTTTATCGTAAGCACCGGATAATAATTTCTGTGGGCTGAGTGTCTGGTTGCCTTCCGCTACCGAGGTCTTGGTAATGGTTTTATCTCCATCAAACTGGAAAACACTGGTACCATCGCAGGTGATCTCTGTTTTTCCCTGTTTGATAAAATACTTCTCCCCTTTCATGGTAAGTGTAATGGTTTTGCTGCCATTCAGTTTTCCTTTGCTGGTAACAGACCCCAATGTACAGGTGGCCGATATTCCTTTGGAAGCTTTTACTTTGGCGCCAACGGCATCCAATACTTTTTTGGCAGCTGGATCATTCTGTGCGAAAGCCATTCCCGACAACAAGAATATTGCCAGGCTACAAGCGTATAATTTCTTCATCAGTATCTATTAATTGGGCGCAAATATAGGTTTTCGCCGTTTGTAAGACCCGGCGGGCCTTCCTTAGTTTAAAAATATCGGCTTGAAGCCGCTCTCAATCGGTTAAACCAGCGAATCCAGGAAGTCCTGTAATTCCATATCGGTTTTGAACAATACCTCGCGGGCCTTACTTCCCTGGTTAGGGCCAACGATCCCGGCTGCTTCCAGTTGGTCCATCAATCTTCCGGCACGGTTATAACCCAGTTTCATTCTTCGCTGGATCAATGAGGTTGAGCCCATCTGGCTTTGAACGATCAGTTTGGCTGCATCTTCGAACAGGGGGTCGCGGTCACTGGCGTCGAAGTCTTTTCCCTCCATGTCTTTTTCATCCACATATTCCGGTAACAGGAATGCCTGCGGGTAACCGCGCTGGTCACCAATGAACTCACAAACACTCTCCACTTCGGGTGTATCTACAAACGCACATTGCAAGCGGGTGATCTCTCCATTATAACTTACAAGCATATCCCCTTTTCCGATCAGTTGCTCTGCACCGCCCGCATCCAGGATAGTACGGCTATCGATCTTACTGGATACTTTAAACGCGATACGTGCGGGGAAATTGGCTTTGATGGTTCCTGTGATGATGTTTACTGATGGTCGTTGCGTGGCGATGATCAGGTGAATACCAATGGCTCGCGCCAGCTGCGCCAAACGGGCGATCGGCATTTCCACTTCCTTGCCTGCCGTCATGATCAGGTCGGCAAACTCATCTACCACCAATACAATGAATGGCAGGTATTGGTGCCCTTTTTCGGGACTGAGTTTACGGGATGTGAATTTTTCATTGTATTCGCGGATATTACGACAACCAGCTTCTTTCAGCAGGTCGTAACGATTATCCATTTCTATGCAAAGCGCGTTCAATGTGTTCACTACTTTCTTGGTATCGGTGATGATGGATTCTTCTTCGCCGGGCAATTTGGCGAGGAAATGTTTTTCGATCACGCGATACAAACTCAGCTCCACTTTCTTCGGATCTACCAATACAAATTTGAGTTGTGATGGGTGTTTCTTATAGAGTAATGAAACCAGTATGGCATTCAATCCAACGGATTTACCCTGTCCTGTAGCACCCGCCATAAGCAGGTGGGGCATATTGGCCAGGTCTACAATAAAGTTTTCGTTATCGATCTTTTTGCCAATGGCAATGGGCAGTGAATATGCGTTGTTCTGAAATTTTTCGGAAGCCAACAGTGTTCGCATACTCACGATCGATTTACGCACATTGGGCACTTCAATACCAATGGTTCCCTTGCCGGGGATTGGCGCAATAATTCGGATGCCCAATGCGGCCAGGCTCAGGGCTATATCATCTTCCAGGTTTTTGATACGGCTGATCCGTACACCGGGAGCCGGAACAATTTCATAGAGCGTTACAGTTGGGCCCACCGTTGCGGCTATTCGCTGAATGGCGATATCATAATTCTTAAGCGTGGCGATGATCTGGTTCTTATGTGTTTCCAGCTCCTGCGGATCATGAACGATTTTTTCGCTGCCATGGGTTTCCAACAGGTCGAGGGATGGATATTTATAATCTTTCAGGTCCAGCGTAACATCATATTTGGTGCCGATCTTTCCAACTGCGGCGGTAACAGGAACTTCATCCTCTTCCTCTTCCGGCGTTTCTTTGATCTCCAGTTCCAGGTTCGGGGCGGCATTTTTCGCAACGGGTGCCGGGGCAATGGGTTGTATAATCGGTTGAACAATTTCTTCTTCCTCTTCCTCCTCGTCTCCCTCTTCTTTCTCTACCATATCAAAATCATGCATCGGGTTGGCAGCCGTTTCCGCATGGGGCATAATGACCACAACACCTTTGCCTTCGTTCTTCATTTTGTTCTGGCTCTGCGGTTCTTTTACTTCCGGTTCCGTTTCGGCCAATACCAAAGCTTCTTCTTCTCCTTCGTTCCATTCCTGGAAAACAGGTTGTTCATCATCTTCGGTTACTGTCAATGCATCATTGGCAGCCGCTTTCTTCTGAGCCAGTTTCCATTCGGGTATTTTGAATACGGGATTAAAGCGCCAGATAAAATAACTGAACATAGCCAGTAACAATACGGCCCCGGTTCCTACATTACCGATCCATTTGAGCGACCATGCCGTAAGCAGTTCCCCTACCGCACCGCCCCAGGAAAAATCGGTTCCACGTGCGGCAAAAGAAAGGGTCATGCTAATGACTACCAATCCCACCAACACATATTTCAGGTTGCGTAAGAGGCTGAGTATTTTTTTCCCAAACAAGAGGTTTACACCCAATACAAAAAAAGTAGTGCAAAACAGGTAAGAAGCCAACCCAAATCCTTTATAGATCAGTGTATGGGCCACATAAGCGCCGAGCACGCCTAAAAGGTTGGTTACTTTCACATCATCGGTTGCGAATATTTTGATTCCGAACTGGTGAACTTTGTCCTGGTCTTCCTGCCAGGTAAACAAATAAGAGGTAAAGGAAACAAACAGGAAAACAGCCAGCAATAAACTAACCGCTCCGGCGATCTTGGAGGTTCGCTCATCTTTCACCACTTCTGTTACGGTTACTTCCGCCTCTTTATCAGCGGTTAACTTTTCCGGATCCGGCGGGGGTGGCGTTTTCTTTTTGAGACGGTTGGCCATGGAAACAAATATAAGCTATGCCCTACTGCAGAAACCGCAACAGGCGGTGTATGTGCAAAACTGGTAAACGGGTTCACAGTTTTCCACTTATTGGGCATCTTTATGTAGAACCCCTCTTACGATACTGATCCAGCCCAGCAGGAAGCAGAGACCTCCGAAGGGGGTGATAGCCCCGATCCATTTATACTGATCACTGTTAAGCAGTGCCAGAACATACAAAGAGCCGCTGAAAATACAAATACCGGCAATGAACAGCTTACCTGCCCATACCATCTTTTTGTTTGGAAAAGATTGAAACAGAATGGCCGTTAATGCCAATGCAAATACATGGTAAAACTGGTAACGCACCCCTGTTTCGTAGGTTGCCAGGGATTGCGTACTGAGTTGTTCTTTTAAAGCGTGCGCGCCAAAAGCACCCAATGCCACTGCTAAAAAACCCAGGGAAGCGGCTATGACCAGGAATCTCTTATGCATATTGTTTGATTATTTGTGCAAAGCCTGCATCGCTGATCGCATCTCCCTGCAGGTGATGTTTTGCGCGGCAATAAAACGGATAACGTTCTACCAGTTTGCCCGTGAGAAATTCTTTTAACGCTTCATCTGAAAGATCCTTAATCAGTGGCCGGTGCATTTTTCCTGGTTTCAGTCTTTCTACCAATACATCAATTGGTTCATCTATCCAGATGGTAATACCTTGCTCGTTCATCCATTCCATATTCTTTTCGTGGCAGGGTGTGCCACCACCGGTAGCCAGTACAAACGTTTTTTTCTCACCAAACCAGCGCAGTATTTTAGATTCTGATTTTCTGAAATACGCTTCCCCTTCTTCCGCGAAAATTTCGGCGATCGTCTTCTCTTCGTGCGATTCGATCAGGAAGTCAAGATCATATCCACCCGTTTTGAGTTTTTGGGAGAGCTTTTTGGTCCAATGACTTTTGCCGGTACCCATCATGCCGATTAAGAATAATTTCATAGAGAGATTCTTAATTACTAACTCATTTAAACGCATTCAGCCCCGTAACATCCATTCCCGTGATCAGCAAATGAATATCATGTGTTCCTTCATACGTGATCACACTTTCCAGGTTCATCATATGGCGCATGATGCTGTATTCGCCGGTGATACCCATACCACCTAGCATTTGTCTTGCTTCACGGGCAATATTGGTGGCGATCTCGCAACTGTTTCTTTTGGCCATACTGATCTGCTGTGGCGTAGCTTTTCCTTCGTTCATCAATACACCCAAACGCCAAACCAATAATTGCGCTTTGGTGATTTCAGTGATCATCTCAGCCAGTTTTTTCTGCTGCAGTTGAAAGCCGCCAATGGGCCTGTCGAACTGGATACGCTCCATGCTATACCGCAAAGCCGTATCATAACAATCCATGGCCGCACCCAGGGCTCCCCAGGCAATACCATAACGGGCTTTGGACAAACAACCCAAGGGCCCTTTCAGTCCTTTTACATTGGGAAGGATATTTTCTTTGGGTACTTTTACATGGTCAAATACCAGCTCTCCTGTTGCGCTGGCCCGGAGGCTCCATTTACCATGCGTGGTTGGGGTTGTAAACCCTTCCATTCCACGTTCCACTATGATGCCCTGTATCTCGTCCTGTTCGTTTCTGGCCCATACAACTGCTACCTGTGCAAAAGGAGCGTTACTGATCCACATTTTGGCTCCGTTCAGGATCACATGATCGCCTGCATCTTTGATATTAGTGAGCATGCCCGCCGGATTGCTTCCATGATCGGGTTCTGTTAAACCGAAACAACCCAGCCATTCCCCACTGGCCAGTTTAGGAAGGTATTTGTTACGCTGCGCCTCATTGCCATACGCATATATGGGAAACATGACCAGGCTGCCCTGCACGCTAGCCGTACTGCGTACTCCGCTATCGCCGCGTTCCAGTTCCTGCATCATTAAACCGTAGCTGATGTAATCCAGTCCGCCACCACCATATTGCTCCGGCACTGTTGGGCCAAAACAACCCAGTTCTCCCATCTGTTTTACGATCTGCACCGGGAACTCGGCTCGTTGCGCATAATCTTCGATGATCGGTGATATTTCTTTCTTCACATAATTGCGAACCGATTCGCGGATCAGTTTATGCTCTTCGGTCAGGAGATCGTCCAGCATGAAGTAGTCGGGCGATTGAAATAGATCTGTTCTGGCAGCCATAATAACAATTTAACGTTGGTAAAATTAAAGATAAGGGTTGAGTACTATGCTTTTCGCGGCGGTTTTAATTTATCGGAAAAAACAGGGTTGCCGTTCCAACCTTTCGGCGGTTGGGTGCTCTTATAAGGGATCATTCATCTTAAATCCTTTATATGCAATTGTATTCAGCAAAATATTTACGGATTCCACTCGGTTTCCTCTTCATCCTGTTTGCCCTGGGAAGCATGGCGCAGGAAAAGGAACGCTATGTATGGCCGGTGAAGCTGCAGAAAGATTATAACAAATCCTATCCTGTATCCAATGAAACACTGGCCCTGTTAAACCGTTACGGGCAAATGAAACTGGAAACCTGGGACAAGAACGAGATCCAGGTAGAAGCCCATATCACGGTTGGTGCCCAAACCAACGAATACGCTACCCAGGTGCTTGACAGGATCAGTATTGCGGATGAAAAAACGACCGACCGGATCGAATTTAAAACCAAACTGGGCAGCTGGAGCGATAACGGCAGTAATGGCGGCCACGAAATGCGGATTGATTATACCGTACACTTGCCGGCCAATGCAAAACTCTATGCAGAAAACAATTTTGGTTCGATCACCATTGGTGATTTTAAGGGCGAAGCGGAACTGCTTTGTAAATACGGTACCCTTACCGCCGGCAAACTCAGCAACAGCAAATCGGTCACGGTTGAGTTTGGCAGTGCTGTTATTGAAAGTGTGCGCGACACCAAGCTCCTATTCAAGTATTCGAAAGTAGAGATCGGTAAACTAGCGGGTAATATTGATGCCGAATTTCAGTTCTGTAACAGCATTGACATGCCCATTGACAATGCATTGAAGCAGTTGCAATTGAAAAATAATTATACAAGCCTCTATTTGCTCGCACCCAAAGATTTCTCTGCCGACTATGATATTACCACCAATAATGCCAGGGCAAGCGGTAAAAACGAGCTCGTGATCAAAGAAGAGAAAGCTGTAGACAGCAGGCCTACTATATACAATGCCAATCACCGGTATACGGGCAGTATTGGAAAAGGTGGCGATACCAAGATCACCATCAAAAGCAATTTCGGGAATATCCGGGTGATACCCGGGTAGGATTAAACAGCATGTTTTTGGATAGACATATACCAGGAGCCTTGTGTATTGCACAGGGTTCTTTGGTTTTTGGGTATGGGTATTCAGCAGAAATATTTCGCCACAGATTCCCAGATTTTTTTGTGGGATAATCTGCGAATCTGCGGCGTATATAACAGTATGTATAAAAAGCTGCAAATCTTTCGAAAAGCTTTGGTTTTACAGTGTACCCGATACCATTCATCTACCCATTTCGCCATTAAGATAAAGCAGCAGGTACCCGACGGCCTCTTTGTAACGAAGTTTTAAAAAAAACGTTTCAACTACATGCAACAATTAGCCACAAACTGTGACTTTATTATAAACCTTTTTAACCGGAACTTTTGGAACTGAGCCTGGATATAACCGCCAATACCCTTGTAGAACGATGTGTACAGGGAGACCTGCAGGGATTTCGTTTGCTGTATGATCATTATTCAAAAGCGATGTATAATACCGCTTTGCGGATCGTGAACAATACCGCCGATGCGGAAGATATTCTGCAGGAATCGTTTACCGATGCTTTCCGGTCCTTGCAAAGTTTTAAACAACAGGCAACGTTCGGGGCATGGTTAAAAAGGATTGTGATCAATAAATCCATCAATAAGGTTAAACGTGACCGTAAGAAGTGGGTAGAAGTGGATATGGAATCGATAGACAGCTATTCACTGATGGATGAACCTGAAATAGACGAAGCCGAATTTGTGTACAGGGTAGAAAGTATTAAGAACGGCATCCGCTTATTACCCGATGGCTACCGGACGGTATTAAGTCTTCACCTGCTGGAGCAGTACCGGCAGGAGGAAATTGCGGAGATGCTGGGCATTTCACATGCCACCGTTCGTACACAATACCTGAGGGCCAAGAAAAAATTATTAGAGATCATCCGGAAAAATCATTCAATATGAAAAACAAACTGGAAGAATTTGTAAACCGTAACCGCGAAGCGTTTGATACGGAAAGTCCGCAGAAAAATATCTGGAAAGAACTGGAACTACTTGAGTCAAAAACCGCCGGTAAAGTATGGCAGTTCTTAACACGCACAAAAATAGCGGCCAGCCTGCTGGTATTGTTGAATGCGGCGGTATTGTTTTACCTGGTTGAAAGAAGAGATGCCCGCACACCTGCATTACCTGCTACCGACCAGGCTGCGGGAACACAAGCGCCTGCCTACGAAAAAGAACTTGACCAGATCAGTAAAGTAGTGGAAATGAAACAGGCCCGGCTGAAAGAAATTGAAAAAGCCAACCCGGTCTTGTACAAAACATTCATCAGCGCGCTTGATCAACTTAACACCTCCTACAAACAACTGGAAAACGAACTCGCGAATAACCCCAATAAAGCACAATTGTTAGAAGCCATGATTCAGAACTTAAGCCTGCAGCAGGAGTTATTGAATCAACAGCTGACCATTTACCAAAAAATAAAACAAACCAAACATGAAAACGTTAGCAAGAATATTTAGTGTTATACTGGCTTTCGTCCTAACCTTGTCTGCATCAGCTTCGGTTATGACAGGTGAACCCGATAGTGAAAAAAGTAAATCCTACAGTAAATCTTACCCGGTTGGCAGTGGTGACAAGATCACGCTTGATAATTCTTTCGGTGAAATGAAGATCAGCACCTGGAGTAAGAATGAAATCAAAGTTGATGTTAGTATCACTGCCAAAGCCAGCACCGATGAGTATGCGCAGAAGATCATTGATATGATAAGCATTGAAGATGGGAAGAATGGTTCTGAGATCTTTTTCAAGACACGCCTGAAAGGCAATGAACGTAGCCGCGATGATAAGGAAGACAGGAAAGAAAAAAACACCAGTTTTAAGATCAACTACACAGTTTATTTACCTGCAAATGCCACATTGGATGCTACCAACCAATTCGGATCGCTGGTGATCGGTGATTTTGATGGCGCGGCCAATCTTACTGCTAAATTCGGCAGCTTAACTGCCGGTAAATTATCACAGCCTAAGCGTGTGCGCGTTGAATTTGGATCTGCCACTGTAGAGAGCATGAACGGCGGAAAAATTGATGTCCGTTTCTCCAGCGCACAGTTCAATAAATTAAGCGGTGAGATCACCGCAGATTTTGAGCAGTCACATAATGCAAAGATCAACCTGGATAACAACCTGAAAAAAATCGATATCAAGGTAAATTTCAGCGATCTATTACTCGATGCCGATAAGAATTTTTCCGCTTCTTACAAGATCAAGAACAGTCTCGGAAGTTTTTCCAATAAGTCAGATTTCAGTATACCCAAGCAGGAAGATGATAACCATCGTTACTTTAATAAGAACGAGGTGTACAACGGCAAATCAGGAAGCGGCAGCACACCGGTTGATATAAAGAACAATTTCGGTCATATAACCATTGGCCATAATCTGCCCTTCGACATCAACGACAAGGCAAAGAACAAACACGAAAAGAAGATCAAGGTATAAGATTACCCTTCCCATATATACCCCCAATAAAAAAGACACCGTTCCTGGTGTCTTTTTGTATTACAGAGAGTTGTTATTCTTAACGCATGTGTTATCAAAAAATCTCTGTGTAACTCAGTGTACTCTGTATCTCTGTGTTGAAAAAATATTGTTCAGCGATATTTAAGCCTATTTTTTCAACACAGAGATACAGAGGGTCAGAGTTGCACAGAGGTCTTTCACATAATCCTATTCTTAATAGTCTTCTTCCGGTCCGCCTCTTCTTCCGGCAGCTGCTGGGCTACCGCCTTTCGTACCGCTTTGTTCGATTTCTTTATTGATCTCTACTATGTCCACACTGCGCATCGTATTATCTCCCATCAGGTATTCGGTAAAATAGTCGGCCATACGCCAGAAGAAATATTCTACCATATCACCGTACCCGTGTCGCTGACCGGGTAATATCACCAGGTCAAACCGTTTGTTGGCTTTGATCAATGCATTGGCTACACGGGTAGTGTTGGCCGGGTGTACATTGTTATCAATATCACCGGTAGAGAGCATCAGGTGGCCCTTCAGGTTCTTTACCAGGTCCTGGTTCTTTTCGATATTGTAAACAAAACTGGTATCGCCTTTATCGCCGATCACTTCTTTTACACCATGGTGTTGCTCGCTCCACCAACGGTTGTATACGGAGTTGTCGTGGTTACCTGAAGAGGATACCGCCACTTTAAAGAAATCAGGATACACCAGCATCGCAGCGGTACTCATAAAGCCACCACCGGAATGTCCATGAATACCTACACGGTTTACATCTATATACGGATAACGGTCGGCCAGTTGCTCGGCGCAGGCTTTTTTATCGGCCAGTCCATAATCACGCAGGTTACCATACCCAAAGTTATGGTACCATTTGCTGCGCGATGGGTGTCCGCCACGGTTACCCATGGTGATCACCACAAAACCCAACTGAGATAAACGTTCCGTACGGTCCATTCCGCGACTGAACGCTTTGTTCACCGCTTCTGTTTGCGGACCAGGATATACATATTCGATCACCGGGTATTTTTTGGTTGAATCGAAATCAAAAGGCTTGTACATAACGCCATAGATATCGGTAATGCCATCATCGGCTTTTACTTTAAACACCTGTGGAAATTTATATCCTGCGGCAAATAAAGAACTAAGATCCGCTGTTTCCAGGTCCATTACTTTTCTGCCATCTGCGGCATATAAAGTTGATTTGGGAACCGTGTTTACGCGTGAATAGTTGTCGACGAAGAAAGATTTTCCATCGTTCATATTCATCGCATGTTCAAATTCGCCCGGGTTCAGCAGTTTCAATCCGCTGCCATCAAAATTTACTTTGTAAGCATGTAAGTAGTATGGATCTTCTCCTTGTTCTTTACCATTGGCAGAGAAATAGAGAACACGTTTGGCATCATCAATACCTAAAATATTTTCTACGTGATAGGTTCCGGAAGTGATCTGGTTCTTCAGTTTCCCATTTTCATCATAGAGATAAAAATGTGCATAGCCATCGCGTTCACTCCACTGAATGAATTCTTTGCCATCATTCACCAAACCGAGCCTCCGTGTTTCGATATAGGTATTAAACCTTTCTTCTATCAATGGCTTGATCGTTCCGGTTGCTACATCGGCCACACATACATCTACTTTCTTCAGGTCGCGGCTGGTGCGGGTGAAATAAAATTTATCATTGGTACCAAGCCATTTGGTTGTGCGGAAATCATCGTCGCGGGTATTGATTTTTCCAGGATCGGCCCAAACAGAAATATTCTGGTCTTTAAACAACGACACTGTCATTTCTTTGCCGGTCATGCTAGTCATATCAAAAAGATATACATGATCAATAGGCGATTCTTTGTCTCCCGGCATCATGTATTTATAGGTTTCAAGTGTTGGGCGAGGATCACTCAGGCTATTGATCACCCAGAGGTCTTTCACTTTTCTGCTGTCTGTCCGTTCAGAAACAAAATGCTTTGAATCCGGCGACCAATAAGCAAAAGCAGACTTGCGTTTGTTCTTATTCTTTTCCTTGTCAACATTGTTTTCGCCATTACCGTCGGAGCAATAGCTGTAAAATTCCACCCCATCTTTTGTCAAGGCATTTTCTACGATAGTGGAATCATCTTCGTTCTTCAGCGCTTTTTCGTAATTGGTCTTGTCCATCCAGAACAGGTTATAGTTCCGGCCGAAGAGAATGGTATTACCATCGGGCGAAATAGAAGCCCAGTTGGGTTTGCGTTTGGGTTTCTTGAAATCGTTCAGCTCGGTAAGTTCACCGGTACTGAGGTTGTATTCAAAATAGAAAGTTTTTTTCTCTTTAACAGGCGGTGTTCCTTTTTTAGCGGTGGAATCCTTCTTTTCAATTTCCTGTGTACTTTTTACTTCAAACTGGATCCAGTTTTCGTCTTTGATAAAACGCATACTATCGAGGCCAAGGTGCTGTGCATCGAAGGGGTCTTTTACAATGCGGGTAATTTTAGCGGCGAGGTCGGCATTATCGAACAATACTTTCTTTTCTCCTTTTACAGGATCTACGATCCACCATTTTTTCCCTTCCGTGGTTTCGTACATATACCAGAAACGATCACTTTTCTTTAACCAATGTGGGTCCACACTGGTTGTGAAAACCATCTTCTCCAGTTTTTTGGGAGAAAACCGGGCAGCCAACTGGTAATTGGCCTTTGTAACGGGGGCATTCTGTGCGTATGACAGTATGCCGGTAAATGAAAATAACAGGATCAGCAGAAAGCTTCTCATAGCAGTTTATTTATGATTTTGAAGGGTATGAAAATAAGGTAACTCAACTGAAAATAAGAACCGTTGATAGAAAAACGCTGCAAAGCCCCTGCTTCTCCCGTTCTCTGCGGTTCACAAAGTCTGAAAAAAGCGGGATGTCGTCGTCTTATATTCTCTTCCAACCGCTGAGAATGGGAGTGGCGGAGTTATCGCAGAGGGTGAGTTTGGCAAATCCTCCTTATTTTGCATCAAACGAATTGTATGTCCTTCCTGTTCAATACGAGTAAAGAATATGCCCTGCAAGCGGATGTAGCGGATGAGTTGGCTATTCTAAAAAAGGAATTTTATTTTCCGCAGAAGAACGGAGCGGATGTGATTTATTTCTGTGGCAACTCTTTGGGTCTTCAACCCAGGAATATTGAACAGGCCATTCAAACCGAATTAACCAGCTGGCGCGAAGAAGCGGTGGGTGGTTATTTCGGCGGGAAAAATCCATGGCTCTATTACCAGGAATACCCAAAAGCTTCCCTGGCAAAAATGATGGGTGCCGGAGAAGAAGAAGTTACGGTTATGAATACCCTGACCGTGAACCTGCATTTGCTGATGCTGAGTTTCTATCGCCCTACCAAAGAGCGTTTTAAAATTATGATGGAAGCCGGTGCCTTCCCTTCCGATCAATATGCGGTGGAAACTTTGGTTAGGCATTTCGGGCTGGAACCTGCAACAGCCATTATTGAGATCGCTCCTAAAGAAGGAGAAAAAATATTGCACACAAAAGATATTATCGCTGCCATTGAACTGCATGGACAAAGCCTGGCCATGGTAATGTTTGGCGGCATTAATTATTACACCGGCCAGTTATTTGACATGCAGAAAATAACAGCGGCCGCACACCATGTAAATGCCATTGCGGGTTTTGATCTTGCCCATGTGGCCGGTAATGTTCCCCTGCACCTGCACGATTGGGGTGTTGATTTTGCGGCCTGGTGCAGTTACAAATATTTAAATGCAGGTCCTGGTGCCGTAGGAGGTGTTTATGTACGTGATCGTTTTGCGAGCGATGCAAGAACGCCCAGGCTTGGCGGATGGTGGGGCAATGAAGAGAAGACCCGGTTTAAAATGGAGAAGGGATTTATTCCCAAGAACAATGCAGCGGGATGGAATATCAGTACCGCGCAGGTGTTCAATACGGTTTCGCTGAAAGCCTCGCTGGAATTGTTTGACAGGGCAGGTATTGACAGATTGCGCGCGAAAAGTTTACAGCTCACCTCCTATCTCGAATACCTGTTGCACCAGTTACCCAATCTCAAATTTGAGATCATTACACCGGTGGATCCTGAAAGCCGTGGTGCACAGTTATCGCTGTATTTTACGGAGAGAGGAAAAGAAATTCATGATAAGATGATCGAAAGCGGCATCATTGTAGACTACCGTGAACCCGGTGTGATCCGCGTGGCACCGGCACCCATGTATTGCAGCTTTGCGGATGTGTACCGGTTTTATGAAATATTGAGAGATCATTTTTGAGGTTTTACCGCAAAGACGCGAGGGCACGAAGACTTGCGAAGTGAAACCTGGCGTACCTTTGCATCCTCGCGTCTTTGCGGTAAAACCTACTCCATGAGCAAACATCACTATACCTATCTCGCCTTAGGCGATTCCTATACCATCGGGGAATCTGTGCCGTTACACGAGAGCTTTCCTTACCAAGCGGTACAGCTGCTCAGAAGAACAGGATTGCATTTTCAGGCACCGGAAATCGTAGCCCAAACCGGCTGGACAAGTTTTGAACTGGCAGAACAGATCCTTCACACCCAATTAAACGAAGTATATGATTTTGTAACGCTGCTCATAGGTGTAAACAATCAATACCGTAGTTTATCAACTGAAGAATTTAAAACCGATTTTGAATTCCTCTTACACAAAGCCATTCATCTAAGTGGCAATAAACCTTCGCATGTAATGGTGTTATCTATTCCTGATTGGGGGGCAACACCTTTTGCTTCTACCCAAGATCCGGAAAAAATCAGGAAAGAAATCGATCAGTTCAACGAAATCTGCGAATCTGTGGCTACCAAAAACAAAGCCCATTTCATCAACATCACCCAAGATACCCGTAAGGCAAAAGATGATATGACTCTGTTAGCCATGGATCAACTGCATTATTCAGGCAAGGCCCATGCTGTTTGGGCAGTAAAACTGGCAGCATCCATTAAAAAGGCTATCGGGTAAAACTTACACGCTCCCGTAATTCATCATGGTTCTACTTACTGAACCATCTTTTCCAAATTCAAATAATGCATACGCCGGTTCAAAGCCATGGAAAGGACCGCTCCACCAGTCGCCACTTACGGCGCCGTTGCAGTAATACTGAATGCCGCGGTATTCTACCTTATCCTGCAAATGGATATGTCCGCTTAAACAGCAGCGGATATTGGAAAAAGATTTAAACAGGTCTGTGATCCTTCGCGAATCTACATGCAGCAATGCGCGGGAGATCTTCCAGTCGCCATTGGGTTCATTCTTATCAGAAAAAACAGCGGAGCAGAAAGAAACGATGGGAATATGTGATACAATGCAAATATGTGTGTCTGCATTCGTTTGTTTCAATTCATTTTCCAGCCAGGCAAACTGGGGTTCATCAATGCGCGCTATATAGCCGCCATTGTTTTCCTGCGCACTATCGAGTACAATGAATTTCCATCCCTTGTGTTCAAAACTATAGTAGCGGCCGGGCATTTTGTGTTGTTGCAGTACCCATTGTTTATCGTAGAGCGGATCATTCTTCACTTGCGGATCTGTCATTTGCCAGCCCCATGCATCATGGTTACCGATGCAGTGATGAATAGGTAATCTATTTTCGGCCTGCAATGCGGCATTCCATACGTCCCATTGTTTCTGTACTTTTTCTTTGGAAGCATTCAATGCATCCATAATGGCATCACCTCCATTCATGATAAAATCAACCGAAGGTTTCAAGGCATTAACATGCCGGTAAGCTTTACGCATACCCTGCTCTGCTGCTTCTGTTGGTTTTACATGCACATCCGATAAGAAACCAATACGGAAACCATCTTTCTTTTTCTCAGCAGCAAATGCCGAAGGTGTAACAGAGAGTACCGCTGCTGATAAAGAGGTTTGCTGTAAGAATTTTCTTCTGTTCATTGGGGGGATTGTTTATTCGTTTATTGGTTTATCTGTTTATTGACTTGTAGGTATTTTGATCCTGCTTGTACCTTAAAAATAGCTGTGTGCCGGTAAACATATAACCTGCTAAAGATACATAGCCATTTCGGCCTGGTATTGCCTGGCTACTTTGGTTCCCTGTTCCGCAAAATCCTGTCCACCACTGGCGAAAATTATGGCGCGACTTGCATTTACAAGTAGTCCGCAATCTGTATTCAATCCATACCTGGAAACCTCTCCAAGACTTCCGCCCTGTGCACCCACACCGGGTACCAGTAAAAAATGCTCAGGTACAATGGTACGGATATGCGCCAGGTCGCTGGCCCGTGTGGCACCTACCACAAACATCAGGTTAGAAGGCGTACCCCAGGAGGCTACTTTGTTTAATACGGTTTCGTACAAACGTTTTTCTTCGCCCATACCTTGCAAAGCCAGTTGCTGAAAATCATTGCTGCCCGCATTGGAAGTTAATCCGAGTACAATGGTCCATTTATCGGCATAGTCAAGAAAAGGGCGCACACTGTCTTCTCCCATATAGGGTGCCACGGTTACCGCGTCAAATGGCAGTATTTCAAAAAAGGTTTTTGCATATTGGGAAGAAGTATTACCAATATCGCCGCGCTTGGCATCGGCAATGGTAAAATGTGTTTTGGGAATATAGTGTACCGTTTTTTCCATCGCCTCCCATCCTTTCAATCCCTGCGATTCATAAAAAGCGGTATTGATCTTATAGCTTACACAATGATCTTTTGTAGCATCGATGATGGCCTTATTGAATTCGAATACCCCATCAGGGTGTGATTGCAGGTGTTTGGGAAGTTTGGTAATATCAGTATCAAGTCCTACGCAGAGATAAGATTTCTTTTTCCTGATCTGCGTGATGAGTTCGGTACGGTTCATAGGGCGAAGGTAGGAAAGTCTGGAGTTAGAAGTTTGGAGTCTGGAGTACTTTTCTGATTCCAGACTCCAAACTTCTACAGATTACTCCAGACGCTTCTTTATGTCCTTATTTGTTTCAATGATCAATAGCTGTAAACCGCATAGCCCCAGGCGGGTAAGTTGAAATTTTTACCGGGTTCCATTTTTTCTTTTTTTCCTGAAAAGATCTCTGTCGCTTCTCCGGCCAGCAATCCATCTTTTACAGCAAAGGATTGCGCCGCATTGGTCAGGTTTAGTAATACCACCACTTTGGATTTATCTGCCTGGCGAACAAATGCATAGATCTTATCTTCCATGCCGGTAGTAAGCCTGTCAAACGATGCATCCGGACTCAATGCTTTGTTATTCTTTCGAAGCATTAATAATTTTTGATACATCCCCGCACGCTCCAGTTTTTCAAAGCGCATGGTATCCTTATCAAAGAATTTAATGGAGCGTAGCACGGGCTCTTCCTGTCCGCTGTAAATAAGAGGCACGCTTCGTTTCAGGGTTTGGGTCAGCACGGCAAAAGGCGCATGGGAAGCACCGGGCATGGTTGCAAAATCGGCTTTGTTCCAGCTGTTCTCGTCATGGTTGCTGGTGAAGTACAAACGAATGGCATTGTTTACAAGTGTGGTGTCCGTAAATCGCAACACACTGTCCATTGCCGATGCATTTCTTTTGCCTGCGGCGATGAGTTTCATCATGTTAAACTCTGGCCAGGAATAGGTAGCATCAAACCCTACCTCGTGCAACCAGGCACTGTCGGTCTCCGCTAACATGAAGAGATTCTTTGTTGCTTTCAGTTCTTTGATGCAATCAATCCAGAAAGTTCTTGACGGACCTACCGCATAATCGCAACGCAATCCATCGATACCTGTCTCAGTTACCCAGAATTTCATTTGTTTGATCATGGTATCACGCAATTCCGCATTGGCAAAATTGAGTTTGCGGGTATCTGTCCAGTCGAATTGGGATACGGGTTTACCGGTACTGTCTTTCACATAAAAATCCGGGTGCTTGGTCAGCCAGTAATGATCTGCACCGGTATGGTTGGGCACCCAGTCGATCATCACTTTAAACCCTTTCTCATGTGCCTGTTTTACCAGTGCTTTCCAATCGTCCATGGTGCCATATTCCGGATTAATGGCGGTATAATCTGATATGGCATAATAACTACCCAGAGAACCTTTGCGGTCGGTTTTACTGATGGGATTAATGGGCATGAACCACAGGGTTTGTACGCCCATTTCTTTCAGGCGATCAAGATGTTTGGCAAAAGCGGCGAATGTACCTTCGGGTGTATATTGACGAACATTGACCTCATAAATATTGCCCTGCATGATCCATGCGGGATGCCCATCTATCTGGCCTGTATCTGCTGCAAGATTGGTATCGGCCCCATTTTTACAGGATGCAAAAGCGGATAGTACAAGTAACAACAACAGGTATGGCTTACGCATGGCAATCGGTTTAGGAATTAAAATTAGGGAAAGGAATGTGTAAAACAAACACTTTATAGATCCATCTGTCATTCACAAACCCTTTCTTTGCAACACAACGATACTCATATGGAAAAGAATGCCCTGTATTATGGCGGTTACCTGCAACTGGACAAAGTACTGGATGCGCAATACCCGGTTAGTTTTGAAAAAGGCAATGAACCGGCGCATGATGAAATGCTGTTCATCGTAATTCACCAGGCGTATGAGCTCTGGTTTAAACAAATTCTGTTTGAACTGGATTACGCGATGAAGGTTTTTTCGCAGGAAAAGATCAATGACAATTCAGAGGACCTGAACCTGGTCCGCCACCGTTTACATCGTGTGATCGATATTATGCAATTGCTGAACCAGCAGGTGAATATTCTTGATAGTATGACACCCTTAGACTTTCTGGAATTCCGCAACCTATTAACCCCTTCTTCCGGTTTTCAGAGCAAACAGTTTCGTTTAATAGAAGCCACACTTGGCTTGCAGATCGATAAACGGCATCACAAAGAATATTACAAACGCACCAACGAAGGTGGTTTTACCAAAGAAGATTACCAGCGTATTACCGATACCGAAGAACAACAAACATTACTGCAATTGGTTAACGACTGGTTGGAACGAATGCCTTTCTTTACCGAAGCCTACTGGAAAGAATACCTTTCTTCGGCACCGGATTCGTTATCGCATCATCCTTTCTGGAACGATTACCGGCATATTTACAATACCGGCCTAACCGAAAGAGAACAAAACAAGATCAATGATTTTGATTATGTATTCTTTGAGAAAAAGCCAGAAGGATTTTCTGATGAACAACTGGAGGGACTGCGGAGTAATTTTTCACCAACGGCATTGCGAGCCGCATTGTTCATTATGCTGTACCGGGATTTTCCAATGTTTCAGACCTCCTACCAGATCCTGGATTCATTAATCGAGATTGACCATCTCATGAGCAACTGGCGCCACAAACACCTGATCATGGTACGCCGTATGATCGGTATGCGCGTGGGTACCGGCAATACTTCCGGTGCGGGCTATCTCGAAGGCGCCATGAGTAAACATTATGTCTACCGCGACCTATCCGGCTTATCTACCTATCTGATCGAAAGAAAGAAGCTTCCGAAACTGCCTGAAGAACTGATCAGGAACCTGGGGTTTGTGATATAGGTACTTCACCGAGGAGCCGCAGAGAGCGGGGAGATTACCCAGGGAGAGACTCCTCTGCGTAAACCCTACGCCCTCTGCGGCTCCGCGGTGAAAAAAAGCCCTCTCTCTACTCCATACCCATCCTCCAGGATTTATTATGATTTTCTTTATACCTTCCTTCTCCCACAAATCTTAGATTCGTAACCTAATTCATGTGCTATGACCCGAATGAACATCATTCTAACCGGATTGTTATTGGTTTGCCTGCAGCTGGCCGCTCAAAAAACCGATAAATTACTCCCGGTTGATCCGGCAGTGAAGATTGGAAAGCTGAGTAATGGCCTTACTTATTATATCCGCAAGAACCAGGAACCCAGAAACCGCGCAGAGTTACGGCTTGTAGTAAATACCGGTTCTGTTCTCGAAACAGACAAACAGGTAGGCCTTGCGCATTTTGTGGAGCATATGTGCTTTAACGGAACACAGCATTTCAAAAAAAATGAGCTCGTTAATTTTCTCGAGAAAAGCGGTGTGAATTTTGGCGCCGACCTGAATGCCTCCACTTCCTTTGACGAAACCATTTACGAATTGCAGGTTCCTACCGATAGTCCGATGGTGTACAAACAGGCGATGCAGATCCTGGAAGACTGGGCGCATGCCGTAAGTTTTGAACCGGAAGAAATCGACAAGGAAAGAGGTGTTATCGTAGAAGAATGGCGGCTTGGCCGTGGTGCGGATGCCAGGTTGCGTGATAAATATTTTCCCGTTTTACTAAAAGGTTCACAATATGCCAAAAGGCTGCCCATAGGAACCAAGGCCAATATTGATACGGCGCATTATAACCAGCTTACTTCTTTTTACAAAGACTGGTATCGTCCCGACCTGCAGGCTGTGATTGTAGTGGGTGATGTAGATATTGCGGAAACGGAGAAAATGATCAAAGAACATTTTGAACAGATCCCTGCTGCCGTCAATCCTAAAAAAAGAATACGCTTCAGCATTCCCTCACATCCTGAAACCCGCACGGCTATTTTAACGGATGCGGAACAGCCGTATAATGTTGCACAGATCTATTATACCATGCCGAAAGCCGCCGTGATCAAAACGGAAAACGAATACCGTTCCGATATCATTCGCGAGCTTTTTAACCAGATGATGAGCAGCCGTCTGGATGAAATTGCCCAGAAACCCGAAGCGCCTTTCTTATTTGGCAACAGCAGTTACGGAGGCTTTATTGGTGACAAAGACGCATTCAGTTTAATAGCGGTTGCCAAAACCGGGAAAGACATCAATGCGTCCATTCAAACCCTGCTTACCGAAAACGAAAGGGTAAAGCAGTATGGATTTGTGCAAACCGAACTGGACCGAGCCACCAAAAATGTATTATCAAGAATTGAGAACGCGTATAAGGAAAGGGATAAGACCAAATCGGCCGAGCTCTTGCAGGAACTGGTCGAAAACTACCTGAAAGGAGAAGCCATTCCGGGCATTGCATATGAGTATGATCTCTATAAAAAATTCATCCCAACCATTACCCTTGCAGAAGTAAACAGCCTGATCACCAAATGGATCAGGCCAACCGATCGCTCCGTGGTGATCACGGCTCCTGAAAAAGAAAAAAAGAACCTGCCATCACAGGCCACTGTTATGGCCCAGCTGAATAAGCCTGTCGGCAAACTGAAAAAATATATTGACAAAGTTTCTTCCGATCCGTTGTTGTCCGCAGAACCCGTTGCTGGTAAAGTTGTGAGTGAAAAAAAATACGAAGCCATTGGCACTACCGAATGGACACTCTCTAATGGCGCACGTGTGGTGCTGAAACCAACCAATTTTAAAAATGATGAAATAGAATTCTCATGCGTAAGCTGGGGAGGTACTTCATTGTACGGCGACAGCGAGTATTTCAACGCATCCAATGCAGCAAGCATTATATCATTAGGTGGTATCGGCCAGTTAGATATTCAGCAATTGCAGAAATTACTCACCGGGAAAAACTGCTCCGTATCTGCCAGCATGAATGCCACGATGCAGGGCATGAATGGATTCAGTACCGTGAAAGACCTGGAAACCGCATTCCAGCTATTGTATGGCAAATTCATGGCGCCGAGAAAGGATCCCGATATGTTCAATGTGATGTTGCAGCAATTCAAAGCCAGTCTTGACAACAAAGACAAAGACCCGGTTTCCGTATTTTCCGATTCGGTAAGTTATATCATGAGCAATTACCATCCACGACGCAAACCGGTTACAGTAAACGATCTGCAACAGCTTAACCTCGACCGTGCCATGGCCATTTACAAAGAACGCTTTGCCAATGCAGGCCAGTTCCTCTTCACTTTCGTGGGTAATTTCAATACAGACAGCATCAAACCGCTGATCGAAAAATATGTAGCCTCACTGCCAGGCAGCTTGCAAAAGGATAACTGGAAAGATGTTGGCCTCCGCTACCCTACGGGTCAGGTAAACAAAATCATCCGCAAGGGAAAAGAGAACAAAGCCAGTGTGCGGCTTTACTTCACGGGTAATACCAGTTATAGCGAAACAGATGACCAGCAACTCGGTCAGCTCTGTAAGGCCCTTGCCATCAGGCTCCGCGAAGTATTACGCGAAGATGCGGGTGGCGTGTATGGTGTGGGTGTAAACGGAGGCATTAACCGCGAGCCTGTTAGCAATTACAGTATCGGCATCCAGTTTGGATGTGCTCCGGAAAATGTAGACAAACTGGTGAACCTGGTATTGGATGAGATCAGGAATACAAAGGCCAATGGCATTACGCAGACCAATGTAGACAAGATCCTTGCCGAACAAACCCGTGCGTTGGAAAGTGAAGTGAAAGAGAACAGTTACTGGCGCTACCGTTTGGAGCAGCAGTTTTTCCGTAATGCAGACCCTTTAAAGATCCTGGAAGCGCCGCAGCGCATAAAACAGTTTACTGTGGAAAGATCAAAGGCATTGGCTAACCAGTATTTTAACGAGAATAATTTTGTGAAATTGGTTTTATTACCGGAAGGAAAATAGAATCTATTTCTATTTTATCGTTTTACTGACGTATTACGCTTAAGCCGTTTTTGGTATTGTTACCGCTAGTATTTGGAAGATTGTAAAACATAGATTAGTCGCCATTTACGTCAAACAGTACTCGTGAAATAGAAGTTCATTATAAGCCGCAGATTCGCAGATTACATTGCTACTATACATACCAATCTGTGAATCTGCGGCTACATTTTTTTCTCCGAATGCCATAAACAAGTCAACTATTAATTTCAGTCTATTAACCCTACACTAACTATTCATGACCGCCACAAGTCGAATCTTTGCCACCATCACCGCAGTAATTGGATGGTTTGCTGTAATAGCCCAGCTTTGCCTGACCATTCAAAACAGGACCATGCCTGTTGCGGCTGCGGTTCTGCAATTCTTCAGTTATTTTACCATCCTCTGTAATATTATTGTGGCATTGGGTTTTAGCAGCATCGCGCGCAACGGCAATGGAAGCTGGAGCCGTTTTTTCATCAAGCCTGGCACACAAACTGCCATGACTATGTACATTATTGTCGTTGGTGCCGTATACAACCTGGTGCTTCGCGATGTATGGAGTCCACAGGGCTTACAAAAACTGGTGGATGAACTATTACACTCCGTTATCCCATCCCTTACCCTTATCTTTTGGCTGGTATTTACACCTAAAAAAGAACTGCAGTGGAAAGATGCTTTTCCATGGCTTATTTTCCCCCTTTGTTATATTGTTTATATCGCTATCCGCGGCGCCATTACCGGTTTGTATCCTTACCCTTTTACAGATGTTACCGTATTGGGTTACCCGCGTGCCATTGCAAATGGGGGTATTTTGTTAGTGGTGTTTTTGTGTTTGTCGTTAGTTTTGATTGGTATTGGAAAATGGATGAGTCCTGGTAAATAAACACAGGCTCCTTTTTATTCACCTCAAAATCATACGCTTGGAAAACATACGCATCCTGCAAACAGATATTCTCTGTAAGAACTGGCACACGTTAAAAAAAGTTACTTACGAATTCACGGAGAAAGATGGCACGCAGAAAATTCATTCACGCGAAGCCTACGACCGTGGCAATGGTGCTGTTATTCTTTTATACAACAAAGGACAGCAAACCGTGATCCTTACCCGGCAGTTCAGGCTGGTTACCTATATCAATGGCAACCCCGATGGCATGATGATCGAAGCCTGCGCCGGTTTACTGGATAAAGACAATGCCGAAGACTGTATTAAACGCGAAACAGAAGAAGAAACAGGCTATAAAGTAACAGAGGTTCGAAAAATATTTGAAGCGTATATGTCGCCCGGCTCCGTAACCGAGATCCTTTATTTTTTTGTGGCAGAGTACAGCAAGGTTATGAAGGTGAATAAAGGCGGCGGACTGGAAGAAGAAGAGGAAAATATTGAAGTGCTTGAACTCTCATTAAACAGGGCCATGGAAATGATACAGACCGGCGATATCCGGGATGCAAAAACCATTATGCTGCTGCAATACGCCAAACTAAATAACCTGTTGGCTTAACTTAACCGGCAAACGAATCGCCCCACATGTTCAACCAGCATTTATACAAACCCTTATTGATCGTATTGATTGCTGCCATTGCTGGCTGGTTATTCATTAAAATTATTTTTCACCGGGAGAAGAAAAGAACCGTATGGGAAGACCTGGCCGAACTGCTTTTTGTATTATACGGTATTGTAGTGGCCGCCGTTACCATTGTACCGCTCCCGTTCGCAATGCACAAAACAGCGGGGGCGCAGGGTATTAACCTGGTTCCTTTAAAAAACACCATTGCCATTGTAAGGAATGTAATAAACGCCAATAAGGATTTTCTGCTTCCGCACCTGATGCAGAATATTGTGGGCAATGTGCTGCTCTTTATTCCTTTGGGGTTCTTACTACCCGTTATCTCCCGGAAAAAGATTTCCTTTCTGAAAGTACTATTGATCGGGTTGTTCAGTTCCGTTGCCATCGAATCTATTCAATGGATCGAAAGGGGTTATGGGGTTTACCGTTCGGTAGATGTGGATGATGTGATCCTGAATACCGTCGGCACTTTACTTGGCTGGGTCGGGTTTTATATTGCCCGCATAGCCATTCCTGGCATCTCAAAAAAATAAACATGTCATTAAAAAAAATCCTCGCTATATCAGGTAGTACAAGAAAAGATTCTGTTAACAGCCAGATCCTTCATGCCATTAAAAACAGGTATGCAGCCAAAGCAGATTTTATATTTTACGATGCCATTGACCAGTTACCTCATTTTAACACGGAGCTTGACAAAGACCCGCTCCCACCTTCTGTAATAGCTTTCCGAAAACAAATTTCCGAAGCGGATGGTGTGCTGATCTGTACGCCGGAATATGTATTCAGTTTACCGGGCAGTTTTAAGAATGCCATTGAATGGACCGTATCCACTACCCTGTTCACTGATAAGCCCGCCGCACTGATCACGGCATCTTCTTCGGGGCAAAAAGCACATGAGGCACTGAACCTGGTAATGCGTACCGTTGGTGTCCGCTTAGGTCAGCAGGGTTCATTATTGATCTCAGCGCCAAAAACAAAGATCAACATGAATGGGGAAATAACCGATACCGCTACCGCTTCGGCGCTTGCTGTATTGATGGATGAATTTCTTGAATTGTTCGCAGAAAGCTAAATCATATCTTTAGCCTATCATTTAAATCATTCCTTATGGAAACCTGGATCCTGTACGCTATTCTATCCATGATCTTTGCGGGCCTTACTTCGGTTCTGGCCAAATACGGATTACAGAATATCAATCCCGACCTTGGCCTTGGCATCAGAACCACTACCATTTTTTTCATCATCACTGCCATTAACCTCATCGGATCTAAATACAAGGACCTGCCACTATTAACCGGCAAACAAAGTATGCTGCTGATCGTATCCGGCATCACCACTACGCTTAGCTGGTTATTTTATTACCGCGCTATGAAAGACGGTCCTGTATCGTATGTAGCTGCTATTGATAAAGCCAGTATCGTGATCACACTTGTGCTTTCTTTTGTACTCCTGAAAGAGCCCGCCACACCCAAAGTACTGATCGGCGGCGGTTTGATCTTTGCAGGAATGCTTGTTCTTGTCTGGAAATAACTTCACACAACGGATCGGAAGCTCGCAAAGAATTTTCGATCCTTATATTTGCGTCAATATTCTACTGTATGAACTGGATCATCCTCATCATTGCCGGATTATTTGAAGTAGGTTTTACCACCTGTCTTGGCAAAGCCAAAATCACTACCGGCAATACTTCCCTGCTATGGATCGCCGGGTTCTTTGTTTCCCTGAGTGTAAGCATGTATCTTTTGTACAAAGCCACGCAAACACTGCCAATGGGTACCGCGTATGCCGTATGGACAGGTATTGGTGCGGTTGGCACCGTATTGATCGGGATCCTGTTCTTTAAGGAACCGGCAGATTTCTGGCGACTGTTTTTCATCGTTACACTGATCGCCTCCATTGCAGGATTGAAATTCGTTTCAAGCCATTGATCTTTTCAGAAAACGGGATATTTATTTTACAACAGAAAAGGTAAGCTGCCTGGAACCTGTTAATCCGTTTGGCGAAATGCCTTCTAACACAATACCATAAGTACCGGGCGTATCGCCTGTATAGAATGAGAATTGTTTCTTCCCATCCGCACCCGTTTGTAAATCGGGCGACCAATACAACAGTCTTCTGAGATCGGGTAACCGGTTGTTGCTTGTTGCCTGGTCATACGCAGGAGAATAGAATTCGCGCTGCAATTGTAATCCCGCATACTCAACGATCAGCGCATTGGCATCAAGCTGAAAGCCTGCAAGGTCTCCCTGGTAAGTACTGTAACTGATGATCCCATCATGAGCCAGCTGGTTCTGGTAAAACCGCTGAGCCACCACATCTATGCGTTTGATCTTTAACGGATCGAATGCGATGATCTTTGTAACATCCGATACCGGAATACCATCCATCAATACCAGGGGAGCCGTTTCAAAAAAACGGTCAAACGCTTTATTGCGGATACGATAGCTGAACTGTTCATTGCTCTTTCTTACGCGCACATCTTCCACATACTCACGCATTACTTCTTCCATGGTGATGAAACGGGTATAATCATCCAGGTAATACCGTTTATCGGGTACTCCATAAAAAGGGAGGGTATCCATTGCCTTGGGATATAGGAATTGCTGTTGCCTGTCGGAATAATACGTATTACCTACCTGTACCGCAATGCTATGCGCCGATAAAGCGCCGGCAAGTTTTTCGGAGAACCGGAATTGAGGTACCGGACGGTCAGTGAATTTTTCAGAGAACGGACTGCTGATGTCGATACGATACATACTATCGGCACCGTTATTGGTTTGTACCACTACTTCGTTTCCACCATAAAAATGTTTCATCACAAAACGTGCATTCCCGTTCTGGTCGCTCATCGTTGCGGCGAACAGGGCTTTTTCAGTGGGAACAGACAGGTAAGCAGCAATATTGCCAGTGGGTTGCCCATTGTGTTTATTAAGCAGTTTTGCCTGTATGATATGGCCTTCTATTTCTGGCAGGAATTCAGGTACTGCGTTCGGTTTCTGTAAAACGGTTTCCCATGTAAAACGGCGCCAGCCCTGGGTAAGCATCAGGTTATCCGCCGCCTCATTTACTTCCGGCCCGTTTCCGGAAAAATAAAACGCCGGTGATTCAATATTTCCTCGAAGATCCGATTGCAGCCAGAAATAACTGCGGATATCAGCTGATTCAAACGATTGAAGCGAATCCAGCTGGTACACCGATACGGAAAAATTACCCTGAATCGGGTATTGTTTTTCATCGGCACCCGAAAGATCAACCATTACCTTCTTTCGCAAACCATAAGTGGTGGCATCGGTATGCAGGTCCACAGACATGCCCAATGGCTGGATGAAGTATAATCGTTCACAAACCGGCCGGCCGGCAGCGTCAAAAACGGTAAAATGCGAAATTCCTTCTCCCAATTGTTTTTTAGCGATCTCTATTTCCGTAACTCCGTCAAACAATTCCCTGGTAAGGGCCAGCTTAACAGATTGCCTTGTATGTACCAATAAAGAAACGGTCTGGCCAGCCAGTTTACTTTGTATCCGAAGTAATAGTTTATCCTTGTCTGTTTCTGTAAGACGCATTACGATACCTGTTGTTTTTACAGGCAGGAATGATTTACTTACCTTCTTACCCGAGGCCGTTGTAAATACGGCACGGTACTGCTCGCCGGCATCGGGCAGCATTTCAAAATGTCCCATACCAAAACGCAGGGTGGTAAAAACGGCTACCGTATCATTCCTGTGGTTTAGTATCGCACCTTTTCCGTCAATTCCCCTGCCCTCATCGTCCGTTATTTTACAGGCCACTTTACTTTGCACGCCATTCACCAGTTCCCCGCCTTCGGGGAAGAACTGCAGGTCAAAGCTGGCAGTAGTTTCCACCGGCCATTCCGGTTTCTTAAGGGTATTAATGACCGTAATATTTTTTTCGAAGAATTCGGCGGCCGTTCCGTTCTTCATCCAGTTCGTATAAGCGCGCAAACGGTAAACGCCCGATTGAACCGAATACGGCAACCGGAAAGAACCATTGCCAGTTCCCTCACCTAAAGCGATCTTGGCCTGCATCACCGGTTTGTTATCCCTGGATAGCAATTCAACATAACCCACTTTACTCAGATCCAGTGGCCGGTGTAATTGCGCATCCACGGCGTATAGTTTAAACCAAACAATTTCGCCGGCGGTATAAAAAGCCTTATCCGTATGTACATATAGTTTTTCAGAGAGATGGTTTACGCGGTACCTGTCGAAACGTTTGGTAACCGAATCAAAAGCAGGCTGTGCATACAATTCCATGCAACCCATAGTGAGCAGCAGGAACAAAATATAATATGTGCGTTCTTTTCTTTGCAATTGACCGGTTATTTCCAGAATGAAGGTTTACTGTTTGTTCCGCCTCTCCGCCTGCAATCAAGACATACTTTTTTAACGATTACCAATCCCCCTCCTGAAACAAAATAAGAAGGGATATAGGTTGTATCAGGATAATTATACAGCAGGAAATTGGCATTCTGCCCAATGATGATAGGATCGCATTGATTACCCGGTTTATTTGAATAAAACCAGCCTGTGAGTTCCCTGTAATCAATAAATATTCTTTTCTCTGTAACAACAGACATACTTGCGAACCCGATCACCGGTTCATTGGGATCGGAGATACAATGAAAATTACCAGATAGCTGTGAAGGCTGCGGGTCAAAGATGCCACCGGTCTGCTGGGAACTTTTTTCAATAATCTGCCAGTATTGATAAGCTTCTTTGGTAATCCCATATTGTTTTACGTTCGACGAATACCGGATACCCATTTTTTCATCATTCTGCTGTATCTGCGCAATAGGAATATTGCTGATTACATCCTGCGCCAATGCTTCTGTAGAAGCGATGGCAATATTGTGAGAGGGAGCTGTTGTCCAGCAGTCGGTAATCTGCGTGGTCGAATCCAGAAAAAAGATCTGCCCATTATTAAGCCCCAGCGAACCGCTAACGGGCGAACGGTAAAGCCAGGTTTCCATATAATCCCAACGGTAATACCGGGTGGCATTCTGCGGATCATGTGCGTAGACATATAAAGTAACACCCTTATCCTGTTTCCAGGTTACACTGTCAATGGGCGGCGTTTGTTTGGCCGGAACAAAATCCGACTGGTAGATTTTTCCATTGCTCGTAACGATACGCAACCGGTATTTGCCGGAAGTATTCAATGAAAGGGCCGCACTGTTATACATGCCGGCCCCTTGCGATTGCAATTGAAAGCTTCCTCCAGCTTCTCCTTCAATAAATACCTGCGCACCCAATTCCGGGTTTGGCGCCGAGCTGTCGCCCAGGCTTTTGGTACGGTTGAGCAGAATGGTAGTTACCGCGTTGGAACCGGCATTGATCACACCTTCAATAACAAGAAAATGATAATCGGTAGCGATTACCTGTGGCTCATACGCTTTTTTGCAGGCCGCAAGCGCGAGTAATAAAATAAGACAATATGGCCCGCAATATTTTTTCATTACACTAGAATTTAAAATTATAGGTGAGAAAAGGAATGATGGAGCCGAAGATGGACAGCTGGTAACCTTTGATCACGCCGCTTTCCTGCACAAAATAAATGGAATACGGATTCTGCCTGGCCAATACATTGTAAAGCCCCAGCGACCAGGAACTATGAGCCAGTTTTTTAATTTTATGATTGCCCTCAATGTTCACAGAAATATCGCCACGTATATAATCTGGAACACGGTACTGGTTCCTGTCGGAATAATAAACCCGTTGCGAACCGGCCAGGTTAAAAATAGCGATCGGCAAAGTAATGGGACGACCTGTACTGTAAACTGCATTAATAGAAATGCTCAGCCTGTGAGAAAATTTATAATTGCCGATAAAATTCACATTATGCGGCTTATCGAAATTAGCCGGATAGTAATTGCCTTTGTTAATGGTTTCACCAGCAATCGGGTCATCTATTTTTAAACGTGTACGCGAATAAGTATAGCTGAGCCATCCATTTAATTTACCCGCGCTTTTCTTGATCATGAATTCTGCTCCGTAAGCTTCACCACTTGTATTGATAACTTCCGTTTCGATGTGCTTGTTCATAAGCAGCGTAGCCCCGCTTTTATAGTCGAGGTAATGCTGCATGCGCTTGTAATACACTTCTACCGATGTTTCTATATCGTTCGGAAAATTACGGTAAAACCCAAGCGATGCCTGGTAACCCTGTTGCGGCGGAATATTAGCATCGCTCAGTTTCCAGATATCTGTTGGTGAAATGGCTGTTGTGTTTGATAAGGTATGAATGTATTGCCGCAAAGTATTAAAGCTAAGTTTTACCGAAGCATTGGAACTAAGGCTGTACCGCATAGCGATCCTGATCTCCGGCCCAGCCCATGTTTTGATATTCCTGCCCGAAGCATAACCTATCGTATCCAGTATACTGCTTGTGCTTCGGGGAGAACCGGGTATGTATTGGTATACATCATGCGGCCCCAGGTAATTGAACATGGAAAAACGCAGACCGGCATTAATGGAAAAATCAGGTGTGATCGTATATTTATCACCCAGGTACAAAGCTGTTTCCAAAGCCTGCTCTGCCGCAACCTGGTTGGCCACAACCAGCGACCTGTCTGAAGCCGGCAGGTAGGACCCCGGATGAATTTTATAATAGATAGAATGCACCCCAAAAGTAAACGCATGTTTACTGCCGGGCGTATACGTAAACTCGGCCCTTGCATGGGTCTGGTTAATATCATACGATAAGCGATAGGCATTCAGGGGATTGTTATCGCTTTGAATCGCATATTCATACCGGTCTTTCCCAAGAGAAAGAACACTGAAGAAACGGTTATTGAAAATATGTTTCCATTTCAGGATGATGTTCTGGTTGCCATACTTGTACAATGTATCGCTGTTGAGTTTGAATTTATCATGACTGATATAACCCGTCAGATACAAACTGTTCTTAGGATTGATCGTATGCGTGATATTCAGGTTAAGATCGTAAAACGATGCCTGGCTATTGGCATAGGCATCATTGGGAACCTGTTTGAGAATCCAGTCTGAGTAAGTGGTTCTACCACCCAATATAAAACTGGTTTTTTCTTTGTCGAGCGGCCCCTCCAATGTAAGCCTGCTGGTCAATACACCGATACCGCCCGTACCGGATAGTTTTTTACTGTTTCCATCCCGTGTAGCCACATCCAGTACAGAAGATAACCTGCCGCCGTATTTTTCAGGAATGGCGCTCTTATACAATTCCACTCCTTTTACCACATCGGTATTAAATGCGGAGAAAAAACCAAACAGGTGCGATGGATTGTAAATGGTGGCATCGTTCAGCAGGATCAGGTTCTGATCCGCTGCACCCCCGCGAACATTGAATCCTGTACTCGCTTCTCCAACAGAGGTAACACCCGGCAAGGTTAAAACAACCCGTAAAATATCCGACTCGCCCAATACGGTGGGTACCTGTTTAATGGTACGGATATTTACTTTATCCACGCCCATTTGTGTACTTCTGATATTTGATTTCCGGTCGGTGGTTACTGTTACCGCTTTTAAACTGGCAATATAATCTTCCAGTTCAACCGTCAGTTTCCCATCACCATATACCATGAGTTGTCGTTTGGTATCCTTCATTCCAACGCTGCTTACGCGTAAGGTTTGACGTCCTTTCGGCACCATTATCGAAAAATAACCAAACTGGTCGGTGATGGTTTTTACAACGGGTGTATCAATATACACCAATGCCCCGCTTAGCGCTTCTCCGTTTTTACCGTCCCTGATATAACCCACAACAATGGCATTGCCCCTGGCGGTCGAATTGGTTCTGGTTCCGATATCGAATAATTTCTTTTCAAGAGAAGCTTTCAGTTTCTCTTTATCAGCATCAGGATTAATCAAGGCGGCAGCCGGTTCTCTCAGGGTATCTTTTACCGTATTCGTTTTATCAAAAAAACCATCTGCCAATGCGGTCTGAATTTTGAATTTTCTTGTAATGAATACCCTGCCCTGTGCATCAATGGCAAATTGTAAGCCGTTTGGCTGTACTACTTGCCGCAAGATGACCGCTGGTTGTACATGATCCATTTTTACCGTAACCAGCAGGCTGTCCGTTTCCGCGGCATCATAATAAAAGCGGAGCGGGGATATTTTCTCCATTTCTTCAATGAATTTCTGAAACGAAACATTGGTAAGGTCTATGCTGATGTATGTGGTGTCCTGTGCCGCAACACGGAAACTTACCAGCAACAGACAGGTAATCACAATGCAATGTTTATATCGTTTTACGAACCTCATTTTTTCAATTGTTCATAATAACCAACGGCCGCCACAATCGCTTTGGCTGGATCTTTACGGAAATTGGTATCGCGCCCATTCAATATTTTACGGATGCCCGCACGCTGGTCTTTCAATATATGCTGCAGATCGCTGCTACTTCCGATGAGGTAATAGTTCCCTTCTTTTTTGATAAAATAAGAATGATATTCTTTAAACCGGACCGTTTTGTCTTCCGCATTCAGCGAACGTTCGATCCTGCTTTCGCGCCTGTGAAAAACACGCATTTTTCCCTGGTATATTCTTTCATAGAACCCAGTATGCAGGGATGCGGAAGCCGTACTGTCGCCCAGCAGTCTTACAAAAACATGCCCGTCAATGGTAAATGAACTGATCTTACTGCTGAGCAAACTGATTTCAATGGTCTTATCAAAACTCAGCGAGATCACTTCATCGCGAAGCATATCGTATTTCAGCGGCACCGATTCATAATAGGTGCCATCGTAAAGCAGTGTTCCTTCCTGAAAAGTTTCCTGTAAGAAAAAAGGGATCCCGGTTACGCCGTTCCAATACCGTTCGTAGGCAGTGCCGTTGTATAAAAAGCTATTGGCACCCATCTGTTGCATGTATTGCGCCCTGGCGGCAGAAACGGATTGCCGGTATATTGCCGAATCGGTTACCGGTTGCTGCGCCCCTGCACCGAATGAAACGGAGAGTAGACAGACAAGCATTACAGCCGGCAGTTGTTTCATGAAGTGTAATTATGCATCAGGAACCCATAGCAGAAAAGAAAGATATAGTAAATACAAGTTCGGTCAAAACCGCTTATATAATTGTATTCTACCATATTTTTCGGCGAATAAGGGCTTACCTGTAACTTTACGGTAAGTTAGTTTTATGAAAAAAATTGTTTGGATACTGTTTTTCGGATTATTTGCCTGTAAGGCCCAGCAGGCGGAGTACCGGAAAGCGGAGGATGCACTGGATGCTGGTCGCGAATACATCAATGCATGCCTGCAGGGCGATTTTTCGAAAGCCGCCTTTTATGCGGTTGACGATGATACGAATAACCGGATCCTGAAAGAAATTGAAAAAATCTACCGGGAAAAGGACAAAGAAGGAAGACAGCAATTGAGAACGGCTTCCATTAATATCAATGAAGTAAAAACACTATCGGATAGTAGCAGCTCCATTCAATACAGTAATTCGTTTGATAAAGAGCCCCATATCATACAGGTTGTAAAAAGAAACGATACCTGGCTGGTAGACCTTGCCCAAAAATAACAAACAACACCTATGCTGTTAAAAAACATCATCCTGGTCGGACTTGGTGGCATGATCGGTTCGGTGCTCAGGTACCTTACCTCCTATTTTATCAGGCATGAGAGTTTCCCGTATGCTACCTTTATTGTAAACATAGCCGGTTCATTGCTCATCGGGGCGGTAATGGGAATTGCCGCAAGGCAGGAAGGGTTCAGCAATTGGCGTTTATTCCTGGCCACAGGTATTTGTGGCGGATTTACCACGTTCTCGGCATTTGCCTGGGAAAACATGCAGTTGCTGAGCCAGGAAAGATATGGCAGCTTTATTTGGTACACCGGCGGTACATTGGTATTGGGATTGGCAGCCGTAACAGCAGGCTATTGGATAACGAAATAAAAACAATATATGCGTCAGCAAACAGTAAATCACCCATGGCACGGCGTTCCTTATGGCGAACATGCACCTCGTATTGTGAATGCGATCATCGAGATTCCACAGGGATCGCGTTGTAAATATGAGATTGATAAACCGAGTGGTTTATTGAGATTAGACAGGGTTATCTTCTCTTCCTTCTACTACCCCATCAATTATGGTTTCATCCCCCAAACCTATGGCGGTGATAAGGACCCATTGGATATCCTCGTGATCACTTCCCTGCCAGTGCAACCATTAACTTTAATGGATGCCAAAGTGGTGGGTGTAATGCAGATGATCGATGGCGGCGACCCGGATGATAAGATCATTGCCGTAGCGGCCACCGACCCCGGGGTAAACCATTACAATAACATTGAGGAGCTGCCCAAACATTTTTTTGACGAACTGAGGCATTTCTTCGAGGAATACAAAAAACTGGAGAACAAAACCGTTGTGGTGGAAGATTTTGGTGATAAAGCACAAGCCCTTACCATTATTGAGGAAGCCATTCAGTTTTATAAAGAAACCTTTGTAAAATAATTTGTCACGTGGTTCAAAAAAACAAGAAAATGACTGTTGCAACGCTTGCCCTTTTGCTGATGATTGGCCTGGCGGCCGGTTTCCTCAGCGGGCTGATCGGAATTGGTGGCGGTATCATCATGGTACCTGCACTGGTAGCTTTACTCGGTTTTTCGCAGAAGCTGGCGCAGGGCACTTCGCTGGGGATCCTGTTATTGCCGGTAGGCATTCTTGCGGTGATTCAGTATTACAAACAGGGCTACCTCAACGTGAATTATGTACTGATCGTGGCAGGGGCTTTTGTGATAGGCGGGTTCCTGGGCAGCAAACTGGCTTTATCCATCAGCGAGGAGAAAATGAAGAAGATCTTTGCCATCATAATGATGCTGGTAGCCATCAAAATGCTTTTTCTGGATAAGAGCAAACCCCAGCCTGTAAAGGATTCCGTAAGTTCTTCCATAAAAATTCAACAAACAGGGCATTAACAGGATTAAAAATCGTTTCCGCTCCTTATCTTTGCCAAAATTTTACACCATGGAAGTAAATCAATCAAGAGGAAAATACTGGGCACTTTGTTTTTTCTGGCTCGCCATTATGGTTACTTTATTAATTGTTTACCGCCAGTTTTTCTGGCTGGCTTTGCCAGGAACGGTTACGTATTTTGCGAAAGCCATGGACCTGATCTAAGACCATTTCAATCTATTAATAGAAAAAGCAACCCTACCCGGGTTGCTTTTTTATTTGATACAATTGCCCCTCCTTTTCGCTTACCCCCTCTTACTGAAACGGCTCCACTAATAAAATCATCGCTTTTCATAAGCGTTTCTGTATAACGCGGGATGTTATGTTTCGGTTGCTATCCCTTTAAATTTCTAATTGATTGATTTTCAATAGTAGAAAATAAGTTATCTCATAGATGACCCGTAAATAACCCGTAGATGTCCCGTAAATGTCCCGTAGATATCCCGTAGATATCCCGTGTCAAACCGCCTTCATATCCGATGCTCATCCCACCCTCTTCTATACTAGGTCCTATGCTAACCCTATCCTGACCCCTATCTTCCTGTACCATGCCCAAAGTAGCCCTCAGGCATTAGGAGGAAAAAATGTAGCCGCAGATGCGCAGATTATTATGTAAAAAATCCATGTAATCTGCGCATCTGCGGCTTATAATGAACGCCCATTTCTTAAGTGCTGTTGAACTAATGCGGAGAAAAGGAGAATTTAATTACGCAAAGCGTTTAATGATCCGCAGCGTATGTGTTCTCTCACCGGTATCGCTGTTAATGATTCCCATATTGTCAATCTTGTCGATCCGTACTTTTCCAGAGGAGTGAATGATCATATCAGGCGAGAACAACAATCCCACATGTGTGATTTTTCCTTCTTCATTGTCGAAAAAAGCAAGATCACCACATTTAACCTCCTGTAAAAAGCCTACAACCTCTCCTTCCCCCGCTTGCTGGTAAGCATCCCTTGGTAATTTCTTTCCGAAGAACCGGAATACCTGCTGCACAAAACCACTGCAATCAATACCAAACACCGATCTGCCACCCCAGAGATACGGCGTATTGAGGTATTGCATGGCCATTTTGCGGATAGAGGCATCCTCAAACACCGATTGTGATACATCCCATGCATTACCGAGGTATGCGAGGGTATACTCATTGATGCGCGCTGTATTATCGTGGAACAACCCCAAAGCTGTTCCCATAGAAAGATGCATGGGTTGACCATTCAGTTCAACCAGGTTTTCCCAATCAGAACAAATACGGGTACTGTTGCTATCCACCAATGCCGGACCAATTGCTATGAGTTGGCTTGTCTGGCACCATCCTTCATACCCGTCATACAAGCAGCGGATACGTGTAAAAAGTTTTCTCTCTTCCAGCACCTCTGCCAATTCGCCAAATAGTATCTGGCTTACCATTTCAGAACGATGCGCATCTTCCTTGCGCAAGGGTGCTACCGGCACCATACAGATCACAAAAGACATACTGATATTTTAAAGAAAGGTATGGAATTTTATCAGGTAGGGCATCTTACCAAAAATGCTTTATTTTCAGGATGTGAGCGCAGACAGGTATCAACATATCAGCGACCAGGAACTGCTGGATAAATTCTACAGTGACCACGATAACCAATGGCTGGGTATTGTGCTGCACCGCTATACCATGCTGTTATTAGGTGTATGTATGAAATACCTGAAAAACGAAGAAGAAGCAAAAGATGCCGTGCAGCAGATCTTTCTTAAAGCCATTACCGAACTGGCAAAATACAAGGTTGAATACATTAAGAGCTGGTTATACATGGTGGCAAGAAATCATTGCCTGATGAAGCTGCGTGACAAAAATATCTTTATCCCTGTAGAAGATAAAACACAGCTGGCTGCCACTGAAACCGATAAAAAAGAGCTCGCCGATAAAGAAATCACTCTTGGCCTGCTGGAAACTTCACTGGCCGAATTGAATAGGGAGCAGAAAACCTGTGTAACTTTATTCTATCTTCAGAAAAAAAGCTACCAGGAAATTGTAGACAGCACCGGCTATAGTTTACTTCAGGTAAAGAGTTATATACAGAACGGCAAACGCAACCTGAAAATACTGGTTGAAAAGAAAATGAACAGTACTGAATGACAGATCTGAAAAACATATTACACCATGATGATGAGCTGGACAATGATGAGCTGATGCGTTACCTGGAAGGAAATGCATCGGAAGAGGAGCGTTTTGCCATTGAAAAGCAAATGGCCGATTCTTCTTTTGTGAATGAAGCTATTGAAGGCTTACAGCATTTCGGGGATCCTGCTATGGTAAAGGAATATGTGGACCTCCTGAACAAACAACTCCAGAAACAGACCGCTAAAAAACTTGTCCGTAAAAATAAACGCAGGCTGAAAGACCAGAACTGGTTGATCGTTGCCATACTCGCCATATTGTTCTTATGTGTAGCAGGCTTCCTCCTGATTCATTTTTCTACCGTTAAGCACGGTTAAGCAATCACATCCTGCTCCTATCTGATCCACCTTTTGTTTTACAGTGAACTATTTTATCGGCTGGCACTATACCGATGCAGTACCTATTTTTCCTATATAAAAAGACCCGCTCAATTATGAGCGGGTCTGTAAAAAAACAAGGTTCAATTAAAATCCCCCGATCTGGCTTATCCCCTTGTTTTTATAATTTTACTGTGTTGGATTGATCTAATAAATGCTTGTTTCCCAATTTAAATCCGCTGCCATTACCAACTAATTGGCAACAAATGATCTACGAAACAGCAAAATTGCCCATAAAATCACTACCCGTAAACCCTATTTGATGAGCTTGGGCTATAAATAGATGAAAGCCCGTTTTGAGTAGACGATAAAAAATTAATAGGCCGAATTTTGAACATTCCTTATTTTTAATCGCAATTGTAACCATTTACCTGCCAAATGGTTAGCATTAAAAAGACCTGATGAAGTACAGCTGTATCCTTATTGAAGACAATATCCTGGAACGCGATGCGTTGGAAATAAAACTCCGGAAAATCGACAGCCTTGCCATCAAAGCCGTTCTGGCTGATGGAATGGAAGCGGTTTCGGTTTTGAAATCAGAGTCCATCGATATTGTTTTTTCCGATATTGATATGCCCGACCTGTCTGGAATCGAACTTTTGAAAAGCCTGAAGAACCCGCCCGTTTTTATTTTTATCTCTTCTCACCCGGAACATGCCGCAGAAAGTTTTGCACTGGATGTGATCGATTATATTGTTAAGCCCGTTAAGATCGAACGCCTGATCAAGGCAACCGACAAAGCCATCGAATACATTGTTGCCAAAAGAAAAATACAACCCGATACGAATACAAAACAACAGTCTGCTCAGACCACTGATTACGTACGCACAGTTGATTCGGAAGACTATTTTTTCATCAAGGAAAAGAATACCCATGTAAAAGTGAATATGGCCGATATTCTTTACATAGAAAGCATGGGCGATTTTTCCAAGCTTATTACCCTGCAACAGAAAACGCATTTTGTACTGATCAGCCTGAAAAATCTGGAAAAACAATTGCCGGAAAAATTATTCATGCGGGTACACAAACAATACATCATTAACCTGATGCACATACAGCATATTACCACGGCCGATATCGTATTGGCCAATAAAATAGTGATCCCTGTCAGCAGTGCCTATAAACAGGCTTTACAGGATAACCTTATCACCAAAAAAACGCTCACACGTTTTACAGAGTAGCGTTTTGCTAAGCCACAGGTAATACCAGACTGAATACGCTCCCCTTCCCTTCCGCGCTTTCTACCTTGATCTTTCCATGCATTAGCAATGCGAAATGTTTACAAAGCATCAGGCCCAGCCCCGTTCCCTTTTCTTTGGCAGTACCATGTGTGCTTTCAAGTGTCAGAACAGAGGTTGAATTGATCTTCTGCATTTTGGTCTCACTCAGTCCCACACCATTGTCTCGGATGGATAGCGTAACAATTTCACTGGATTTCCCTTTAACAAATAATTCCAGTTTGCCATTTTGCCGGGAAAATTTTATCGCATTACTCAAAAGATTTCTGATAATCAGTTCAATCATATTACGGTCGCCACTTACAATGATATCTTCCTGAAGCTGGTTATCCAGTAGTATATTTTTCTTTTGAAGAGAGGGCCGGATACCTTCGATAATATCTGATACAATCGTATTTATCGTAATGGTTTCTATCATAGGCGTAAAACCCTGCATCTGACTGGCAGCCCAGTTCAGCAGGTTTTCCATCATGGAAGAAGTATGATCCAGTGTGCCTTTTACCTGGTCGATGTATTGCAATAGTTTATCCTGTTCAATTTTCCCGTCTTCCAATATCGAGCGAAAAGCGAACAGGTTATTTACCGGTGTGCGCATATCATGGCTTACGATACTGAAGATCTTATCCTTCACTTTCCCCATTTCTTCCAGTTCCGATTTTTGTTCAGACACTTTCCTGTTCAGTTTCATCATTTTTCTGCGGCTGATAAAAATGAACAATGCCACAGCAAAAACAATGATCGCCAATACACCCAGGAAAATCGATACTCTTTTATTCAATACCAATTGCACCTGTTGTACATTGATCTGCTGGTCAAGGATCTTTTTATCATAATCGGCTTTCAGTTTTTCCTGCACCAGTTGATTTGCCTGATTTTTTTTCTGGCCCTCCAGTTCTGTCTGTTTCTTCAGAAACATCAGCTGTTGCAGGCTTTTTTCTTTATCACTGATCTCCAGCTGTTGCTTTTTTACCAATAGTTCCTGCTCTCGTTGCCTGGCAAGCAACACCTGCTGCTTTAATTTGGCATCGGTGAGTTGTTGCGTTTCTTTGTATTCCCGTTCCTTAATATTAAAATCCAGCTTCAGCTGTTTCCTTGTGATCTCCTGTTCCCGTTCCTGGGTAGATATATTGTCCCTGGCAGTTATGTAAAGGCGGTAATAAACCAAGGCGCTATCATAATTCTTACCGGCTTCATGCATTCCGCTTAATGCCATTAATGCATCCTGCCTTGTACTTAATTGTTTTATTTTATCTGCTATTGCCAATGCCTGGTACAAAAACGATTTGCCAATAACAGGGTCTTTTATTTTGTTCAGATAAAAAGTACCGGTTATACGCAGATTCTCAGCATAGTTTTCCAGAGAATGCTGGTCGTTTTTACTCAGGTTAACGGCTTTCAGGTAATACGATAAGGCTGTTTCGTTTTTCCCGGCCAGTTCATTCATCCATCCGAAATCAGCATAGAAGGAAGACACCAGTCCTTCATCTTCCGCGAGCATGGCCGATTTCAATCCTTTTTCTAACACTTCCTCAGCTACACGGAATTTGTCCGCAGGCTTAATACCCGCTTCTCGCAGTTCCGCATCCGAAGCGTTGAGATAAGTAGACCCCAACACATCAGAAGCCACACCAATGCCCCTATTGCTATTAGCAGCGTCGAAATAGGTCAATGCTTTCCTTGCATATTCAATTGCTTTGCCCCGTTGTTCCATCCCATTGTAGATAGTGGCGATATTGATGTAGCAACTGGTCATATCATCTTTGTCGTTAACAGATGCGTATAGACCCAGCGCTTTTTCATGCGCATCCAACGAAGCGGGATAATCACGGATACTGTTGTACAATGCGCCGAGGTTCAGGTAACAGTCACCCTCATTTTTAGCTGCTCCCGCTATTTCAGCTGCCTCAATTCCTTTTCGGTAATTGGTAATCGCCTGCAGCCTGTCTGTTATATGGTAAAAAGAACCCAGCCGCATGTATACCGATGCCAGGTATTTTTTTTGCGGAAATCTGGAAGCGATCAGTATTGCGGAATCTGCATAGACTTTGAATTTTTCAAGATTCTTCGCGTTTCCATATGCCCTGAAAAGGTCTTTGAGATGAACAATTTTCAGGGAATCCTCTTTCGGGTACTGATTATTAACAACGAGTAAACTATCGATCTTTTTTTGCTGGCCGATAGCAGGATTGAAATAACCCAGAAAAAGAAAACAGACTAATGAGCCAATGCATTTCATAATTAAACTGGGTGCCTGTATTTGGGGGGCAATACAACCCCACAATTTACGCGAGGGCAATGAAACAATTCCTTTTCTTTGATTAATTATTGTTCGCCTTGCTATTATTACTGTACAACAGAGAAATATGATAGCAAGTATTTCCCATACTCAGAGAAGCGGGGATTATTTATAGCAAGTTCCCTTCCTTTGGAAACACCACAATGGGCTGCCAGTTTTTTCCCAGTTCCTTTTCAACCAGTCCGTACGAAATGATGATCACAATATCCCCTACCGCTCCTTTTCGGGCGGCGGGTCCGTTCAAACAGCAAACGCCTGAACCCCGCTCACCCGTAATGAGGTAAGTTTCGATACGCTCTCCATTATTTACATTCACTACCTGGATTTTTTCGTACTCGACCATATCAGCCGCATCCATCAGGTTTTCGTCTAATGTGAGACTACCTACATAGTTTAAATTGGCTTCAGTAATGGTTGCGCGGTGTACTTTTGACTTTAGGATCTGTATCTGCATCGGGGGGGGCGTTAAATCAGGTTAAAGAAATGAAAAGCCATCGGCCTTCGCGCTGCAAATTTAGCTTTTTGAGCAATACGCTCCTCAGTCCTTTCAATTCATAACGCAGTATCCTGTTAAAAATGAAAAACATTCCCGTACAATTCCTGGCCTCCGTTCCTCTGTGGTGAAAAAAGTTTCACACAAAGGAACAGTTGTATATTTAGCATCCCTAATTATCATTATATGAAACGAATCGTACCTGTTTGTCTGGCAGTTATTGTTGCCTTGGTTTCTGTTTATGCCAGTTCCACTACGAAACTTGTATCTCCCAAAAAAGAACTCCGTACCGGTGCCGATCAGACAGAAAAATACCTGCCGCTTTTAAAAGGCAAACGGGTGGGCATTCTTGCCAATCCTACAACCATTATCGGGAAATCTCATTTGGTAGACAGCCTTCAGAAGCTTGGCATCAACATCGTGAAAATATTCGGGCCCGAACACGGGTTCAGAGGTAACCAAAGTAATGGAGATAAAGTGGCGGATGAGATAGATAAAGTAACAGGCATTCCCATCATTTCTTTGTATGGCGCTAAAAATAAACCAAGCAAACAGGATCTGGCCGATGTAGACATCATGTTATATGACCTGCAGGATGTAGGCTGCCGTTTTTATACCAATATCAATGCTCTTGCGCGTTTAATGGAAGCCTGTTATGACAATAACAAGGAATTACTGATCCTCGACAGGCCCAATCCAAATGCGTACCTGGTTGATGGCCCCATCCTGGATATGAAATACAAATCCGGCATCGGTATGTTTCCCATTCCCATTTCGCATGGATTGACCATTGGCGAGTTTGCGCAAATGCTGAATGGCGAAGGATGGCTGACGAACCAGGTAAAATGTAAGATCACCATCATTCCCGTTGCGAATTATACACATAGCATGCCTTACACACTACCTGTGCAGCCATCACCCAACCTGAATACACAACAGTCTATCATGCTCTACCCCTCCCTGTGTTTGTTTGAAGGAACCATTTTCAGCCAGGGGCGCGGCACCTATTTTCCATTTACCGTATTAGGTAATCCTGATGTGAAAGACAAATACAGTTTCTCTTTTACACCTGTGGGTTTGAAGGGCATGTCGGAAACGCCGCTGCATATGAACAAAGCCTGTTATGGGCTCGATCTCCGCAAATATGATGTTGAACAATTGCGGAAAAGCAAAAAAATAAATATTGCCTGGATGATCGAACTGTACAAAGCCTATCCTTATAAAGAAAAATTCTTTGATTACAAACAGAGCAAGGAAATGGGGAACATTGATAAGCTTGCCGGTGTCAGTAATTTTAAAGAGCAGATCATGGCCGGTGTGCCGGAAGCCGAGATCCGGAAAAGCTGGGAGCCTGGATTAAGTGCCTTTAAAGAAATACGTAAGAAATATCTGCTCTATCCATAAATGCATTCTAGCAAGACTTCGTGAACCTTAGTGCCTTTCTGTATCCGTGGTAAAAAAGTTTCGCCACTAAGAATACACAAAGGCACTAATATTCACGAAGAAACAAAAAAGAAAATAGGTCTATTTTAACAACACAGCACGCCAATTCTTATTTACGTTTTGCACTTCTAAAAAGTGCCGCTGTTTTTTCAGGGTCGGGTATATTATCAGACACTGCGCGCAGCAGGTAAAACACGGATTGGTAATTCTGTTTGGTGGCTTCACTCAAAGCCATTTCACAGGTTTTGCCTGATGAATAATACCCATAGCAATCTTTCGTTTCACGAATGGCCGCTACTTCGGCAGCTTCCGCTTTGGTGGCGCTGGCGGTTAATTCGGGAAAATAAAAACCCCTGTCGCCCGCCATACCGCAGCAACCGCTCATAAAAGGGATCACCGGATTTACGGAACAGGCGTTGCCGATCGCCTTCAGTTTGGGAAGCAGGTTCATTTTTGAGATACTGCACACCGGATGAAATACAATGGTTCCTTTTTTATCTATTAAAGGAAATCTTGGAATGAGATAGTCCGCCGCAAAATCAATACTATCTATGATTGTAAGTTTTGTAAACCTTTCTTTGTTCTCTTCAGTCAGGTACTGATACGACCCCTGTAAGGAATGTGTACAGGATGTTACGTCCATCAGAACAGGCACTTTGCCCTGGTGCGTCCATTCCCATAATTTCTCAATGGTTTTGTTTACGGTATACTGGTACGCTGGTAAAAATCCTTTGGAAGAGAACAACTGTCCGCAACAAACACCCGTGATATGATCGGCGATAAACAATTTCAGGCTTGCCCTTTTGCAAAGCAATGCCAGCACTTCATGAATAGGCATGGGATCTTCTTTGTCTTCACCCATCATCCGGGTAATACAGGAAGGGAAGTAAACCACATCCGGTGCATCTACCGGCAGGCCCTTGATATCCAAGGGTTGTGTTAACTGATCCGTCCACAAAGGAAATCCTTTGATCGGTTTTTTCAATGCGCGTGTAAACCGCTCCATCGTATTTTTTCCGAAAAGCAGGTTGGCACTTGTACCTGCATGCAAAGCCATCTTTACCATTTTTTCCACTATGCCAAAAGAACGCGCCACCGTTTTTGCCATACGGTTGGCCAATGCAGAATGGTTTTCACGCCTCAAACGTTTTACCAGTTCTCCGGTGTTAATGGATACGGGACAATCCGTAGCACACATCCCATCTACGGCGCAGGTATCCATTCCTGAAAATTGAAATTCTTTTGTAAGTTGTTTAAACGCCTGTGTATTCCCTTCTATTTGCAAACGCTGCAATGAGCGTCTGATCTGGATGCGTTGTCTGGGTGTAAGGGTATATTCTCTGCTCGGACATCGGTTCTCACAATAGCCACATTCCACACATTTATCAACCTCCTCTTCTACCACCGGCATGGTCTTCATGTTCTTCAAATGGCATTGATCGTCTTTGTTGATGATCACCCCTGGGTTGAGAACATGGTTTGGATCCAGTAATTCTTTCAGCTGTTCCATTATACGGTACCCTTCATCGCCCCATTCGTCTTTTACATAAGGCGCGATTTGTCTTCCGGTACCATGCTCCGCTTTTAAGGACCCTTTGTATTTGTGTATGATCAGGTTCGCCAATTCATCATTGAATGCCGCGAACACATCGATCTCTTCTTTTCGGTTTACCGGTTGTGTTACAAGGAAATGGAGGTTACCTTCTTTGGCATGGCCAAAAATGATGGCATCGGTGTACCCGTATTTAATAAACAAAGTCTGCAGGTCGGTTACGGCATTTCCGAGATTTTCTAAAGGCACGGCCACATCTTCCAGCATAGCAGTAGTACCTCGTGCCCGAACGGCTGCAACGGAAGGATACATTCCTTTCCGCATTTTCCACCATTTGGCCTGCTGGTGCGGGTCGTCTGTAAAATTCATTTTATCCAGCAGCGCAAATCCATCGATCACCGGTCTGGCTGCTTTTAACATCAATCGCAATTCTTCCGGGTGCGTTGCCTGAAATTCGCATAGTATCGCAGTGGCTTCTCCCGGAAGGTTTTTTACCATCGGCGGACAATACGCCATATCTTCTACCGAACGCAATGCGGGCCTGTCCATTAACTCCAGCGCTTCGGCACCAGTGGCTTTCAAAGCGGGTATGGCTTCGGCGGCTACAACCGGATTTTCGAAGAACAACAAGCCGGTTGATTTGTATTGTTTATCAGGAATGGTATTGAGAACCGCTTCTGCGATAAAAGCAAGTGTACCCTCTGCCCCAATCAGTAAATGTGCCAGTACATCCAATGAATGTGTGTAATCAATGAATGCATTGATGCTGTACCCGACTGTATTCTTGATACGGTATTTGCTTTTGATCTTTTGAACCAGTGTTTCGTTGGAAAGAATGGTTTGCTGTAATCGGGAGATCCCTTCGGCTATCACGGCATCTGATGCGAGGAAACGTGAATAATCTTCCGGCACAGCTGTGTTGTATTCGTTCCCGTTCGGTAAAATAAAACGGATAGAGGCAAGGGTATGATATGAATTATATGTTACCCCGCAGCACATGCCGCTACTATTGTTCGACAAGATACCTCCCATCATTGCCGCGCTAATGGATGCCGGGTCGGGGCCTATCTTGGTTTCATAATCCCTAAGCTGGTGGTTCACATGCGCGCCGATTACACCGGGTTGTACTTTTACCTGGGCACCGTCGTTTAAAGCCTTAACCGTTTTCCAGTTTTTGCTGAGATCCACGAGAATACCATCGGTAATGGATTGACCGCTTAAGCTGGTACCACCTGTACGAAATACAAGCGGAACCCTATGCGTATTGGCAAACCGGAAGAGTTCTTTGATCTCTTCTACCGAATCTGGTTGCACCACCGCTTTGGGAAGCAGGTAGTAAAAGCCTGCGTCACCGGCAAAAGCATAGCGATCTGTAAGTGAGAGTCGCAGTTTCTGTTCACTGAAATATTTCCTGAGTTCCGTTGCGATATCCTGCATGGGGCTGTACTGATTGAGATCCAAATTTAATTCAAAACAGTAAGCAATCATTGCTGATTATGCCTTTGCGGACAATACCTTGCCGGAAATATTTTACCGGGTTATACTACCTACCTGGCCTCATAAAAAAACTGCGGCTTTGCGCCTTTACGAGAAATTCTCTCGCAAAGGCGCAAAGCCGCAGTAAGTATTAATGTATTGAATGGTTACTCGCTTAACTTATCGGTTGCTGCTGCTTTTATTTTAGCCAGTTGTTTTTTACCATAGGCCAGTTTGCTGATGGTAACAAACAATACCGGAACAATAAATATTGCCAGGATGGTGGCGCTCAACATACCGCCCAATACCGTCCATCCGATGGTAGAACGTGCTACACCGCCCGCACCTGTAGCGAATGCCAATGGCAATACACCCAGTACAAACGCCATGGAGGTCATGATAATAGGTCGTAAACGGAGTTTTACCGCATCAATGGTAGCCGGTATGATCTCGATACCGCTATCCACCCTTTCCTTCGCGAACTCCACAATCAGGATCGCATTCTTGGCCGCCAGGCCGATCAGTGTAACCAATCCGATCTGCGCATACACGTTATTGGTGAGTGACGGGATCAGGGTCAGCGTCAGTATCGCACCAAAAGCGCCGGTTGGTACCGCAAACAATACAGAGAACGGAACGGACCAGCTCTCGTACAATGCCGCCAGGAACAGGAATACAAATAAAATAGACAATGCGAAAATATACACCGTACTGGAACCCGCGTTGATCTCTTCACGGCTTAAACCGGAAAATTCATAGCCGTATCCTGCTGGTAATACCTTGTCTGCTGTTTCGCGCAAAGCCTGTATGGCCTGGCCGCTGCTGTACCCGTCCTTAGGACTACCGTTGACCTCTGCCGTACGAAACAGGTTATAGTGCGTGATCAAAGGCGCACTCTCGATGGTTGCATAGGTGATCACCGTACTCAAAGGTAATAAGACGCCTGCCTGGTTACGTACGTAATACTGCTCCAGGTTTTTGATGTCTGAACGGAACATGGTATCCGCCTGCGCCACTACACGGAAATTTCTTCCGTAAATGGTGAAGTCGTTGATATACCTGCTTCCCAGATAGGTCTGCAATGTATTATAGACATCCGAAATCGATACACCCAGTTTTTTACATTTCTCACGGTCAACATCCACCTTATAGCCCGGTGTTCTGGCAGTGAAATAAGAATAGGCTGATGCGATCTCCGGACGCTTGTTCACTTCAGCCACAAAATTGTTTACCACTTTTTCGAACTGCTTGATATCATCTGTGCTTTCCCTTTGCTCCAGCTCAAATGTAAAACCTCCCGTTTGTCCCAATCCCGGAATAGCCGGTGGCGAAATAGCACGTATGGTAGCGCCTTTGATGGAAGACAATCTTTTTTGTGCTTCTGCGGCTATCGCTGCAAGTTGCAGGGATTTTTCTTTTCGCTCGTCCCATGGTTTTAACTGCGTGAATACGGTACCGCTGTTTGATTTGGTGGCGCCGGTAATGATGTTAAATCCACCCAGTGCCGCATAGTGCGCAATACCCGGTGTATTTTTCATGATGCTCATTACACTATCCAATACTTCCAGGCTTCTTGTTGTAGAAGAAGCTTCGGGCAGTTCATAGGTTACAAACAAACGGCCTTCATCTTCTGAAGGAATAAAACCGGAAGGTTTATTCTTGAAGAGCAAAGCGGTTCCCGCCATGATACATACCAGTAATACCAGTACATATGGCGTGCCTTTAATGGCACGTCGCACACCGCCCGAATAGTTTTGTGTTACCCTTCCAAACCATTGGTTAAAGCGGAAGAAGAATTGATTCAGTCCCTTTGCCTTCTTATTAATGTTCATGGGTTTGAGGAAGAGTGAACAGAGTGCCGGTGTTAATGACAATGCCACAAAAGCCGAGATCAAAACAGAAATGGCAATGGTGATAGCAAACTGCTGATACAATCTTCCCACGATACCCGGAATAAATCCTACCGGAACAAACACGGCCGCCAGGATCAGTGCAATGGCAACCACCGGACCAGAAATATCTTTCATGGCTTTGGTAGTAGCTTCTTTCGCGGATAGTTTCTCGTGATCGATATAATGCTGCACCGCTTCCACCACCACAATGGCATCATCCACCACAATACCGATGGCCAGTACAAAACCAAACATCGTTAAGGTATTAATGGTAAAGCCCAATGGGATGAACAAAGCGAATGTTCCGATAATGGAAACCGGGATAGCCAACACAGGTATTAAGGTAGCTCTCCAGCTTTGCAGGAAGAGGAATACCACCAATACCACCAGTCCTAACGCTTCCAGCAAGGTAGTGATCACTTCATCAATCGAAACTTTTACAACAGAAACGGTTTCAAACGGAACTACATAATCAATGTCGTTAGGAAAAGATTTTTTCAAAGATTCCATTGCCGCATATACGCCCTTGGCTGTTTCAATGGCGTTACTGCCTGGCGCCTGGTACACAAGCAAATACGATCCTCTTTTCCCATCCACAAAAGAATTGCTCGCGTAACTGAATTTACCGAGTTCTACTCTTGCCACATCCCTCAAATGCACAACAGAACCATCGGTAGGTTTTGTACGAACGATCACATCCCCGAATTGCTCCTGGGTACTTAAGCGGCTATTGGTAAATACCGTGTATTCAAACGCCTGTACATCTTTCTGCGGTGATGCGCCAACGGAGCCCGCAGCAATCTGTACATTCTGCTCCTGCAAAGAGCTGATCACTTCATTTGCAGTAATGCCCAATTGCGCCAGTTTATCTACTTTCAGCCAGATACGCATACTGAAATCATCCGCACGGGTAAAAATATCACCCACACCCGGTACACGCAGTAAGGCATCTTTCACAAATATGTTGGCATAGTTATCTACAAAGGGAACATTGTGTGTGCCTTTGGGAGAGAACATGGCCACCAGCATCAGGATGCTGGGATTACGTTTACGTGTAATTAACCCCAGCCTCTTCACATCATCAGGTAATTGCGGGGTGGCGATCCCTACCCTGTTCTGAATATCCAGCGCGGCAATGTCTGCATTGGTACCTACTTTCAATGTAGCCGTAATGGTGGTTCGGCCATCACTGGTACTATTGCTCTGCAGGTAAGCCATACCGGGCGTTCCGTTCACCTGTGTTTCGATGGGTGTGGTTACCGTTTGTTCTACCGTTTGCGCATCAGCACCGGTAAAGTTTCCTGTGATCTGCACGGTTGGTGGTGTAATCTCAGGGTATTGGCTGATGGGCAGGTTCATGATAGAAAGTACTCCTACCAATACGATCACCAGCGAAATAACAATCGCGGTAACCGGTCGTTTAATAAATGTATCTGCGATCATGTTGTTATCGTTGGTTAGGGTTTTTTAGGTGCTTGTGGTGCCGCAGTCGTAATCAGTGTTCCTTCTTTCAGTTTCTGAACACCTTCCAATACTACTTTATCACCCGCTTTCAGGCCATCTTTTACAATTATCTTTTCGTTGATCCTCGTGCCGATCGTTATTTTTCGTTGGTTTACTTTGCTGCTGTCGTTCACCACGAATACAAAGAACTCTCCCATCTGTTCAACCAAAGATTTATATGGAGCGAGCAGGAATTCTCCCTGGTGGTTATTCTTCACATGTACATTCGTACTCATACCCGGTTTTAGTTGTCCGCTATTATCAAATACCAGTCTTGCTTTGATGGTTCCGGTTTGCGGATCTACTGAACGGTCTATTAAACTGATATGTCCTATTTTGGAATAGATGGAATTATCCGGCAACGACAATGTAAAAGTAGAATCTGCCACTGCTCCCGGCTTCTGCTGCAATTGTACAAACCTTGGGATCTCTTTCTGGTCAACTGCAATATCTACTGCCATCGGATTATCTGTTGAAACCGTATTCAGTACGTTCTGATTGGCGGTTACCAATGTTCCAATCTTTGCCTGCGAAATACCAATGGTGCCATCAAATGGCGCATAAATAGCAGAAAAACGCAGATCATTCGACAAACGCGATACATTGGCCTGTGCCGCAGCTACCTGCATTTTTGTACTCTGCAGATCGGCCAGTGCATAATCTACTTTCTGTTTGGCAACCGCATCCTGCTTTAACAGGTCGGTATACCTGTCTGCATCCTGCTGTGCTTTGGCCAGTGAAGCTTTTGCCACATTCAGGTTGGCAACGGCCTGGTCGTAATTGGCCTGGTACTGCTGGCGGTCGATATCGTATAATTTCTGCCCCTTGCTTACATGCTGCCCATCCGTGAAATAAACACCGGTGATATAGCCCGTTACCTGCGCTTTCAGATCCACCAGGTTCAATGGATTGATGATGGCTGGATAATCATCGTAATATACAGCTGGCTCCATTTTTATTTCATACACGGTTACAGCCGCTGGCGGTGGTGCCTTAGGCGGTTCCGGTGTTTTGCCGCCGCAGGCAGCGAGTGCTATGGTTGCTGTAATAAACAGGCTTGGTTTTAAAATCGTATTTGCCATATTGCTTGAATTATGCTTGATTAATATTGTATGGTTCCCAATGCTTTTTGTACATCCAGTTTACTCTGCAGCAACTGGAACAAGGCATTGTAAAAATTTAATTGTGCCGTTCTCAGGTCCGACTCAGCAATGATCACATCCAGGTAAGTTCTGATACCCGATTTGTATTGCAGATCAAGTGTTTTGTACACATCCTGCGCCAACACCACATTTTCTTTCAGTGCCTGATAATTAGCCAGGTTGCCTTTGTACAAAGCCAATGCCTGCGCGTATTGTGTACTCACACGGCTTTTCAGTAAGATCATGTCCCAGTCAACCCGCTTATACTGCAACTCTGCCTGTTTTACCTGCAACACTCTTTTGTTACCCTGGAAAATCGGTACGGCCAGTTGTACCCCTATATTGGAATTACTAAAACCACTGTTGTAGGTCTTTGCAAAATCATTGTTCAGGTACGACATGTTATAATTGCCAAACGCAGAGATGGTAGGAACAAAACCTGCTTTGTAGTATTTGATATTCGCCTGCTGCAATCGCTGTTGTGTCTGCAGCAATTTGTATTCGATGCGGTTATCGTATTGAACCGATGCGGTAGTATCTGCCAATGCATCTTTCTCCATGTTCAGGGTATCGTACTGCAGTTTCAGGTCGGCGCTATCGGATAGTCCCATCAATTGTTTGAGATAAGAAAGCTTCGCAACGATCAGGTCATTGGTTTGTTTCAATTGCGCTTTTGCATTGTTCAATGCAATGGTGGCGCGTTTGTAATCTGTTTTATCGGCCACACCACTCTGGTACTGACTTACGGCATCTTTCAGGCTTCTCTCCAGGCGAACGATGGCTTCGTTCAGCACAGAAACCTGCTGACCGGTAAGCAGTACATCATAAAAAGCCTTACTCACACTTACAGCCAGGTCAATTTTATTGAAACTGGTATTTTGTTTCGCCTGTTGACGAATATCATTTGCTGTTTTACTGGCAAACAAAGCATCGCGGTTAAAGATATTCTGCGTAACGTTCAATCCAAGACCGGATGTATTATAGGTACCGGTGCGCACATACCCGCCCGAGAAATAGGAAACCGGCAGTGCAAAACTGTGTGTAAGGTTGTAATTGAAGTTCAGCTGCGGATACCAGTCGGCCAGTTTAGACTGAATCTGTTTTTCCACGATTGCTTCGTCCAGCAGGGATTGCTGCACAACCGGCTGATGGGTTAATGCGTACTGCACACAACCGGCCAGTGTTGCATCGTGCAATACAGAGTCGGGTTTGGTTTGTGCGTACAGGCTGCCCGCTGTCATCATAACACAGCAGAGCCCTAACAGGTGTATTGGTCGTCTCATAATTATCTCAATAGTATTAAAAATCAATCATTGTTTCATCCCATCCCAGCACAGGGTAAACATGGTTTCCATGTCTGTTTTTTTCAAAGCCTTCCTGCTATAGTGTGCATTCTTCACGCCTTCATGAATGGCTCCGATCATAAAGGTCAATAATAGAAAAGTATCCAGCTGTTTGAATGCATTTTCCTCCTTTCCTCTTTCGACCAGTTTGAACAACGGATATTTCATCTGTTTGGTCAGCTTCATCGTGCACTCATTCAGAAAAGGGGAATGATAGCACTGATCCATGAAAACCACTTCTTCAAAATTTTCGATCCGGAACTTCAAGATATTCGTCCACACAGTTTTGAACCCTTCTTTAAAAGGTCTGGCAGCATCGTAATTGCGGAAATAACTTTCCAGTGAGGCCTTACGGCATTCTGAGAACAGGCTGTTGATCAGCTCTTCTTTGTTTGTAAAGTAGATATATAAGGTACCCGTGGCAATACCCGCCTCTTTAGCGATTGCAGACATGGTAATCCCCGCCAGTCCCTTTTCCTTTACCAGTCCGAGGGCAGCATCAAATACCTGCTGCGTTTTTTTATCGTCACGGAGTTTCAAGCAGCAAACTTAAATGAATAATTATTCATTAAAGAAAGAAAAAGGCACTATTTATGAAAAAATACACAAACGGCAGGGAGGGAATGTTGAACAGACGAACATTGAACAGATGAACAAGGAACATTGAATGTTGAAGTAACTGTAGTACCTCACTTCAACATTCAATGTTCCTTGTTCATCTGTTCAATGTTCATCTGTTCCTTGTTCATCATTCCCAAGCGCCTGGTACAGTATCTCTATGGGATGTAAAGCTTTGCGGCCGGTGCCGTCGTGGATCTGGTGGCGGCAGCTGGTTCCGGGTGCGGCAATAAGGGTATCTTCCGCTTGTTTACGAACAGTTGGTAGCAAAACCAACTCTCCTATCTGCATTGAGAGGTCATAGTGTTCTTTTTCAAATCCAAACGAACCTGCCATGCCACAACAACCTGAAGGAATGGTTTCTACTGTATAATTTTCCGGCAGTGATAGCATCTTAACAGAATGTGCCGTAGAAGAAATGGCTTTCTGCTGGCAATGGCCATGCAGTTTTACCAACTTATGTTCCTTGGTAAAACATTCTTTGCTGATGTTTCCTAAAGCGATTTCCGTTGCAATGAATTCATCGATCAGAAAAACATGCTTGGCCATTTGTTCTGCGGCTGCCAGGTTTTTATCAGAAGCCAGGTCAGGATATTCATCGCGGAACGTAAGGATCGCGGATGGCTCAATACCAATCAGCGGCGTTTCTGCCGAGATAAAGGGTGAAAGCGCTTCGATATTCCGGTTAATGATTTTTTTCGCTTCACGGATCAACCCTTTCGACAACCAGGTTCTTCCACTTTCTTCGTGTTGCGGAATCACCACTTCATAACCCAGTTTTTCCAGCAACAGGATCGCAGTGATACCTATATGTGCATCATTGTAATTGGTAAACTCATCGCAGAACAGGTGTACTTTCTTCTTCCCTTTTGAAGTGATCTCTTTCTCGTGCTGCCGGTACCATTTTTGTAGGGTGGTCTTAGACAAAGAAGGCATGGATCTTTTCTGTGCAAACCCGGATACCCATTTGATCAGTCCACCGGTGAGCGGATTGGCCACTACAAAATTATAGACAGATGGCATTACCGATCCCAGCCTGGCCGATGCCGAAAAATTGGCGATCAGCCTGGAGCGGAACGGAACACCATTGGCATCGTAATATTGTTGCAAAAATTCTGCTTTCAGTTTGGCCATATCCACATTGGAGGGACATTCCGATTTACAGGCTTTGCAACTCAAACAAAGATCCATTACCTCATAAATTTCTTTATGATCAAAACGATTCAGCTTATCTGAATGTGTTAAAAATTCGCGTAGTATATTGGCTCTTGCCCGTGTCGTATCTTTTTCATTGCGTGTTGCCATAAAAGAAGGACACATCGTACCTCCAGACAACTCCGTTTTGCGGCAATCACCCGAGCCATTACACTGTTCGGCATGTTGCAGAATGTCTTGCTTGTGAAAACGGAAGATGGTTTTGAATTCTGGCGTAAACTGTCCGGGCTCATACCGCAGCATGGTATTCATGGGCGGCGTATCTACAATCTTGTTGGGATTGAAAATATTGTGCGGGTCCCAGGCGCGTTTGATCTCTTGTAATAAACGGTAATTCTTCTCTCCTACCATTTGCCGGATAAATTCACCACGCAACCGGCCATCACCGTGTTCACCGCTTAAGGACCCCTGGTATTTTTTTACAAGTGTCGCCACATCTTCCGCAATGACCCTGAACAACCGGTTGCCTTCTACCGTTTTTAAATTGATGATCGGGCGCAAATGCAATTCTCCAGAACCGGCATGTGCATAATGCACAGAATGCAAACCGTGTTTGGTAAGCAGTTCATTGAATTCGCGGATATAAGCCGGAAGATCATTTACATCCACGGCTGTATCTTCAATAACGGGAACGGCTTTTTCATCGCCCGGTAAATTTCCAAGCAGGCCAAGTCCGGCTTTACGAAGCGTCCATATTTTCTTGGTGTCTTCTCCAAACAGTACGGGGAAATGATAACCGAGCCATGCGGCGCGCATCTCAGCTTCTACCTGTTGTGTTATCGCCAGGATTTCTTCGCGATTGGTTCTTGCAAATTCAATTACCAGGATCGCGCCCGGATCTCCCCGAACAAAAAAGCGGTTCTTGCTTTGTTCAATATTTCCTTTGGTGCATTCTAATATATAATGATCAATCAGTTCGCTTGCACTGGGGTGGTATTTCAACCCGATCAGGTTTGCGCGTAACGATTCATCGATGGAATTGAAATGCACGCATAACAATCCTGTTTCTTTCGGCGGAAGTGGTACTACATTCAGTTTGATCTCTGTTAGAAAAGCAAGGGTTCCTTCCGAACCGGCGATCAATGAACAAAAATTAAATCCATCCCCGCCGGCGTTAAAAGGTTCCGTATCTACCAGCAGGTCTATGGCATAACCGGTATTTCTCCGCTCAACAGATTTTTTCGGAAACTCTTTGCGGATCTCTACCTGGTTATCGTAATTACTTAATAAGGTTCTTGTCTGTTTATATATCGTTCCTTCGAGGTTGGTCTGTTCGCATTTGGCATGAAAGGCATCCGTGGTTATTGCATTGAACACCACTTCCGATCCATCGCTCAGAAAAGCTTTTACTTCCAGCAAATGTTCGCGTGTACTCCTGTACACAACCGAATTGGAGCCGCAGGAATTATTACCCACCATCCCGCCGATCATGGCACGGTTGGCAGTAGATGTTTCCGGGCCAAAAAACAAACCATGTGGTTTGAGGAACATGTTCAGTTCATCGCGGATCACACCGGGTTGTACGCGTACCCAGTTCTCTTCTTTGTTTAATTCCAGGATCTTGGTAAAATGCCTGGATACATCTACCACAATTCCTTTTCCAACCACCTGCCCGGCAAGAGAAGTACCCGCTGTTCTGGGGATAAGTGATGTTTGTTTTGCCAGAGCAAAGTCAATCAGCTTCTGAATATCGTCCCTGCTTTTGGGAATGGCCACGGCCAAAGGCATTTCACGGTAAGCGGAGGCATCTGTGGCATAGAGTGTTCGCATGGTAGTATCAAAAAACAAATCCCCTTCCAGTTGTTCAGCCAGTTGCTGCAGATGCTCATTCATTGGTTACGGTTGGTATGAAATGCAAAAATATTGCTTTCTGCTTATACCAACTGCGCCTTTGCGTCTTTGCGAGAGAATTTCACGCCAAGCCGCAAAGGCGCAGTCACACAATCATACTAACAAGTATATGTTTATGTAATCAGGATCAGTTTTTGGGGAAGTGAGAAGTATTCCGCCTTGATCTTCTCCAGCGTTTCTTTTTTATTAAAAAGTTCGTAGTATTCGTCTACATCAATATTCATATTCTCCCGGTTAACATACACTGGACCGGCAACTGAACTACCTTCGCCATTCTCGAATTTAGCGGTACGGATGATGCCGTTTACGATCGCCTCTTCGTTCAGGGAGCATTTGTTTTTACAGATCACATTGCCTTCAATCGTGCCGCCGATCACAATATCATGACAAAGAATATCGCCATTAACAGATGCTTTTTTATCAATGATCACTTTGTTGGTGCAGAAAATGATTCCTTTAAAATCGCCTTCAATACGGATGGGGGAAGTTGTTTTGATAATGCCAAAATAAACACCACCTGAAACCACCTGAACAGCCGGTAACATTTCAGAGGGCGCTTCTGTTTTCTTGAATAACATAGATAGGATTTGGGTTCAACAGAGATTGAATATACCCAATATCGAACGTTTTTTGTAAAAACACGGTCCAGTTTCCTTCTTTTAGGCAAAAAATAATGATTTGATTATTTTATCTTGCCAATAATTATTAACTTTTCGCCCAACTATAAACCAGTCAGCATGAACAAGTTCAGGGAACAATTACTGCACGACCCCAATTCCGGTTTTTCGAACCAGAGCACTCCCGATGAGAAGCAACTCTTTATTACCAGCTCTACCAATATTTCCGGTGTATTGGATTCTGAGAATGATATTATTCTGGATGGCAACTTCAAAGGCGTACTCTATAGTAAAAAAACCGTCCATATTACACCTACCGGTATTATGCGTGGCGTGATCATCTGTAACGATATTAAAGTGGAAGGTGAATTTGAGGGATCGGTGTATAGCCTGCGGGTGAATCTATGTAAGGATTCCATTGTAAAAGGAAACATACACTGTACGATCATCAATACAGAGATGAACCAGTTTGTGGAAGCCAATATTAAATTGCTGAGTCTTGAGACGGCTGTTTTTGAAGCCAGCTCATCTGACCTGTTCTTACAATTAAAAGATATTTTCAACAAGAATAATAAGGACAACAATTACCTGGCCAGTTTCCATGAAAAACTGAATGAGGTAAAACCATCTACCAAGTTTTACCATCAGACCATTTATGTAGCACCCACCACCGATAGTAGCAGTTCCCGTACCAATGACAGCAGCAGCAGTTCTAGCTCTCACATGGAAGATGATATTACGCCGGAAGACGGTTTTTAATTTTGTAACGATACACGACGATAAAAAAGAGAAAACATGGTTTTCTCTTTTTTATGTTTACTACAGCAGGCTACCGAGGTTATACATGCCAAAAGCAACTTCTTTATAAATTAAACGTTGCCCGAATAATTCCCATCCTGCCCCTGATACCATAACTGCTTATCCCATATTGATTCGAGGACAAATTGACCGATGTATATTCCCGTATATTGAGTGTATTGCTCAGATCAAACTCAAGGTCTGTTCGCCATTTACGTAATTTATAGCGGATGTTTATGTCCAGAAACAAGTAATTGATAGCAGGATTACCGGGTCTTGGACTATATAGCTGCCTTGCTTTTACAGTAAAGAAAATATTGGATGCAGGTGAATATAGCAGGGAAAGGTTTTGATCAAATCTCTTTACGCGGTTCACCGGTTCTGGATCAAGGGCATTGATTTTGGCTTGCTTGCTTTGATACCAGGAACCACTGCCATTATAGTTAAGCGTAAAATCTGTTGTGAACTTACCTGACAGGTTAACACTCATCGATAAAGCATCATTGGCATAAGGCAATGCCTTCCCGTTAATGAACTGATCGTAACGGCTTCTTCGCCAGAATGAATTGAGCGAAACCGTGGTATGCAACGCAAACAGGTATTTGCTGATACCCGCATTAATACCTATACTGCTTTGGTCATTCTCATACGGCAGCAATAAGGTTCTTTGTACATTATCGGTAAGCACACTCGATAGAATAGAACTGGCCGTTACACTATTATAAGTAATACCCGCATTGATAAAAAGCATGATGATATTGCGCTGGTAATTATAATTAAGCGCCAGTGCTGAATTACGCTTCTCTTGCAGTCCGGCATTATTGGCTGTCAAGGAGCGATAATTAGATAATATTAACCCTCTGTAAACGTCCCCTATATTTCCCATTGCATTCTGAGAGCTATACCTGGCAGTCAGGTAATCCTCCGCATTCAGGTATAGTTTAATATTAGCTACAGGATTCAGAAAAAAATGACGGGTATGGCTGTTTAGGGTATAGGCGTTTTCATAGTAATGTATCTCATGCCAATACAGAGGAACTGATAAAGCCGCCTCCCAGTTTTTCTTTCGCATACTGTACGAGGTGTTTACGTACAGTTTATTCCGCTGCCAGTGCAGTTTATTACCATCATCGCCTTTGTAGGGAGTGATGCTTCCATCAGGTTGTGTTACCGTGAGTATTGAATTCAGTTGCTGCCATTCGTTCAAGATACCAGCCTCGTATGTCTGTTTAATCGCGTGCGAGCCACTGATCAGATAATACGCCGAAAAATTACTCAGCAGCGATGGTGTTTCTGTATGTTGGTTCAGAACAGCATACGGCAAATGATTATTCAGGATATCGCTATCCAGTCCCGATCCCGTATACAATTGCTGAGGAAGGATAAAATAGTTCAGGTACCAGCGCAGGTTAATAATATTCCTGTTCTTTACGGCAGGTGTGTATTGCAGATCATTCGAAAAATCATAGGTACGGGCAGACAGAAGCTGATTGAATTTGCTGTTATTGTAATTCAGGTTGCTCTCATTATCATATCCACTAACATTGAGCCGAAGATTATTATTAAGGTAGTACGACGATTTATTCACCATTGCTGTTAAAGATGTATTCAGCAGGAAGGGTTTGCGCGATGCGTCCTGTACAGACTCATACCGTATGGTATCACCGGGTAAATAATAACTTGTTCTATTGCTGTAATGAAATGTATTTCTATCAAAGAAAACCTGGATATTGGATTTTAACTGTAGGCTGTCTTTTGTATTCACAAGATTATTTGCATTCAATACCCCAGATCGATTAAGGTAATAATTCTGTTTGGGAATATCAGGATCGCCCGCTATTCCTTCAGACAATAATTCCGTTGGTCGGGTATTGTCTACACTGTTGAGAAAGCTGCTTTGATTGAACTGGAAAAAATCATTCCGGTAATCGGTCCCGCTGTTATTGGTTTTTACACTATTCAGCATTTTAAACTTCTTATTAAACAATATCCCATTCATCGCGGCATCGTACTGTTCCGGAACACCTCCGCCAGCCATTGCCTGTCCGGAAAGATGTAAGCTGTTTTCATCTTTCAATACCAGGTTCACCGCAACATCATTCGTTAACACTTTATTCTTCAGTACCTGTATGGGTTGAAAATGTTGCATCACATCCACGCTCTTGATCATTTCCTTATTAATCACCTTTGTGGCCAGTCCATAACGCCCATCCATCAGATCATCGCCATGTATATAAAGGTTTGCAATTACTTTTCCATTGAACGAAATCTGGCCATTTTCTCCCACACTCATTCCGGGCATATGATTGATCACATCTCCAATGCTTCTGTCCTCTCTACGTGAGAAAGAGCTTACATCATAACTGAGTGTATCGCTTTTGTACTTAATAACCGAGCCGCTTTTCACTTTTACCTCCTTCAGTTCAATTATGGATTCTTCCAGGATGATCAAATAGTTGTTCTTACCTTCTCCCAATGCCAGCACCTGCTTTTTATATCCCAGCCAGTTTACTTCTATAAACAATTCATTTCGATGCAGCGTATCAGAAAGAAGGATACTGTAGGCGCCATCTTCCCTGCTAAAACCGTAGGCAACAATATGCCCTGTCGCATTTTTCACCAATACACTTACCTGTACAACCGGCTTACCCGTTTTTGTCTGCAACAAGCCATTGATCTGTGTTTGCTGGGTGTATCCAACTATTGAGAATACTACAAAAAGAAGGGCACACAATAGCCTTTTTTCGATATTGCTGAACGACGCTGTGTGCATGATGAAAAGATTTATGCTTTTTATGTAATACACTAAAAAGACAGCCAGGCACACAGCTACCCTTACAGCATTTGCCAGCTGTTTGCTTCAATACATGATAAACCGGTGAAGATTATTTGTTTTTGGTAAGTTCTATGGGATTGTTGTAAATCTTCTTCTCGTTTTTAATCGCTTCTTTCGCTTCATCACCCGACAATAACTTTCCTGAAGGATCGCGGTAATAAGCAGGAATGGGTTCTGTATATCCTTTCAGTTGTGACTGCATGGTACCGGAAGGATCCTGACTGAATGCATTTCTGCCGCGTGCAAAAGTTTCTTCATCTACTTTGATGGGTCTTCGCTGATCAGAAAAGATCCTTTCATCGGGTTCTCCCTGGGTAATTTCTTTGAAAAGAAAAAGAACTTCGTTTTTCGAATCGGTTGCCTCCAGTATCAGTCCGGGCAGGCCGGCTAATTTCCATGGGCCATTTTCAAATGGCAATTCGGCGGTAAACCATGCTGTGTAAGTACGTCCTGCAAACGAGCCCACTGCTTTCTGGCAGGTATACTTATCAATTTTCCTGGTTTCTGTTTCTATTTTCCAATCAATTGCAGGCAGCGTACTTTCAATAATATACTCTGCTATACCCAGCGAGGCCGTACTAATCAATTTCTTTTCTTTCGGAATTTGAAATAAAATATCATTCCCCGCATTCGGAACCACAGCCATCGGCTTTCCTATGGCAGTTATTGTTGGCCTGGCCGGTGCCATTGCCATTTCTTTTTTCATTTTCTTCCAGGCATTCTCAACATCGCCATTGTTATATTTACTATTTGTCTGGCCAATATGCAGTACCATCTCTTTTCTAATCGGGCTGGCCCTATTATTAGTATCATATATATGAACAAACTGATAACTGACACTAACCAGAACCGGCTCTTCGTGCTGGGCCATTACAGATAAGTTGCACACCAAAAGCAAGAAAGCTACAATAGAGAGTTTCATCGTTTTCATTTAATGAGGTTTACTTTTGAAATATTCTCTGTATTGCGGTCAAAGGCATACAACACTTTATCATCCTCAGATACGGCAATACAGGTAACATAGCGATCAAGACTGTATTTTCGAATTGGGTTTCCATTCCAGTCATACACATAAATGTATTTACCGGCCGCCCGGATCTGGCTTTGCGGGTTATATACCTGTTCATCATAATTGCCGGAGTATAATAAATAGATATAGCGATTGGTAACAGTGCCTTTTTGAAAAGCCATTCTGGTTTTTTCGGTTCTTCCCATTACCATAAGGTCTCTACCGTACACTTTGATGGGCATAAATTCCGGTGCATAGTTTTCAGGCCCTTTTATTAATTTACTCTTTTGGGTATGCAGGTCAAATATTTCAATCCGGTCTGTATAACGCAATGCTATAGCCACTTTCTCTTCCGTAGGTTTCAGGAAAAGAAAACCTGAATATGCATCCTTCCACGCATTGGCAGGCATACCCTTTGGTATGTTCACAAAATCACCAAAAGATGTTATTTCTTTTCCGGTCACAAGGTCTATCTTCTGAATTTTTTGTTGCGTATGCATGGCACCATCACCCAGTAACTGTAGACCACCCATAAGTTGGACCGAATAGCAAAATTTCTCAATTGAGTAATGCTGAATTGCTAAAGAATCCGCATTATTTATATTATTTTTCAGGTCAACCGTCTGTAACCTTTGTGAAGAGAGGTCATATGCCCAAAGTGTGTTGCCTCTGTGTATTCCCGCAAACGACGCGACCCTGATCCCCTTTCGGCTGTCAACATTCATATACTTGCCTGTTAGTTCCAGCGTTTTCAATGAATACCGGTTAAAAAAGTAGTCCCCTGGCGCAGGGTTAAAGTAGAAAGTAATCAGGCCGGAATCTGAGAAAAAAAGATGTTGTACTACGCCCTTCCCTATTTTGATAAAATCTTTCAGCACCAATGGCGACTCGCTGGGAAATTTAGTAAACACAATCTCTTCATCAGCAACAAAAGCATCTTTCCATGCAACGGCATCCTGTGTATTGGCAACTGATACTTTACCATTCATGTACTGCTGTCCGGGTGCAAGTCGTGTGCCATTTACTTGTACGATACCTTCCAATAAGGTAACTTTTAGCGGATTACCTGCATACGCATTTACATTGAATCTGGTTCCAAGGTCTTCAATCAATTCATTCCCTGCTTTTATCTTGAAAGGTTTTTGAGCATCGTGTACTACTTCAAAATACGCCTCGCCAACCAGGTTCATTTCTCTTTCACTCCCGGCAAAAGTTTCCGGATAAGAAATCCTTGAGGCTTCATTCAGCCAGACCTTTGTACCATCGCCAAGTGTAACACTGATTACCGTATGCCCCTTGGGATTATCAATGGTTTTATAGACTGTTTTGCCTGGCGAATCTTTATAAGCCAGCTGCACATTCTCTTTTTTTATTGTGTTTTGCGGATAAAAATACCATACAGCCGAAACAATTGTGATCAACACAGCCGCTGCGGCCCACCAAACACCTTGTACAGAACGGAACAAGGTCCTGTTTCCAGGTGCCTGTACTGCTGAAGCATGCATTCTTCCTTGTAATTCAGCAAGTATATATGTTTGTATATCGGATGCTTCCTGCACTTTCAGTTGCTGAGGGTCTTTTCTTCCCAACCGTTGATAATACTCTTCTAGCAGGTGTATTTCCTCTACACTGGCCTTATTGGCCAGGTATTTTTCAATCAGTATGGTAAATAAATCTTGTTGCATACATTCTATATTAAGTACCTGGGACACCTGCCTTACCCCGCTACAAGGGTGAATTTTTACAATAATTTTCCAGCCTGTGTTACCATAAGCATCACAATCAGGAGATCGTACCTATAATGGGTCCGGAAAAATTCTAATGATTTGGCGATCCTGTGTTCTACGGAGCGTTCACTAATCTGAAGTCGCTGGGAAATTTCTTTGTAGGATAACTGATCCTGCCTGCTAAGCCGGAAAGCTTCCCGGTAATCTTCCGGAAGCTTGCTGATCAGGTATTCTAACAATTCCTGGTGTTCCTTAAAAAGCAATGGATCATCTTCCATAATATCTACCGTAACGGCAGTAAGCCTTTCCTGCATTTGTAATCCGGCTTTATGGTCACGAATGGCTTTAAACACCTGGAAACGCACAGCCTGCTCCAGGTACGCTTTTACAGATTGAATATCCAGTTCTGCTCTCCGAACCCATATTGAATAGAACACATCCTGCACAATATCTTTAGACACAGCCGGGTTGCGCAGGATGGTATTTGCTTTTTCATATAAAGATTGCCAATAGCGGTAAAATAATTCGGTAAACGCGGGTTCCTCCCCTTTACGGATCAATTGTAGCAGTGCGGTATCCTTATAGGCGGCGTTGGAATACTTATTCATTCACGGGTATAATAAACAATATTAGGAAAGAAGTTTTTCACTTCGTTATAGATAAGTACCCTGAAAAGATATACTACCCCACAAAAAAAGGGTATTTTTTTTCACTGGTCATGAACAGGTACAATGACACAAAAAAGGGAATGCGAATGGCATTCCCTTTTAAACCGGTATAAGCTATTGAGCCTAAGTGTAGACTATTTTATTTCCAACCTCCCCCTAACGCTCTATACAGTTCTACATGCTGGTTTAACTGCGCATTTTTAACTGCATCTGTTTCCAGCTCAGCTTGCAACAGGTTGCCTTGCGCGGTAAGTACTTCAAGATAAGTAGCCATCCCGTTCTTAAATAAAAGCTGTGCATTGGTAATCGCTTTATCAAGTGTGCTGCGTCTTGAAGAAACAATGCTTTGCTGTTCTTTCAGCTTTTCAATTTTCACCAAAGCATCCGAAACCTCACCTACCGCTACCAATACCGATTGGCGGAACTGGATCACAGTTTTTTCTCTTTCGGTTTTGGCAACTTCGTACTGTGTTTGCAATTGCTTGCGCTGAAACAAAGGAGCCGTTATGCTTCCTGCCACCGAACCAAAAAGAGATGCGGGTAAGGAAAACCAGTTACTGGCCTTAAACGCATTAACGCCTCCCGAAGCTGTGATGTTTAAAGAAGGATACATATTGGCTTTACCAATCCCTACTTTTGCGTTGGCAACCGTTAATGCCAGTTCATTCCGTCTCACATCCGGCCGACGGTTTACCATTTCCGATGGAATGCCTGTTGTTGCTTCCGCAGGAATAACCATCTTACTCAGGGTTGTATTACGTTCCGTTTTTTCAGGCAGTACGCCCGTTAGAATGCTGAGTGCATTTTCCTGTACGGTAATCTGCTGTTCAAACTGTGGGATCAACTGCAAAGCCTGCAAACCCTGGGCGGTAACCTGTTCTACAGCCAGTTCCGTTACCTGTCCGGCTGTATATTGCAGTGTTACCATACGCAACGTACTATCATTCAGCAATACATTCTTTTTTGCCACTTCCAGTTGGGCATCCAGCATTAACAGGTTATAAAAACCTTTTGCCACATTGGCCACAATATTGGTTTGAATGGCTTTTCTTACTTCAGCGGTTTGCAGGTATTCGGCCAGTGCCGCTGCTTTCTGGTTTTTGATTTTACCCCATATATCAGCTTCCCAGGAAATACCAACAGCTGTTGTATAATCTTCTATCGAAGATTTTCCCAGGAACTGGCTAAGACTGATTCCATTCAAACTATTATCCGACGGGCGGTTCAGTATGGCACCAGCCTGAAGTTTTACATCAGGCAGGTACGCATAGCGGGTTTGTAACAATACTTTTTGTACCAGTTCTATGTTTTTTAATGCGATCTGTAAATCATAATTCTTTACAATGGCACTATCTATTAATTTTTGCAGCGAAGGTTCTGTAAAAAAATCTCTCCATGCAAGATCTGCTATGCTGTTACTGTCGGCGCTCAATGTATTTCTGAAACTGGCAGGAAGTTCCGGTGCCGGCTTGTCTATATCTTTTGATACAGAACAGGCGCTTAGCACCACCAGTAGCAGCGCTACTAGCTGCGTATTCAAATATTTGTTCATGCTTGTTATTTATACGAGTATGTAATGTTGTTGATTATATTTTTTCCACCCTTTCTTCTATCCAGTTATCGTGTTCCACGATTTTTTTATTGCTGACCTTTTCCTGCAGGTACTGGAATATCACGAACAATACCGGTATAATGAAGATGCCCAGCAGCACACCTGTTAACATGCCGCCTACGGCACCTGTTCCTATGGAACGGTTGCCCATGGCCGATGCACCTTTGGCTGTTAGCAAGGGAAGTAGTCCCGCAATGAATGCAAAGGATGTCATCAATATCGGGCGCAGTCTCAGTTTGGCAGCTTCAATAGCCGCATGTGTGATAGACAACCCTGCTTTTCTTCGCTGAACCGCGTATTCCACAATCAGGATGGCGTTCTTGGCCAGCAGACCAATCAGCATGATCAAACAAACCTGCACATAAATATTATTGTCTATACCCGCAAAGTTGATAAAGGCAAATACACCCAGTATCCCGGTTGGTACAGAAAGTATCACGGCCAATGGCAGTATATAACTTTCATACTGTGCCGCGAGCAGGAAATACACAAATACCAGCGACATGATAAAGATCAGCGAGGTTTGTGAGCCGGCTTGTTGCTCCTCCCTCGTTAAACCTGACCATTCATAGGCATACCCCCTGGGCAAATAGGCCGCAGCAACTTCTTCTACCGCTTTCAATGCCTCACCGGAACTGAAGCCCGGTTTGGGAATTCCATTAATGGTTACCGCGTTGAACAGGTTATTCCTGGTAACCGTTTCCGGGCCGTATACTTTTTCCAGGGAGACCAATGTTTTTACAGGTATCATTTGCCCTGCATTGTTCTTAACCTGCACATTGTTTAAAGTAGCAGGATCGAGACGGTAATTCACATCAGCCTGCAGAATCACTTTGTACTGTTTACCAAAACGGTTAAAATCAGATACCTGGTAACTGCCGTAAAATACCTGTAGTGTCTGCAGCAATTCACTGATCGAAACACCCAATTGTTTTGTTTTTTCTTCATCCACATTTATCCTGTATTGGGGATTACCTGTGTTAAAAGTGGTAAACGCATAAGCGATCTCTTTCCGCTTCATCAACTCACCGATAAAACCATTGGTTACATTATTCAGGTCTTCCAGCTTACCACCTTTTCTATCCTGCAAGAGTAATTCAAACCCGTTCGTGTTACCAAACCCCTGCACGGTAGGCAAGGTAAAAGTGAACAGGTTGGCTTTGGAGATCACCGATAATTTCTGGTTTACTTCACCGAGTATCTGGTTAATGTCTTCTATTTTACCTCTTGTACCTGGCTTTTTCAATTTCACAAAAGCCAATCCACTCATCGGGCTTGTGGCATTGGTTATGATATTCATTCCCGCCACGCTGTAAACTTTTTCAACACCATTTACGGTACGGATAATACTGTCGGCCTGGTCAATCACCTTCTTGGTTCTTTCCAGCGAAGAGCCGGCAGGCATACTTAATGAATAGAGAAAAATACTTTGGTCCTCTGTTGGAATAAAACCGGATGGCGATTTCTTTACCAATACCACAGTTGTTACCGTGATCGCAACCAATGCCGTAATGGCTACCCATTTTGCTTTGATGAGAAAGCGGAGACTATGCGTGTACCGCGTTGTCATGTGCTGGAACGAAGTATTGAATCCATGAAAGAACTTCGCTTTGAATCCTTTGGGTTTTCCATCGGGCGTATGTTGACCACGTTTCAGAAACAGTGCGGCCAATGCTGGACTCAGCGTAAGCGCATTCAATGCCGATATCAGGATGGCGATGGCCAATGTAAAAGCAAACTGTTTGTAAAAAATCCCCGCAGGGCCCTGCATAAATCCAACGGGCACAAATACGGCAGCCATTACCAGTGTTATGGAGATGATCGCGCCCGATATTTCGCCCATACTTTTGATGGTGGCGGCGCGGGCGGGTAGATGTTCCGTATCCATTTTGGTATGTACGGCTTCTACCACAACAATCGCGTCATCCACCACAATACCAATGGCAAGTATTAATGCAAACAGGGTAAGCAGGTTAATGGTAAACCCGAATAACTGCATAAAGAAAAATGTTCCGAGTATGGCAACGGGTACGGCAATCGCCGGTATCAGGGTTGACCTGAAATCTTGCAAAAACAGGAACACCACAATAAATACGAGGATGAATGCTTCAATTAAAGTGCGTTCTACTTTTTCGATGGATGCATCCAGGAATTCTTTTGCAGAGTAAGGAATAAATGTTTTGATTCCCTTTGGTAGGGTTTTAATCGTTTCCTGTAATATTTTATCAACTTCTGTAAGAATATCATTTGCGTTAGATCCCGCGGTTTGGTAAATCAGGATACCGGTAGATGCGCCATTATCCACTTTTGCTGTTGCGGTATAGCTGAAAGACCCAAACTCAACCCGCGCCACATCTTTCAGCCTGATCATGGAACCGTCTGTATTGGCTTTCAGAATGATGTCTTCATACTGCTTTCCATCATTCAGTTTTCCCTTGTACTTGATCACATATTCAAATGATTCCTGGCTACCTTCTCCGAATTTACCGGGGGCGGCTTCCAGGTTCTGTTCTTTGATCGCCGCAAGTACTTCCTGTGCTGACAGATGATACGCCGCAAGCCTGTCTGGCTTCAGCCACAAACGCATGGCATAATCTTTGGCGCCGAATATCAGTGCTTGTCCTACCCCATGCACACGCTGTATCTGCGGAATCATATTGATCTTGGCATAGTTCTGCAGAAAGCTTTCTGTAAAACCGGTATCGTTGCTATACAGCACGATCGCCATGATAATTCCGTTCTGTTGTTTCTGAGTGGTTAATCCCGCCTGTAACACTTCCTGTGGAATCAGGCTGTTTGCTTTCGCCACACGGTTCTGTACGTTCACAGAAGCGATATCAGGGTCCGTACCTGATTTAAAGAAAACATTCAGTGTCATCGTTCCATCATTGTTGGAATTGGATGTCATGTAGGTCATGTTCTCAACACCATTGATCGATTCTTCCAAAGGTGTGGCCACGGAACGTGCCACTACTTCTGCATCGGCTCCGGGGTAATTTGCCGTAACCTGTACACTTGGTGGTGCAATATCAGGGAACTGTGTAATGGGTAATGAGAATAGAGAAACCAGGCCAAGTAATACCAGCAGGATAGAGATCACCGTTGATAATACGGGCCGTTCAATAAATTTCTTAAACATAAAATTCTTTAGTTAGTAATGGATCTGTTATTGTTTAGAGACTGGCATGCAGAACACTGTCTAAGGGAATACGTTGCGGAGCTATGATGGCGCCATCACGCAACCTTTGTAAACCACTGAATACGATGGTTTCGCCGCTGGCGAGTCCTTTATTTACGAGGTAATTGGCACCATTCTTTCCGCTGATGAATATTTGTTTGCTGGCCACTTTATTACTGTCGCCCAATGCGAATACAAATATTTTATCCTGTACCTCATAGGTTGCTTCCTGTGGAACGATCAGTTGTTCTCGCAACAAAGAAGGAATACGGATCTTTCCTGTAATGCCTGAACGCAATTGTTTTTCTGCATTCGCAAACACAGCCCGGAAGCTGATGGTTCCCGCGGTTTTATCGAATTGTCCCTGTACCAGTTCTACTTTGCCTTTTACTTTATAGATCGTATTGTCTGGTAATTGCAGTTCTACTGCTGGCATGTTCTTTACTTTTTCCTCGGTGGTCTTACCTTCAATTTTAGAAAGGAAATCGAGGTAGTCGCGTTCACTCATCGAGAAATACGCATGTACATTGTTTACTTCTGAAAGAACCGTTAATGGCAACGCATCCGTTTTGCTTACCAGGCTTCCTTTCTTAAAAGGAATATGCCCGATATAGCCGTTTACGGGTGCTTTGATCAAAGTATATCCCACGGTAATATCTGCACTGCCCTTTGATGAAACCGCTTGTGCCAAAGCAGCTTTCGCAGCTGCTAAGTTTGCCAATGCGGTTTTCAATTGTACATCCGCAACTACTTTGTTTTCTACCAATGGTTTGATGCGATCTACTTCTACCTGCGCTTTTTCAATATTGGCTTTAGCGAGTTGTGTAGATGCTCCTGCATTGTTTGCGTACTCTTTGTATTCATTGCTGTTGATACTGAACAGCGGCTGTCCCTGCAAAACATAAGCGCCTTCCTCTACATATATTTTATCGAGGTAGCCGCTTACCTGCGGACGAATGTCAACATTAACCGTGCCCTCAACGGATGCCGGGTATTCTTCCCAGGTAGTTGCGGAGCCCGTACTTAATGTGATAACGGGTAAAGATTGTGGTGGTGGTGTTTGGGTTATCTGGTTACCGGCGCAGGCAACTAAAACTAAAAATGCACCTGAGTAGATCAACTTTTTCATAACTTAATTAAATTGTTTAACAGTGTTAAGTAATGGTGATTAAAAAAACAGCTCTGCAACTGCTTTTTATGAAAGGATATTTGATTATAAAACCTGGTAAATTAGTTGGCGTCAGGTAACGTTATTAAATAATTTAACATCGTTAAGTAGTGGCCAAATAAAAAGCTATTTTATTGAATTAATAATACCGGATATAGCATCTTTTAATACTTGTTTATTGATATCGTCAGTGCTTTGTCTTGTTTGTCTTGTCATGTTAATCGATATTAATCCGTGTACCACCGACCAGAATGTATAATATTTTGTACATATATACTCCTCGGTCTGGTTTTCTTTCGGAACTAACTCGGTTATTTTATCCCAAAGCATGTTCGCCGGCCCTTGTATATCCGGGCAACTGTTTTCAAAAGTGCAACAGTTCATTTCCACACCATACATTACCTGGTACAATTCTTTATTGGCGAAGGCGAAATTCCAGTAAGCCAGCCACATCGCTTCCAGCTGTTCAGCCGGAGAAGTATGGGCGCTGCTGGCTTCTTCCATTTGGCGGGACAGTTTTACAAAGCCCTGGCGGGTAAGTTCGTTGAGTATAGCGTCTTTATTGGCAAAATATTCATATATGATCGGAGCTGTATACTCGATCTTGTCCGCTATTTTACGCATGCTCAACGATTGCCAGCCCTCCTCTTTCACAATATCAAGAGAAGCTTCAAGGATGTTCACCCTTGTTTCTTCTTTCAATCTTTGTATTCTTTCTTTGCTGGCCATTGTTAGATTTAACGTTAGTTAAATAATTTAACACCGTTAAGCAAAGGTAAAGGCATTTGTTACACCCGGCCAAATATTTCAGCAAATTTTCTTTGGATAGGGCTGATTTGCCTGGCGATATTGTTGAAATGCTCCGGGTAAGTTAATCGGGAATTGGGGGTGTACTACCCTTAGATAGGACCTGGATTGGATTTACCACGGTTCTATACTGAATAGAGATCGGATAGTGTACGGCTATGACACGGGATATCTACGGGTTATCTACGGGTTATCTACGGGATATCTACGGGATATTTACGGGCTGTTTACAGGTAAACCCAACGTCTTTAAGCTAAGAAGGTTTCACGCAAAGCCGCAAAGAGAGCAAAGATGGGAAGACAGGTAAAGAGGTTGTTTTATGAATTCTTTACCTTAGTTAGATGATTGAATCGAATAAGGCCATTGCAGAACGGTTTGGCAGAACCACCGAAGAACTTTTACAACTGATAAGCAAGTTTACAGATACCGGCTTTAACCGAAAACCAACAGAAGATAAATGGAGCGCGGCTGAAGTAGCTGAACATCTGTTGATCTTTGATACCCGATTAAATAAGATCCTGGAAACGACTACAGAGGCAACCGAACGTGCCATCGAAGAAAAAGTTGCTACGATCGCTGCAAGGGTAAGCAACAGAAACAATAAGATCGATGCACCGCCTTTTCTGCTTCCTTCGCCGGGTAGCAAATCTGTTGCGGACCTGGTTGAAAAGATCAGGGCAGAACGTTTGCTTATCGTAAAAGCCATTGAAGAAAAAGACCTCGCACTGTACAGTAAAGAATTTCCGCACAGACTTTTTGGCGAACTGACCGCTTACGAATGGATCAACCTTGTAGATACACATGCGAGGCGACACATGGAGCAATTGCTGGAATTGCTTGCGGCTAATTGAATAACCATTCGGTAACAAAGTTTACCAGGTTCTTGCTAAGTGTTACACTGCCCTGCTTAATTTGCAGTATGATCTATCGAAAGAATTAATACCCGGATATCAACCAATTGCCCCATCTGTTCAACAGTTTGCAATACGGAACGTTTGATATAAGGCTGAAGCGCTTCCGCAAATGGCGTAATGGTAATTCGCTGGGGTGTAGAAAGAATAACAGAAGTTCCCTGTTCAATAAATTTTCTGATCAGTAAGAGTAATGGAGTGAATTGGTCTGGCGCATAATTGATATCACTTAATAACAAGGTATCTGCATTGATATCCTCTGGAAAACAATTCCAATCCAGTTGCATTGCCTTTACTTTTTGCAGACCCAGGTATTGAATATTCTTTTCCATCAACGTTACGGCCTCGGGTGCATGATCACTGATGATCATTGCTGAAGCATACTGTGCCATAGCAAAAGAAGGCAATCCGATACCTGCGCCTAATTCCAACACATGCTTATCTTTTATCCAATGCGGTTCCGCTTTCAGAAAAGAAGACATGGCGATTGCAGCGGGCCAGATCTTTGCCCAGAAAGGAAACGGGGTTGTAGCATCCTTAGTGAGCTGGTTCTCGTAAGCAGGTTTTACTTGTTCCGGATCGGGCATATAGAGTATTAGCCCATCTTCTGCCTCCATTAATTTATCAGGATAATGCATGCGCCATGATTAGCTGATGAAGGTATCCTTTCCGTAGTATAATCATACCGAACCATCTTGTTTCTTTCGTGAATATATATCCGCCACAGATTATCTCTGATTACACAGATTACCGCAGATTTTTTCTTTACTAATCTGTGTAATCAGAGATAATCTGTGGCGAAAAAATAGCAAGTTTAAACGTCATAGTATCTTCCAAATCCTTAAAACACCCTATCAACTTTATAACGTTTCTAACGGTTTACTTCAGGTGTGCCCTGAGCATCCAGGCCATTTTCTCATGTGTTTCCATCAGGCTGGTAATAAAATCGCTGGTACCCGCGTCTTTCCATTCGTTCGCGTATTTATTAATCATTTCACGTAAATGAATGATGATTGTTTCATGTGCCTGCAACAGTGTCTTCATAAATCCTTCACTGTCATTTTTCTTCCTGGTTTCTTCGGTTAAGTGCGTCAATTTTAAAAAACCGGCCAGGGTTGCTTCAGCATAATGGCCCAGGGTGCGGATACGTTCCGCTACATCATCAATGATTTTTTCAATCTCCCCGTATTGCTCTTCAAAAAAACGATGTTTGGAGAGAAAGTCCGGGCCTTCCACATTCCAGTGAGCATTTCTTGTTTGAACGTATAACACATGTTCATCTGCCAGAAGAACATTAAGGGATTGAGCGATTTCTGCAAGATGTTCCGGTGTAATACCAATTGCTGTTTTCATAGTTGTGTTTGTTTAAATGAAAGTATACTAATAATGCCCGATAGTCAATGTTAGTTAAAGGAGTGTATTGGCAACTACCATTTATCAGCCGTTGCTTTCGCCATATCTGTTTTGTACTTCTCAGGGATCGTACCATTTACCAGGCAACCCTGTTCCAGGGTAGGATAAATATCTTCCATCGTTCGCACTTCATTCATAAATACCCTGCGATAAATATGACTCCTTGTTAATCCTTTGTAATCCGCCATACCCGCCGCACCTAAAAGCTCCACAAAAGATTTTACCGTTTCCGCATGAAAATTGGCCACCCTTACTTTTTTATCTTCTACTACCAATCCAGCTACCAGTTGTGGGTTTTGTGTTGCCACACCGGTAGGGCATGTATTCCGGTTACATTCCAGTGCCTGTATACATCCCAATGCCATCATCATGGCACGGGCACTATTGCAGATATCGGCGCCAAGTGCCATCGCCCTTACCAAATGAAACCCACTGATGATTTTCCCTGATCCGATTATTTTAATATGATGCCTGATGCCAAACCCAACCAGCATATTGTGTACAAAAGCCAGTCCATCTAAAAAAGGCGCTCCTACATAATTACTGAATTCCTGCGGCGCGGCGCCGGTACCTCCTTCTCCCCCATCCACGGTTATAAAATCAGGATAGGTATCCAACAATACCATGGCTTTGCAGATAGCGATGAATTCGCTTTTATGGCCGATACATAATTTAAAGCCTACCGGTTTCCCATCACAGGCTTCTCTTATTTTTTTGATGAACTGTACCAGTTCTGCCGGCGTAGAAAACGCGGAATGAAACGGTGGCGAGTAAATAGTTGTATAAGGTTCTACATGACGGATAGCAGCGATCTCTGGTGTGTTTTTTGCGGCCGGTAATATACCTCCATGCCCCGGTTTCGCTCCCTGAGATAATTTTATTTCAATCATCTTTACCTCGGGCCTGTCCGCATTCTTTTTAAATATTTCAAAACTGAAATTGCCGTCGTTATCCCTTGCACCAAAATAACCCGTGCCTACCTGCCAGATCAGGTCACCGCCTTGCAGATGGTAGGAACTAATGCCACCTTCGCCTGTGTTATGCGCGAAGCCTCCGATTTTAGCGCCCAGGTTAAGCGCTTCTATAGCAGCCGTACTTAAGGACCCAAAACTCATGGCACTTACATTAAGCACACTGGCACTATAGGGTTGTTTGCAATCCTTATTCCCAACAACAGCCCTGGGATTTTGGTTGAGCTGGTGAAAATCTTTTGGAGAAATACTATGTGTCATCCATTCATACCCTTCTGCGTACACATCTGATTGTGTACCAAATGGCATTGTATCCAGTTCTTTTTTGGCTCTTTGGTAAATGGTATTCCTGTCCAGCCGGTTAATGGGTTTTCCATCTGTATCACTTTCTACAAAATACTGGTATAGTTTGGGGCGCATAGCTTCCATCAGCCATCTCAGCCGTCCAAACAACGGAAAATTCCGCCAAAGGCTGTGTTTGGTTTGAATAAGGTCTGAAACGCCTATCAGCATAAATACAAAAAGAACAGCCAGTATCCACCAGAACCCCTTCCATACATACTGTCCTAAAACTGCCATTACAACCAGGGTAGCGATACTCGCCATTACAAATATTTTCCGCATCCGTCTTCATTTTTGATGATCTACAAGTTCCTAAAATAAACTGTCATAAACAACTATTGCAAGCTGGGTAGATTTATTTGATACAGATACCATGTACAGGTAACAAAAAGCGCAAAGTCAAGCGTTCTTCAGAATTTATTCAGAATTCTGCTTCATTTTTGCAGCTTATTTAAATTTAACCGGATGAAAGGCTTGATCGCATTGATGTTTTGTTTTGGATTTGTACTGTTTTCGTACGCACAATCGCCTGCAAAAGGAAGGTTTACAGGAAAGATCGTGGATGCCTCAACCCAAAAACCGGTTGAATATGCCACCATTACGGTTATTAATGTAAGTGGTAAGGCCGTTAATGGATCCGTGACCGATGCCAAAGGGGTATTTGAGGTAACGAATATTCCTCCCGGCACGTATACACTGCTTGTTGATTTCATTGGGTATACAGCCTATAAAAAAGAGAAACTGGTTATTTCGGATAACAAGCCGGTTGCATTAGGCTTGATTACTTTAGCGTCTTCCAAAGAAACACTCGCTTCGGTTACCGTTACATCCAGAGCGCCGATCATCGAAAACAAGATCGATAAGATCGTATACAACGCGGCCAACGATGTTACTTCGCAAGGTGGTGTAGCATTGGATGTGCTGAAAAAAGTACCACAGGTTACCGTTGATATTGACGGCAATGTTGAATTGCAGGGAAACAGCAGCATCCGCTTCCTGATCAATGGCAAGCCCTCGAGCGTATTTGGTAATAACCTGGCAGATGCATTGGCATCGATCCCCGCGAGCCAGATCAAGAGTATTGAAGCCATTACCAGTCCCGGTGCCAAATATGATGCACAGGGCACAGGTGGTATCATCAATATTATTTTAAAAGACAGTAAGGTGCAGGGATACAATGGCAGTATCAATATCGGTGCAGGTACCCGGCTCGAAAATGGCTCGGTGAACCTGAATGTGCGGCATGGTAATTTTGGCGTGAATGCTTTCTTCAGCGGCAATGCCCAACTTTCCTCGCATACACCCGCTACGCAAGACAGGACTTCACAAGATACTTCTGTAAAAAGAACCACGCATTTTTTACAGGATGGGTATAGTGATTTTGAAAGGAACGGTTACCAGTCGGGACTGGGTTTTGACTGGAGTATCTCCAAAAAAGATAATTTAAGCGGAGCATTCGGCTATAATCATTTCAGCAATGCAGGATCCGGCATCACATTACAGCAACAGCTAACCACCGACAATGCGAGTATGCCTGTTTCAACAATTTCCAACATACGAAATTCTTCGAGCAGATCGGGTACTCATTCTCTTGATTGGAGCCTGGACTATAAAAAGAAATTCGCAAAAGAAGGAAGGGAACTCGAGTTGCGATACAATGCCAGCTTTGGTGTACCCCGTTCCAATTATACGCAGGCACAAATGTATACGGGTCAACCATTTCCGTATACAGGAACGATGAGTGATAATCCCGGCCAGGACAAGGAAACCGAGATCGCTATTGATTATGTACATCCGCTGGGCGATGAGTTTGTGCTGGAAACAGGCGCAAAAACTGCATGGCAGAATATTTTCAGCGAAGCCGATGTATTAAAACTGAATACGGCCAGCGGCCAATATGCAAAAGATCCCACACAATCTTACCGGTTGAATTATGACAGGAAAGTGTATGCAGCTTATGTATCCGCATCTTTTTCCCTGGCAAAATTCTTGAATATCAAAACAGGTTTGCGACTTGAACATACAGATACCAAGATAGATTTTCCAAATACTTTTATCCCTTCGTATAACTCATGGGTTCCTTCCATTGTGTTCTCGCACAATTTCGAGAATGGCAAATCACTGAAACTAGCCTACAGCCACCGGATAGAACGCCCGGATTACCGCGAGATCAATCCATTTGTTAATCTGTCGGATCCTTATAATATTTCAACGGGCAATCCTTTGCTGCAGCCTGAACTGGGCAATAATTTTGAACTGGGATTCAATAAGAACTTTGACGGTGGCGGAAGTATTTACATTTCGCTTGTGTCCCGGTTCAACAGCAATGATATCAAGCCCTATACTGTTTTTTATCCTTCCTATAAGATCGGCGACTCCACTTATTCAAATGTATCAGTCTCCAGCCGTCAAAACATTGGTCTTGAGAACAGAACCGGCATCAGTATTTCAGGCTCCATCCCCGTTACAAAACAACTAACCTTACGCAGCAATATATTTATGTCGAACCGCCGGGTGGTGAATGCGCTCTCAGCCAATCATGTAACCAATGGTTTTGATTCACGCTTTAATCTCAATGCTACCTACCAGTTGCCCAATAACCTGGTACTGGAAGGATTTGGCAATTATAACACCGCTGTTAATAATATACAGGGCAAGCAACCTCAGTATTTTGCTTATACCTTTGCGCTACGCAAATTCTTTCTGAATAAAAAAGCAAGCTTCGGATTTACGGCTACCAACCCCTTCAGCCAGTATATACAACAGGTTTCAACAACCACTACGGCAAATTATTTTTCGTATAACCTTCGACAAGTGCCTTACCGTTCTTTCGGGATTTCTCTCAGCTATAAGTTTGGTAAACTTGAATTTAAAAAGGCGAAAGAAGAGGATAATAGTTTTCTGAACAATCCACCGGGAGGAAATAATTAGGGTTGCAAAAAATTAACTGTACAGCTATTGTTTGCCCATATGGAGAATAAAAAAGAGCCGGTCAATCGACCGGCTCTTTGGATTGCTTGCATCTGCTGTTACAATTTAATCACTTTAACAGTTTTTCGGCGTATGCCCTGTTGTACTTCTGCAATATAGACGCCAGCCTTAAAGTCCTGTCCAAATTGGATCAGTTCTCCCGGAACCGTAACTATCTGTTTCAGTATGTGGCCCTCCGCATCTGTAATGATCGTTTGTATTTTCTCTTTATTATCGCTTAACACTTCCAGCTTAAATCGGGTAGCGCTTGGGTTAGGAGATACTTTTATTTTCAATCCCCCAACAGTTTCTTCCGTAACGGATTGGCTCTGCTGCACCGTAGCTGTGTTCGCAATATTACCACTGCAAGGTTGCATATCTATCGCACCCAAATGATCTCCGGTATGGTTACCAAGATGTGATGAAACAGAAGCAACATCAATTGAGATTGTTTTTGCGTTATTTGGACTACCCGGAGGCACATGTGTGATATACACTTTACCATTTGACCCCGGCACCCTGATATCCCTTACACAAATTGAAGCTGTTGCTGTTGTTGTGCATCCGTTCACATTTGTTACCGATACAGTAAAGCTGAAATAACCTGCCTGCGTTGGCGCAAATACAGGGGCGCTATTTGATGTACTACTTAATACACCATTGCCATACCAGGCATATGTATAAGGAGCGCCTCCTGTAGCAGTTGCGTTCAGTGTTACCGATTGTGGTCCATAACCCAGGTAAATATTTGCTGGAACGCCACCTGTGTACGTGGTATTGGCAGGAAGAACTGCGATTGAAGCAGCAGGTAACTCACCTGCTACAGTAACAATCGCTTCAGCGCTTGCCGTATTACCATGAATATCAGTTACTGTTAATGTAACAGTATTATTACCAATATTGCTGCAAAAAAATGTTGATTTAGAAACGGTAATTAATGCGATACCACAATTATCCGTACTTCCATTATTAATTGAAGCAGCACTAATTGTTGCTGTACCATTTACCAGGGTAATGGATATTGGTTTTGTTGTTACAACAGGTTGCTCATTGTCTGTTACGGTTACCATTTGTGATGCAGTTGATGCATTGCCGTTTATATCCGTTACTATCCAGGTAACGGTTGTTGTACCAACAGGGAACAAGGCTGGCGCATCGTTGCTTACACTGGCCACGCCGCTGTTATCTCCTGTTACCGGGTTACCGAGCGGTATTGTTGCACCGCATTTGCCCGCATCGCTGTTTACGCTGATAGCGGCAGGCGCCATAATCGTTGGCTTTTCGTTATCTGTTACTGTTACTGATTGTGTGGCAGTTGCCGTGTTACCATGAATATCGGTCACAGTCCAGGTAACGATTGTTTGGCCAATTGGAAATAATGCCGGTGCATTATTCGTTACACCCGCAATACCGCAGTTATCACCTGCTGTAGCAGAACCAATATTTACCGTTGCACTATTTGTGCCGGGGTCTGTATTTACATTGATGCTGGGCGGAGCCATAATTGACGGCACCTCATTATCAGATACCGTTACCGTTTGTGTTACGGTTGCAGTATTGCCGCTGTTATCGATAACAGTCCATGTTACGGTAGTTGTACCTACAGGGAAGAACGCAGGAGCATCACTGGTTACACTTTGTATACCGCAATTATCTGTTGTTGCCGGTGTTGTAAGTATTACTGTTGCACCACAAAGACCTGCATCTGTATTTACACTGATGGCCGACGGTGCGGCGATAGTTGGATTTTCTGTATCGCTTACTGTTACACTGAATGAACTGGTTGATTGATTGCCACATGCATCAGTGGCTGTCCAGGTAACGTTTGTTGCCCCTCTATTAAATGTAACACCCTGCAATGTTGTGCTGCCGCTTCCGGTTGTTGCTCCGCTCAATGTATAGCCCAGGATTGCAGTATTACAATTAGCTGTTGCTGCTACATCGAATTCATTGTTAACAGCAGTATACGTACAAGTGCCCGCATTAGCAGATTTAGTAACAGCTGTCTTGCCCGTGATAACTGGTGCAATGGTATCCAGTACTGTAATCGTTTGAATAAATGTAGCGGATACATTACCAGCGTCATCGGTAAAATTCCAGGAACGGATTCTGGTATAGGTAGTACCACAATGAGCAACAATAGTGTCAGCAATCAAATGAACCACCGGACTGGCGGTATAATCATCTGTTGCTACCGGTTGTTGATTCAGCCCTGCAGCAAGACGCTCTGCATCTGAACATTGCACACTCACATCCAATGTACCCGCACCTGTTTGAATTACAGGCGGTGTTTTATCTGCGATGGTGATAATAACCGGTGATGATGTGGTGATCAATCCGTAATTATCCGCTGCCACCGCAGTAAGAGTGTCATTACCAAGTACTGTGCTGCTAAATGTATATGTGTAAGGCGCTGAGGTTGCTGTTCCCAGCAAAGTACTACCATTGTAGAATTGCACACTTGCGATGCTGCCGTCGGTATTGGTGCTGCTGGCATTTGCGGTAATCGTAACAGACGAACCTGCCCCAATATTTACTCCGCTTACCGGGGCTGTAACAGATACCAAAGGATTTGTTTGCTTACATCCGGCAACATTTAATTCAGCCGTTGTAGAATACTGATCGCCATAGGTAGCATTACCGAATACAACAGAAAGTATTCTGAAGCGCAGGTACTTGCCAATTTTTTCTGTAAAAAGAACTACTTTTTCTGAAGCGGTACCCGCGAAACTGCCGACAGCTACCGGTGTGCCCCAGTTGGCAGAATCCATCGATACATACACTTCATACTGGCCAACCATTCCGCTGTTACCAGACTGGCGAGGCAGGTATTTAAAGGTGTTCACATTATACACACCACCCAGCGATAATTGTATTTCGTGTGGTAAAGAAACGGCTGTGGGTGTGTATTGTGTATACCAGCTAGTAGAAGGGTTTCCGTCAAGTACATTATTGGCGGCTTCTGTTGCAGAGTTCTGGCTGTCGAAATAAATCACCCGCATTTGCGATTGAGGGATGCCTGTAGGACTGGTACATTGCCCTACAGCAATATTACTCGCGGCAGATGTAGTAGTAACTCCATTATTATCTGTCGCAACGGTTGTTATTATATACGCTCCATTCGCAACATTGTTCCAGGTAAATGAGTAAGGGGCTGTTGTAGAAGTGCCCAGCAAGGTGCTTCCCTGGTAAAAATCCACTTTTGCAATAGCGCCGCCTGTATTCGGGCTGCTGGCTGTTGCATTAATGGTAACATTGGATCCCTGGGCAAAGTAGGAATTATCCGCTGGAGTCGAAATTAATGTTACAGGTACTGCTTCCACTATTACGTTCACTGCAGATGAAACAGCTGTTAACCCGGTATTATCGGTTGCTTTTGCTGTGAGTACATAATTACTGGCAGCGATATTGGTCCATGTAAATTTGTATGGAGGCACAATTGATGTCCCCAGTAATTGGCCGTCCTCGTAGAAATCTACTTTGCTGATATTGCCTCCCGGATTTGAACTGCTGGCCGTTGCGTTGAGCGTAATATTAGCACCAGTAAGATAAATGGCATTGTTGGCAGGAGCTGTTAACGCTACAGTTGGCGGTGCGGATACGGTAATCGTTATTGCTCCGGTAGTTGATATAAAACCACCGTTATCGGTTGCCTTGGCCGTAATGTTATAGGTTCCATTCGCAACATTGTTCCAGATAAAGCTGTAAGGACTGGTTGTTGCAGTACCTATCAGGGCAGCGCCCTGGTAAAAATCAACTTTCGTAATACTGCCGCCTGCATTCAGGCTACTGGCATTAGCACTAATAATGATATTGGAGCCGGTAACAAAGCCGGTATTGTTTGCGGGAGCAATCATGGATACAGCCGGCGGCTGGTTACTGCCTTGCAAACATCCGCTCACATTCATTTCCGCGGCACTGATCAGGTACGTACTGTTTAAAGCCGAAGTAATTCTAAAGCGTAAATACTTGCCTGTTTTTTCTGCAAAAAGAACCGTTTTTAATGACGCATCATTTGCAAAGGTTCCAGTTGTAACCGGGGTCCCCCAATTGGAGGAATCCATAGATACGTATATCTCGTAATTACCAATATTTCCGTTGCTGTTATCCTGGCGGGGCAGCACGGTAAATTTATTTACATTGTATACGCCTCCCAATGCGAACTGAACTTCATGGGGCAATGGCGCTTGTAATGGCGTCCATTGTACCTGCCAGATAGTAGCTGAGTTACCATCCAGCAAATTAGAAGCAGCACCGCCATTTTGGCTATCAGTATAAATTACCCGCATTTGTGATTGTGGGATCATGGCAGGAGTAGAACAGGCACCTACGATTAACGTATCTACCGTAGTGGTAGCAGACAACCCAACATTATCTGTTGCCTTAGCTGTTATCAGATACCATCCTGCTACTGCATTATTCAAAGTATAGCTGAATGGCACTGAAAAAGACGTACCCAGCAAGGTGCTTCCATTATAGAAGTCCACCTTGGCAATACTACCCGGGCTGCTTGCGTTCACATTCAATGTGATATTGGAACCAGTTGTATAACCTGTATTATTGGCCGGTGATACAAAAGATATTGTTGGCGGTGTTTGCGGCGTGTTGTTTGCTAGGTAAGTCTGCCAGGTGCCACGGCCATAAAATGATGCCCGTAATAAACTGTTGCCTGCATAAGCCGGATCATAGAAAATATCCATATCGGTAAGCGATGCGGTAGCAGGAAGATTAGTGGTAAAGAACGACCAGTCAGTCATGGTCGTGTCTTTATAATAAACCGCCTGTGTCGTATACGCATACATAGCTTCAATACCGGTATGAGTGGTATCGGCAATCAACCTTTTTATTTTTTGCGATTGTAAAATCGCAGTAGTAGCCCCGGCTCCTACAGCAATCCATGTACTGCCATTGTCTTTCGATTTGAACACATTTCCATTGGCAGCGAGGTATATTTTTCCATTCTTCAATGTTGTAACAGCACCTGCCGAGAAGGAAGCTACCCCAAGTGTAGTACCCACAAAACTGGTAGCTGTATTAACAATACTGCGCGTGCCGCCAATACCCGAAGCATTAGCGACTCTTGTAAAGCTTCCATTACTGTAAAGAATGAATAAGCTGTCTGTACCATACGCAGCAGCCATACTAAATGCCTTGCTGCCATTGTATTGAGTCCATGTCCAGGTAGGCGGATTATTGGTGAGATTAGTCGTTACATAAAAACCATCGAGCGTTTGATAATTCGCATTTTGTGCGCTCGTAAGCGGGTTGGGCGACCAGAATGCAACATTGTTATTGATGTTCGAAAAAGCCATCACGTCTGAAGTGCTGGCAGTAAAGGCTGAAGGCAGACCCAATGATTGTGCACCGCTGGTTGGGCCGGTAAACACATCCCGCCGCTGACCTGAAGAGAGATAATACATCTTGTTGGTGGTATTATCTGCATAATACGTAGCTCCAAAATCACCCCCACGGTTACAATACCATGTTCCGTTCTTAGAAAATACTTCCGCGTTATCCTGTAATCCACCGCCAATCACAGCTCCATTGATATGTGAATTGGCCATGTGGTAAAATTCAGAAGATACCAATCCCTGGCATTTGGGGGTCCATACCTTGGCAATACCATCCGTGTTGATCCATACCCCCCCGTCGTTGATATCGAATAACTGTGAACTGTTCCAGGGATTGAATTGAATACCGTGCATATCGGTGTGGATAGTACCCGCCCAGTTGGTAGTATAGGTTTGTGCCCATGTGGTTCCCCCATCAGTGCTTTTATAGATCATGTGCGAAACCAGGTAAACAGTATTGGCGTTATTAGGATCTACACCCAGCGCATTGTTATAATTACCCTGTCCCGATGTGGTTGTAGAATAACCAGTGATATTAGGAGCTGTATTCCCTTTTTTTAATGTGAAAGTTTGGCCCCCGTCTGCAGAACGATAAATAATACCGCCGGTGCTGTCATTATTACCAATGTATGAAACATACACTACCGAAGTATCAGCAGTTGTTACAGCAACTCTTCCTCCATAATTTTTTAAAGTTCCCGCAATATTATTGGCAGTCCAGGTAGATCCAAAATCCGTAGAACGGTAAAAAGAACCGTCTGTATTCGTGGCAGCATACAGGGTGGCAGAGCCTGTTCGGGCATTCGATTGCAGGCTTGTAAATTTACCTCCATTCAATGTTTGCGACCAGGTAGTACCGCCATTCGTTGTTTTCCAAATACCATTACTCGTAGCGGCTACCAATGTATTGTTATCAGCAGACGACATTAGTATATCGATCACCAGCACATTTCCCATACCGGTATTGGCACGCACAAAAGTATTGCCCCCATCTGTTGATTTCCATACACCACTTGCATTCGCGGCACCTGTGCTGTAATAGTTCGCATCTCCCGTACCGAGGTATAAAATGCTGGTATTGGTATAGTCAATACATAAAGATGCAAAGTTCATACTGGTGGGGAGAACATCTGTACCTTGTAAAACAGACCAGGTATTGGTAGAATCATTGCTTATAAATACAGCGTGCGGGGCCACTGCATAAACCCTTGCCCGGCTTACCGGGTCGAATTTTAATTGCGATACGCGGCCCATGCCATTGATCTGGCTAATCAGGTCAACAGGAAAAGCAATCGGGCCGGCCGGCGTCCAGTTAGATACCTGCGCCTCAAGCGAGTATGAAGTGAGTATGATACATACGATGGCCGTAAGTATACGAGTGTATATTTTTTTCATGGAATTATTTCGTTAATGGATTGTGGGGGATTAATTTTTATGGCGGGTACTATCAGGCAAATTCTTTCTGCTTTTATTTTTTTGCTCCTGATCGTGCTTTGCTCTTTTTTGCGTCTCCCATTCTTTGATACGATCATCCATGCCCTTTATATGCCCGTCTTCCTGTACATGATCAGCCATCTCATATTTCCAATGCATGAATTTTTTATACTCAAATGCATACTTTATGGCAGGATCGTTTGGTTTTAAGTTTTTACGTTCCTTCTCTTCGCGCTTTTGCTCTCTTGTTTTTTCGGTAGATTCATCCAGCTCATCTTCTTCAACGGGCTTTATCCTGTGCTTCCAATATTTTTCAAATGCTTTTACAGCATCATGATAATTTACATTGGGGTCATCCATCATCGCAATCCATGATGGAACAGATTTGTCTGTTTTCGGCACTGCTGAGGTAACCGCAACAGCCTGTGCTTTTACACAAAAAGATTTACAACAAAAGAAGAGTACTAGAAAAAGGATCTGGCAGATACGCAGAACCTGTTTGATTGTTCTGTTTCGTTTGGCAGGCATAGACGAGTTAATTTAGGGATAAAAGATTGTGACGTTTATCATAAACCACAGCTGTGGTCTATTTGTTTAGTCCATTTTAAAAATAGACTAATAACCCATCCTTTTTTCGTGCAAACGGTTGCGTAAAAAATGAGAAAATTAAAAAGAGATTAAAGAGAAGGTGTGTAGAAGATACACTTAGTTTGTATCACGTTGGGGTGTATAAGCAGTTATGTGTTTATAAATTTACCAACACAATGCATTAACAATTAAACATGTGGTGCTATTAAAGTAAAGGGCTTTAAAATGTTAGGCATTAAGTGATTCTTTTCAACACAGAGATACAAAGTACACTGAGTTCCGCAGAGGAGATTTAATAATGCAGCACGCTAATTTCCTAGTCTGTTATTTTTTTTCTGAACGTATACTATCTGTGAGCATAACCGGTTGATTGCCCCAAACGCTCTTATAATAGCTAATATTTTCAAGTACCACATTTGAAGCATGTCTGCGTTTAACTACACTCCCGTTCTCTTCAGCTACTACAGTCTTCACGGAAGAGATATGCGCCCCCACAACATCATCCAGAAAAAAAACATAGCGGCCATCTTTTTTCTCGTAGTTAAAACTGCAGTCCTCTACTTCCAATCCCGCAACATGTCTTGCCCAAAGGCCATATGCGGGTTGTATTTTAAGGTTGGATACATTGTATTGCCCCACACCTAATTCAGGTGGCATGGCTGCTGTATCTGTCAATGGATTACCGCCTTTATCCAGGATATGAACATCTTTGAAAGAAACATTCTTAATATATCCCGTATGCTTACCATTAGGAAGTGTAAAATCCAATCCGCCATTCACAACCGATGCATCAGGTAAAGCATAACCGGCAATAATGGAACTGGCCCTTTTTTGGGTGCCATCATACGGTTTCCATCTTGTTTTTGAACTGAAAGAACTGCCGCTATATACTTCAGATACATCTATCCCATTGAGGCTAATGTTTTCGACCTCCCCAATATTTACATTCTTGACCAATAATTCATCGTGCTTTACACCATTTTCTGTAAAAGCATATTTGCCCACATCTGCACCAATGATCCGGCCCCGGTTAGAAATGGAAATAAAGAATGGCGCGGTGGCCCTGTACATTTTTGAACGCGAATGAAGCGGGCCCGTTTCACCGCAATTCAGGTGAATGTCTTTGATATGCGCACCATCATTGGTTGAAATGGAAAACCCTGCTTTGTTGGCGCCAAGCACATAAATATTATCAACACAGATCTCCATGATATCATCAGCCGTTTCTGAACCAATCTGGAAAAGGTTGCAGTTCGTGTCGCCAATGATATTCCTTACTTTATAATTCCGGGCGGGTCTTGTAAAGCCTAAGGAACAATCCGAGCCTGGTTTAATAATATCATCTGAACTTACTTTACAATAAATATTGGTTACGGTTACATGACAGCTACCCATAAAATCATAAATATCACGAACCGTTGACTGGTTATTCTTTCCAAAATAAGTATCGTGTACATTGATATGGTCTGTACCGGTTGATAATAAAGCAAAATGCCCGGAACGATCTATCTGCAGCATATTATCCAGGTCAGTTATTTTTTCTCCCCCCTTACCGATATAATAGGGCTCGTCCTTAGTAGAATCGTACCACAGGTCTTCTTTACGTTGGATACCTCCTATTTCAAGATTGGTGCATAGTTTACAGGTGATTAGTTTATCCGTGCGGTTATCCGGTGCATTCTTCATTACATTATCGCCGGTAACCACATTTCCATTACCTGTGATCAGTCCATTGCCAATGATCTTTACATTATCCAGTCGCTCTCCAAAAAACATGGAATTTTTAAAATAGTGATGGCCTACATCCTGCTTGGTTAACCAGTTTTCAGGTTCCAGGTAGGGACCGGGGTCTGTTGGTGAAAGGCCTGATCGGTATTTCTTATCGCTGAACCAGGTTGTTTCAGGTGCATCTCCTCCCTTGATCGCCTGCAGGATGGCTCCTTTGCCAATATAGAGATACACATTACTGGCAAGATGAATGGTTCGTACATTATAGATTCCTTCTGTAAACCATAAAGTACCACCGCCTGATTCACCCAGCATTGTTATCGCTCGATTGATGCTTTCTGTATTGTCTTCTTTACCATCAGCATTAATGCCACCAAGGCTCTTAATATCCAGTTTACCCGAATAGAAGGATACGATGTTTGAAACCCCTTTGGCATTGCCCTCTTTAATCAACAATTTAAACCTGTACCATTTATCGGGCTGCAATCCTGCTATAGTTGCAACTGATTTTTTTTCGTCTATGACTGCATTTGCATTCTCCCAGCTTTTACCCTCATCCAAAGATTTCAGTAACTGAGCACCCAGCGCATTTTTCAATCCCCATCGAAGCGCAAGTTTTGTGTACGTATCCAGTGTTTCTTTGTATTGAATATTCTTATCAACGATCTTTTCAAGATCAGCTACAGTATTGAGAACCTTCAGTGTAGCCATCTCCGTGCCAATACCGGGGCTGGTAAGTGTTTCAGGTTGGGTTGTTTGATACGCTGCCTTAAAAATATAATTGCCTGTTTTAGAAAGCTGAACATTAGCGATCGTGATCTTCAGATCTACGCCATTGGCCGGACGTAGATCCAGGTGATGAAAACTGAGTAGCGTACTTCCATTGGCAGATTTTGTAATCGTAGCATCACCTACACGTGAATAAGAATAATGTGTCCCTGTTCTTCCTATCGATTGTTTTGAAAGTCCGCTGAGTTTTACATCTCCACGGCCAATTACATTTACCGTTGTATTATCCATTGTAACCTGTATATCGGCTGGTATGAAAAACTGAACACTTGCATCCGGGCTTCGCTGGCCTGCTGTAAAATACAGTGTAATATCCGTCGGTACATTCGCAGTAATTGCCTTTAGCTGCAGGCTAAGAAAGCCGCTTAGTGCCATCGGCTTAACCGCAATCTGGTAGGTTTGATGCAAAGTTCCGTCCTGCGATATTACAATCAGCCTATCACCGGTTACAATATTCCCTTCTTTTTTTTCTGTCCCTGTTTTATCCATGATCTGGTATTGCTGAACGGAACCATCTTTTGATTGCACTTGCAACAACAGATCTTTTACATTGGTTTGGGTAGAAACCAGTCCCTGGTCTTCCGGTGTATCCACCGTAAATCGAAAACTGGTTCCTGTAGAAATAAACAGGGTATCTTTTATGATCCCGGCAATATGTGTAGCCTGCTTACCGGGAATGATTTCGGTACGGGTTTTTCTGCTGTTGTTAATTGCCTGTCCTGACAAGGCAAAACCGGAAAACCCGAAAACAAATAAGAACAATATTCTTTTCATAGTAAATGATAAAGTGCTATGCTACCGCGGTTGAGTTTCTTTTAATAAGGGAAGATTTGATCACTTTCTTTTGGGATGAAGTACTACTTTTCTTCCCATTCCCATTTTCCAATACTTTGAATAAGGTTGCGGCGGCTTCTTTGCCCATTTCATAAGCGGGTTGCGCAATAGTTGTCAGCGAAGGATACAATAAAGACGCAACCCGCAGATTGGAAAAGCTGATTACTTTCACGTCCTTAGGAATCTGCAGACCCAGTTGGGCGCAGGCTTCATAGGTAGCAATCGCAAGTTCTTCCACACAGGCAAATACACCATCCGGTCTGTTTGAATCGCTCAATAAATCAATCATTTGCTTTACGTTAACTTCATGCGCATTGCCTCCCTGCAGGATCAGCTCATTCATTACGCCTGCTTTTTGCCTGCGCAAAGCATCCTGGTAACCTTTCATGCGTTGTTCATTAATGGAAAGATTTTGTGCCAGTGAGAAATAAGCTATTTTTTTACAGCCTGCACCCAACAGGTGCTTGGTTGCTTCCAGGCCACTTTCATAATCGTTGGTGATAACAGCAGGAATTTTCAGATCATTCGATAAACGGTCAAAGAAAACAATCGGCAAGCCTGCGTTCTTTATTTCCCGCAGGTGGTCCACGTTCACTGTTTCGCTCGAGATAGAGATCAATAACCCATCCACTCTCCCATTCTGAAGATGCCGTGCGATATTGATTTCCTTTTGGAGATTTTCATGCGTGAGGTATACCAGCACATGGTAGCCATTTGCGTTTGCTATTTCTTCGATCCCGTCAATCACCAGTGAAAAGAAATTATTCGCGATCTCTGGCACCACTACTCCAATGGTTTTGCTTTTTCTGTGCCGCAAACTGGCGGCCTGGGCATTCGGTTGGTAATTAAGTTCAGTGGCTAATTTCAATACCCGTTTTTTGGTTAAGGCGCCAATATCCTGTTTGTCTCCCAATGCACGCGACACTGTGGAAACGGATAAATTAAGTTTTGAAGCCAATGCTTTCAGATCTACTTTACCCATAATTCAGTTTTTACATACGCGTACAATAACAACCTACCACACTTACAGCGACACGCCTCTTTTCCATGGAATAAAATCATCCTGTCCCAATACCACCGCTTTGGGAATGATCTCTCCATTGGCCACTTTGATACAGTAAAACAAAATGGCTTCCCCCATTTCCTCAATACTTTTTTCGCCTTTGATGATGGGGCCTGTATCAATGTCAATGATATCATTCATTTTAACGGCCAGTGCACTGTTGCTCGATATCTTGATGGTTGGCGCTACCGCGTTGCCCGTGGGTGTGCCAAGCCCGGTAGTAAAAAGTATGAGTGTTGCCCCTGAAGCAGCTTTGCCTGTAGTGGCTTCCACGTCATTTCCGGGTGTACATACCAGGCTCAAACCCGGTTCTGTGGCTGGCTCGGTATAATCGAGAACCGCTACAACCGGCGAAGTACCTCCTTTTCGTGCCGCTCCGGTTGATTTAATGGCATCTGTAATCAACCCGTCTTTAATATTACCGGGAGATGGGTTCATATGAAATCCTGACCCAACTTTCATCGCCTGCTGGTTATAGGACTCCATCAGGTGCATGAATTTGTCTGCAACGCCTTCGTTAACACAACGGTCTATCAAATCCTGTTCAGCTCCACACAATTCTGGAAATTCCGCCAGCAACACTTTACCGCCAAGCGCTACCAATAAATCTGAAGCATAACCGACAGCGGGATTTGCGGAGATGCCACTAAATCCATCACTCCCCCCGCATTTCACGCCAATACATAGCGAACTCAGCGGAGATGGTTGCCTTACTGACTTATTGATCTCGATCAATCCCTGGAAAGTCTTTCTGATCGCATCGCAAATAAGTTGTTCTTCACTGGCTGCCTGCTGTTGTTCAAAAATATACATTGGCTTATCGAAAGCAGGGTTCCGCTTAGTAAGGTCTGCCAGGAAATTTTTTATCTGCAAGTGCTGGCAACCCAAACTCAGAACCGTAATGCCACCAACATTGGGATGATCCGCGTAGGCGGCCAGTAGCGCGCTCAGTGTTTCAGAATCCTGGCGGGTACCGCCACATCCTCCTGTATGATTCAGGAATTTGATACCATCTACATTTTTGAAATAACGATCGTTTTGCGGTGTGGCAGACAGGTCTATCTGTGTATCCGTAATATCCTGCCCGGCTTTAAATGCCTCAAACAGTTGCCGGGTAAACGATTTGTACTTGTCGGTAACCGCATATCCCAATTCATTCCACAAAGCTTCTTTAATCACATCCAGGTTACGGTTCTCGCAAAATACCATGGGTATGAACAGCCAATAGTTTGCGGTACCGGTTTTACCATCTTTTCTTTGGTACCCGTTGAATGTTACGTTAGTAAATTTTGAGATATCGGGTTGCTGCCAGTTATTTCGCGTACCCTTGTAACTGTATTCTCCCGCAGCATGTTTTGTATTGGTTGTAGTCATTAAGTTTCCCTGCATAATGGCAGATTGAACCGTTCCAACCAATACACCATACATGATCACCTCTTCCCCTTCTTTCATATCCTGGATAAAGATCTTTTGTTTGGCGCCGATGGTTTCCAGGGGCGTAAACTCATTCCTGCCATATTTAACCGGAATTCCGGCCCTTAGTTCTTCCAGTGCTACCAATACATTATCTGAAGGATGAATTTTTAAAACAGATTGACGCAATTGCTGGGACATATTATCTTTTTCAAAGGATTTTCAATGGATTTTCTACTGCCTGCCGGCAATGACACACAAATAGGCGATGAAAAGGAGGAGAACCAGTTGCAGGGAAAAAAATCCGTAATAACGGTAATATATTCCGGCAGAGAAAGCTTAGCTGGTATCTCATAAAACAAGCATATTAACCGATCATGATCCTGCAGTTCCATACAAGGAGTATAGTAGACAGCATTATAATACATTAGAAAAACGTGAAATAAAACGGTCGGAAGAAATACCGCTTTGTTTCTACATAACAAATAAAGGAATTATTACCAACCCCTTACCTATGAGTAATTGTTTTATCATTCAACAATATTAACATGGTCTGTTGGCGTAGTTATTTCTAAATAACAAAAGATAGCCCTGTCTTCTGCATATAACAGTCGTGGGTTAGTCTGGTTTGGTTCCCGAGTAAACCGTATTAAATCCACAGTTCACCTACACCGGTGTGGGTGAACTGTGGGTGAAATAACAACCAAACGCCTACCCAATCCTGGCAGGTTAGGGCATGACAGGCTTTACGTAGCCGTTTCAGTTGGATGGGATCGGGTATGGAACAGCATCCTTTAACCATACAAACCTGCTTTTACCGGCTGGAGGATGGAATGCTACATAAAAGGCAAATTCCGGGATAAAGCAGCGGTACCATGTCTCTTGTTATTCTTCGTGAACCTTTGCGCTCCTGGTGTATTCGTGGTTCAAACAATAGCGGGCATAAGTCTCAGGATTGATTTCATTTTTTCAACACATAGGAACAGAGAACACCGGGTTTCACAGAGGGAGTTTAGCAGCATAACCAGTTAATTATTAATAAACCCTACACCACCAGCAAACTACACCCCCTAATATCACTGTTATCCAGCCTGCCCCATACTTCAAAACTGCCATCGGGATACACCTGTCCTACATCTTCGGTAGCGATAAAAGCGCAACTGTATACATTGGCCAGATCGATTACCTGTAAAATGCCTCTGCCTGTTTCGCGGATGGTTAACGGGTCCTCTTCATCCCGAACCATCACTTTCATCCAGGGTGGGCATACAAAACGTCCATCTCCTGCAGAATATGCCTGGCTCAGCAGTTCCGTCATGCCATATTCGGAATGTATTTTATTTACGCCCAATCCATCCATCAGCAAAGCATGTACTTCGGCCCTGGTCAGTTCTTTTCTCCGGCCTTTCATACCGCCGGTTTCCATAACAACCGTATGGGTTAATTTTTGCGGATGGGCGGCCGCAAAATCCAGCAATCCGAAGGTTACGCCGATCAGCAGTGTTTTCTGGCCCCTAGCTTCCAGGTCTGCAAGGGTTTGGGCCAGTTTTTCATGTTCATCCAGGTAAAAGCCGCTATGGGTATGACCGCTCAGGCGGATCAGCTCATCCACCATCAATACCAGCGAAGAATTTTGTCTTTCCAGGTAAGAAGGCAATAGTCCCAGCACGCACCATTCCCTGATCTCCCCATAAAACAGGCGGAACGTATCGAGGAAGCTCCGCTTATATATAGCCAGGTCTTTTACAAGGTGCCGGCTGGTAAGGTTTTGCGTGGTTCCGCTGCTTTCAAATACCGCTTCCGGCGTAAACACGGTAGTGATAACTGAATGACTCTTAAAGAAAGAAATAGGCAACGCCGGTATGGAAGAATGCGTCTTGTTATCAGAATCGTTTACACCCATCAGTTCGCACCATTGCCTGTATACTTTGTTTTCGGCATATTGAAATCGGAAAACAGCCTTAGCGGCTTCATCAAAAGCGATCGGATCATGTGTAAGAGAGAAAATATTGTTAACATCAAATACCTGCACAGCTATCTATTGTAATGTTTTAACTAAATTTGAAACGAAAGTGAAACGAATGAAGACAAAATTATTGATACTATTGGCAATACCGGTTCTATTTTATGCCTGTAAAAAGGATGCTTATACAACAAAACCCCAATTGTCTGTAAAAAGCATCAGTTCCACCACCCTTTCGCAAGGGAACTTATTACTTTTCCAGATTGAATTTACCGATAAAGAAGGCGATATACAGGATACGCTATGGGTACAAAAAGTATCCAGGGCCTGCCCAACATCCAGTGGCGCCCAGTTTCTGAGTCCGTATAAAGTACCAAATTTCACCCCTACTTCTAACCTCAAGGGCATCCTGGAGATCGGTTACGGCTACAATGCCAATGTACAGGGGTATCAGACCATTACGGGCTGTAATAACAGAAACGATACAGGGTATTTCCGTTTCTGGTTGAAAGACAAGGCGCAGAATGTTAGCGATACCCTCGTTACACAGAACATTGTATTCTTAAAATAACAAGATTGAAAGGCGTAATACGCTTTCTGCTTTTTGGCAACTACTTTTATGGCATCTGTGCCGTTGCGCTTTCTATAGAAGCCAGCCTGCAGCAAAAAAGCGGGCTAAACACCATTCCTTATTACCTGTTTGTATTCATTGCTACGGTATTGTACTATACCCATGCCTACATAGCCGAACCATCCGGCAACAGCAGTAACAAACGGTCTGCCTGGTATTATGATAACAGGGTAATGATCAGGTGGTCGCAGTTGTTACTGACCCTATTGTTTATTTTTTTTGCTTTTTATCTTATCCGCCGGAATATTAGCGGCCTTCCTGACATATCATTGGTTCAATGGGGGCTGATTGCCGTTTTCCCCCTGGTAGCAGCCTTTTATTATGGCAGTACAGCTCCTTCAAGGGCCACACACAGTCTTCGTAACAGCGGCTGGCTGAAACCTTTTGTGATCGGTTTTGTATGGGCGGGTTTCGTTACGGTATACCCGGTTGTTTTTTATTGTATCGAATATAAAACCACCTACCAGCCGGAGATCATCAGCTTTCTGCTCTTTATTAAAAACTTCATGTATGTAACCATGCTGTGCATCATGTTCGATATCAAAGATTATGCGGCGGACAATAACCAGCAATTGAAAACATTTGTGGTAAGTTATGGCCTTAGGAAAACCATTTTTTATATCCTGATCCCTTTAACGGCCGTAGGCCTGGGTACCTTCCTGGTATTTGCCGCCATGCGCGGTTTCCCGTTTTTACGGGTTCTCATTAACACCGTTCCGTTTGTATTGTTGATAATTGTTGCCTACTCATTGCACCGTCGTAAAAGCATTCTCTATTATCTTGCAATTATTGACGGACTGATGCTGGCAAAAGCGATCTGCGGCATCCTCGGAATGATACTGATAAAATAAACTATATGGCTAAGAGCAAAACAGTAAAAACAAAAGTGAAATCAATTCTTACGGAAAAGTCGATGATTTTTCTGAAGCAGTATATCAATACACCCTCCCCCGTTGGTTTTGAAAGTGGCGGACAAAAAGTATGGCTTGAATACATCAAGCCTTATGTAGATACCCATTTCTCCGATCCTTACGGAACGGCTGTGGGTGTGATCAACCCCACCGCCCCTTTTAAAGTGGTAATAGAAGCACATGCGGATGAGATCAGCTGGTTCGTGAATTATATCAACGAACAGGGCCTTATCTACCTGAAAAGAAATGGTGGTGTGGACCACCAGGTTGCTCCCGCCAAACGGGTATGGATCCATGGCAAGAAAGGGCCGGTGAAAGCTGTTTTCGGATGGCCTGCCATTCACACACGCCTGAGCAATCCCGAACAAAAAGAACCACAACCCAAAGTGGATAATCTCTGTCTCGATTGCGGCGCCCGCAGCAAAAAAGAAGTAGAATCTCTCGGTATCCATATCGGTTCCGTAGTAACGTATGAAGAGGGATTTGATGAGCTCGCTTATGATTATTTCATTGGCCGTGCATTCGATAACCGTGTGGGTGGTTTTATGATTGCCGAAGTGGCACGCCTTTTACAGGAGCATAAGAAAAAACTTCCTTTTGGTTTGTACATCGTTAATGCCGTGCAGGAAGAGATTGGTTTGCGCGGTGCAGAAATGATTGCGCGACGCATCAAGCCGGATATCGCCATTATTACCGATGTTACACACGATACCAGTACCCCTTTGATCAGCAAAGCCATTGAAGGAGATATTCAATGCGGTAAAGGACCTTCTCTCGCGTATGCGCCCGCCATCCATAACAAATTATTGAAAGTGGTGCAGGACGTGGCAGAGAAACAAAAAATTCCGGTTCAGCTCAGAACGCTTAGCCGCAGCACCGGAACGGATACGGATAGTTTTGCCTATGCCAATGATGGATGCCCTTCGGTTCTTATTTCCATCCCATTACGCTATATGCATACTACCGTTGAAATGCTGCACAAAAGCGATATTGAAGAAACCATTCAACTGATGTACCATACATTGCTGGCATTGTCGCCGAAAACCAATTTGAGCTACTTGTAATAAGACTGGAGTCTGGAGTTAGAAGTCTGGAGTAGGTGTTGTTGTGATCCATTCGATCCGAACTCCAGACTCCAGACTCCAGTCTCCAGTCTTCTAACTCCAGACTTCCCCCTCCAAAACTTCCCCGAATTCCCTATTTTCGCACCGATGAGTGGAACAGAAAAAAGAACCATACGTGTGGCCATTCTTGACCTTTATGAAGGCCAGGCCAACCAGGGTATGCGTTGTATTCGTGAGATATTGGTACAATGGGCTTCAGCCAACGAACTGGAACTTGTGTACGAGGAATTTGATGTACGCCTGGCACTGGCCGTTCCGGATACATCCTTCGATATGTATATTTCCAGTGGTGGCCCCGGCTCTCCATTGGAAAGCGTTCATAGCGAATGGGAGCAGAAATTCTTCGGATGGCTACAGGCGGTAGAAGACTGGAATAACCGCGCCGGCGCCTATCCAAAAAAGCATGTCTTCTTTATTTGTCACAGCTTTCAACTGGCCTGCAGGCATTATGGTATTGGTACCGTGTGTAAGCGTAAATCTACCGCGTTTGGTGTGTTTCCCATTCATATGTTACCCGATGGAATGTCTGAGCCTATTTTTGAAGGCCTGAAAGATCCGTTTTATAGTGTTGACAGCCGCGATTACCAGGTAATAGAACCCGACCATCAGCGCTTACGCGAGATTGGTGCCAGGATCCTCGCCATTGAAAAGAACAGGCCCCATGTACCTTATGAAAGGGCCATTATGGCGGTTCGGTTCAATGAATATTTCCTGGGCACCCAGTTTCACCCGGAAGCAGACGCTTCGGGTATGAGTATGTACCTGCAGCGAGAAGACAAGAAACAAACCGTCATCGAAAACCATGGGAACATCAAATGGCAAAGCATGGTGGAACAATTACAGGATCCTGAAAAAATCATGTGGACCTATCAGCATGTGTTGCCCAATTTCCTGAATCATGCCATGGAAGAATTGGTAGACGCCGTTAACGGGTAACAAGAAATGATTACTTTACAAAAATCCCTGCCCAGGATTGGCGGGGATTTTTTATTTTGAGAGAAAATAAATCGTGCAGTTATGGTTCCAGCGATCAGAAAACAATTCAATGCGCAATTCTCGGCAGAAAAATACAATGCCTACCTACAAGATCTTAACAGCAAACATCCCGGCGCCATCGAATTCCGCGTGGCGGAAACACCTGTTTTTATTGATGCTGATTTTAAAAACAAAGTATTGTCTGCCTGCGAAAGCATTGTAGATGTGATCACCCAATACAATTTCAATACCCTCAGTTCTCACGCCATTCCGGATGAGGTACGTGTACCCAATGAAAATGCACATACCCATTTTATTGCGTTTGATTTTGGCATCTGTGAGAATGAAAATGGCGAACTAGAACCGCAGCTGATCGAAATGCAGGGATTCCCCACTTTATTCGCTTACCAGATCTGGCAGGATGAAGTAACGAGAAGGCATTTCCCTATTCCTGAAAATTACTCCACTTACCTAAATGGGTTTACGAAAGATACCTACCAGCAATTATTGAAAGAAGTGATACTGGGCAATCATCAACCGGAGAATGTGATCCTGCTTGAGATACTGCCACATCAGCAGAAAACACGGATTGATTTTTATTGCACCACCGATTATACAGGTATTCCCGTTGTATGTTTGACTGAATTGATTCAGGAAGGAAGAAATCTTTTTTATCTCAAAGAAGGAAAGAAGATCGCCGTAAAAAGAATTTACAACCGCATTATTTTTGATGACCTGCAACAACAATCCCCGAAAATACGGGAGAAAGGAAAATTACTTTTGGCCGATCTAGCTGTAGAATGGGTACCGCATCCCAACTGGTTTTATCGCATCAGCAAATACACCCTGCCTTTCATAGATCATCCCTATGTTCCGAAAACATGGTTCCTCAATGAGGTCAAGGAATTGCCCACCGATCTTGAAAATTATGTATTGAAACCCTTGTTCTCTTTCGCCGGGCAAGGCGTTGTGATTGATGTTACCCAGGCCGATATTGACAATGTACCCGATCCGCAAAACTGGATCTTACAGAAGAAAGTAATGTATGCCAACGTAATTGAAACACCCGATATCCCGGCCAAAGTTGAGATCCGTATCTTTTATTTCTGGAAAGAAGGCGAAGCAAGGCCCATCGCTGCCAATAACCTCGCGAGATTAAGCAAGGGTAAAATGATCGGCGTACGGTATAACAAAGACAAGGAATGGGTTGGCGGAAGTCTCGCCTATTTTGAAGCTTAACGAAAGCCGTTTCTCTATTATTTTGTATTTTTATCAGGATGAGTGCCTACTTCGCTAAACTGATAAGAACCCTTATTCTTCAATCAAAGAAGAATCATGCAAAGAATAAGGAAGACTATTCCCGCTACGAACTTGCCAAAGCTTTTCGTGAATTAAAGATCACGGCTTTTCGTTTTTTAAAAGACGTGATTCTTATGGCAGCCGGTATTGCATCCGCCGCATTTGGTCTCGAAAGTTTTTTATTACCCAATCGTTTTATTGATGGAGGCGCTACAGGTATTTCCTTATTGGTATCCGAGATCGCTACCATACCGCTGTATTATTTATTGATCCTGATCAATCTTCCGTTTATTTACCTCGGGTATAAAGTGATTGGAAAAAACTTCGCGATCAAAACGGCTTTTGCCATTACAGGGTTATCGCTCTGCGTGGCATTCATTCATTTCCCGGAAGTAACCCACGATAAATTATTGGTGTCTGTATTTGGCGGGTTCTTTTTGGGAACAGGGATCGGCCTCTCGGTGAGAGGCGGTGCCGTAATTGATGGTACCGAAGTACTAGCCATTTTCCTCAGCAAAAAACTGGGGACCACCATCGGGGATATCATCATTGCCTTTAATGTTATGGTATTTTCGGCGGCGGCTTACCTCTTGTCTGTTGAAACGGCTTTGTATTCCATGATCACTTACCTGGTGGCCTCCAAAGCGCTTGATTTTATCATTGAAGGAATTGATGAGTATACCGGCGTTACCATTGTTTCCTCGCACAGCGAGGAGATCCGTACCATGATCATGGAAAAAATGGGGCGTGGCCTAACCGTATACAAAGGCAAACGAGGGTTCGGCAGCCATGGCGAACGAAATGATATCGATATTATTTATACCGTGGTTACCCGTTTGGAACTGAACAAACTGAACACCGAGATCCAGAAGATCGATCCGAACTCGTTTGTGGTTATGCATAGTGTAAAAGATACCCGCGGCGGAATGATCAAGAAAAGAGCATTGAAACATTAAAGCTCCCTGTTCACCTGTTTACAGAACGATTTGTCCGGTTATCCTATTAAATAGGTTTGTTGTGACACAGCATTTATTTTAGCTTACCAAAACTATCTTCATGCGTTTATTGCTATTATGTGGCTTTCTTTTCCCATTGTTATTACACGCACAGGAAAATTACGAGATACAGGTCTACAGTTCACCTACTATGACCAAAGGGCAAACCATTTTTGAATTGCACAGCAACTATACTTTACAGGGTGGCAAGGATATTGTAAAAGGCGTATTGCCCTCTTATCATTCCGTACATGAAACCCTGGAGATTACGCACGGCATTACAAATAATTTTGAGCTTGGGTTCTATCTCTTCACCAACTACACCCCGCAACATGGCTGGAAAGTGATCGGCACACATATCCGTCCAAGAATTGCCGCACCCGATAGCTGGAAGCTTCCCGTAGGTCTCAGTTTGTCTGCAGAGATTGGTTGGCAGAACAAAGAATATTCAGCAGAAACCTTTAACATGGAACTGCGTCCGATCATTGATAAAACATTCGGGAAATTCTATCTCTCTTTTAACCCCACCATGGGCATTACTTTTTCCGGTGTAGATAAACCCTCTGCGCCAGCATTCGCGCCTAATGTAAAAGCTTCTTACGCGGTTAGCCCAAAAATAAGCCTGGGTACCGAATACTATGGCGATCTGGGTCCCTTGAACCAGTTTGAAAAACTGCCAGAACAAAACCATGCGCTGTTTTTTGTAGCGGACCTTTACCTCGACCCAAAATGGGAAATCAATTTTGGTCCGGGCTTTGGTTTAACTGAAGCAACCGATGGCCTGGTAATGAAACTGATTCTCGGCAGAAGGATCGACTGGAAGCGTCACAAAAAATAATCCTTAAGGTGTTGTGCCATTAATTAAAAGACACTAAAAGCTAGTCGTTCTCCGTGTACCTCAGTGAACTTTGTGTCTCTGTGGTGAGAAAAGATCGAAGCGAAGGCTTTACCACAGAGACACAAAGTTCACTGAGGTACACAGAGGACGTTTAGTAGCACAACATGTTAATCCTTACTTAAGTGCATTCAGGAATAACCATTCAAAACTTAGCAGCCAGCTTCTGTCTGCCATCCGGTGCATATTGCTGCTTAGTTCAAAACGGTATCCCATATTCAGCTTGGCGGTACTGTTAAAAATAAGCTGTGCCGCCGGTGCCAGGTCAACATAATATCTTTTCAGATCCGTTGTTCTTTGGCCGATCAGTTCTGCATACAGGTTAAAATTGGTCTGGTTGTAATTCTTATAGGTTTTGGGAAGGATAAGATAGCCGGCCGATAAAGAATAATTAAATGCATCATACGGTACAACCGGCGCCCCTGTTTTATCCTGTAATACTTTTGTGAAACTTACCGTTGATGAAACGGCAAGTTTGTGTAACAGCTGCGTGGCAATGAATCCTGCCTGGATACCACTCTGGTCTCCATCAAGGCTCAGTTCATCATACATCGGTTTATTACGACTGTAAGAAGCTTCAGCAAAAGCGGCCATCCGGAAATGACTATACAAGGCATCGTTGGAATAGAAACGGTACTTACCATAGAGTTTAGCACTCTCAAATCGCTGGTTACTGCTGTACATATCAGAGAATCCACCGGCAGCATGAATCATAAGGTTCTTATTCACGCCAAACATCAACTCGGTGGTATGCCTACTTTCTGTGCCGCCGGTCATGCTGCTTTTTAACCATTTGGCTGTTTGTTTTACACTGAGTGAATGTGCCGGCATATTACTGGCCGGTTCAGAAAACACATACAACTCCTGTGCGTATACCTGCTTACCGGCCAATACCAGTAGCAGCAATATTATTTTTCGCATAGAATCATTTTAAAGGTGTTGTGCTATTAGATATCCCATGTGTAACTCAGTACGCTTCGGATTGCTGGAACCCATAAACATTTCACGCAAACCTGCCTGTCGGCAGACAGGGCCGCCAAGAAAGCAAAGTGGCAAAGAAAGATTACATTTCATAAAAGCTTTGCGGCTTTGCTAACTTTACCCCTTTGCGTGAAAAAAAAGATCACCCGAAGCCTTTACCACAGAGTGACAAAGTACACTGAGTTTCACAGAGGAGATTTAATAGGCACAACACGTTAGTTTTAAGAAATACTACAATGTAGCGTGATATACCCTTTGGCCGTCCATTACACCAGACTCCATGCATTTCATGGCGGTAAGCTTATCGTATTTTTTAAATGCCTTGGCAGATACAAAATTCTTATCGATCAGTACAATGGTTTTATTGCCATTCAATGTTTGTGGTGTTACGTTCAGAAAATGAAACGACTGGTCGTTCACAACAACATGCGCGTCGTTCTGCACTTTTACATTAGAGAAAGGGGTGGTTACTTTCAGCATCGATACAGAAAACCCGGCATTTACAACGGCTTTGCTCAACGCATCAAAATCGATCTTTGTATCCGGTTTGAAATTGAGTTCGTAGGTAGACAATTCAATATTGGGCGAAACTTTGTCAACAAAGGGCACGGCAGACAATGCCTTGTATACGGCTTTGGAACACATGGCACAGGTTAATCCGCTTGCCTGAAGTGTAGCTTTGGTTTGCGCATAGCTGTTAACAGTGATGATAACGAGCAGAAAACAGAATATTCTTTTCATAAAAAAGGCTTAAACAGTTCACTCTTCATTGGAAGAGTGAACTGTTGTAAAAAATTATTTTGATTTGAAGCAGCAGCTGTTGGCAGGGTTTTTAAAACAGTCGTGTTTAACAGCTTCGTTCTTGCAGCATTCCATTTTGGTGGATGAGCAAACGGTTTTATCGCATTTTTCGTCCTTATCGCAGCAGCTTGCTATTTGTTTAGCGGCATCTTTAGCTACAGTTGTTTTGCGATCGTATTGGCAGCACTCATCCAGTTTGGAATAAGCTTCGTCGTTGCCTTTCAGGTCCTTGGTATCATAGCCCGCATTGGCAACGGATTGCTGGATCTGCTGATTGGTTGTTTTGCCTGTATTGTATTTAATGGTCAGCAGATGGGTGTTTTCATTCCAGTTGGCTGAAACCGCGCCGGCATTTTTCGCGGCTTTTTCTATATGTGATTTACACATGCCGCAGTTGCCCCATACTTTGATGGATTCTGATTTGAGGGCGGTGGTTTTGCTTTGGGCGATACTGAAAAAAGAGCAGAATAAAAAAGCGATGCTTAGTATGAATGTTTGCGTTTTCATGTTGTTAATTTTTTGAATTTGATAATTTTTATTGCCACTAATTACACTGATTTGCACTGATGTAATGGCAGCAAAGAACCGGGTGTTGAAGCGCGCAATCCCGTTATAAACGGTAGAGGCTCAACAGTAGCTGAACAGTTATGCTAACTGTTATAGTAAGTGTATCAAATTCGGAAAACGCAATTGCGCAGGTAGGTATCCTGTTGGGATAACAACGGTGGTGAATGGCCAGCGGGAAGAACCCTGTCGGCGGCATTGTAAAAAGGAGTTTGTAATAAATTAAGGTCATTGGTAACAACGGTTACCGGTGTTTGCAAAACATAATCGGCATAAGATGCTTTTTGTGCATCTTCCAGTTTGATCAGCTTCGACTCTGTTTTACAACATTTGCCGGGTGCTGTTTTTTTACCGCAGATGGTGCAACCGTTGCCTGAATAACTTTGCAGTTTTACCGAGCTCATTTTGCCCATGCAATAATGAATATTAACAACTACCCCACTGCTAATGGTGAAATACAAAATGGCTAATATGGCTATGAGAGACCGTTTCATTACTTCACAAAGTTAATACGCATTTGGAATACGATCCGCATTTTTCTGTTAAAACAGTTAATTCACGAAGCTCCACCATAGACCAAAACGGACCCACAGGCCGGTTCCGGGACTTTGCGGGGTCATGAAATTGAGGTGGTTAAAGGAGAACCCTTTCTTCAGATTCAGGGTATTCAGGTTCTCCAGCCGGAAGAAACCTTTGAAGCTTTTGATCCGGAAATGAACAAAAGCGCTTACATCCGGACGATTGCTGATGGTTTGTGTGTTCTGTACAAAGTATTGGCCGAGAAAAGGAGAATAATCATCCGCCTTGTAAGCGGTATTGTAGCGGAATTCAAAGCCTGTTGACAAGAACAGGTTGGTGGCAAAATTTCCTTCAAATGCGATGCGGTTACGGGTTAACAGAAAAGGAATGTTTACCGGTGGTTGTCCGGTGGTTTGCTGGATATGGATCTCTGTATACCAGTTCCAGTAACGGGAAAGTTTGAATTTCTTTTCGGCATTAATATGAAGCACATTAAACAAACTGGCTTCCTGTTTGGCAGTAAAGAAACTATCGAAATACATGTAATTGCTGACCGCGAAATATTCCCCTCCCAGTTTCCATCCGTTGCGGGGGTTTTCGTAGAGTGCAAAAAAACGAATGATATTCTCTTTACCAAAAGTAGCCCGGTTCTTTACAGGGAAACTGCTTAAGGGATCAAGCACAAAAGAAGGCGAACGGTTCACATTCTGAAAACCGATGTTCAGGTAACCGAGTTTTTTGCCAAGCATTCTTTTCATGCTGATATAGGCTGCATAATCACCGGCATTGAATCCATTCAGGTATAATTGTCCTGTAGCTTCGATATCCCAAACCTGGTTACGGGTGCGGTTGCGGTATTCGCCAACGGCCGACAGGTTATACATACTGGTGCTACCCACTGTATCATTGAATTTTCCTTTGATATTCTGTACCGCTATGCCTGCTTTAAGAAACTGGCTAAGATTATTTTTATCGGGAAAGGAGATCACACTGAATTCATTGTTGAATTCATTCCAACTGTCTTTAAAACTGATTGGCACATTATTTCGCGTGGCGTAATTGAAATAAGTAGCATACCTGGCAGAGTCAACAAAATTGTCAATAAAGTTATAGCTGCTGCTTACCAGTTTAAATGTATGCTCAAAGCGTAAACGGGGAAAGAATAGTTTATAGGTTACCGAATCGGTTACCAGTGAATCCCTGGTACCGATATCATAATGATGCCGGTACAGCAGTGTACTGTTCTTGTAAATATTGCCTGTATTCACGCCGGTATTGAAAGGATTGCGGCCAGCGGCTCCGGCCTTGCCCAAACGGGTTTCCAGTTCATAGGGATCATTCAGTGCAAGACTATCCAGCTTTTTAATGTCCTGTAAGCCTCCATTTTCCGAAGAAGCGCTTTTATTGGAGATGTAGACCAGAAATGCCTCGTACTTTTTATTCAGGGTCTGATAATGTGAGGTAAACCGGAAATTGTTCTGGCTGGCATTCTGGTTCTTCAGGTTACCCGGCGCATTATTAAAACGGTATTCGATGGAAAAATTAAAATTGCTTTTCCGGTTTTGCGTATGAACTATATTGACCAATTGTTCTGCTTTGCTTCCCAATACATACGCCAGTTCGGTATACGGGCGTGTGGTTTGAAAGAGCTTGGTTCCTTCGAGGGTAAATGCATAGATATCATATTGGTGAAAACCGGCATCGAAGCCGGGCTTCATCAAAGGGTTGAAGAAAAAAGATTGCGAAGCGGTTGAGTAATTACCAAGCGAATGATAATAATAAGGCAATGGAAAACGGGTGGTGAAATCATTGATGGACGAATCCAGTGTTCGCAGCCTACTCGAATCGAAATATTTATAGAAGATGGTGATGGAATCCACATTCCTGTCGCGCCGCTGCAACGAATCGTTGCCTTTTGTTTTTTTGATGGGCCTGCCCTGGCTGTCGTACGTGATCTGTGTATTGGGGTTGGTACTCAGCTGGCCAGAATTCCTGACCTGCGCCAGCAATGAGATGGGGGCAACCAGGAAAACCACCAGTAAGATCAATATGTTTTGCCGTAACGGTAAACGCATGCTTGCAAATGTGCTGTAAAATAAAGGAAACAGGCTTAGATGGGAGTTAAAAGTTAAAAGTGAATAGTTAAAAGAAATAACCGGGCGGCTATTCGTTTTTAACTATTCACGATTCTTCCTATAAGCTTTTCACCAGTTCAGTAAACAGCAGGGTCAGTTTAGGCTCTGCATCTTTTGCCGCCTGCAATACTTCTTCATGGGTAATGGTGTTCTCTTCTTCACGGATTCCGATATCCGTAATTACGCTGATGGCAAATACCCGCATTCCGCAATGCACCGCTGCAATCGTTTCCTGTACGGTACTCATTCCTACCGCATCACCGCCAAGCACATGGATCAGTTTGTACTCTGAACGGGTCTCAAAAGTGGGTCCGGTAACACCGGTATATACGCCCTGCTTCAGTTGGATATTGTTTTTGGCAGCGATCTCCTGCGCTTTGCTGATGAGGGCCTTGCTATAAGGTTCACTCATATCCGGGAAACGGGTACCCAGTTTCTCTTCGTTCTTACCCAGCAACGGATTCATGGTAAACAGGCTGATATGATCGTTAATGATCATCAGGTCCCCGATCTTGAAATCCAGGTTTACACCGCCTGCCGCATTGGACAAAAGCAGGGTTTGCACGCCCAGTAAACGCATTGCCCTAACAGGGTAAGCCACTTGCTGCGCGGTATACCCTTCATAATAATGAAAACGGCCGGCCATTACCCAAACTTTTTTACCGCCCAGTTCTCCAAAGATCAAACGACCTTTGTGTCCTTCCACTGTACTTACGGGGAAATGGGGTATATCGTTATAAGAGATTTCTTTTTCTGTTTTGATCACATTGGCAAGATTACCAAGACCACTTCCTAAAATAATTCCTGTACTGGCTTTTTCCGGTACCAGGTTACGGATAAAATCAACCGTTTCCTGTAATTGCTGCATCGTTTCTGACATGTGTTGTATTTATGGTATATGAGGGGCAAAGATAATGATCTGGGTGGATCGTGAGGCGTGAATCGTGAGGCGTGAGGCGTGAAACCTGAGTGATTAAAAAAACGCACGATTCACGCCTCACGAGTAACAACGTTACGAAAAGAAAAAGGCCACTGCGCTGAGCGGAGTGGCCTATAGTAGGTTAAGAAAGTTCAGTGATTAACTTAAACGTTTCACGTTAACGGCATTCAAGCCTTTACGTCCTTCCTGTACATCAAAAATGACTTTGTCATTTGCTTCGATCTGATCGATCAAGCCGTTAGCATGTACAAAAGTTTCTTTACTGGAGTTATCATGCTTGATAAAACCAAAACCTTTTTCTTCGTTGAAGAACTTTACAGTTCCTGT
>JAZJYJ010000024.1:0-45716 GCA_040390405.1 Bacteroidota bacterium
GAAGGTGGTCTTCAATTCTAATTTGCTAACAACAATTAATCGTTAGATAAATGTCTAAAGTAAACGTAAATAAAGTAAAATCCGGTGGCGAACTGGAACTGAAAGAAAAAGTAGTTGCCATTAACCGTGTAGTGAAAACTACCAAAGGCGGACGTACTTTCAGCTTCTCAGCATTGGTAGTGGTAGGAAATGAAAATGGTGTAGTTGGCCAGGGACTGGGTAAAGCGAAAGAAGTTCAGGAAGCTATTGCAAAAGGTATCGAAGATGCCAAGAAGAACCTGGTAAAAGTTCCTGTAATGCATGGTACCATTCCTCACGATCAGTGGGCGAAAGAAGGTGCGGCCAAAGTGTTGATCAAACCAGCTGCGCATGGAGCGGGTGTGATCGCGGGAGGCAGCATGCGTGCCGTTCTGGAAAGCGCCGGAGTAACAGACGTTCTGGCCAAAAGCCTGGGTTCTGCCAATCCGCACAACGTGGTAAAAGCGACCATCAAAGCACTGGGTCTGTTAAGAGAGCCGGTACAGGTTGCCAAAAACCGCAGCGTAAAACTGAGCAAAGTATTTAACGGATAATTTCTGGCGTCAGTCGTCAGTTCAAATTGATAGATCATGAAAATCAAGATAACACAAGTAAAAAGCGGTATCGACAGATCTGAGCGTCAGAAACAAACCCTGATCGCTTTAGGCCTGAAAAAGCTGAATGCTTCCAAAGAAGTAGAAGCTACTCCACAGATCCTGGGCATGGTTAACAAAGTTAGCCATCTCGTTAAAGTAGAAGAGATCGCGTAAATACCAATTAGTAATTAGTAATTAGTAGTTAGTAATTATAATGAATAATTGAAAAGGTGATTGATCCTTCTTTAATTATTCATTTTCTTTTGCGAACGCCAATTACTAATTATTAACTACTAATTATTAATTAACTATTGCGAGGGGAGATTCCCCGTAAGTTCAAATCAAATACAACATGAAACTACACACACTCAAGCCTGCCGAAGGCTCAACGCACAAAGAAATCCGTATTGGTCGTGGTGAAGCATCTGGTAAAGGTGGTACTTCTACGAAAGGTAACAAAGGTGGACAAAGCCGTGCCGGTTACAAAAGCAAAATGGCGCACGAAGGTGGTCAGATGCCAATTCAACGTCGTATCCCTAAGCGTGGTTTCAAGAACATCAACCGTATCGAATTCAAAGTATTTAACCTGGGTCAGATCGATCAGCTGGTGGAGAAATATGGTTTCACTGAATTCAGCCTTGAAAACCTGTACATCAACGGTTTGATCAGCCGCACGGATAAGGTGAAAATATTGGCTACCGGCGAACTGAAAGCGAAATTAACTTTCAAAGTAAACGCTATCAGCGAAAAAGCAAAAGGAGCTATCGAAGCTTCCGGCGGTACTGTTGAAATTGTAAAGTAATTTTAACGTAATTTGCCAGACGCATCGCAGATGCGTCTTTTTGGTTTTTGAGTATTAACGCTTTCAATTGCATCTAAGTGAAAAAATTAGTTCAGACTTTAAAGAATATTTGGACCATTGAAGAGCTGCGCAACAAAATCGTTGTTACGCTTGCATTGGTATTTACTTACCGCCTGGGTAACCACATCGTACTGCCCGGCCTGGATCCGAATAAAATTGAATTGGCCCAGAAAGCCGCTAAAAGCAATGGCCTGCTCGGTATCTTCGATATGTTTGCAGGTGGTGGTTTTTCACAAGCTTCTATCCTGGCGCTGGGTATCATGCCCTATATCTCCGCTTCCATCTTTATGCAGTTAATGACCATCCTGGTTCCGCAATTGCAGAAAGTACAGAAAGAAGGAGAGAGCGGTCGTAAAAAAATCAACCAGTGGACTCGTTACCTCACTGTAATCGTTACCGTTTTCCAGGCCGGCGCTTATGTGGCTTACCTGAACAGTCCCGGTTATGCTGAAGCGATCCTTCCTGCGTATAAAATGTTCTTTGGATTTTCTACCGTTGTTACTTTAACAGCAGGTACCCTGTTTGTTATGTGGCTGGGCGAAAAGATCCAGGACAAAGGTTTGGGTAACGGTACTTCTATCATCATCATGGTAGGTATCTTGTCCCGCTTGCCGATTTCTATCATCCAGGAATTTACTGCCAAGGAACAAAGAGGCGGTGGTGGTTTGCTGATCTTCTTAATTGAGATCGCAATCCTCGTAACCATTATACTCGGATTAATCATCCTGGTACAGGGTGTACGTAAAATACCTGTTAACTATGCCAAGCAGATCATTGGTAACCGCCAGTTTGGTGGTGCCCGCCAGTTCCTGCCTGTAAAAGTGAACAGCGCCGGTGTAATGCCGATCATTTTTGCCCAGGCAATCATGTTCCTGCCTACATTGGTTTCTTTTACCAATATCGATTCGGCACAAGGCATTGTTAAGATCTTCAACGATCACAGCAATGTTTGGTATATGCTGATCTACTCTGTAATGGTAATTGGATTTACCTTCTTATACACAGCTTTGATCTTCAATCCGAAACAAATCTCTGAAGACCTGAAACGCAACAATGGATTTATTCCGGGTGTAAAACCAGGACAGCCAACTGCGGATTATATTGGTTCTATCATGGATAAGATCACTTTACCAGGTGCTATTTTCCTGGCACTGGTAGGTATCCTGCCAGGCTTTGCACAAAGACTGGGTGTAACACAGGGATTCAGTTCTTTCTTCGGAGGAACCTCATTGCTGATTATGGTAGGTGTGGTACTGGATACGCTGCAGCAGATTGAAACTTACCTGTTGATGCGCCAATATGATGGTTTGATGAAGAGTGGTCGCGTACAGGGAAGACAGACTGTTTCTACGACCACTATATAATTTGAAAATAAGCCAATTTGAAAATTTGAAAATGACTTCGTTTGGCACCTGATCAAAAGGATCATTTTCAAATTAATTCTCAAACCTGTCACCCCGGCTTAACCGGGATGACAGGTTTCTTTTTTTAGCATAATGACACGACGCAATAATATGATGATCCACAAAACAGAAGCAGAAATTGCTTTGATGAAAGAAGCCGCAACGCTCGTAAGTAAAACACTTACCGAAGTGGCCAAGGTATTGAAACCAGGCATGACCACTTTGCAGATCGATAAGATCTGCGCCGATTTTGTAAAGGATCACAAAGCCATTCCTTCCTTTTACAATTATCGCGGTTACCCGCACAATGTCTGTACGTCGGTAAACGATGTGGTGGTGCATGGCTTCCCGAATACGATGGCTTTGAAAGAAGGAGATATTGTTTCTGTTGATATGGGTGTGATATTGAATGGCTGGCACGGAGATCATGCATATACTTTCGTTCTGGGTGAAGTGCCTGAAGAAGAATTGCAGCTGGTTCGTGTAACAAAAGAGTCTTTATACAAAGGCATAGAGAAAGCCACTATCAATAACCGTGTGGGTGATATCTCTTTCGCGATACAGGATCATACGGAACGAAAATATGGATATGGTGTGGTAAGGGAACTGGTAGGCCATGGTTTGGGAAGAAGCCTGCACGAAGACCCGCAGGTACCTAATTACGGAAAGAGAGGAACCGGACCCAAGATGAAAGAGAACCTGGTACTCGCCATTGAACCCATGATCAATTTAGGATCAAGGGAAGTGTATACCGATGATGATGGCTGGACCGTAAGAACACGCGATGGTAAACCCTCTGTGCATTTTGAACATGATGTTTGCATAAAACGAAACAAAGCGTTGATCCTTTCCGACTATAGTATTATAGAAGCGGCTGAGAAAGCAAACACTAACCTGAATAGTTCTTATTATTAAGTTCTCGGAATACTAATATAGTAACAGCTTTAACCGTGCCTTAGTGCCTCTGTGTGAAAAATGAAATAGCACACAGAGGCACTAAGGCACGGTTTTATGTAGGGCGCATACAACAATTCAGCCCAAATGGATAATACTTTATAAGGTGTTGTACTATTCAATAATAGTAAAGAGACAGCGTTCTCTGTGTAACTCCGTGTATTCTGTGTCTCTGTGGTGAAAAAAGATCGAAGCGAAGGCTTTACCACAAAGACACAGAATACACGGAATTACACAGAGGAGATTTAATTGCAGAACACCTTGCTTTATAATAAGGCTTTGTATCTTACATAAATAAACTCAGTAACATGAAAAAAACAGTTTTTGCTGTACTGATGGTATTGATTTTTTTTAGTGCGATAGCGCAAACTCCTGACCTGCTTAAAGTACGTGCTTACCGCGAGCAGCATGAAAACAGTTGGATCAGCCAGTATCTGTCATTTTTATCTCTCCCGAATATCCCTTCTGTTCCTTCCGATATCAAGTTGAATGCATCCAGGATCATGGAAATGATGAAGGATCGTTCTATTCAGCATATTCAATTATTGTATCCCACAACCCAAAATGCCGCACCCGCGGTTTATGGGGAAGTGTTGGTGCCGGGTGCAAAACAAACGATTATTTTTTATGCGCATTATGATGGGCAGCCGGTAGACAGTACCAAATGGGCAAAGGGATTGCATCCGTTTAAACCCATGATCATTAAAGGAGCTGTAAAAGAACAGAATGCGTTTGTAAATTTTTCTGACGCAATTAAACTTGATCCGGAATGGCGGATAACCGGCAGAGGTTCTTCTGATGACAAAGCCGGCGTAATGGCGATGTTACTGGCGTATGAATCGATCAAAGCAAATGGGTTGACACCTGTATTCAATATCAAATTCTTTTTTGAAGGGGAAGAAGAAGCGGGCTCTCCTCACCTCAATGAAATTTTATCGAATTACCAGTCATTGCTTCAGTCAAATCTATGGATCATCTGTGATGGACCCGTTCATCAGTCAGGTAAGAAAACAGTGATCTTTGGCGCGAGGGGTGATGCAGGGATGGAAATTACCGTATATGGAAGCAAAAGGCCATTGCACAGCGGACATTATGGTAACTGGGCACCCAACCCGGCTTTGCTGTTAAGTAAGCTACTGGCATCAATGAAAGATGATAAGGGTAAAGTGTTGGTAAAGGGCTTTTATGATAAGATGAAACCACTTACTGACGCAGAAAAAAAAGCGATAGCGAATGTGCCGCCACCCGATGCACAGATGAAAGAAGAATTGGGTTTTATAGAAGAAGAAACCAGCGGTAAGTCATTGCTGGAATCGATCATGTTTCCATCACTTAATATTAATGGAATGCAGAGTGCCGGTACCGGCAAATTTGCAAGTAATATTATTCCAACTGTTGCGGTTGCTAACCTTGATCTGAGAATGGTGCCCGGAACAGATTCACATGAACAACAGGAACTTGTTACAGCACATATCCGAAAACAGGGATTTTATGTAACAGCGAATGAGCCTACGGATGCAGAAAGAAAAAAATATCCCAAAATTGCAAAAGTGATTTCAACGAAAGGATACAATGCACAACGAACACCTCTCGACCTGCCTGTTGCGCAACAGGTAATTAAAGCGGTTCAGTCTACTACCAACGAACAGGTGGTACTAATGCCAACCATGGGAGGAAGCTTGCCCTTGTTTTTGTTTGAACAGATCCTTTCTGCCAAGACGGTAACCGTACCTATTGCGAATCATGATAATAACCAGCACGCTGAGAATGAAAACCTGAGATTGAAAAATTTCTGGAATGGAATTGAAACGATGGCTGCATTGATGTTGATGAAATAGTCACCTCCCCCAAACCCCTGAAGGGAGAGTTAAGAAACAGGACTATATTTGAAGTCTAAGCTCATGGCTTAGACTTTTTAATGCATGGAAAAAAAAGTAGAATATAACGCTGCTTCACAACTCCCCCTTCAGGGGACTGGGGGACTAATTGTAATCGGAGGTGGAGCCGCAGGATTTTTCTGTGCGGTAAATGCTGCGCGGATGAACCCCGGTCTGAAAGTAACCATCATCGAAAAATCGAATAAGCTTTTAGCAAAAGTAAAAGTGAGTGGTGGAGGAAGATGCAATACAACGCATGCCTGTTTTGACATTCCGGAACTAACAAAAAAATACCCACGCGGACAGAATTTTGTAAAAAAAGCATTTCACTGGTTCAATACCAACGATACCATTACCTGGTTTGCGGAAAGGGGGGTAGTATTAAAAACAGAAGTAGACGGAAGAATGTTTCCCACAACAGATGATTCGCAAACCATTATTAATTGTTTGCTGAAGGAAGCGGATAAGTACAAGGTAGAAATCATAATGCAGTCTGAAGTGAGAAGTCTGGAATCTGGAATTAATGGCTTCGTGCTTCACACTTCTAACTCCCGACTCCTAACTCCAGACTATGTTTGCATCGCCTCCGGCGGATACCCAAAATCCGCGATGTTCGATTGGTTACGAAAACTGGGACATACCATTGAAGAACCCGTTCCTTCTCTTTTTACTTTTAATATGCCTGGTAATCCAATTACCGCATTAATGGGCGTAAGTGTAGAAAAAGCCAGTGTAAAAGTGGCCGGTACAAAACTAGCAGAAGAAGGACCTTTATTAATTACCCATTGGGGAATGAGTGGACCGGCCATATTGCGTTTGTCGGCCTGGGGCGCACGACAATTAGCTGATCTGAATTATCATTTCACCTTACTGGTAAACTGGTTGCCTGATTATCGTGAGATGGATCTGCGCAGCGACTGGCAATCATACCGTGATGAATATGCGGCGCAAAAAACAGGCAATAAAAATCCTTTTGGATTGCCCAACCGACTGTGGCAATACCTCCTGCAGGCAAGCGATATCAATCCGGATATACGTTGGGCAGAGATGCCTTCCAAAGAACAAAATAAGCTGATTAAAAACCTTACCGCACAGGAGTTCAGTGTAAAAGGGAAAACGACTTTTAAAGAAGAATTTGTAACCTGCGGTGGAATAAAATTAGCAGAAGTAGATCCCAATACCATGCAAAGCCGAGTTAGGCCGGGCGTTTATTTTGCCGGAGAAGTATTAGACATCGATGGTATCACGGGGGGCTTCAATTTTCAAAATGCCTGGACAAGTGGCTGGATCGCTGCAAAATCCATTGCGGGTGATGGAAATCGGAATGTCTGAACTGCCATTCATATGTTAAATTGCCTGTTTCGTGTAAAAAGAATACAGTAACTGCTTTTTTCTCTGAATTAATCTTTATTTTATTGGCTCAAAACGCTGCTATGAAAAAAATATTTTTTGCTTTACTGGCTTCCAATGTATTATTGGTATCAGCTGGTGCACAAACCACACCGCCGCAAGTAACGACGACTGTAAAACCAGCCGATACGTCTAAACCGGCACCTCCTAAAAAACAAACCATTGCCGACAAAACCAAGGGCCAGAAAAAAAATGAAGGCCTGTTTACGCTTTACCAGGATACGGCTACCGGTAGTGTTCAGATCTATGTTCACAAGGATCAGTTAGAAAAAGAATTTATTTACCAGAGTTTCTCTATCAGCGGACCTACTACTTTGTTTCTGAATCAAAGTATGCACCGCGCCAACCTGGTATTCAAGATCAAAAAAGCTTTTGACAAACTGGAGTTTTCGATTGTGAATACAGGGTTGTATTATGATAAGAATAATGCTGTTAGTAAAACAGCCGAAGTTGATAAGCCTGAGGCGGTTTTCTTCTCCGATAAATTTTCATTCGAAGATTCCCTGGGGTATCTGGTAAGTGGCGATGGATTATTCCTCAGCGAAAAGCTGGATCCGGTGAAGCCGATCATGACACCCAGCCCGTTTGCTGCGCAGATATTTAACCTGGGCGGACTAAATCCAACCAAATCCAAATACGCGCAGTTGCGCTCTTTTGCGGATAATACAGATGTAGTTGTGGATCTGTCGTACGATAATCCACAAACACAAGCTGATGGCGGTCCGGATGTGGCAGATCCTCGTTATGTACGTGTTCGTATGCAGCATAGCTTTATTGCAATGCCTAAGAATGAGTATCGTTCAAGAAGAGATGATCCGCGTGTGGGTTTCTTTATGCAGGAAAGAAATAACCAGACCAGTGTTAGCCCTGTTCCTTATAAGGATATGATCAACCGCTGGAACCTGAAAAAGAAAGATCCGACCGCAGCTATGAGCGAGCCGGTAGAACCATTGGTTTACTGGATCGAGAATACAACGCCGGTAGAATACCGCCAAACTATTTTTGACGCGGGTATGAAATGGAACGAAGCTTTTGAAAAAGCCGGATTTAAAAACGCGTTGCAGATGAAGATCATGCCTGATGACGCTACCTGGGATCCGGCCGATATCCATTACAATGTGATCCGTTGGGTATCATCCGCTATTCCTTCGTATGGTGCCATCGGACCCAGTTTTGTGAACCCAAGAACCGGGCAGATCCTTGGTGCGGATATTACTGTAGAATGGTTCTCCGGAAGTGCCACCCCGATATCTGATGAACTCTATAATGGTGCTCCAAAACAGGAGCAGCTGCAGTTCCCCGGTTTTAATACGAACAAATACGATAACTGTACACTGGCTACTGAACTGAAAGCCCAATACACAGCCGGCATCGCTACACTTGAAATGACAGGCGCGGCTGAAGCTGAGATCAAAGAAATGCATAAGCAGTTTCTTACGTACCTGATCATGCATGAAATGGGGCATACCCTTGGTCTGAACCACAACATGAAGGCGAGCAATATGCTGTCTCCTGCTGAGATCAATAATACCAGTATTACCCGCAGTATTGGTTTAATGGGTTCTGTAATGGATTATCCGGCCATTAATGTGCCTTCGGATAGAACTAAGCAGGGTGACTACTATACCACCAAGGCGGGGCCGTACGACCTGTGGGCCATTGAATATGGTTACAGGGAGTTTGGTGAATCTGAAGAAGAAGCCGGGCTGACCAAGATTTTATCGCGCAGCAATGAACCTAAACTGGCTTTTGGAAACGATGGGGATGATATGCGTGCACCAGGCAAAGGAATGGATCCAAGGGTGAATGTAAATGATCTTACCAACGACCCGATCACTTATGCGGAAGACAGGATGAAACTGGTGAATAACCTGATGGGTAAACTGGTTCAGAAATATACCAAACCCGGTCATTCTTATGCGGAACTCCGCAGCAGGTATGGTATCCTGAATGCACAGCGCCGCGATATGATCAATGCGGTTAGCCGGTTCGTGGGAGGTGTTTATATCGACAGATCCTTTCCTGAACAAAACTCAGGAAATAAGCCTTATACACCCGTGCCATTGGCTGTTCAGAAAAGAGCCATGGATTTCCTGAATAAAAATGTGTTTGCACCCAATGTATTCGATGCGGATGCGCAGGTATTCCCTTACCTGCAGATACAGCGCAGGGGGTATAACCAGGCGGCTACCGGCGAGGATTACAGAATTACCAATAACCTGGTTGCCTTACAGGTGAACGGCACGCTGGCACATATTCTGAGTCCGGCTACCCTGCAGCGTATTACCAATACAAGGTTGTATGGCAATCAATACAGTGTAGCGGATGTAATGAATGACCTGACAAAAGGAATCTTTGATGCGGATATCAATGGTAATGTAAATGTGTACCGCCAGTACCTGCAAACCAGTTTTGTAAGAGGTGTTGCACAATTAACGGGGGATAATTCGCCATTGGATGCCGTATCAAAAGCCGGTGCTTTGTATACGTTGAAAAAATTAAGAACCAAACTGGGTGCCGCTGTTTCCGGAAACGAGGAAACCAAAGCACACAGGGCTAATATGCTTTTCATTATAGATAAAGCGTTGAAAACAAGCTAACCGGTTCCTGGTTACCTGTTACCGGTAGTAAGCATAAAAAAACCTTCCTGTTTCAGGAAGGTTTTTTTATGCTTGTATAGACGGCTGCTTACCCTTTCTTTTTAGGGGCAGCGGCTTTGTTTTCTTTGTAACGCATATCTGGAGTTCCGTCTTTTTTTAACGGACCGGCTGCTGGAGCAGCTGCTTTGTTTTCTTTGTAGCGTTTATCCGGTGTGCCATCCGCTTTTAGCTTAGCAGCAGGTGCAACAGCAGCAGCTGCCTTGGCTGGAGCCGCTTTAGCAGCTTCTTTTTTTGCCGGGGCAACCTTAGCCGCTACAGCGGGTTTGGCTTTGTCTGCTGGTTTGGTCTGAGCAAATACAGCGGCAGACAGGCAGAGCATGGCACTGGCTGCGATTAAGAGTTTTTTCATACAGCTAAATTTTATTTTTTTTAAATGTGAACAGTTAAGTTACTGAAGCTCGCCGGGTTCTCCATAAATGCGACATTAAATTTGTTTTAAATGATGAAATAACCAGATACTTGCAGTTCCGGGGAAAATGAATTAACTTATGTTTCAAATCCCGCCTGTATGAGAAAAGTAAGCGATATCCTCCGCAGAAAAGGAAGCCGTGTAACCACTGTTTCTCCCGACACTACTGTGATTGCCGCATTAAAGATCATGTCTGAGCAAAACATAGGCTCTGTAGTGATCATGGAAAACGAAAATTTCCTCGGTATCATGACGGAGCGTGATTATTCCCGGAAAGTGATCCTGATGAACCGCCATTCCAGCGATACGCCGGTAGGTGAGATCATGACCACAGATTTCCCCCAGATCAAACAAACGGATACAGTAGAAGCCTGTATGCAGCTGATGTCTGACCGGCATATCCGTTACCTGCCTGTTATCGAGAACGGAAAGCTGGCCGGAATCATTTCCATCAATGATGTGGTAACAGAAACCATCTCCAACCAGGAAGAAACGATCTCGCATCTGCAGAGCTATATTCAGTCTTGATAGGGGTCGTAAAGTAAATAGGGTAAGTAAAGTAAATAAGGTAAATAGGGTAGATAAGGTAAATAGGGTAAATAAAGTAGATAAGGTATTTTACTTGCTACTTTATTTACCCTATTTACCTTATTTACTTTATCTACTCTATCTACTTTATCTACTCCATCTACTCCATCTACCTCTACTGATTAACCACTTCCCAAAACACCTTCTTAGGCCTAAGGTCTTTATCAAACAATAAAGGATAATCCTTTCTTCCACGAACGGGGAAATTATCTAGCCAGCTGTTTCTGTCTGAAATATTCCAGAAAGTAATGCTGCTGATATTCTTCCTGTATTTTTTAAAAGCGGCAAAACATCTTTTGTACATGGCTATCTGTGCGGCTTCTTTTTGGGGTGTGAATGCGGTAGCCGTATCTTCTGCCCTTCTTTCCCTTGCATTATGTTCTTTATTGTATACTGATATATCCAGTTCGGTTACCTGTATTTTCAAACCCAGTTCGGAAAATTTCTTAAATGTATTGTTCAACACTTCTTCAGAAGGTTCGTTAATGGCCCAATGCCCCTGTAGTCCAATGCCATGAATAGGTACTCCTGCATCTTTCAAACTTTTTACCAGGCGATAGATCTTTTCTCTTTTCACAGGGTCAATCTCATTGTAATCATTGTAAAACAGCAATGCGCCGGGATCAGCGGCATGGGCGTATTCAAATGCTTTGGCAATGTATTCCTCGCCGCAAATGCGCAGCCAGGGCGAATTACGGAGGTATTCATCCGGTTTGTCTGAAATAGCTTCGTTTACCACATCCCATGCATAAATGGTTCCCTTGTAGCGATTAACTATAGTAGTGATATGCTCTTTCAAACGTTGCAGCAATACTTGCTTTGTTACGGTATCGCCCGCTGCATTGGTAAAGATCCAGCGTGGTGACTGGTTATGCCAGCATAAGTTATGACCGCGCATTTTAAGATGATTCCGTTTTGCGAATGCGGCTATTGAATCCGCATCTTTCCAGTTGTATTCATTTTCACGCGGATGAATCGGGCCCATCTTCATCGCATTCTCCGCTGTTATACTATTGAATTGTTTTTGGATCAGGAAACCTTCATCACCCAGGAGCGATCGGGCCGAAACGGCAACGCCAATGCTAAAATAGTTGCTGAAATAATCCTTCAAACCTTTTGTACTGTCTGTTATGGTAAAAGGGTTACCCGAACTTTTTACTGGCATTGCAGCAAGAAATACAAACAGGAAAATACTCGCCATGATAATTGAAAAAACCTTCTTCATATAGTTAGAACTTGGTTGCGTTATTTTTATCTGTTATGCTGTTGTTTGCTTTTTCTTTCTCTGCGAAAACTCCCTGCTCTCCGCGGCTCTGCGGTGAATGTAAATCGTAATTCACCGCAGAGCCGCGGAGTTGCCAGAGTCTTCGCAGAGGAAGATAGGCGGCTCTAAATAATTTCTATACTTACCCGATACATAAATGAAGCAATAGCACGCCGATCAATCCGAGAATGGATATCAGGGTTTCCATTACCGACCAGGAAAGAAAAGTTTGTTTTAAGGTCAGTTTAAAAAACTCCTTGTACATCCAGAAGCCTGAATCGTTGATATGCGAACCAAACACGCTTCCCGCGCCTACTGCCAATACCATTAATTCGGGTGATACATTTCCAGCGGCCACAAGCGGCGACACAATACCTGCTGCCGTTAAACCAGCTACGGTAGCGGATCCCAGCGTTACACGAAGTAACGCGGTAATGATCCAGGCAAATAACAAGGGCGGCATTCGCAGGCTGCTGCTGAAAGATGAAATATAACTGCCCGTGCCACTATCTATCAATACCTGTTTAAATACACCACCCGCGGTAATGGTCAATAAAATCAAAGCGATCCCTGAAATGGCGTCTGATACCCATTGCATGATCTCGGGCATTTGCCTGTTTGCCTTCAACCCGAAAAAATAAATCGCTGCCATCACAGCGAGTAGTAAGGCAATGGTGGAATCACCAGTGAATGACATGAATTTTCGGAAGAAATTTTCTTTCTCCACAAATAAATTAGTGACCACAGAAATTGAAATCAATGCCACAGGAAGCAAGGCAATGCAAAAACTTGAAAAAACAGAAGGCAGTTCTTTTTGTGTCAGGGTTGTTGTGGCTCCAAACAGGTCAAAATGAGTTTCCGTTTGTACGCGTTTCAGAACCCTGCCCAGCAATGGCCCTGCAATGATCACGGTGGGTATGGCAATGATGATGCCATAGACCAGTGTTTGTCCCATATCCGCATGAAAGGCATTCACCAGCACAACCGGGCCAGGATGTGGCGGTAAAAAACAATGTGTGGTTGAAAGTGCGGCGGCCATGGGTATGGCAATATAGAGTAGGGGCAGGCCGGTTCTTTTTGCAATGGAAAATACAAGTGGAACCAGTATCACAAAACCGGCGTTGTAATACAAAGGAATGCCGATCAGGAAACCGGTGATCAGAACGGCCCACTGGATATTTTTTTCACCAAAACCATTGATCAGGGTAGAAGAGATCTGTTCTGCCGCGCCGCCTATCTCCAGTATTTTTCCGAGTATGGCACCCAGGCAAATAATCAGTGCCAACCCGCCCAATGTACTGCCTACGCCTTTTTCAATAGAAGCCAGTAAGGCAGCCGGCTGCATGCCTAATAACAAACCCGATACAATGGCTACGATCAGCAGGGATAAAAAAGGGGTTAGCTTTTTCATCGTAAGAAAAACCTGCAAACCAATCGCGATCAGGATAATGAGGAATGTCATTGGTTTTGTTTAAGGGTTAACGCACGGTATTGTACAAAGTGCCGATATGGTCTATACTGATACTGATCTCATCGCCCGATAAAAGTGTAAAATCATTTGGAGGTACAATGCCGGTTCCCGTCATGATCAAACAACCTTTTGGAAAGGAACAGGCACGGTACACAAAAGATACCAGTTCTTCCGGCGTTCTTTTCATCTGGTTCAGCTGTACGGTTCCCTCAAACACAAGTTTATTCTTGCGGTTGATGGTGAGTGAGATTTTGGTATCCAACTGAATGGGCTCCCCGGGTACATAAATACATGGACCTACGGCCGCACAGGCATCGTAGGTTTTTGCCTGCGGCAGGTATAAAGGATTCTCTCCCTCAATACTCCGGCTGCTCATATCATTGCCAATGGTATAGCCCAAAATTTTTCCGGAAGAACTAACCACCAGTGTTAGTTCCGGTTCAGGCACATCCCAGGTAGAATCTTTGCGGATATTTACTTTAGCACCATGCCCTACAACCCTGTGTGGGGTTGATTTGAAAAACACTTCGGGTCTTTCTGCTTCGTATACCCTGGCATAGAAATCACTTCCACCGGCGGCGCTGGACTCTTCCTGCCTGCCTACCTTACTTCTCAGGTAGGTAACACCGCAGGCCCATAATTCCTGGCTTTCCAGGGGTGCCAGCACTTCAAATGTATCAATGGATTTGGAAGAAGGTATTACCGTATGGATAAGCGCATTCATTTTTTGATACAGCTCATCATCATTGATAAATGTATCCCAGTCAGTGTCGGGCAATAAATAACACTGGTCATTTCTGGTGATAACAATACCGGAACTGGTTTTATACAATTTCATAACAGGTAACAATTAATGCAGGTCACGGGTAACATCAGAACCCGAACCTCCCTGCAGTATATCCAGGTCGGCACCCAGATGCGCCTGCTGTACATGATCGATATAAAATTTTACATAGCCACGTGTAGCCATTGGCTCCGGTGCTTTCCAGGCTGCTTTTCTTTTCTGCAATTCCTCGTCACTGATATCAAGGTGAAGTCTTCTCTTTGCTACATCCAGTTCAATCATATCGCCTTCCTGCACAATGGCGAGTGTACCGCCGATAGATGATTCGGGCGATACATGCAGTATCACCGTACCATACGCTGTACCACTCATTCTTCCGTCAGAAATACGGATGATGTCTTTCACCCCTTTGCGTATCAGTTTTTCCGGAAGGTCCACATTGCCTACTTCCGGCATACCGGGATACCCAACGGGACCAACCCCTTTTAAAACGATCACACTATTCTCGTCAATATTCAGGTTGGGGTCGTCAATTCTTGCGTGATAATCTTCCATCGTTTCAAACACTACTGCCGGTCCGCGGTGTTTCATCAAGGATTTGGTAGCAGCAGAGGGCTTAATGATGGCACCATCCTCACAAAGATTTCCTTTCAATACGGCAATGCCCGCGTTCTCCTGTAAAGGTTTGTCAATGGTAGCAATTACATCGGTATTATAACAAATGGGATTCGCATTGTTTTCACCGATGGATTTTCCATTGGCTGTAATGATATCGTTGTGTAAATATTTTCTGAGTTCTTTGATCACAACAGGAAGGCCGCCTGCATAATAAAAATCTTCCATCAGGTAGCTACCAGATGGTTTGAGGTTGGCGAGCAAGGGTATTTTGCTGCCGATGGTGTCAAAATCTTCCAGGTTCAATTCAACTCCAATCCTTCTTGCAATCGCTGTTAAGTGAATGATGAGATTGGTTGAGCCACCCACACCCGCATTTACCATAATGGAATTTTCAAATGCTTTCCGGGTTAAGATCTTTGATAGTTTCAGGTCTTCTTTCACCATCTCCACAATTCTTCTTCCCGACATTTGTGCCATTACTTTCTTCCTTGCATCTACCGCTGGTATGGCTGCTGCGCCGGGCAAGGTAAGGCCCAGTGCCTCTACCATGCATGCCATGGTGGATGCTGTTCCCATACTCATACAGTGTCCCTGGCTGCGTGCAGAACCTACTTCTGCTTCATGGATATCTTCAGCGGTATAATTTTCTACAAGCTGTTTTTCTTTCACCATCCAGTTAAAAGAGCCGGAGCCAATGCATTGTCCTTTGAAACGGCCGTTCAGCATCGGCCCACCGGGAACCACAATAGTGGGAAGGTCCACACTGCAGGCGCCCATCAGGGTAGAGGGTGTCGTTTTATCGCAGCCGGTTAGCAATACCACACCGTCAATCGGGTTGGCGCGAATGCTTTCTTCGGTATCCATACTGGCCAGGTTCCTGAACAGCATGGTGGTAGGTCGCATAATGGTTTCACCGAGAGAGGTTACAGGGAACTCCAGTGGGAATCCGCCGGCTTCAATCACACCACGTTTTACGATCTCCGCAAAATCGCGCAGGTGACCATTGCAGGGTGTTAATTCGCTCCAGGTATTACAAATGCCAATCACGGGTCTTCCGGTAAAATAATCATCCGGGTATCCCTGGTTACGCAACCAGGAACGATGCACAAAACCCATTTTATCGGATTTGCCAAACCAGTCGTGGCTTCTCAGTTTCATACGGACAATATTTTGTCTTAAAGCTACAGGATTGTTGGTGTAAATAATAATGGACCGGAACTATTTCAGCTCCAATACCACAACAGAAAACGGCGGCAGTTTTACTTTCAGGCTGTTACCCGTAAGACTTGCACCAGAAAAGGCAACGGGTTTGATCTTGTCAGGGTTTTCAAAACTGTTGTAGTTCTGTAATTTATCGGAAGTTAAGATACGTCCATTAACAGATGAGTAATTGGCCCCGGTTACATTCACTGTAATTTCCTGGGCAGCGTGTGCATCAATATTCACCAGTGAAATATGGGTAAGCCCGTTTTTATCTTTGGATGCAGAGGCAGAAACCGCTTTCAGTTTTTCTTTACCCATTTTGTAATCACTGCTGTTTACAGTGATAGGTAGCATGGTAGCATCCTGGTGCACATTGTACATTTCCATTACATGATAAGTAGGCGTTACGATCATTTTTTCTTCATTGGTTAAGATCACGGCCTGCAGTACGTTGATGATCTGGGCCAGGTTGGCCATCTTAACACGGTCGCAATGGTTGTTGAAGATATTGAGTGTTGTACCTGCGATCATAGCATCGCGCATGGTATTTTGCTGGTAAAGGAAAGCACCATTGGTGCCGGGTTCTACATCATACCATCCGCCCCATTCATCTACCACCATGGCTACTCTTTTCTTGGGATCATATTTATCCATGATAGCACTATGCCTTACTACCAGTTCTTCCATCTGCAACGCTCTTTGCATGGTAGTATAATATTCTTCTTCACTGAAATCCTTTGCCGAGCCTTTTTTGTTCCATTCAATAACAGAATAATGATGCACGCCTACCGCATCCAGCATATTATGCGGTATATCGCGCATCAACACTTCAGTCCAGTTATAATCGGCATCACTGGCACCCGATGCGATCTTGTATATTTTTTTATTGCCGTTATTCATAAAAGTGGCATACTGGCGGTAGATATTGGCATAATACTCCGGTTTCATATTTCCGCCACAACCCCATGCTTCATTGCCAAGCCCCCAGTACTTCACATCCCATGGATTTTCTCTGCCATTCTGTTTACGATAATCAGTCATCGGGCTGCTGCTATTGGGGTTGGTAACATACTTCACCCAATCAGATAATTCCTGCGGTGTACCACTGCCTATATTGCCGCTCAGGTAAGGTTCTGCGCCCAATACTTCACACATGTTCAGAAATTCATTGGTGCCAAAACTATTGTCTTCTTTTACATTGCCCCACCATACATTCAGCATAGACGGGCGTTTGTCTTTTGGCCCAACGCCATCCTTCCAATGATACGTATCTGCAAAGCAACCACCGGGCCACCGCAGTACGGGTACCTTCAGTTTTTTCAAGGCCTCTATCACATCTAATCGTATACCGTCTTTATTGGGAATTTTTGTATTGTTATCGCCAACATACAATCCCCCGTAAATACAATGGCCCAAATGCTCGCCAAAATGGCCGTAGATGTTCTTGTTGATGATCTCCTGACCCTTATCCGCCTGCAACGTAATGGTGTTTTGAGAAAAGGCGGAGAGGCTGATACAAAGACTTGTGAAGAAAAACAGTTTTTTCATGGGTGTTAATTTGAAGTGGTCAGATATTAGTTATAAGGTGTTGTACTATTAAATCTCCTCTGTGAAACTCAGTGTACTTTGTGCCTCTGTGGTGAAAAAGATCGAAGCGAAGGCTTTACCACAGAGGCACAAAGCACACTAAGTTTCACAGAGAACCAGTGATTCTTTTAATGGCATAGCAGGCTAGTTATAAGCGTTAATGGTTTGAATGGTTCCATCTGCGTTATATGTTAATTCAGTCACTTTCACATTTCGCAAATGGGTTTTGCCGGATAGCTGTGTATCATGGTAGAAAAGATACCATTTCCCTTTGATCTCCACGATAGAGTGGTGATTGGTCCAGCCTTCTACCGGTAACAAAACAATGCCTTTGTATGTGAAGGGGCCATACGGACTATTACCAATGGCGTAATTAATATTGTGTGTATCGCCGGTAGAGTAAGAGAAATAATATTTACCCTTGTATGTATGCATCCACGCGGCTTCGAAGAAACGTTTGTCGTTATTGGATTCAAGAAAAAGCTTTCCTTTCTCGTCAACGATCTGAATGGTTCGTACTTCTTCGGCAAAACTTTTCATATCCGCACTTAGTTTGGCTACACGAGGAAGAATGGCTGTTTCATTGGGCTTGCGCAAGCCGGCTTTGGCATCGTAGGTGTTGTTGTTCCAGTTCTGTAACTGTCCACCCCAGATCCCTCCAAAATACATATAGTAACTGCCATCTGAATCTTTAAACACACAAGGGTCAATGCTGTAACTTCCTTTGATCGGCTCTTTCTCCGCTTTGAAAGGACCCACAGGTGATGAACTGCTTGCTAGGCCGATATGAAATATATCTGTTTTGTCTTTGATAGGAAAGTAGAGGTAATAGGTTCCATTCTTGTATGCTGCATCAGGCGCCCATAATTGACGGCCCGCCCAGGGAATGTCTTTCTTGTCAAGGGCAACGCCATGATCGGTTACTTTACCGCCGATGGAATCCATGGAAAGGATATGGTAATCGCGCATGTCAAAATGATCGCCGTTGTCGTTCTCTTTTATACCGGCTTCAATATCGTGTGAAGGGTAAATATAGATCCTGCCATTGAAAACATGCACCGATGGGTCGGCGGTATAAATGTGTGTAACAAGGGGCTGCGAAATCGGTTTCTTTTTCAATGTTCCTTTTTCCTGTGCAGTAACAGAAGTTACGATGAAAAGGAAAGCGGGCAAATATAGCTTGTGTAGCATAGCAATGGGTTAATGGGTTATTTGTTGATCGGTATGTTTTATTTTGATGTTCCGGATCTTGTTTCAGGTGGTCCTAAATAACTAGGAAGCATGCCACCCATATCACCCACAATTTTTTGTAATACTACTGTCGGACTTACCATCCAATATTTAATAGTGTGCCTGCCGGGTGTTAGAATTTTGTGTGTGGTGGTTTTGTTGATGATATTATTCGCCACCCATCCTTCCCAAATACGGGTATTATTATCGTCTTTATTGATGACAACAATTTGTGGTATTTCATTATCTATTGATATGGCATATTTTAAACCTTCTTCATTATGAAAATTCAGGGTGGGAGAGAGATAGGTTTGAAGCTTCAGGGTTCCGGTATCGTACAAATAGATTTCATATTCAAGATGTGACGAATTGCCGCCGGGTGTTTGTGCAGCAGCGGTAACAGGCATAGTTGTAATAGCAGCGCCTGTTCTGCCATGATCGGGTAATACCTGCCATTTGATATTGTTTGCGTTAACAGCTTTTGTGTAATGATCTGCTTCTATTGAAATGTATTTATCCTGCTCAAGAAATGCATTGCCTTTAATGGGATTAGGCCCTTCATCTGCTACTGTCTCGGAATCGGTTACAGTTTTTGTAAAAGATCCTCTTTGCCTTAAAAGATCAACAGGAACATATTCTACCGCTGGCATACGGTTTACCGGTGGTTGCTGCCAATAAGTATACCCTATATGTGTTTGATCCATCATATGGTTCCATTTACCGTTTGCTATATGATTGTATTCTATTGAAATCAAAGAGTCTTTAAGATAAAACCGTTTGGCATTGTCGGCAAAACTATTCGCCAGAGGTGATTTTTTTAACGCATACATTTTGTTATAGGCAACTGAAGTATATAAATCTTGCAAATTGGAACAGGCTTTCACAGGATGTAGTACCAACTCAAAAAAGGCATCTTTATATTCAGGGAGTAACAAGTTGTTTATTTTTTCAGCACGTTTCAGGAGATTTTGGTAATCAAGCATTGCCATTGCTGATTCATTATAGTTTTCCAGGCTATAGGTAGTTGCATCCAATAATTCCGGTTTTCGACGCCCATTATACTTTGCGTATTTCGCAATAATATCTGCTATCTCAACTGCATACATATTTCCAAACTGGTCAGCTGCCCATTTCTCTGTATAGTGTTGCAGGTCAGTTGGCCCTATCCGGGTTGGATTCCATGCATAATCTAAAAAGAATGAGATAGGGAATTCCATTGGCTTGATATCGCCCACGTTAACGATCCAGATATCTCTAACACCATATTCATAAGCCAGGTGCATCTGCTCCCACACTCTTGGGATCGGGTTGGTATTTACCCATTTGTAATTTCTCGGGCCGCCTACATAATCAAAATGATAGTATATGCCATAACCGCCTTTGCGTGGTGCATCCGTTAATTTGGGTAGTTTGCGCAGGTTCCCCCAGTTATCATCGCATAACAATAAAGTAACATCATCCGGAACACGCATGCCCTTGTCATAATAATCCTGTACTTCTTTATATAAGGCCCATGACTGAGGTGTAGCGGAAGCAGGCTTGCCGGTAACTTCTTCCAATATTTTACGTTGATCGGCTACAATTTTTTCCAGGAGCGAAATATTGCTTCCTTCGGTCATAGGCATATCCCCATCGCCGCGCATACCAATGCTTACAATACTTTCATGGGTTCCCATGTTTTCAATTCCTTTTTTCCAGAAACTTCGGAGCAGGGTATCATTTGTCTGGTAGTTCCACTGTCCCTTGCCATATCGTTTCCACTCCTGTTGCGCGCGTAGCATGGGTTCGTGGTGAGAAGTACCCATCACAATGCCATACTGATCCGCGAGAACAGGGTTTAATTTATCATCATCGTTGAATGCGTTGCCCCACATCGCTGGCCAGAGATAATTTCCTTTGAGACGAAGGATGAGTTCAAACACTTTTTCATATACCAGGTGATTAACGCCGCCAAATTTCTCTTTTGTCCAGCCGGAAAAAGCAGGCGCTTCATCATTGATAAAAATGCCACGGTATTTTACCAGTGGTCTGTCACGAAGCATTGTATTCTTTGCAACATAGATCCCGGTCTGTTGTTTCACCGGTACATCGGCCCACCAATACCAGGGCGATACACCCATTTGCCTGGATAATTCAAATACGCCAAATGCCGTTCCTCTTCTGTCGCTACCCATGATCACCAATGCATTGTCTGTTCCCGGAAACGGGTTGGCAATTACCTGGACCTGGTAGGCCTCCCATTTTCCCTTAATAGAATCGGGATTGATTTTTTTTGATTGAATAAGGCCCGCAATCAGGGGAGAATTGTCAATAGATCCGATCAGGATAATATTTTTTCCTGCGGCAGCAGGATTGTTTTGTATAACTGGCTTTTGACCGCTTATCTTTTCAATGTCAGACTGTAAAAAACTGGCTGCCCGCTGAGCCAGCCAATGATCTTTTGGATCAACTACGATTGAGGCGGATCGCATTTCATTCACTATACTGAATGCGGCGTTTTCCTTTTTACTTGTGATAAAAGATTGCGCCCGTAGCCCTGTTAGCCACAGAAGGATACCGCAAAGAAGCAGGCCGCTTGTTTTCATACAGGTATAATTATGCTGTTAAAACTTGGGTTGGTTATTTATTTGTAACGTGTTGGCCATTAAAATGGAACTGTTTTTTTCTTTGCGCACCTTCGTGCCTTTGCGGTTCAAATAGCTAGAACCATCAAGGCGCTAAGGCACAAAATGACACGAAGCTGTATCCCTTTATGGATTTATTTTTTCTTCCGCAACGATGAGGCCCGAACAATCAGCTCTGATTTAATAATAATGGTATTGGTCAGGTGTATATTCGAATCGCCCTGCAAATGATTAATGAGGTTGCGCGCCACAATTTCTCCGATCTCTATACCGGGATAATTGATCGTACTCAGTTTGGGTTCAATGATTTTGCAGATGACATCATTGTTAAAACCTACAATGGCAATGTCTTCGGGTATACGGATGCCAGCTTCTTTCAAAGTCTGCATGCAAACAGCGGCGCAAAAATCATTGGTAATAAAAATGCCATCCGGCAGCGGGCGCATGGCCAGTATTTTTTTAGCAGATAAAATGCTGGCCTCTTCACTCAGGTCATCAACAATCACATATTTGTCATTGTACTTAAGTCCGTGCTCGGCCAATGCCTGCTGGTACCCTTTTAAACGTTCAGCGTAAACATTTCGTTTGAGGTTGGCGGTGATATGTGCAATGCGTTTACAGCCTTGTTCTATTAAGTGCGTAGTGGCTTCGTACCCTGCTTTGTGGTTGTTGATGATTACTTTGGCACCGTCGGACTGTTCAAAAACACGGTCAAAGAAAATAACAGGAATGCCTTTCTTTTCAAAAGGTTCAAAATGGGCGAGGTCTGTAGTATCAAATGCCAGGGAGGCGATCACCCCATCTACGCGTTTATGAAAAAGGTTCAATGCATTAGCCGCTTCCTTTGTATACGTTTCAGAAGAGTGTGCAATAATCAGATCGTAATTGGCTTCGGTAGTGATCTTCTCGATGCCAGACAATACAGAAGTAATAAACTGGCTTCTCAGTTCATGAACAATTACGCCAATGGTATTGGTGCGTTGCTTCCGTAAATTACTGGCGAAATTATTGGTGCGGTAACCCAGTTTGTGTGCGAGGTCCGCAATCTTTTTCTTGGTATGTTTGTTAATGGCGGGATGGTCTTTCAGGCCACGACTTACTGTAGCAGCCGAGAGGTTTAATTGCCTGGCAATATCGTAAATGGTTATTTCTTTTTCCCGGCTCATAAAATTACAATCGGTTGCAATATAAGTGTTACCTGATAAATACCGCAGCTTTTTACTTTCTTTTTAAATGGGAATCCCCCCGCGGCCAGCTCGGAATAAAGCGCAATGATGCGGGTGATACCGCCGACAGCATTCAGATGACCGGAGAACTGTAGCGCAGCTGGTATAATATAACTGCAGACCCTATCGCAGAGGGTAATTCCCTTTTCCCTTGACATAGGAAATAGGCAAACAGGCCTATTTCAGCTATTTTTAAAAAAATTATATGCAATCGGTTGCATTTTCAAAAAAACTCCCGACATTAGTTACGTGAATACGGGGAAACCTGGAAAACAAATGCCAAACCTGATTGCTTTTATGCAGAAAACAAATGCCATATATAGCCTTAAATGCTTATACAGTAAAGCTTTTACTCATTCCCATCTTATTTACTTTCTGCCAAAAAATCATTCTGTAATCAATAACTCAATCCTTTTCGAAAAGGGTGCACTATCCGCTTTTTCGTTACCAATACTGGTTTTCCGGAACTTTTTTCATGCGGAAGGATTTGTGTTTGAGAAAATGAGCCAGCTAAGGAAGTGTTTGACCTCAGGTATTAATAACAGTACATTATAGCGGATAAGGAAATAAAAGAAAGAGACTGGAAAAGGGTATTGAAAGGAATGCAACCGATTCCAATTATTAACCAGAATAGCTTGACTATCAAAACGTGCCATATAAATACAAATACTAACCGATCCTAATCCAACGATTGCTTTATGAACACCAGCTAATTCCCTTCAACAATACACAATGCGCTGTTAAACGACAGCGAAACCGGTCTTACGACTATGGTAACGGTCATTCTATACTTCATCTTAAAAAACACTTTATGAAACGATTGCTTGCGCGGCAGCAAAGAACGGTCACCAGCGGAATACGCCTGGGGATGGTTCTATTTGCATCTGCTGCCTTACTGTTTTTATTGCCACACAACAGCCTGTTTGCCCAGGCCCAGAAGAGAGTAGTGAAAGGACATGTAACAAACGAAAAAGGAGAAGCTATTTCCGGTGCTTCGGTTTTAATTAAAGGAACCACTGCGGGTGTAAATACCGATGCCAAAGGTGCATACAGTATTTCTGCCAGTGCCAATAATACATTGGTAATCTCCTATGTTGGATACGACAGTAAAGAGACCAGGGTGGGAAACAATACAACCCTTGATGCGCAGCTTCAACCGGCAAACAAGGAACTGGACCAGGTGATTGTAGTTGGCTATGGTACACAACGAAAAAAGGATGTAACCGGATCCGTGATCTCGATCAGCGAAAAAACATTGAAGGAAGTACCCGCGCCTAATGTGATCAGCCAGCTGAAAGGCCGGGCGGCCGGTGTGGATGTAGTAAGCAATAGCTCCACCCCCGGTGGCAGCGGATCTATCCGTATCAGGGGGAACAGAACATTAACCACTTCATCGGGATCTAGCGATGCACTGGATGGGCCATTGATTGTTGTGGATGGTATTCCTTATGGAGGAAGTATTAATGATATTAACACGGAGGATATTTCCGGACTTGAGATATTGAAAGATGCATCTGCAACGGCCATCTATGGTTCAAGAGGTGCAGGTGGTGTGATCCTGATCAGTACCAAAAGAGGAAGAACAGGAAAAGCCGTATTTACCTACGATGCGTTTCACGGAGTATCCAGTGTTATGGGACAATACAAAGTAATGAATGGCGCGGAATATGCACAGTTCAAAACAGATGCGGCTCTTTATAATCGAACTGCTCCCGGAACAACTTCTTATGCGCTTACGCAAGCGGAAAAAGATGCATTGGCTGCGGGTATTTCTACCGACTGGCAGAAACTGATTTACCAGAATGGTATTACCACCAGTCATGTACTCGGACTAAGCGGAGGTAGCGAGGGAACACAATACGGTATGAGCGCCGGTTACTATAAGGAAACAGGCATCATACCCAACCAGAATTTTGAAAGGGCCACTTTGCGAACTACCATCGATCATCGTATCGGAAGCCGTGTAAGGGTCGGATTGAATACATTCAATACATTGTCTTATTCCAATACTCCCGGTGGTGGTGGTGTTCCGGGTGGCCTGGCAAGACTTACGCCATTGGCTGCGCCATACAATGCAGACGGAACCGTAAACCTGCAACCTGCCATCGGTTCCATTGATGCGGCAACGATCAGTCCGTTAACACTGATCACCAAAGCCAATTCGATCCTTGCGCGTAACAGGCGACTGCGCTCTTTTAATACCTTGTACGGCGAGGTGCAGATCATAGAAGGATTGAAGTATCGCCTGAATGTTGGTTTGAATTTTGAGCAGGCCAATGGTAACGGTTATAACGGGCCGCTTACCTATACCAATACGGCTACCGTGCAGTCATCTTCCAATGCCAATGTCAGTAATTCAGAAGCATGGAACTACGATATCCAGCACCTGCTTACCTATACCAAAACATTCGGACAAAAACACAGGCTTGATTTTACAGGACTCTACGAAATTATCAAGGACCATAGCCAGAACAGCGGCTTCAATGTAACGGGAGTACCTGCTGATTATATTCAGAGCGCCAATTTTGGGTTGGCAAGCGGACAGCCAACAGTATCCGCGGGTGGTTTTTCAGAAACCGGTCTCTTGTCTTACATGGGCCGTTTGAACTATGGATTTGATAACCGCTTCAATCTTACCGCAACGGTTCGTGTAGATGGCGCTTCGCAGTTATCGCCGGGTTACCAGTATTTCACATATCCCGCATTCGGACTCGGCTGGAATATTTCCAACGAAAAATTTATGCGTAATGTAACAGCGGTATCCAATCTTAAATTAAGAGGTGGTTGGGGTATTTCCGGTAACCGTAACGTAGGCGCATATGCAACATTGGGATCTTTAACAGCCAGCACGTATAATTTCGGAACCTCAACACAGGGCCAGCAACTGGCTTATACGGTAACTTCACTGGCCAATAAGAGTTTGTCATGGCAGTCTACTTCCCAAATAGATATCGCCCTTGATTTTAGTTTGCTCAAGAACCGCATCACCGGTACGGTGGAATACTATAAACAAAAAACAAAAGACATCCTGCTCTCAGTAAACCTGCCGGCCAGTAACGGTGCGGGAAGCACATTGAAAAATCTCGGAAGAACAGAAGGAAGCGGTATAGAAATTTCATTGAGCAGCCTGAACATCCAGGCTAAATCAGGGTTTACCTGGAGCACCGATCTGAACTTCTTTTTCAACAGGGAAAAAATTACACAGTTAACCACACCTGATGAAAAAGAGATCAAAGGAAATGGCTGGTTTGTGGGTCAACCACTGACCGTTATTTACGATGTAAAAAAACTAGGCATCTGGCAGCTGGATGATTCTACCAAAGGATTGTTGAGTGCACAAACTTCTCCGCTGCAATATCCTGGCCAGATCAGGATCCAGGATTTGAATGGCGATGGTAAGATCGATGCGAACGACAGGCAGGTACTCGGTAATTTCCAACCTGATTGGGAAGGCGGTATCACCAACCGGTTCACCTACAAAGGATTTGATCTGTCGATCGTAATTTTTGCAAGGATGGGTATGAAAGTATTGGTACCCTACCTCACAGCGGATGGTGGTTCGAACGGATATCCCTTCTACAACCAGGGGCGTGTGAACCAGTTGAAAACAGATTACTGGACACGCACCAATCCAACCAATGCATTTCCCGCACCAGATGCAGGAACAGACAGACTGCTTTATGGATCCACATTGGGTTACCAGGATGGTTCCTTTATCAAATGCCGCAGTATCAATATCGGTTATGATATACCATCTGCCGTATTCAAAAAACTTGGCATCAGTTCATTCAGGGTGTACCTCAATGCAACCAATCCATTCATCATCTATGCGCCATTTGTAAAGAATGGTTTTGGTCCTGATCCGGAAGGAAACGGATATGGTGGTGCGGTAAATGCTGCGGGCAGTGGTGATACAGGAGTAGGCGCGCGCCAGATCAGCGTGAATATCAACAACCCGTCTATGCGCCAGTTCACCCTGGGCCTAAATGTCAAATTCTAAACGTATAAACTTAGTTATATGAAAATGCGTACGAAACAAATAAGTTACACAGTTGTTTTACTGGCTGTTGCGATGCTGGGAAACAGTTGTAAAAAAATACTGGAAGAAAAGCCACAGTCGAGCATTGTGCCTTCTTTCTTTAACAGTCCTGCAGGCGTGCTGGGCGGTATCTCAGGAGTGTATAATGATATACGTGCGGCCTGGGGCACCGAAGGATTCAGTGCGGAAATGGTAGCGGGAACAGACGAACACCTGGCAGGTGCCAGTGCAAGTGGTTTGCCCTTCTATAATTACAATGGACTGAACAGTACTACCGGAGGTGGCTGGTGGAATACGGCGTACACCGATATCAATACGCTGAATGGCGTATTGCAATATGGTGCAAGTATTGACCTGCCGGATGCAACCCGGAAAGCCTATCTCGCGCAAGCGAAATTCCTGCGAGCGTTCTGGTATTTTCACCTGGTACAGGCTTTTGGTGATGTACCGTTGAACCTGACTTTTATTACAGCGCCTTCACAGGCAGCATCGCGCCAGCCGGTAGCGGATGTATATACCCAGATCATCCAGGATTTTACAGATGCCGCAGCCGACCTGCCCAATACACCAACGGATCCGTTCCTGGGTAAGGCAGCAACCAAACCGGTTGCCCAATACCTGCTCGCAAAAGCATATCTCACAAGAGGATGGCTGAACAATACTGCCGCTGATTTTCAACAGGCGTACACAATTGCTGCCGGTATCATCGCCAATAAAGCAACCTATGGTCTTGACCTCTGGCAGGATTATGGTGATGCATTTGTACCCGCGAACGATTATGGAAAAGAAACCATGTTCGTAAGCGATCACAGCAGCGACCCAAAATATGGCCAGTACACAGTAGGTGGTGGCGCAGCAGGTGGTGCTGCACAAAATCTTACTCCCTGGTTCTATATCTGGAATTATCCTTCGAACAGTGGGATCAATTCTGCTAAAAACGGATCCGGTGCATTGGTCAACAATGGTAGTTCCGCAATGGTGAGAGACGCTGCCAATGGACGCCCTTTCATCCGAACCAGGCCCAATACAACATTACTCACAACTGGTCCCAATGCGGGCAAACGTTACCTGCTAGACCAGGCTTTTGTAAACAGAACCGTTGATTCGCGTTACGACAATACTTTCCAGAAAGTATGGATCGCAAACTCAGCGGTAACCAATAGTGCAACGGCAGCCGGCAATGCACGTGGTATTTCTTATACACTTGCCGTAGGATCAGACACGGCTATCTGGATGCCGGATACGGAAGCGGCCGGTGCACCACAGTTCGATGGTACACGTCCATTCAAAGGAATCATTATCCCGCCAAGCTTATGGAGCAACAGTTATTTTCCTTCTGTGAAGAAATTCATGGACCCCAGCCGAGGCGCCAATTTCAATGATCCTTCCACACGTCCCGTGGTACTGTACCGTTTCTCTGATGTATACCTGATTGCCGCAGAAGCGTATTTTAAAGCGGGTAAATTAACAGAAGCTGCCGCTATGCTGAACACGGTAAGGCAACGTTCCGCTTTCCGCAAAACCAATACGGCTGTACAGAACACGGCCAACGCTGTGGCGATGACCATTGCCGAACCGGATGTTACGCTTGATTTTATTCTCGACGAACGTACCCGCGAAAATTTCGGAGAATGGCAGCGCTGGTTCGACCTGGTTCGTACCCGCTCATTGATTACAAGGGTTACGGCCTGGAATACGGAAGCAGCACCAAATATCAAATCATTCCATATGCTGCGCCCAATACCACAAACACAGATCGACCGTGTAGTAGAAGGCCCCAAGTTTCCGCAGAACCCCGGTTACTAAAATCTCTGTGTAACTCTGTGATTTCTGAGTCTCTGTGGTGAAAAAATATCTTTTCACCACAGAGACTCAGAGATCAGGAGTTACACAGAGAAAACTTAATAGCATAATATGCCAAGCAACAAAGAATAGATAACTTGTTAGCAGCATTAGAACAGAATGCATGAATAATGAAATGCGTGCTGTTGTTTCTGTAAAAAATGCATGAACTAAGCGGATCTGATCCATCCATTTTTAATTTTTTTCACATGAAGCATTCTTTCCGGAGAATCGGGTATCCGTCATTATTGCTTACAGGCATATTGATAACAGTACAGTTAACTGCACAGTTTCCCGGGCCGCGTTTATCACCAGCCGATAGTATGGCGCGCAGGCGTACGGCAGACAGTATCCGTAATCTCACGGAAACGGATTATAAAATGATGCTGGATCTCCTGCACATCGGTTCCATTCGCCAGGGTGCCAACGGCAATGATCCCAAAGCACCCAATGCGGCAAATTATGATGAGGCAAAAGCCAATCCCTATCCAGATCTTCCCGATCCGCTGGTACTGAAGAACGGTAAAAAAATAACCACAGAAAAAAACTGGTGGAACCAACGAAGGCCCGAGATCGTAGAAGATTTTGACAGGGAGATCTATGGCCGTGTTCCCAAAAATCTCCCCAAAGTAAATTGGGAAATAGTGAAAACAACGAATGAAACCAATGGAGGTATTCCTGTGGTTACCAAACAACTGATCGGGCATGTAGACAATTCTTCGTATCCCGCCATCAGTGTAAACATCCAGTTATTATTAACGATCCCTGCCAATGCTACAGGGCCGGTTCCGGTAATGATGGAATTTGGTTTTCTTTTTCCCGTAGGGTTCAGGCCGCCTGTCAATACAGCGTCATCGCAAAAACCTGCCGAACCCGGCTGGCAGCAACAGGTATTGAGCAAAGGATGGGGCTATGCCATTATTATTCCAGGAAGCATCCAGGCCGATAACGGCGCAGGATTAACACAAGGTATTATTGGTTTGATGAATAAGGGCCAGCATCGCAAAGCAGACGATTGGGGCGCATTGCGTGCCTGGGCATGGGGTGCAAGTAAAGCACTGGATTATTTTGAAACGGATAAATCGGTAGATGCGAAAAGAGTAGGCATTGAGGGCCATTCGCGTTATGGAAAAGCAACCGTGGTAACCATGGCATATGATCCACGCTTTGCCATCGCTTTCATCAGTTCATCAGGAGAAGGCGGTGTAAAATTGCATCGCAGAAATGCAGGTGAACTAGTGGAGAATGTGGCCAGCTCGGGCGAGTATCATTGGATGGCAGGCAACTTCATTAAATACGCAGGCCCTTTGCAATGGAGCGATCTGCCGGTTGATGCACACGAACTGGTAGCGCTATGCGCACCACGCCCGGTTTTCATTAGCGCGGGCGACAAAGGCGATGGATGGGTAGATGCCAGGGGAATGTTCCTGGCTGGAGTACATGCGGGTCCGGTGTACAAACTGCTTGGTAAAAAAGACCTCGGCACAATGGAATTTCCAAAACTGGAAACGCCATTGATCGATGGGGAGATCGCTTTCAGGCAGCATTCCGGCGGGCATACACCGGTGCCGAACTGGCCAACATTTCTGCAGTTTGCGAGCAGGTACCTGGCCAATAAACCGTAGCGAAAACGAAATAGTAAATCGGCCCGGAAAGAATGGAGCAAACCTGCTAATTTACCGGTATTGCTGGTGAACCCCGTCTGCCCGAAGCGCTTAAAAAAGTGTTGTGCCATTAAAAAATATATAATGATGGGTATTCTCTGTGCAACTCCCAACCTCTGTATCTCTGTGTTGAAAAAAAATCATTAGCAAGACCGAGCCTATTTTTTTCAACACAGAGATACAGAGAACACTGAGTTACACAGAGGAGGTTCAATAGCGGAGCACGTTAAAAATAGGATAAAGCAAACAGCCTGGCACCGGGTAGTAAAGGGTGTATAACAACGCGCAATCGTTAACGATTCCCATTGGGGAATATTCTCAGGTGGGTTTGTATTGCATTATGAAGTAAATTGATAGAAAAACAGTTTTCATCCGGCTGCGAAAAGTATTGAGCAGATGCCCTGCCGGCAAAAAAAAGATTCATGTTATTATTAGGTATAGATGTTGGAACCTCTTCAGTAAAAGTGTCTGTGGTAGATGCAGCTACCCAGCAATGCATTGCATCGGCACAATATCCCGAAACGGAATCGGGCATTACCTCCCTGCAACCCGGTTGGGCGGAGCAATCGCCTGAAATGTGGTGGTTGCATGTACAAGAAGCCATCTTGAAAGTAAATGCAATAAAGAAATACGATCCCAAAGAAATTGGAGCCATCGGTATCGGTTACCAGATGCATGGGTTGGTGATGGTAGACAAAGAACAGAAAGTACTGCGCGACAGCATTATCTGGTGCGATAGCCGTGCAGTGGAAATCGGTAACAAAGCTTTTCATTCTATCGGGGAAGAAAAATGTTTATCGCAGCTGCTCAATTCGCCCGGCAATTTTACCGCGTCCAAACTGGCATGGGTCAAAGCCAATGAACCGGCAGTGTATGAAAGACTGCACCAGGTATTGTTACCGGGCGATTTTATCGCGATGAAATTAAGCGGGCAAAGCAGTACAACCATTTCGGCCTTATCCGAAGGCATTTTCTGGGATTTTGCAAAGCATGAATTGTCGAAAGATGTATTTGCGCAATATGGATTTGATACGGCCATCATTCCTCCTATCAAAAAAGTATTTGAACCGCATGGCTTGCTGAAAGAAGAAGTGGCAACGGTGTTATCACTCAAAGCGGGCATCCCGGTTTCGTACAAAGCAGGAGACCAATTAAACAATGCCTTATCATTAAACGTGCTGCAGCCGGGAGAGATCGCGGCCACGGCTGGAACATCGGGTGTGATATACAGTGTGAGTGATACACTCGCGTATGACCAACAATCGCGCGTCAATACATTCGCACATGTAAACCATACCAGCGCAGAAAACAGGCTGGGTATTTTATTGTGTATTAACGGAACCGGTATTTTGAATAACTGGGTGCGGAACATTACAGGTGCGCATCTCGGTTACGCACAGATGAATGATGCGGCAGGAACGATACAGCCGGGAAGTGATGGATTGTATGTGCTGCCATTCGGCAATGGCGCCGAACGTATGCTGAACAATGCAACGGTAGGTACACATCTTCATAACATAGATCTGAACAAGCATACATCATCGCATATCTACCGGGCGGCGCAGGAAGGCATCGCTTTTTCTTTCCGGTATGGATTGGATATCATGCGTGCCAATGGGTTACAACCTTCTGTGATCCGCGCGGGCCGGGCCAATCTTTTCTTAAGCGATGTATTTGCATCAGCGTTTGTAAACGTTACGCAGGTGCCGGTAGAATTGTATGCATGTGATGGCAGCGTAGGTGCCGCAATTGGCGCTGGCATTGGTGCGGGTATTTATCAAAACGAAAAAGAAGCATTTGCCAACATGAAACGGTTACAGGTAGTAGAACCCACAGATACAAAACGGCACAACGAATTGTATGAAGAATGGAAGGCATTACTGGATCAGAAAATAAGAGGCTGATTGCATTAATTGTTTTTAATATATTATGACGCTTGTTTCTCTGCGAAAACTCCGGCAACGCTGCGGCTCTGTGGTGAATATAAACCGAAATTCACCGCAGAGCCGCAGAGAACAGGGAGCTTTCGCAGAGGTATAAACAATTCGTATTAATTAACACAAACAGCTTTTAAGATAAGCATAATCGTAACACATAAAAAGCAACAAAATGAAAATTGTAACAGGCGACAAAGAGTTCTTCCCCGGCATAGGCCAGGTAAAGTACGAGGGAACAGCAAGCGATAATCCATTGGCATTCCGTTGGTATGATGAAAATAAAATAGTGGCGGGCAAACCCATGAAAAACTGGCTTCGGTTTGCCTGTGCTTACTGGCATTCCTTTACAGGCAATGGCGGCGATCCTTTTGGGGAGCCTACACATCTATATCCATGGAATACGAAAGAAGATGCCATAGCGAGAGCGAAGGATAAAATGGATGCCGCTTTCGAATTCATCACCAAAATGAACATGCCATACTATTGTTTTCATGATGTGGATGTGGTGGATTATACCAATGATATTGCTGAAAACGAAAGAAGATTACAGGCCCTGGTGGAGTATGCCAAGCAAAAGCAGGCCGATAGCGGTGTAAAATTATTATGGGGCACGGCCAACCTGTTCAGCAACCGCCGGTACATGAATGGCGCAGCAACCAATCCCGATTTTCATGTGCTGGCACATGGCGGTGCGCAGGTAAAAGCGGCACTGGATGCAACCATCGCATTGGGTGGCGAGAACTATGTGTTCTGGGGCGGACGCGAAGGGTACATGAGTCTGCTCAATACCAATATGCAGCGTGAGAAAGAACATCTTGCGCGCTTTCTGCATACCGCGAAAGAGTATGCAAGAAGAAATGGTTTCAAAGGCACTTTCTTTATCGAACCCAAGCCCTGCGAACCCAGCAAACACCAATACGATTACGACAGCGAAACCGTGATCGGCTTTCTCCGTCAATATGATCTGCTGAATGATTTCAAACTGAACATAGAAGTAAACCACGCCACACTGGCCGGGCATACTTTTCAGCATGAACTGCAAGTAGCCGCCGATGCCGGTGCATTGGGAAGCATGGATGCCAACCGCGGCGATTACCAGAATGGATGGGATACAGACCAGTTCCCGAACAATATCAATGAACTGGCAGAAACCATGCTGGTGATTCTCGAAGCCGGTGGCTTTGCGGGTGGAGGTATCAACTTCGATGCAAAGCGGAGAAGAAACTCAACTGATGCGGCGGACCTGTTTCACGCGCATGTGGGCGGTATGGATATTTTTGCAAGGGCACTGATCATTGCAGACAATGTGTTGCAGCATTCAGACTACAAACAAATCCGCAAAGACCGTTACGCCTCATTCGACAGCGGCACGGGTAAAGCATTTGAGGAAGGCAAAGTATCCCTCGAACAATTACGCGAATTCGCGGCTACCAACGGAGAACCCGCAACGATCAGTGGCAAGCAGGAATACCTGGAGAATATCATCAATAGGTTTATATAAGGAGATGTTAGATGGGAGATATTGGATGGCAGAATAATAATATATTCGGTGTTGATATGTAAGACCCACTTAAACTCTGTGAAACTCCCAATCTCTGTACCTCTGTGTTGAAAAAAACAGCTTTATGTGGAACTTTTTTCAACACAGAGATACAGAAGGCACTGAGTTACACAGAGGGAGTTTACAGGCAATATATATTTTCTGACATCTAACATCTCTCATCTAACAACTAACTAACCCCCATGGCTAAAAAGAAAGCGTTTTTATTTGATCTCAATGGAACCATGATCGATGATATGGATTTTCATATCAAAGCCTGGCACGGAATACTTACCGGCCTTGGTGCAGAACTTACCCTGGCACAGATGAAAGAAGAGTGTTACGGCAAGAATGATGAATTGCTCGAACGCATTTTTCCCGGAAGGTTTACCGACGAAGAAAAAAACAAAATGAGCTATGCCAAAGAAGCAGCTTACCAGCAAGCATTCAGACCCTCATTAAAACTATTACCCGGGCTGGATGCTTTCTTGGTGAAAGCGGCAGGAGCAGAGATAGCGATGGCCATTGGTTCAGCCGCCATTATGTTTAACATCGATTATGTATTGGATGGTTTGAACATCCGGAACTATTTCCCGGTGATCGTTTCAGCGGAGCAGGTCGCCATCAGCAAACCACACCCGGAAACCTACCTGCTTTGTGCAGACCGCCTGGGCATAGCGTATGATAAATGTGTGGTGTTTGAAGATGCCCCTAAAGGTGTAGAAGCGGCACAGAATGCAGGAATGGATTGCGTGGTAATAACCACCATGCATACAAAAGAGGAATTCGATCAATACCAGAACATTATCTGTTTTGTACAGGATTATACAGATCCCCAGCTGGGCCAATTGTTCTAGGAAATTATCGGTAAAAGAGACCCCAAAATCGTATTCATTTGGTGGAACATATACAACAACAGACTATCTTGTAACGTGCTGTGCTATCAGAAAGTAGTAAAATGACAAGATTTCTCTGTGAAACTCCTAACCTCTGTATCTCTGTGTTGAAAAAAAACTGCGACCTGAAGATGTTTTTTTTCAACACAGAGATACAGGGTACACGGAGTTACACAGAGGAGATTTAACAGCACACCACATTACCAGATATACGCATGAACTATCAACACATCCAACAAGCAGCCTACGAAGCCAATATGCAGTTACCAAAACTGAACCTGGTGCTGTTTACGTTTGGCAATGTGAGCGTGGTTGACAGAAGCCAGGGTGTATTTGCCATAAAGCCTAGCGGTGTTCCATATGAAGAACTTAGTCCGGGAAAAATGGTGATCGTAGACCTGGAGGGTAAAACAGTGGCAGGAGCGCTTCGTCCATCTTCAGATACCTTAACACATGCCGTATTATACAAACACTGGTCGGGTATTGGAAGCATAGTGCATACCCATTCCACCTATGCCACCGCATGGGCGCAAACGCAGCGGGATATCCCCGTATATGGAACCACCCATGCGGATCATACAACGGTGGCCATTCCCTGTGCAGCACCCATGAGCGATACCATGATCAAAGGAAACTATGAATACGAAACCGGCATACAGATCCTGAATTGCTTCAAAGAAAAAGGATTGAACTACGAAGAAGTAGAAATGATGCTGGTGAGCAATCACGCGCCCTTTACCTGGGGAACTACGGCCGCTAAAGCCGTTTACAACAGCGCCGTACTGGAAGCCATCGCAAAAATGGCGTACCTCACGGAACAGATCAGGCCCGGTGCGCCGCTGCTGAAAGAATCACTCATACAAAAACATTTTGAAAGAAAACATGGTCCGGATAGTTATTACGGACAATCATAACAAAGGATTGAATCAAACAAAGCCATATGAAAAAACAAGTTCTTTTATTGCTGTCAACAACAGTTATTCTTTTTACTGCCTGCAACAACAATAAAATAAGCGATGCATCCACCATGAAATTTACGATCACAGAAAAACCGTTTGGCGTATTTGAGAACGATTCTGTAACACAATACACCATAACCAATCCATCCGGTATGCAGGTAAGCATATTAAATTATGGGGGAACGGTAACCAATATCATCACACCGGATAAAGAAGGGAAAATGGGAGATCTGGTATTGGGCTTTGATTCACTCGCGGGATATCTTCAGAAAACAAATCCTTATTTTGGTTGCCTGGTAGGACGTTATGGAAACCGCATTGCCAAAGGAAAATTCAGCATTGATAACCAGGTATACCAACTTACGGTAAACGATCATGGCAATACATTGCATGGTGGTACCCGCGGACTCGATAAAGTAATCTGGAAAGCATCCAAACCAGCCGGCGACAGCAGTTTGTTATTAACTTATACCAGTAAAGATGGCGACCAGGGTTTTCCCGGGAACCTAACGGTAGAAGTGATGTATACTGTAACGGCTGATAATGCTTTGCAGATTACTTACAACGCCACAACTGATAAAGCCACACCGGTTAACTTAACCAACCATTGCTATTTCAATTTGTCAGGTGGCAAAGAAGCGACCGTTCTTACCCATGATATAATGATCATGGCTGATAAATACACAGCGGTAGACAGCTTATTAATTCCTACCGGGCAATTGCCCGATGTAAAAGGAACACCCATGGATTTTACCAGCGCCAAAGCCATTGACAAAGAGATCGCAGCGGTAAAAGGCGGGTACGATCATAACTGGGTATTGAATAAAAAAGGCGAGGCACTTGCTAAAGTGGCTACTGCCTACGATGCGGGCAGCGGTAGATTAATGGAAGTGTTTACCACAGAACCCGGCCTGCAGTTTTACACCGGTAATTTTCTGGATAGTACTTTACATGGAAAAAATAAGAGGGTGTATGCACAACATGCCGCTTTCTGCATGGAAACACAACATTTTCCTGATGGCCCCAATCAACCATCATTTCCGAATACGATTTTGAAGCCCGGGGAGAAATATAGTTCAGTAACACGTTACCGGTTCTCCATAAAATAAATTGAACGTAACGTGTTGTGTTCTTTAAAAATAGTACAGTGTCTGGGCGCTCTGTGAAACTCCTAATCTCTGTATCTCTGTGTTGAAAAAACATCTTTAGATAAAAACTTTTTCAACACAGAGATACATGGTACACTGAGTTACACAGAGGAGATTTAATAGCACAACATGTTTTAACTTAGTAAAATCAATGGCTATGATGGATCTTAAAAAAAAGGAAGTATGGTTTGTAACAGGAAGCCAGCACCTGTATGGAGAAGAAACCCTTCAGCAGGTAGCACAACATTCGCAAACCATAGCGGCATCCTTACACAATTCAGCACAGATACCGGTAAGCATTGTATACAAACCCACTGTAAAAACAGCGGAAGAAATATATGCCGTTTGCATGGAAGCCAATAACGCGAACAATTGCATCGGCATCATTGCATGGATGCATACATTTTCACCGGCCAAAATGTGGATCGGTGGATTGAAGATTTTAAACAAGCCCCTGCTTCATTTTCATACCCAGTTCAACCGCGATATTCCATGGGCCACGATAGACATGGATTTCATGAACCTCAATCAATCCGCACACGGCGACCGTGAGTTTGGATTTATCATGAGCCGTATGCGCCTGAACCGGAAAGTAGTGGTGGGTTATTGGGAAGACCCGGAATCATTGGGCAAGATCGATTCATGGACAAGGGCCGCCGCGGCATGGCATGATTGGCAGTCTGCAAAGTTTGTACGATTCGGTGATAATATGCGCAATGTAGCAGTAACGGAAGGCGATAAAGTAGAAGCCGAGATTAAACTCGGTTACAGTATAAACACCTATGGTGTAGGCGACCTCGTGAAAGTGATCAATGAAGTAACCGAACACCGCATCGATCTTTTGGTAGAAGAATATGAAGACAGCTATTCGCTGGTAAATTCATTGCTCGCCAATGGCGTGCAGCGTCAATCGCTGCGCGAAGCGGCAAGAATAGAAATCGGGCTGGAAACTTTTTTGGAGTCAGGCAATTTCAAAGGCTTCACAGATACCTTTGAAGACCTGAGTGGTATGGCACAGTTACCCGGTATAGCCGCACAGCGCTTGATGAAGAAGGGATATGGTTTTGCCGGGGAAGGCGATTGGAAAACGGCAGCGCTTGTACGTGCCATGAAAGTAATGGGCAGCGGCATGAAAGGCGGTAACAGCTTTATGGAAGATTATACCTACCATTTCAACCCCGATAACCGCATGGTATTGGGCAGCCATATGCTCGAGATCTGCGAAAGCATTGCAGAAGGTAAACCCAGCTGTGAAATTCATCCGCTCAGTATCGGAGGTAAAGCAGATCCTGTTCGTTTGGTATTTAACTCGGCACCGGGCCCGGCATTGAATGCCTCTATGGTAGACATGGGCAATCGTTTCCGCTTATTGGTAAATGAAGTAATTGCTGTGGCACCCATGCAAAGCATGCCTAAGCTACCCGTAGCAAGGGTGTTGTGGAAACCCTATCCCAACATGCATACCGGCTGTGCCGCATGGATACTGGCCGGCGGTGCACACCATACCTGTTACAGCCAGAACCTAACGAGCGAACACCTTACAGATTTTGCCGAGATGGCTAATATTGAAATGGTGCTCATAGATAAAGACACACAGATACACCAGCTTAAAAATGAATTGCGATGGAACGAAAGCTATTTTCGATGATACATGTTGAATTTTAAATGTTGAATGGTCAGTATGCATTCATCATTTAAAATACAACATTCAAAATTGCTCACACAACCAACAACTATAAACGCTCACCCTTATGAAATCATTGCAAACAGCAGATTACATTGTATTCCTTATCTATTTTGTTATTGTAGCTTCTTACGGATACTGGGTATACCGTCGTAAGAAAAAAGCGAGTACCACCGCATCGCACGATTATTTTCTGGCCGAAGGTTCATTGACCTGGTGGGCCATTGGCGCTTCGCTCATCGCTTCCAATATTTCTGCCGAGCAGATGATCGGTATGAGTGGCAATGGTTTTAAAATGGGTCTCGCCATATCTACTTACGAATGGATGGCAGCTGCAACATTAATGATCGTAGCCATCTTCTTCATCCCGGTCTACCTCAAGAATAAAATCTACACTATGCCGCAGTTCCTGAACCAGCGGTATAACAGTACTGTAGCCATGATCATGGCAGTGTTCTGGTTATTATTGTATGTAGTGGTAAACCTTACCTCTATCTTATACCTTGGCGCATTGGCCATTCACGCCATCTCAGGGTTACCATTGTATTTGTGTATGGTATTCCTAGCAGGTTTCGCCATCATCATTACACTCGGAGGCATGAAAGTGATCGGGTATACCGATGTGATACAGGTATTCTTCCTGATTGTTGGCGGACTGGCAACAACCTATCTCGCCCTAACATTGGTATCCGAAAAATTCGGCGGTGCCGGAGTAATGGATGGATTGAGATTACTGAGCGCCAAAGCCAACGATCATTTTCACATGATCCTTAAAAAAGACAATCCCAATTTCATCAGTCTGCCCGGCTTAACCGTATTGGTGGGTGGTATGTGGATCGTGAACCTGAACTACTGGGGTTGTAACCAATACATCACACAACGTGCGCTGGGAGCGGATCTGAAAACAGCCCGCAGTGGCATCTTATTCGCGGCATTCTTAAAATTATTAATGCCGGTAATCGTGGTATTGCCTGGCATCGCGGCCTATGTATTATACCAGAATGGCGGCTTCCATGACCAGATGATGGTGAACGGAGAAATTGTTCAGGACAATGCCTATCCCGTAATGCTAAACCTGCTCGGACCAGGATTGAAAGGTCTTGCTTTTGCAGCCCTAACCGCTGCGGTGGTTGCATCGCTTGCCGGTAAGGCCAATAGCATCGCCACAATTTTTACACTGGATATCTACAAGAAAAAAATAAACCCCGAAGCGAGCGAAAAGAAAATGGTATGGATCGGAAAGATCGCCGTGGTTACTTCACTGATCATTGGTGTGATAATAGCACCGTTTATGGGTATTGATAAAAAAGGCGGCTTTGAATTTATACAGGAGTACACCGGCTTTGTATCGCCCGGTATTTTCGCCATGTTCATATTGGGATTTTTCTGGAAGAAAACCACATCCAACGCGGCACTGTTTGCTACTGTTGGCGGATTCGTGTTCTCTATCTTCTTCAAATTCCTTCCCAAGATCATGGACCTGTCCTTCCTCGAACCCTATGGTTTTGCGGCCAAAACAGACAGTGGCATTTACGAAATTCCTTTCTTAGACCGGATGGGTTTTGTATTCGTGATCTGTATTGTAGGTATGTGGATCATCAGCAACATTGATGGCAAGCGTGGCGTAAAAGCCAATGGATTGGAAGTAGACAAGAGCATGTTCAAACTCAGCCCCGCTTTTGCGGTTGGTGCTTTGATCGTAGGGGGAATTCTTACGGCATTGTATACGATTTTCTGGTAGAAGGTTTCACGCAAAGGCGCAAAGTGTGCAAAGAAGGAGCGTCTCTTTGCACACTTTGCGCCTTCGCGTGAAAAATCCCGCCAACGATTTCGCAAATAAAATAATATTTTAAATGATGAATGATGAATTTTGAAGGAACAATCCATTCAACATTCATCATTCAAAATTCAACATAAGCTATGATGCAACACACCATGCGTTGGTACGGGCCGGAAGACCCCGTTGATCTATGGGATATCCGCCAATCAGGCTGTACAGGCGTAGTAAGCGCATTGCACCAGGTACCGGTAGGAGAGGTCTGGACCGTAGAAGCCATCAACGAACGCAAAGCCCTGATAGAAGCGGCCGGCATGAGCTGGACCGTGATAGAAAGCCTCCCCGTTCACGAAGACATTAAACGCCAGTACGGCAATTTCCAGGAATGGATAGAGAAGTACAAGACCAGCCTGCACAATGTGGCGGCCTGTGGTTTGAAAGTGGTTACCTATAATTTCATGCCCATACTCGATTGGGTACGCACCGATGTATCTTACGAAATGCCTGACCGCAGTCGCGCTTTGTATTTTGAGAAAGCGGCCTTCATCGCATTCGACCTGTTCTTATTAAAGCGGCCCGGAGCGGAGAAAGATTATACCGCAGAAGAAATTGAAAGAGGCAAACAGAAATTAGCGTTAATGTCGCAGGAAGAAAAAGACCTGCTCTGCAAAAATACCTTACTCGGGTTACCGGGCAGCCGCGAACAATTTACGCCCGAGCAGATCTTTGACGCACTGAAAAAATACGAGGGCATAGACCGCGCCAAACTGAAAGAACATTTGTTTTATTTCCTGAGAGAAGTCGTACCCGTTGCAGAATCATTAGGCCTGGTAATGGCCATTCACCCGGATGATCCGCCGTATTCCGTATTGGGCTTGCCGCGCATCATGAGTACCGAAGAAGACGCGAACGATCTGCGTAAAGCCATACCATCGCCAGCCAATGGTTTCTGTTTCTGCACCGGCTCCTTTGGCGTACGGCCCGATAACGATCTGCCAGGTATGGTAAAACGCCTGGGCGATCATATTCATTTTCTACACCTGAGAAGCACGAAGCGTGATGCGCTGGGTAATTTTTTCGAAGCCGATCACCTGGATGGCGATGTAGACATGTATGCGGTGGTAAAAGAAATTGTGCAGGTACAAAAACGCCGGAACATATCCATCCCCATGCGCCCCGACCATGGTCACCAGATGCTGGATGACCTGAAGAAATCAGGCGCCTACCCCGGCTACACCGCCATAGGCCGCTTACGCGGATTAGCAGAACTAAGGGGATTGGAATTGGGGATAGAAAGAGCAGGGGAATGTTGAACAGATGAATATTGAACACGGAATGATGAAGTTGCACCGTCATTGCGAGGAACGAAGCAATCTGTGCGTTGGTAAGCAGCGGCTTTATCATGCCGGGAATGGAGCATTGCGTATATTTAAATATTAGTATTCATTGCTTCGGAACTTTAAACAAACACCAAGGATCAAATAATGAGCGAAAACTATTTTAAAAATGGAATTTAACCCCTTCAGTAATATCGTTAAACTCTGTATTCAAAGTGTGGACTTCGAGGAAAAAGGCAAACCTGAAGAGGCCCGTGAAATATCTTTTCAAGCCTGGAGCGAAGCCACGAACGACTTTGAAAGATTTCTTGCTGCTTATTTCGTGGCGCGGCAACAAATCAATGCTGCTGACAGGCTACACTGGTATCAAACAGCTTTACGGCTTGCGTTAACAATAAATGACGACTCGGTTAAAGAAGCCTATGCTTCACTATATAGTAATATTGCAAAATGTTATGAGGAATTAGGTGACCCTAATAAGGCCAAGGAGAATTATGAATTGGGGAATTCGTTCATTGGCAAACTGTCTGACAACGGGCCTTTTTACCATGGTACGAAAGCAAATCTGCAGGTTGGTGATTTTCTGACAGCTGGGTATGGGTCTAATTATCAATCAGAACTCATAATGAATCATATTTATTTTACCGCCCTCCTTAATGGGGCCGGACTTGCTGCCGCATTAGCAAAAGGGGATGGCCATGAACGTGTTTACGTCGTTGAACCTACAGGAAGTTTTGAAAATGATCCGAACGTTACAGACAAAAAATTCCCAGGTAATCCTACCCGTTCATATCGTACAGAAGCGCCACTGAAAATTATTGGTGAAATACCAGATTGGGTAAATCAAATGCCCGAAGAAATTCAAAAGTGGCGGGAAAGGTTGGCAAACAGCAAAGGAGAAATTATCAACTAACGTATTGTGCTATTAAAGGGTTTTAAAAAGATAAGGCCCTCTGTGTAACTCAGTGTACTTTGTGTCTCTGTGGTGAAAAAAGATCGTAGCGAAGGCATTACCACAGAGACACAAAGTACACTGAGTTACACAGAGGATCTTCTGGACAATCAGCCCTGCTGAAAAACAATGACTTTCCATATTGTCAACTTAATGAAATAGCTTTTTGCATCCAGTATAAATTCAATCTTATATGTTCAAAGTATCTATTATTGCATTGTTAACCTTCTTCTGCCAGTTATCTTTCGCCCAGGAGAAAAGACAAACCAGCTCCTCACAGAAAAAGATCTCCATCCCTTTTTCTTTAACCGAATACAATAATTTATCGGTTCGCGCCATCCTCAACCAAAAAGATACAGTGCAATTAATGTTCCATACAGCGGCCAATGATCTTACGTTAACTGAGGATGCCATACAAAAACTAAAAACGATCCGCTTCAGCAATACTACTGACAGTGTTAAAAGTTGGGGTGGCTCAGCCAATTCATCAAGGCTGAGTAAAAACAATTTTGTACAAATAGGCGGGCTTAGCTGGGAGAATGTACCTATATGGGAAAATAAAAATTCAGGCCAGCATACCGATGGAAAGTTCGGGATCGATCTGTTTGCCAACAAAGTGATTGAGATTGACTTTGACCAAAAGCTGATTAATATATACACGGAACTGCCGAAAATTCTTGCAACATACCAAAAACTCCCACTGATATTCGAGAATGATGAACTGTTTATAGAGGCGGAATGTACAGTAGACAAAACCATTTATAAAAACAAATTCCTGCTTCACTCCGGTTATTCCGGTGCCGTTTTATTGGATGATAAGTTTGCCAACGATAACAAACTCGGAGAAAGACTTAAAATGGTTGGCGAAAAATCTTTGAAAGATTCCTATGGTAATATTGTAAAAACCAAGAAAGCCATCCTGCCTTTACTACAGATCGGGAAAGAATCATTGACTGATGTTCCGGCAGGCTTTTTTGAAGGAGCGATCGGAAGACAAAAGATGAGTATTCTCGGCGGAGATATTTTGAAAAGATTCAACTGGATCATTGATGCACAGCGGCAATTCGTGTACCTTAAGCCGGGTAAAGAGAAAACCGTTGCCTATACAAGTTTCTAATTCGAAAGGGGCACAGGAATTCGAGAACCGATAGAGCGAACAGCAGCCAGGGATAATGACATTAAGTTAAGAGTTAGAAGTCTGGAGACTGGTGACTGGAGTTCGATTGTTGGAATTTTCGGATACTGATACATTGCAATAACCTTACTTCAGTCTCCAGACTTTTAACTATACCCTAAACAACTAAAAAAAAGCGTTCTAATCCGTGGATGTTGCTGATAATCATGATGCAGAGAACCAATTATTACAGTAGTTGTGTACAATATTATTGAAAGTGTAAAGGAAAAATTTGTTTCTTTAATAGGAAACCTTAATTTTGACTAAAATCCGGGAATGTTAGAGAAGTTTAAGGTGGATTTTCTCCCCGAAGCCGTAGATTTTATGGAAAGCCTGGACAAAAAATCTCAGGAGAAAATATACTATAACATCCGGAAGGCACAGGTTACTAACGATCCCGAGCTTTTTTAAAAATTAACTGCCACTATTTGGGAATTCAGGACAATTTATAACAAAACTTACTATAGGCTTTTCGCGTTTTAGGATAAGATTGATGGTAAACAGACTTTAGTGCTGGCAACACATGGTCTAATAAAGAAAACCGGTAAGACCCCCTTATCTGAACTTGATAAAGCAGAAAGGATCAGGCAACAATACTTTGATCAAAAAAGATAATTATATGCAAACAAAGCAGAAAATGAAAACGGTTTCTTTAGATGTCATGCTTGACAAACATATTGGCAAAACTGGTACAGTAGCAAGGGAAAGCTTTGAACAGGAGCTAAAACTCGATTTGTTGGGTTACGCAATAAAAGAAGCAAGACTTCACCACAATCTGACGCAAGAACAATTGGGAAAATTAGTAGGTGTTCAGAAGGCGCAGATTTCGAAACTCGAGAATAATTTTACCAACGCGAGATTTGATACGGTGATAAAAGTATTTAATGCCTTACACGCAAAAGTGAACTTCAAAGTTGAACTTCCTAAAAAGAAACTATCAGTGGCCTAATGTTCAGGCACTAAAATGCTACATAATAACCAACTCCCAACCACGTAATAACCTGGTTCTTATCCTAAAGTATTCCAATACCTGGAACCTTTCTAAACAACTTCGTGCAACGCTCCTGTATTTAATATTGTCACCCAAGTATGAGATGCATCCTGATGCTGCTTTTGCTGTGTTCTTCAGTGGTTCTGTCTGCACAGACAAAGAACAATCTATTCTTTGCTATCCAGCTACAGCCTGAACTGACATATTACAAGAACAATTACGCATACAGGTGGAGGGAGACCTATACAAAATCAACGTATAATATTGGTATAGAAGCTACGCTGCAATACCGGCTTACCAAAAGACTGTTTGCTGAAACCGGGCTTGGGTATATTTCCAGAAAGTTAAACACAGTAGTTTTTTTGAATCAAGGTGCCTTACCGCCGCCCAGGCAAAGCTTTACCCTGGAATTGGTAAATACAAAGTCGGTATCGGTAAGAACATTGCAGGTACCATTGAACTTAGGCTACGATGTTATTGCCTTGAAAAGAATACAATTGAACCTTGTTACAGGTATAACGGGCAATTATTTATTGAATGCTTATTACGGACTTGGTGGATTAAAACAATACGAAGGAACGTATAAGAAAAATTACTGGCAGGGCTATGCTGTAAATCTCGGACTTGGTATGAACTATACCATTAATAAAACAGTTAGTCTGACCAACCGCATTACTTATTCGGTTTACAATACGGTAAAAGAGGATGCGTATTTGTTCAGCCAGGATCAATACGGGATTGCATTGACACATGAATACCTGAGACTGTCTGTGGGACTAAGAATGAGATTATAACGGGCCTAAAGTCTAAACAGCCAACCGGGTCAATACTGCTTCAGCATACAGGTTACTACGCTTCAGCACTGCCCCAGCATTGGATGTGCTATGGGATAAGCTGCCTGGAATATCGGGGTGAATAGGGGAGAGCATTGGGAGAGGGTCTCTATAAGGTCTCTATAAGGTCTCTATAAGGTCTCTATAAGGTCTCTATAA
>JAZJYJ010000025.1:0-109074 GCA_040390405.1 Bacteroidota bacterium
TTAAATGAGTTTGTAGTTTTATACAAACTCATTTTTTATGCCTGCGAGTATTATTGCGGATAAAAGTTATCAATTTTCAATTCGGATTGTAAAAATTCATTTACATCTTTGCAAAACACGAAAGGATATTTATAGTTTAAGTAAGCAGCTATTGCGTGCAGGAACATCTATCGGGGCAAATGTTGAAGAAGCAATTGGGGGGGCATACAGAACGGGATTTTTCCGCGAAGATGAGTATAGCCTACAAAGAAGCCAGGGAAACCCGTTACTGGTTGCGTCTTTTGAGAGACTGCGGTGTTATCGATACAAAGCTTTCTGACTCATTTTTGAAAGATGTTGAAGAAATAATTCGAATTTCAGGATCAATAATTAAAACTATTAAACAAAAAAACAAGTAACCCGTTTACCCGACTCCAGTCTCCAGACTTCTAACTCCAGACCAACATGAAATTAAACCATTACATAGATCATACAGTATTGAAGCCGACCACATTAGTTTCTGATATTGAAAAATTATGCTCCGAAGCCATACAATACGGATTTGCCGCAGTATGTGTGCCTCCGAATTTTGTGAAGAAAGCAAAGGAGTTAACGAAGGGAAGCGCTGTGAAAGTGGCTACGGTGATCGGGTTCCCTTTTGGCTATTCTGCGGTCGAATCCAAGATTGCCGAAATTTTACTGGCCATTGTGGATGGAGCGGATGAGTTGGATATGGTAATCAATATTTCAGCGATCAAGAACAAGGATTGGTTGTATCTCGCGGATGAGATCAATCATATTATGCCGATCATCCGAAGTAAACATAAAGTGATCAAGATCATTATTGAGAGCGGTATATTAACGGATGAAGAAATTATCAAATGCTGCGAGATCTATGGAATGGCGGGAATTGATTACCTGAAGACCTCTACAGGCTATGCAGAGAAAGGGGCAACAGTAGAGGCGGTAAAATTATTCCGCCTGCATCTTCCGGCCAATATCCAGATCAAAGCTTCCGGCGGCATTCGTGATTACGCGTTTGCCAAACAACTGATAGATGCCGGTGCTACACGACTGGGTTGCAGTGCCAGCGTAGCCATTGTGCAAGGCGCGCCTGCTGGTGAAGAAAGCTATTGAATGTTGAATGTTGAGCAAGGAATTTTGAATGATGAAGGTTTTGAACAGATGAACAGTAGAACAGAGGAACAATAGAACAGATGAACAATAGAACAGATGAACAAGGAATATTGAACGAGGTTTAGCATAAAGTTTCCCCTCCTCGCACAGCGAGGAGGGGTGCCCATCCCGCCCTAGGCGGGATATGGGCGGGGTGGTGAAGAATTATCAAGCCGAAGGATTTATCCATGATTTTGTAACTTAACAGAAATAATACCGGATTGTCTCAAAGAATCATCATATCATTCATCATTCTTCTTTTTTGCGGCTCGTTGCATGCGGCTGACACCATCCTGGTAAAAAAAGATCCGCGGCTGGATGTGTTAAGTGTAAAACAATTACAGGCCAACCAGCGAAGTGCCATGATGACACCCAATGGTCTGTATAAAGGGTATCGTATACAGGTGATCAGTACCAGTAAAAGAGATGATGCATTTGCCAAAAGATCAGAATTGCTTTCGAGGTTCCCGGATCAGAAAGTGTATGTGATCTTTCAATCACCGAGTTTTAAAGTGCGTATTGGGAACTTTCTGAAGAAAGAAGATGCTGAAAAATTCAAGGCACAATTAAATAAATTGTATCCGCAGGGTGTATACATAGTTGAAGACGGCATTGAGTATACCCTGAAAGAAGATGAGGATATCATTAACCAATAACCGATCATGTTACAACAGAAAATAAAAGAACTGGCCAAACAATACTCGGAAGAGTTCATTGCTGTGCGGCACCACCTGCACGCACATCCGGAGCTGAGCTACCAGGAGTTTGAGACCAGCAAATTTGTTCAGCAGAAACTGACCTCCTTTGGAATTGCTTTTGAAGTAAAAGCAACTACCGGTGTATTGGGCATTATTAAAGGGAAGAATCCGGAAAGCCGCGTGATCGCTTTGCGTGCGGATATGGATGCATTGCCGATTCAGGAAGAAAATGAAGTGGATTATAAATCACAGAATCCCGGCGTAATGCATGCCTGCGGGCACGATGTGCATACTACCATATTATTAGGCGCTGCAAAAATTCTCAACGAATTGAAAAATGAGTGGGAAGGAACTATCAAACTATTTTTTCAACCCGGGGAAGAAAGAAATCCTGGTGGTGCCAGTTACCTGATCAAAGAAGGAGCGCTGGAAAATCCAAGGCCGCAGGGTATTTATGGATTGCATGTACATCCTGGTCTTGACCTTGGTAAATTAAGTTTCAGAAAAGGCAGGGTAATGGCCAGTGCGGATGAATTGTATGTTACAATCAAAGGTAAGGGTGGACATGCCGCGGCACCACATCTTACTGTTGATACGATATTGGTTGCTTCGCAACTGATCACCAGTTTGCAGCAGGTGATCTCCAGAAATAACAACCCGCTTTCACCATCGGTATTGTCTATTTGCTCGATACAGGGCGGGCATACTACCAACGTAATACCCAGCGAAGTAAAACTAATGGGTACTTTCCGTGCTATGGATGAAACATGGCGCAGCAAAGCGCATGAATTGATCCGCCAACAGGCAAAAGGTATTGCGGAAGCTACCGGTGCAACCATTGACCTGCATATTGATATCGGGTATCCTACCGTTGACAATGACCCGGTATTAACCGAAAAGGGCTGGCAATTGGCAGATGCGTATATGGGCAAAGAAAATGTGCAGGAAACAGAAATGCGTATGGGAGCGGAAGATTTTGGTTATTATACACAGCTAATACCGGGTTGCTTCTACCGTTTGGGTGTTCGCAATACAGAGAAGGGAATCATTCATAATGTGCATACCCCGCAATTCAATATAGACGAACGGGCCATTGAGACCGGCATGGGAATGATGGCCTGGTTGGGTGCTGCTACCGCTTTTTAAACCTGAGATAGGTATTACGCTATATCCGATTCAAATGAAATGAGCATCTTCATTATCCGTGCCTTTATCGTATCAGGTGATTTAATTTTCAATACAAAGAACTTACGAAACAAATCATTTGTACCTCCTGCGAGTAAATAAATTGCGCCTTTGCGTCTTTGCGAGAAAAATGGCACGCAAAGACGCAAAGGCGCAATCTTCATCCTTAAATACGCAATTTGGGAGCTTAAAATTCGGTAGTGTATCATTTTGAAAACCAGACTATTTTAAAGCCGCAGATTCGCAGATTTGTAAGCTACTAATCTGCGAATCTGCGGCTTTAAATACCTGATTGTAGTATCAGATATATTCAAACCGATACACTACTTAAAATTCTAAGAATTGCTTATCTCCTTTCATTTCAATAAATTGTACTTTTGCAACTCCTCCGGCTCGTCCTGTTGCATAGCGAACAAGGCGCCGAAGTGAGTGACACAACCGGAGTTGACCACGGTTCTGTTGCCGGTAACCTAAAAACACATTATGGCGAAACATACAGACCTTAGAAAGGAGCAGGCACTTGAGTACCACTCCAGCGGCCGCCCGGGTAAAATTGAAGTAGTTCCTACCAAAGAAGCCAAAACACAAAGAGACCTTTCACTTGCGTATAGTCCGGGAGTGGCCGAACCCTGTAAAGAGATCGCTGCCAATCCCGAAGATGTTTATAAATATACTGCCAAGGGTAACCTGGTTGCGGTAATCACAAATGGCACGGCGGTATTAGGATTGGGCGATATTGGTCCGGAAGCCAGCAAGCCCGTAATGGAGGGGAAAGGCGTACTCTTCAAAATATTTGCCGACATAGACGTGTTTGATATTGAGATCAACGAAAAGGATCCGGAGAAATTTGTACAGATCGTAAAATCGTTGGAACCCACTTTCGGTGGCATTAACCTGGAAGACATTAAAGCACCGGAATGCTTTTACATTGAACAGGAGTTGAAGAAACAAATGAATATTCCGGTGATGCATGACGACCAGCATGGAACGGCCATCATCAGCAGCGCGGCATTGCTGAACGCACTGGAACTGCAAAAGAAAAAAATAGAGAAAGTAAGTTTCGTGATCAATGGCGCCGGTGCTGCGGCTATGGCCTGCATACAATTGTATGTAGCACTGGGTGCGAAATACGAGAATTTTATTTTGTTTGATAAGGATGGCGTATTGCACCAGGGTAGGGAAGACCTGGGCCCCATCAGAAGCAAGTTTGCCGTTAAGAAAAGCGACTGGACATTAGCCAAAGCATTGAAAGACGCCGATGTGTTCCTGGGCTTGAGTATAGGCAATGTGGTAACAAAAGAAATGGTGAAAAGCATGGCCAAAAACCCGATCGTATTTGCGATGGCCAACCCTGATCCTGAGATCACGTATGAAGATGCAACTGAGGTAAGGAAAGACATCATCATGGCAACGGGCAGAACGGATTATCCCAACCAGGTAAATAATGTACTGGGCTTTCCGTACATTTTCCGGGGTGCATTGGATGTGCGTGCCAAACAGATCAATGAAGCCATGAAACTCGCTGCCGTAAAGGCTTTGGCCGATCTTGCCAAATCGCCGGTGCCGGATATTGTGAACATGGCGTATAACCAGAACAATATGTCGTTCGGCCCGGAATACATTATTCCCAAACCGCTTGATCCAAGATTACTGGCAACCGTAGCACCCGCAGTAGCAAAAGCTGCGGTTGAAAGTGGTGTGGCGCAAAAGACCATTGCCAACTGGGATGCCTATACATTGGAGCTGAACAAACGACTGGGACTGGATAACCAGTTGATCCGTGTAATTGGCAACAAAGCCAGGAGAGATCCGAAACGATTGGTATTTGCAGAAGCGGATAACCAGAAGATATTGAAAGCGGCCAGTATTTTATATGATGATGGCATTGCATACCCGATTTTATTGGGCGATCCTGGAAAGATCAACCGCATTGCGGAAGAAAACAATATTGACCTTACGGATATACCCATTATTGATCCGCGAAGCGATGAAATGGAATCGAAGCGGGAATTTTACAGCGAATTGTTTTTCCAGAAACGTCACCGCAAAGGCATCAATAAATATGAGAGCCTGAAGATCATGAAAGACCGGAATCATTTCGGTTGTATGATGGTGGAAACCGGTGATGCGGATGCCATGTTATCCGGACTCACCAAGAATTATGCGGAAGCGATCCGTCCGGCCTTGCAGATCATTGGAACGGAAGAAGGTGTGAAGAAGATAGCGGGGATGTATTTATTGCTTACCAAGAAAGGGCCTTTGTTCCTGGCTGATACAACGGTGAACTTTCATCCTACTGCAGAAGAACTGGCGGATATTACCATGATGGTAGCGAAAGAAGTGCGCAATTTCAACCTAACACCGCGTATTGCCATGCTGAGTTACAGTAATTTCGGCAGCAGCGATTCGCCGGAAGCCAAACTGGTAGCGGATGCTACCAAAATATTGAAACAACGAAACCCATCCTTGATCGTTGATGGTGAGATGCAGGGAAGCCTGGCATTCAATAAAGAGATCCTGCGCGATAACTATCCTTTCAGCGAACTGGTAGATGAAGATGTGAACGTATTGATGTTCCCTAACTTAACTTCCGGAAACGTAACTTACAATCTTTTAAAAGAAGTAGGTGGTGCCGATGCCATTGGTCCGATCTTGTTGGGACTGAAAAAGCCGGTGCATGTATTGCAATTGGGAAGTACGGTAAGAAGTATCATCAATATGGCGCTGGTAGCCGTAGTGGATGCGCAATTGAAATGCCGGATGAATACGGATGAAGTGGTTCAGAGAAGTGTGTGGTGGAAACGACTGAAAAAACGTAAAAAATAAACTAGCACTGTGTGTAGTAATTAAAAATTAACAATTGACAATTTGTAGTTGATTGTTCTGGCTTTTTAATTTTTAATTACTAATTTTTAATTACTAATTAATCAAGATGTCTTTTTTCACCCATCTCGGAACTTACTTATTGATGTTGAAGGGTATGTTTACCAAACCCGAGAACTGGCGTATGTACTGGAAAGAGTTCATGCACCAGTGTGTTGAAATTGGGGTTGGTGCCTTGCCGATCGTTGTGATCATTTCATTGTTCCTGGGTGCGGTTACAACGGTGCAAACAGCCTACCAGCTGGTGAGTCCGCTGGTGCCGGCATCTACCATCGCGCAGATTGTGCGGGATAGCATGATCCTGGAATTATCACCCACCGTTGTCAGTATTGTATTGGCCGGTGTGGTAGGAAGTAAGATCGCCAGTGAACTGGGTAATATGCGTATCAGCGAACAGATCGATGCGCTGGAGATCATGGGCATTAATACCAAGAGTTACCTGATCCTTCCTAAAATACTGGGTTCGCTGGTGGTGATCCCTTGTTTGATCACTATTTCCGCTGTATTGGGGATCTGGGGCGGAAGAACGGCCGGTGCCATGTCTGGTATACTGGCAACAGATATTTTTGATATCGGCCTTCGCCAGAACCTGAATATCTACAATATTAATTTCGCGATGTATAAATCTTATACGTTCGCATTTATCCTCAGCAGTATACCGGCTTATTACGGATACAATGTAAAAGGGGGGTCTCTCGAAATTGGCCGGGCCAGTACCAGTGCGGTGGTGGTAAGCTGTATCCTTATTTTGTGCGCCGATTATGCATTGGCCGCATTGTTGTTGTAAACTTCCACTAAAATCCTTTTTATATTTTCTGCTAAGGAGAGTACTTGTTACATTTAGGTAACCAACCGTTCCCGTGTGAACGACTGGTAATAACTTCTAACAAGCAGCCATTGTATGAACCAGGGATTTGAAGCATTCCGCAAACAGATCATTCATCCGGTTAAGTTCCGCCTGTTCATGCTCCAGCGCCTGCCAGCGGCTTTTTTTGCCGGTTTACGCATTCATCGTTTCGATGAAACGCAGGCTGTTGTTACAGTAAAATACAAATGGTTTAACCAGAACCCGTTTCGTTCCATGTACTTTGCGGTTCAGTCCATGGCGGCTGAAATGAGTACAGGTTTACTGGCATCCGCTCATGTATACCAACGTAAACCCGCTGTGAGTATGCTGGTAGTTGGATTGGAAGCAAAGTTCAGCAAGAGAGTTACAGACAAAGTATATTTTACCTGCGCAGATGGAGATGCCATTAATAAGACAATAGAAAATGCCATCGCTACCGGTGAAGGAAAAAGCATTGCCTGCCGCTCAATAGGTACCAATGCTGCAGGAGAAATCATGTCAGAATTTTTGATCACATGGAGTTTTAAATCGAAATCCTCTAACCTTTAAAGGGGAATTGAGGCATTATTAATTTTATAAATTACCCGATAGAGGGAACATGACAGTTCCCCTTTAGGGGCGGAGGGCGTATGAAAATAGCATTTCACGGGGCAGCCAGAACCGTAACCGGTTCCAAGCACCTGGTTACACTGAAGAACGGAAAAAAATTATTGCTCGATTGCGGCATGTTCCAGGGACTGGGCAGGGATACAGATGCATTGAATTCCAATTTTGGATTTGATGCAAAGACCATCGACTACCTTGTACTCTCACACGCGCATATAGACCATTGTGGCTTAATACCAAGATTGGTAAAACAGGGATTTGAAGGAAAGATCTATTGCACGCCAGCTACCAAAGAACTTGGTGCCATCCTCCTCGAAGATTCAGCACAAATCCAAAGAGACGATACAAAATTCATTAATAAACGACGTGCTAAACAAGGCCTGCCGCCTTATGAACCCTTGTATGATCTTGAAGATGCAGCAAATGCGCTTACATTTTTTATCACGATAAATTATGGTGTATGGACTCGTATCGACGAAAGCATTGAAGTAATGTATACCGATGCGGGCCATATCATTGGCAGTGCAGCGGTTCATTTGCGTATTACAGAAAATGGAAAAACAACCGCGATTACATTCAGCGGAGATGTAGGACGATACAATGATGCCATTCTCCGCTCACCCGAAGTATTTCCCCAGGCGGATTATATTTTGCTGGAAAGCACATATGGCAACAAGCTGCACGATGAGGTAAATGGCACTGTTGATGCGATGTATAACTGGATTCACAAAACCTGTATCGAGAAAAAAGGGAAGCTTATCATTCCTGCTTTCAGTGTGGGCCGTACGCAGGAGTTATTGTATGCGTTAAATCAGCTGGAGTTGGAGAACCGCCTGCCTGCCGTTCCGTATTATGTAGATAGCCCGTTGAGCAGGGAAGCCACAGCGGTATTAAAACATTACCCGAATTATTTCAATAAAAGGATCAAAAAGATCATGGAAACGGATAGTGATCCGTTTGACTTCAAAGGATTGAATTTTATTAAGACAGTAGACGAAAGTAAGAACCTCAATAACCTGCCACAGCCCTGTGTAATTATTTCCGCGAGCGGGATGGCAGATGCAGGCCGTGTAAAACACCATATCATGAACAATATTCATGATAAAAAAAATACGGTATTGCTGGTGGGTTATTGCGAACCGCATTCATTGGGCGGCCGTTTGATGAATGGCGCCAAAGAAGTAAAAATATTTGGAGAAATGTACCCGGTGATTGCAGAAGTTGGGCAGATGCGCAGCATGAGTGCGCATGGCGATTATGATGATCTTAGCCAGTTCATTGCCTGCCAGGATCCCAATCTCGTGAAAACACTTTTCCTGGTGCATGGCGAATACGATGTGCAACAGGATTTTGCCGAACGCCTTCGAAAAAAAGGATACAGGGATGTAGTTATACCGGAAATGCATTTCGAAACCAATTTGTAACCGGCTGGCCATTAGAGACTATTACAATGGCAGTGGTTCTCTGTGCAACTCTGAATCTCCGTACCTCTGTGTTGAAAAAAGCACCTTGAACGATATTTTTTGCAACACAGAGGTACGGAGAACACTGAGTTACACGGAGAAAGCTTAATGATACAATACTTAAATTTTTAATATCCTTTTACAACAGGATCTATTCAGGAATCATGAATCATACAATTTCACTTGCTGCAGAAGTAAAAAAAATATTTGTTACACATTTCGGCAAACCGGATTTGATTGTCAGATCGCCGGGAAGGATCAATCTCATTGGAGAACATACCGATTACAACATGGGGTTTGTGCTGCCTGCCTCAATAGACAAAGCCATTTATGTTGCTATCAGCAAAAGAGCAGACGATGAAATTCATTTGGTAGCCGGAGATCTTTCGGAGACTTATCAAACTAAAATAAATGCGCTCGCACCCACGCAACAGCAATGGCCTGATTTTATCCTGGGTGTGGCTGACCAGTTGCTGAAAAAAGGGTATAGCATACAAGGATTTAACCTAGCCGTGATTGGTGATGTGCCGCTGGGTGCCGGACTTTCTTCATCGGCGGCAGTAGAATGTGCGGTAGCATTTGCGTTGAATGAATTGTATGCATTGGGACTATCCAAAAAAGAAATGGTACAACTGGCACAGAAAGCGGAGAATGAATTTGTAGGCGTTCAATGCGGTATCATGGACCAGTTTGCCAGTATGTTCGGGCAGGAGGGACAAGTAATTCAACTCGATTGCCGCTCACTGGAATATGCTTATATGCCATTTGATACAAAGGATATCCATATTGTATTATTTGATACAGGTGTTAAACATTCACTCGCTTCTACGGAATACAATTTACGAAGACAAGAGTGTGAAGCAGGATTACATATCATACAAAGAGCATACCCACAAATACGATCTCTCCGTGATGCAACGATTGCGATGGTCAATGAATGCCTGACAGGTGGAGACCCTGTTGTGTTTAACCGCTGTAAATACATAGTGGAAGAGATACAACGGTTGCAGGATGCCTGCCAGGACCTGTTGCAGCACGACCTTGTTTCGTTTGGCAAGAAAATGTTTGAGACACATGCAGGGCTGAGTAAATTATACGAAGTAAGTTGCCCCGAAGCGGATGCATTGGTAGAAATGGTTCAGGATCATCCCGCCGTTCTCGGTGCAAGAATGATGGGTGGCGGTTTTGGTGGCTGCACCATTAACATCGTGCAAAAGGATAAAGTGAATGAGTTGATCGAAAGAGTTACACCTATCTATGAGCAGCAATTCAAGCGGCAACTGAAAACCTATGTTGTAAGCATCAGTAACGGAACCTCAACGGAAATAGTATGAGTGAACAGCTAATGGATACTTACCGGCAAAGAGCGGAGGGGTTTCGTTCAGAAAAAGAATCGCTCACACGCACACTGTATTATAACAGTATTTTACGCCTTATTTGTTTTATTTTTTTCGGATGGTTCTTGTATACTTCTTTTCAGAAAAGATTTCAGGGCTTGGAGATTGGTTATGCCGTTTTGGGATTGATAGCATTTCTTTTGTTTGTCATCAGGGCCAGTGCGATCAGGAAAAAGACCGAACTCCTGGCACAACTGATAAACATCAATGAAAACGAGATCAACCTGTTAAACGGAAAGGACTCCTTTCTGGATGATGGGAGCTTTTTTAAAACAGAGAAAGGATTTACAGCCGACCTGACTGTTTTTGGTAAACGGTCCCTGTTTCATACCCTTAACCGGGCTGGTAGTGTTTCTGGTAAACGCAGCTTGAGCCGGCAATTAGCGAACCCTTCCCTGGATCCGGCCACCATTCAGCATTACCAATCCTGTATTAAAGAACTGGCTGGCAAAATAACGTTCCGGCAAAGCCTGCTGGCACATACTTTATTGTTGAAAGAGGAAGAGGCGCTTGCACAATTACAATCGCCGTTGCTGCAGGAACATTTTTCTTTTGTACAAAAAGCACCCTGGCTACAATTGTCACGTGTATGGCCCATTGCCGGTGGATTTGTGATTGGATATTCAGTCTATAAAAATTCGTTTTCCTATGTACTGGCATTGACCCTGTTGGGATTGCTGGTACTATCGCCTGTTTTTAAAAAGATCTCACAGTTATACAATCATATTTCAAAACGAGGTTACCTGTTTACACAATATGCCACCTGTTTCCAACTGATACGTAATGAAACAATGGAGCACCCATACCTCTTACAAAAGCAACAAACAATTGCCGATGCAGAAGAAGCGTTCCGGAAACTAGCGCGATTAATGGGTGTTTTTGATTTGCGGCTGAGTATGCTTTCTTTTTTTATCAATGGATTGTTTTTATCCGATCTGCTCTGTGCACAGGCTTATCTTAGATGGAATAAGCAATACCAACCCTTTATTCAAAGTTGGTTTGATACGATGGGAGAGATAGAGGCACTGAACTCATTGGCGACTTTTCACAGCAACCATCCCGGCTTTGTATTTCCGGAAATAACGGAAGAAAGCCTATTGATCAAAGCAACTGCCTTGGGACATCCGCTAATGCGAGAGAACGCCGCTATAGTGAATGATGCATCCATTGGCAGCCCGGCGGCTTTACATATTATTACCGGATCCAACATGTCGGGCAAGAGTACTTTTTTGCGAACTGTTGGTCTGAATATCATCCTGGCGCAAACAGGTGCGCCGGTATTTGCCAAAAAATTCCTGTTCAAACCGGTAAGGCTGCTAACCTCTTTCCATCACATTGATTCGCTGGAAGAAAGTACTTCGTATTTCTATGCCGAATTAAAATGTTTGCAGGAGATCATTCACTCATTAAATGATCCGCAACCGGCATTGGTATTGCTGGATGAGGTAATGCGTGGAACCAATTCAAAAGACAAACACGATGGAACTGCATTACTGATCAGGAATCTACTGGATAAACATTGCCTGGCATTGATCGCTACGCATGATACGGAACTGGGGATATTATCGGCCACCCATCCTGCCGGTATCGAAAATCATTGCTTTGAAAGCGAAATATCGGCCAATGGCTTGACCTTTGATTTCAAAATGCGCGATGGCGTTGCCCAAAGTAAAAATGCCACTTACCTGATGCGGCAAATGGGGATTGTATAAATAATTACTCAAGCAATCGGGTTACTCTTGTCATTTTTCCTTCCGCGTTTACACCTTCAAGTACAACCATTAGTTTTTTACTGATATCGTTGTTGTAAAACTGCAGCCTTACCCTTGGATTTTTCTTATTGGTAATGATGTAGGGATTCCAGTATAAAGTGGTACGGTTATCCGCTTCAAAATTTTCGGCAGGTTTTTCGTAAGAGGGATTGTAAAATTCCTTGAATTTGGAATAGCCACCCAGTACTGTATTCTCCAACCCTTTTGCATTAGGATCGTTCCTCCTGGCTTCATTTCCTTTTTTAGTATAGATGGCAATGGCGCCACCACTTCCGCCACCAATTGATCCAAAAAAAGGAGGGCGGAATACTTTTACCATTGCGATATCGCTCACGTTAATACTCTGAATCATGTCTATCTGCGAAGTAGTTTCATTGAGAAACAGATCCGGTGTAGCACCGCGCCAGCTTAAACTCATGTTACCTCCGCTTCCCGTAATGGTCAGCCCGGCAACCTTGCCCTGTAAATAAGTCAGGATATCCTGTGCGCCAATGGCACCCGGATCGTTGATGAAATCAAATGTATACCCATCGCCTCCTGAAAATAAACCACTGGCATATTTCTCATCCAGCAATTGCTCATTTGTTTTCTTTCTGGATTTTACAATTACCTCTTCCAATGTAGTGGATGCCATTCTTTTTTTCAACAGCTCCTGTTCGTTCAGCAGGAAATTCATTTTTGCGCGTGCTACACTATCGTTCCATTGTAACGGATGATGCCAATCGGCATACTGTATTTTTTTCTGCATTTGTTTAAGCAAGCCATTCTCGAACTGAACCTGTGTAACATCTGTCAGTTTATCGTTACCGTTAAAACTGTAATATATTTTAGAGGTATCGAAATAATAAAGCCCTTTCTGTTCAAAGCTTCCGTCTTTCTGCACAGGTATAAAAGCCAGGTGCCGGCTACTGTCCCTACCCGCAATAATCAGGTTCAGCAATAATGGGGTGCTTCCATTTACAGATTTGGCGCCAAATACTTTACCAGATACTTTCATGAAATCCGTTTCAGCCGGATAAATAAGTTTTGGACCGATACCGGCTTTGATCTTATCCCAGTCATACCTGCGCCATCCATTGGTCAGCATAACCAGGTCCAGGTTAGCCGTTACGCTATCCGCATCGCTACTTAGGTAATAGCCGGGGTTATTGATTTTGCCCCGAATGTCAGCACTTAAGAGAATATCTGAAAAAATGGTATTATCATCCGGTTGTGTGATGGTGGCATCCGTAACAGACATCGAAAGATTGGAGGTAGCGGTATCGGATACATAAATCTCGAGCACATTCTTTCCTCTTTTTCCCAGGCTTACCAGTGCGGGATTTAATTTTGTATTGAATTCATGCAAGTGATTGTTCACAAAAACCACACGCTCGGCTACGGGTATCCAGTCGGAGGTAAATAAAGAAAATTGCAGAATGCCGGTTTGCATTTCTTCTATCGGGATCTCTGCATTGAGCAATAATTTTTCAGAGATGTTCAGGCTTACTTTGTAAAGCAATGATTGATTCATATGAACCAGGAGGTTCATGTTTTTAAAATTGCCTGGTATGCCGGCCGTTCGCTCTACCTGGAATAAAGCTTTGTCGTTGGTCATTTTTACAGAAAGCCGGGCCCCTTCCGTTTTGGTTACAGCGATAGGTGTGGTTCCGGTTTTCCCGTTCTCGTCTGTCCAGCTAAGCCGGTACGTATCCTGCGCGTTGGGTAAAAGCAGGAAACTGCCCATCCCATCATGTTTTACTTTTAATGTATCGAGAACTTTGTTCTTATCATTCATCAAAACACCTTTGATGAATACGGGTACGCCAAACTGGTTGCTGGCTTTGAATGCGATACGCGTGGTAAGTCCCTGCACCAGAAAGCCGCCTTCAGGAAAAGTTTCCACCTTTGTTTTAGGAACCACAGTTGTTTTTTTAACAGGGTTAGCGGCATTTGTATTGATGGTTAACTCCTTTTCATAGCTGAATGCGGGATCATCGTTCAGCATCCAGCGGGTATAGGCTTTTACATGTAAGAAATCACCGGAATAATTTGAGGGAATATCAAATGATCCCCTGGCGGTGGATTGGTAAAGCGGTGCCACGGTTTGTTTGATCATTTTACCGGTAGTGTCGTACCATTCCACATACACATTTTTACTGAGACTGCTTAAGTCACCGGGTGTGAGCAGGTAAATCTTGTACCAGATGGTTTCTTCTTTGTTGTACACATTTCTGTCGAAATGAATATGCATTTTTTCGGTAGGGAATTGATCCGCATACAAAGCCATCATGGAATCTATATGCTGCGCTGAAGCCTGGTTGAACAGGTTTGCCAAAAGAAAGCTTGCCAGTAAACGTAAAAGATATTTTTTCATCCCGGTGAGTTTGTCTTGCAAGATAAATCCTATCTCAAAAGAACCATGTGTTTTTTTCCTGTTTCCGCCCTTATTTATGGGCAATTTACCGTTAACTTGTTATTAACAAGAATCCAGGCATGGCTTCCGGTGTAACGATTCCTTCTTTGCAAGAGAGAATCTGTTAATTGTAAGCTTCCGGCAACAAAACCGTCAATTCCTGCGTAATAACTTATAGCAGGAATCAAACCTGTTCAAATCATTTACCGGAAACCTTATGCTGAAACAATCTACCATACAATTACTCCGTTTCCCTTTTTCTTTCTTCCTGATGCCGGTGTATTGGTTTGCGCTGAGTTGTTTGCCTGGTATCGATCCCGGGAAAGCAATACTCATATTCCTGGTTGTGCACCTGTTATTGTATCCTTCCAGCAATGGGTATAACAGTTATATGGACAAGGATACCGACAGTATTGGCGGCATCAAACATCCGATGGAACCAACCAGGGAACTGTTTTCTGTAACGGTATTAATGGATCTGCTGGCCATTGGCATTTCAATATACGTTTCTGTTTCATTTACTGTATTGTTAACTTGTTATGTGATCTGTTCCAGGATGTACAGTTACCGCGGAATACGGTTAAAAAAATATCCCATTACAGGTTACCTTACCGTTATTCTTAACCAGGGGGGATTGATGTTCTGGATGGTTTACCAGGGCGCAGCAGCAAGCGAAGTGCATACCATACCCTGGTTGGGTATGGCGGCGGCTTGTTTGCTGATCGGCGGATTTTACCCCATTACCCAAGTATACCAACACCAGCAGGACCGGAAGGATGGTGTACGAACCATCTCTATCCTGCTTGGAATTAAGGGCACTTTTGTTTTTTGTGCAGTGCTTTATGTGGCGGCATTCAGCTGTATGTTCCTGTACTACCGCGCTGCTGGTCAATTATTGTTTTTTGGGGTGCTGCAAATCTTTTTTCTACCCGTTCTGGTATATTTTATCAGTTGGGTGAGAAAGGTTTGGCAAGACGAAGCCATGGCAGATTTTACACATACCATGCGCATGAACTGGATCGCATCAACCTGTACCAATCTTGGTTTTATAATTGTTTTAATCTTACATTATTTTGGCTGATATCATTTCCATAGCAACCGCGGTTCCTGATTTTTGTCACAAACAATCAGATATCCTTCATTTTATGCAGGAGATCTATGAACTGGATGATACAGATAAACGTAAACTGAAATTCCTCTACGATCACAGTGGTATTACAACGCGTTATTCCGTAATAGAAGATTATGGAATTGAATCTGCTTACCGGAGCTTTATTCCGGAAGAAAAAGGGGCCGACTTCCCTTCGCTGGAACAGCGAATGGATGTATATGATATAGAGTCGGTGGTATTGTCTGTAAAAGCCATCGACGATTGTTTGCGGGATATCATTCCATCTTCGGCGATCACGCACCTGGTAACAGTTAGTTGTACAGGTATGCGTGCACCCGGACTGGATCTGGCGATCATGGAAGAAATGGAATTGTCACCCGATATCTTCCGTACTTCTGTTAATTTTATGGGTTGTTATGCGGCCATTCATGCATTGAAAATGGCGAAAATGATCTGCGACAGTACAGCCAATGCAAACGTAGTAATCGTTTGTACAGAAATCTGTACCCTTCATTTTCAAAAAGAATTTACGGAAGACAATGCCGCCAGCAGCCTGTTGTTTGCAGATGGTTGCGCGGCTGTACTGGTATCTAATTGTATTCAGCGAACAAATACCTTGTCACTTCGCGGATTTTATTCGCATGTAGCGCAAAAAGGCAAAACAGATATGGCCTGGCAACTGAGCGGCAAAGGATTCCTGATGACACTGAGCAGCTATGTACCCCAGTTGATCCTGGAAGATATCAGTGCACTGGTAACGGCAGCGGTGAAACACCAGCAACTCTCTTTGACCGATATAACCCATTGGTGTATCCATCCCGGCGGGAAACGTATCCTGGATCTGATACAGAAGCAATTAGCGCTTTCAGAAAAGGATCTTTCTTTTTCGCGCAATGTATTGGCCCGTTATGGAAATATGTCATCGCCCACGGTATTGTTCGTATTAAAAGAAATGATGCAGAAGATAAGCGATGTACCGGCTACAGTATTGGGCATGGCATTCGGCCCCGGTTTAACCATGGAAACTTTTATCGCGGAAAGGAAATGAATTTTGCAAAGCGCTCATATCAGAAAGAGTTACTTGATGGAGAGAATATCCCATTCCCGGATATCCAAAAAAATATGCGGGAGTTGAATACCATCAACACATTGTTGGGCGGACATGCTATTACTGTAAAAGGGTTCTCAAAACTGGTAGGCAACAGGAAAAGGATCACGGTTTGTGAAATCGGCTGTGGAGGAGGGGATAACCTGGCAGCCATTGTGAAATGGGCAAAAGCAAAAGAGATAACTGTAACCTGTATTGGAATTGATCTGAAAGCAGCGTGTATCCTGGTTGCCCGGGAAGTAGCCATTCTTGCAGGGCATTCAAAATGGATCACCAGCGATTATGCTGAAGTATTGTTTGAAGAGAAACCGGATATTATTTTTTCAAGCCTTTTCTGCCATCATTTTACCGAAGAAGCATTGATCCGCCAATTACAGTGGATGCAGCGCAATAGCCAACTTGGTTTTTTCATCAATGACCTTCATCGGCATTGGCTGGCCTATTATTCCATAGCCATCCTCACAAAATTATTTTCATCATCCTACCTCGTTAAAAATGATGCACCATTAAGTGTGGCAAGAGGTTTTCAGAAAAATGAGTGGGAAACGCTTTATAACAAAGCAGGTATTGCACAAATAACGGTAAGCTGGCAATGGGCATTCCGTCATCTTCTTATTTACAAGCACGATGGATAATACGGTGTATGATATTGCCATTACAGGTGGTGGCCTGGCCGGACTCACCCTTGCTATCCAGGCTGCGGATGCTGGTTACCATGTGACCTTGTTTGAAAAAGAAAGCTATCCTTTTCATAAGGTCTGCGGTGAATATATCAGTAAAGAAAGCCATTCCTTTTTGCTGCGTTGCGGACTCCCGCTGGATGAATGGGCATTACCGGATATACAACGATTGCAGGTGTCTGATACCGGTGGAACTGTTTTCGATTTTGTATTACCACTTGGTGGCTTTGGCATCAGCCGGTACAAACTCGATCATGCTTTGTATAAACTGGCTTTGCTAAAAGGAGTAATTATTCATACCGAGTGCAAGGTGAACGATATACTGTACCGCAATGATTTGTTCAATATCCAAACAGGGAACGGCGAATACATGGCTAAAACAGCTGCAGGCAGTTTTGGTAAAAGAAGCAATCTCGATGTAAAGTGGAACCGCGATTATATACTTTCCAGGCCCAATAAGATCAATCATTTAATCGGGGTTAAATATCATGTACAATACCCGCATCCCAAGAACACCATTGCATTGCATAATTTCGAGAATGGTTATTGCGGTATTTCGCAAATTGAAGATGGCAATTGTTGTGTCTGTTACCTTACTACGGCAGAAAACCTGAAAAAATCAAACAATTCCATTCAGGAGATGGAAGTACAAGTGCTTTCGCAAAACAAGCAATTGAAGAAGATCCTCACGGAAGCGAAACATTTATATGAGCAGCCGCTTACCATCTCACAAATCAGTTTTGAAAAGAAAACACAGGTAGAAAACCATGTATTAATGCTGGGTGATGCAGCAGGCATGATAACACCACTCTGTGGTAACGGCATGAGTATGGCCATGCATTCGGGGAAGATGGCTTTTGAAACCATGCAGCAATACCTTTCCGGAACCATCAGCCGTGCTGCTATGGAAAATATATATACAAGCAAATGGCAGCAGGCATTTGCTAACAGAACAAGAACAGGAAGGATGGTACAATCCCTTTTTGGCGGACGATTTTCAACAGCAGTATTTTTGAGGGTGATGCATCTCTTTCCAAAGCTGAGCAGAAAGCTGATCGAACAAACACATGGTAAGGGATTTTAAAAGGACCCTTGCGTGAAACACGTACATCATAAGACCAAACAATAGCTAAAACAAGCCACAGATTCGCAGATTGCTGCGTACAGAATCTGTGTAACCTGCGAATCTGCGGCTAAGTCTTTTCTTCCGGATACCTGTGCTCAATCGACTAACTTACATGTGGGCCATCACTTTTATAAAATCAGCACTCAAAATGTTGTACTACGAAAACGGGAAGCAATTCCGGTTCTTGCAAAAAAGAAGTAAATTACTTGCTTAACCGATTTGACACACAAAATAGATTGTTATGAAAACGGTGATCATTACCGGCGCTAACGGAAACCTGGGCGCTGCCGTAACCAATACTTTTTTAACAAAAGGATACCGGGTGGTGGCTACGGTTATTGCAGAAACAATGAAAGCGGATTTTGCACCAAACGCAGAACTGGATATTCGTGTGGTAAACCTGACCGATGAAAATGAAACGGATCTTTTTGTAAAAGAAGTAATCACAAAATATGGTAAAGTGGATGCTGCCTTGATGCTGGTAGGTGGTTTTGCTATGGGAAATATCGCTGCAACGACTTCGGCTGATATTGATAAACAGTTCTCACTGAATTTCAAAACTGCTTACCATCTTTCGCGCCCGCTGTTTCAACACATGATGCAAAACGGTAATGGCAGATTGGTATATATCGGAGCACGTCCTGCACTGGAAGCTTCGCAGGGCAAAAACCTGGTGGCGTACGGCTTAAGCAAATCCTTGCTATTCAAGCTGGCCGAATACCTGAATGAGGAAGCTAAGGGAAAAAATGTAACTGCTACGGTTGTGGCGCCTTCAACCCTGGATACCCCGCTGAACCGTAATAGCATGCCTGATACAGACCCGGCAATCTGGGTTAAACCAACCGCCTTGGCAGAGATCCTTGAATTTATGGTATCAGATAAAGGAGAACCTTTGCGCGAAACTGTTTTGAAAGTATATAACAACGCATAATCTTTTAAAAATAATGTGTTGTGCTATTAGACAATCCTCTCTGCGAAACCTCCGGCAACTCCGCGGCTCCGTAGTGAAAAAAAACAACCTGTTGGTTTTTGATTATCTCTATTTTCAACCATACTGCTACCTTGATTCGACCCAGGATTCCGAGAAGGAACAGGGTCCAAACCGAGGAGGCAAAGAGTAGGCAATGAGGAGAATCCGAGGAGAAAAAGACGTTCGTGCCATCGTTTCCCGAAGGCCGTCCCACCAGTTCCCGAAGACCGTCACAAATTTTGGGGGAAAACTGGCCCTTGACCGTAGATTTGCTTTATCGTTTACTGTGAAAGGAGTTCGCACAGGATTTCCGGGCGTGTGAACCGGGAAGCCCTCTCCCAGGCAGCGACAGGTAAAGCAACCCCATTTTCTAACCCCAAAAAAGTAAAGGTGCCGACTATCAAAACAGGCGGGTAATAACGAAAGGAATCTCGGCGATAGCTTTGCATCTCAAGGTCTCCAGGGTGAATGGAACCACTGAATTTGTACCTGCGAATTGTTATGTAGGATTTTTTACCACAGAGGCAGGGTTGCCGGCCGCTTTACAGAGAGTTGATCGAATCGATAGTATAACATAAAAAAAATACAAGATGCTTACAGAAAACCTGGCTGTTTTATTTGAACGCGATATCCGTAAACTGAAAATAGAGATCAATGCATACGCAAGTGAATCTTTGCTTTGGGAAGTAGCGCCCGGCATTGCCAATTCAGGCGGTAATCTTTGTTTACACTTATTGGGTAACCTGCAACATTTTATCGGCGCCATACTTGGGAAATCAGGTTATATCCGAAACAGGCCCGAAGAGTTCAGTCAAAAGAATATACCCCTTGCTGAAATCAATCAAACACTTGATCATGTGATCGATCTTGTTCCCAAAACCATTCGCTCAGTTTCTCCGGAACTATTGTCAACCGAGTACCCCGAAAAAGTATTCGATCATTCCATGACTACAGAATATTTTCTATTGCATTTATTGGCACACCTGAACTATCATCTAGGGCAGATCAATTACCATAGGAGAATACTTAGCGGTATATAGATGCCTATTGAACTGGCTGCAAAAAAAGATCCCCATTACGGAGATCTTTTTCGTTGAAAACATTTTGGAAGGGTTATTTATAAGTGGTCGAGTATCTCTTTAACAGAAGAACGTTTTCTGTAATCCTTGTCGAAATATTTATAAACGATCCTGCCTTCTTTGTTCACTACATATACCGCCGGCACAGGCAGGTTAGCACCATTGGCTTCCCCATTGGCTTCGATAAAATCTATTCCATATTTCTTATACGTTTCAATGGTTTTATCGTCTACTTTAAAAGCTACATCATAGCTTTTCATGATCTGCAAACCTTCGTCGTGCAAAATAGAATAAGAGGCTTTCGTTTTCGCGATGGTCCTGGCAATATTCTCCTGTTTTTCAGGTGTTATGGTTATTAGATCGGCGCCTTTGCTTTTGATCTGTACCAAAGAGTCTTCCAGCTGTTTCAATGCCTTGTTACAGAAAGGACACCATTGACCACGATAAAATACCAATACTACTGAACCGGTTTTTAATTTGTTTTTAAGGGAAATGGTTTTGCCATTCTGATCCTGGGCAGTAAAATCAGGCGCTTTATCGTTCAGGTTTAATCCCTGAGGACCGTTTTGAGCAAAATTGACCGTGGAGAGCAGCAGACAGAAAGAAAGCGTAAGTAGTTTTTTCATAGCATTGATGTTAAAAATAGTGATTGAAATACAGGGATAGACGAACTGCTGGTATCCTCCTTACAATGCCTGGAAAGCCCTTTTCTTTATATAGGCATCCTTTTCACAAAAAAAATATCTCATCCCGGTAAGGAAATCGGAATCATCCCGTCTTCGATAGAGTTATGCCAATCACTTAATAAACCTAATAACCATAACCATGAACCGGATTATCCTGTTTCTCGTATCTACTCTTATAAGTTTCACCACCCTCCTGGCGCAGGATGCCACAGGGTTGCGAAAAAAACAATTTAACCTGGAAGATGGGATTGCGATACAGGGTTACGACCCCGTTGCTTATTTTAAACAGAACAAAGCGGCAAAGGGAAAAAAGGAATTTGCCCTGGTAGCCGATGGGGTAACCTATTATTTTTCAAACCCGGAAAACAAAGAGGCTTTCCGCAAAACCCCTGCGGCTTTTGAACCTGAATATGGCGGGTGGTGCGCGTATGCCATGGGCACAAAAGGAGAAAAAGTACCTATCGATCCTGGTACTTATAAGATCATCACCAATAAGCTTTACCTCTTTTATAATAAATTCTTCAACAATACCCTCAAGGACTGGAATAAAGATGAAGGCAATCTGAAAACAAAAGCAGACGCCAGCTGGCAACGCATCAATCATTAATACAAGATCAATTAAAATCAAGCTGAATGAAAAATACGTATGCGATAGGCACCTGGGTACTTCGGTTATTAGCAGCCATTATTATGCTGCAGACCCTGTATTTTAAATTTTCCGCAGCGGAAGAATCGGTATACATTTTTTCAACATTGGGCATGGAGCCCTGGGGAAGAATTGGTATTGGTATAATGGAACTGGCTGCCTCCATCCTGATTCTTTACCCGAGAACTACACCCCTGGGGGCATTGCTCGGTTTGGGCTTGATGAGTGGTGCCCTGTTCTTTCATGTTTCCAAACTGGGTATCGTGGTAATGGATGATGGCGGTCAGCTTTTTATATATGCCTTGATCGTATTCATTTCCTGCTTTATCCTCGCTTTTATGCAACGGCAACTGATTATCGGACTCGCCAGAAAATTACTAAAACTAAATCCATGATCAAGAAAATCCTGCTTGGTTTTTTCTTAACTGCATCAGCTGTAAATGGATTCTCACAAAGCAGCTTGCCAAAGGTTAGCCAGTTTTTTGATCTTACCGGTACCCTTGGTGAATCGGAAGGGGCAATTGCGGGCGCGTATGTACATAACTGGCATTTGGGAAAAAAGAAAAAATGGGAGATAGGATATGGCGTCAGACTCACCAGCTATTTCGGCGTGAAAAAAGATTATATAACAGCACCGGCCAGGCTCTCACGATCTAGCACGATCCCTTTTGTGGTTGTTTTTTCCGGCCAGGAAACAAAGAACTGGGATACACTGAATGTGCAAAGGCCTTTTGCCAATTCATTTAATGCATCGGTGAATTTCGGATATAATTTCAGCCACAAATGGTCGGCTGGTTTTAATATTGACGTTATAGGCTTTACATTTGGCCGCGCTACCAGTGGGGTTCTTACCAGCAATGGAACTACCCGAACTGAAACAGTGACAAAACCAGCTGCTTTCAATTTACTGCTTACCGGCGACAATGACCTCGGTAGCCTTAATTCTGAATTTTTCCTCAAATACAACCTGAACAACAGATGGGCATTGAAAGCTGTTTACCAGTTTTTGTTTTCAGAGTATACAACGACTACCATTAAGCAAACGGCACCTGATGGGACACAGGTAGATAGATTCCGGAATAAAGTGAATGCGTTTGGTTTGGGCATAACCTATCAGTTACAATAAAACCAAGTGTTATGAGAAAGATCATTTTTCTGTTACTGCTGACAACTATTTTCTTTTTAGCCTGTAATAAGAATGCGGGTTCATTAACCGAATCCATAAATGAACGGGTTGATGCCAATGCTACAGTAGTTACCGGTACAATGGCAGGAACTTTTACTTCCTATGGGCAAAATGTAGCAGGTACGGCTAAGGTATATTCACAGAATGGAAAACTGAGCCTGGTATTGGAAAATTTCAGTACGAATAACGGGCCCGACCTGCATGTATATCTTTCCAAAGAAACCATGCCGGTGAACTTCATAGACCTGGGCAAATTGAAATCAATCAGTGGTAACCAGGTATATGATATACCGGGAACACCGGATTTTGGGCAATACAAATATGCACTTGTTCATTGCCAGCAGTACAATCATTTATTTGGTAGTGCCGAATTGATAAAATAAACATTATGCCCCGCTCCCTGTTTAGCCTGATCGTATTTGTTTGTATTACCGGTACAGGGATGTCGCAGCAGTTTATACCTGTGGATAATGGCTCGGCTATCAATTTTTCCATAAAAAACTTTGGGATCAATACCAACGGCAGTTTTACCGGCTTGGAAGGGAAGATTCGCTTTATGGAATCGGATCTAAACGCATCCCTGTTTGATATCAGTGTGGATGTCAATACCCTTACTACCGGAATTAAAGCAAGAGATAACCATCTGCGGAAAGAAGAATATTTTAATGCTGAAAAATTTCCAAGAATCAATTTTGTTTCTAAAAAGGTATTGGCAACAGAAAAAAGTGGAGAATATACTATTACAGGAACCATAACTATTAAAGGTATAAGTAAAGAGATCAGCTTTCCTGTTACTGTAACCAAACAAACGGATGGATTACGGTTCAAAACCGGTTTCAAATTAAACCGGCGTGATTTTAAGGTTGGCGGATCAAGTATTGTGCTATCAGACAACCTGGTGGTATCACTGTCTTTAGTTGCCAAAAAAATGTAACCCAATACGATTTCCATGCAGATTGAACATGCTATTAAAAATGTATTTGCGCAACTTAGCGATGCACTTGCGCAGTTAACGGATGCGCAATACAGGCAGCCGAGTAAGATACTTTTCTCTGCTACCATTGGCCAACATGTACGTCATGTAATAGAACTATTTCTTTGCCTGGAAAATGGATATGCGACAGGTGTCGTAAATTATGAGAAACGAAAAAGGGACCACCGGATTGAAACGGACCGCTTCCTCGCCAGGGATTTACTTGAACAGATAACGCAATTATTGAATAAAACGGAGAAATCTTTATTGCTGGAAGTTTCTTACGATGAGGTTTCTGATAAAACCACAAAAATCCCAACCAATTTCTCCCGTGAGCTGGTGTACAACCTGGAACATACGGTACACCATATGGCATTGATCCGCGTGGGGATCAGTGAACTTTCTGTCATCGCATTACCTGATAGCTTTGGCGTAGCATCCTCCACCATTAAATACAGGGAAGCATGTGCACAGTAACCTATATTCCTTCGGAGAATGGCTGTTTTCTCAGCTCAAGCCGGGATGAAAAAACAATACGCAAACCTGCTTTTGTTCCAAAAGCATACCAACACAACAACGCAACTTTATTATTCCCCAAAGACGCGGGCGCGGGCGGTACCTGGATTGCCGTTAACCAAAACGGGAATGCTGCGGTATTATTGAACGGCGGTTTTGAAAAGCATATTCCAATACCTCCTTATGCGCGAAGCAGGGGCCTTGTTTTTTTAGATGTGATCGCTGCAGAGACTCCTTTCGGTTTTTTTCAGGAATTGCAACTAGGTAATATCGAACCCTTTACCCTTATTATTATCGCCCAAAAAAAAATAATGGAATGCCGTTGGAGTGGATCCGAAAAACAATGCAGAGAAATAGATAAAAACAGCGCCCATATCTGGTCATCCGTGACCTTGTATAACCAGCAAGCCATTCACAAAAGAGAAAAATGGTTCAGAGACTGGCGTGTTATGCATTCAAAACCTTCCATAGAAGAGATCTTGCATTTTCATCAATTTGCCGGGGAAGGTGATCCTGAGAATGCTATCCGGATGAACCGCTCCAACCAGGTACTTACCGTAAGCATCACGGGCATTACAATGGATCTGAATAATGCAATTCTCACCTATCAGGATCTGCAACAAAATATAACGGTTACAGAAGAAATGCCCTTTGTGAAACAAAGAATCATAGCCTTATAACAAACCAGTCATGCGGAAAATATTGAATCACCCTTTTTTTATCAAATTGTTCCATTGGGAATATTGGTCGTTTAACATAGTGTATGGGCCTATCTATCTTTACTGGTTCTGGCTATGTTTACGCGCCAGGTCTTTCTTTTTTATTAATACGGCTAATCCAACCATTAAGAACGGCGGTTTTTTGTTGGAAAGTAAAAAGGAAATTTATGGCCTTATGCCTTCCGGTTATTATCCTCAAACCATGCTTTGTAAAGCGGGTATAGCTGATCGCATATTACTGGCTGAGCTGGATACAGCAAATATTGGGTTCCCCATGATTGGCAAACCGGATATTGGTATGCGTGGATTGGCTGTTAAAAAACTGGAAAGCAAAGCAGAGGTGATTGCGTACGCACAGGAAAGTAAAGTGGATTTTTTGTTACAGGAATTTGTACCTTATGAAAAGGAAGCTGGTATTTTTTATTACCGATACCCAGGTGAAAGGAAAGGGCGTATATCCGGCATTGTCGGAAAAGATTTTCTTTCTGTAACGGGCGATGGGCAAGCTACTGTTATGCAATTGCTGAAGAAGGATAAGCGGTTTATTCTACAGATTCCTGCTCTTCTGAAAACACATGGTACTATTTTAGATCGGATACTCGCTAAGGATGAGGAGTTCCTGCTGGTGCCATATGGTAACCATGCCCGCGGCGCAAAATTTCTGGATATCAGCGACCTGATTGATGAGAAGCTTACTGATACCATTGATGAGATCTCGCAACAGGTTCCCGGCTTTTATTACGGCAGGATGGATATCCGTTACAGAACCTGGGAAGAACTCTGCCAGGGCAAACATTTTTCAATTATTGAACTGAATGGGTCAGGTAGTGAACCCACACATATGTACGATCCCCGGCATAGTATTTTCTTTGCCTGGAAAGAGATCATACGCCACTGGAATATTCTGCTGAAAGTGAGTATGTTGAATCACTCACGCCAGAAAATTCCTTATATGACCACGAAAGAGGGATTGCGGATGTTGCGGGAAAACAAAGCGTACGTAAAGCTGATACAACCAGTTAATCCAGCAAAACCAGATCCAGCAATGAAACTGAGGGATTTTCCGGAAAATGTTTTGAAAACTGCTGGCTCAGCTGCGTAGACCCTGATTCCGGACTTATTCAGCGGCCAGAAGCTCATTTTGTCCTTCATCAACATTGATGAGTTTGTACGAAACAGAATTTTTTGAGAAAGAAATCAGGAACTCTGTACCGATGTACTTCCCCCGATACTCGTACAGGCAGATATTCGTACCATCTTCTTCCATCTGGCCAATAATGGTATGCTCCTGGTTATTAAAACTATAGGTAATCCGTTGCTTCACGTCTGTGAACGAACGGCTTTTGTGCTTAGTTAAATATTCAAAATTCTGCTGTTTCAAAGTAGAAAGGTAAAGAGTGAAAAAATCCATATTTCCTTGCTACAGGCCTTATATACAACTTGCGGAAAGAAGGCTGTAAGGTACGGAACTTGTGCCGTACCCGGCAATTTCCCGTTTGGCTAATCCATTTTTTATTTCATATGAAATATCCGTAAATTACGGTTACTAAGCCATTCATCTCTAAACCTGACAATTTCGTATGGGAGCTGTTTCTCTGATTGCCCTTTGCCTGGCCGCCATTCTCTTTTCTGCCGGCGGCATTCTGGCTGGAAAATTTCTGTTAAAAAAGAGTTACAATCCGCAAAAAGGCCAGGCTTACGAATGTGGTATTCCTACACAAACTTCACCCTGGCACCAGTTTCATGTAGGGTATTACCTGTTTGCTTTGCTGTTCCTGATCTTTGATGTGGAACTGGTATTCATGTATCCATGGGCGGTAGTGGTAAAGAAGACAGGTATGATTGCACTGGTTGAGATCATGGTTTTTATTTTTATCCTGTTCATGGGTTTTTTATACGCGCACAAAAAAGGAGCATTGAAATGGAGTTGACCCAGCCAACAGACAACGCATTGATCGAATTTCCGGGTGAGGTTCATCCTACGGCCGGTGGCGGTATTATTGTAAGCAGTTTTGACGGACTCATTAACTGGGCCCGCGCCAATTCCTTATGGCCACTCACTTTTGCTACCAGCTGCTGCGGTATCGAAATGATGTCTACCGCTTCTTCCAAATACGATTTTTCAAGATTCGGTTTTGAAGTGGCCCGCGCTACACCACGCCAGGCCGATGTGATCATTATAGCCGGAACCATTGTCAATAAAATGGGCCCTGTGCTAAAACGCTTGTACGACCAGATGGCCGATCCCAAATACGTAATAGCCATGGGTGCCTGTGCCATTAGTGGCGGGCCATTCTTTTACAATACCTATTCCGTAGTAAAAGGTGCGGATCATATTATTCCTGTAGATGTGTATATACCGGGTTGTCCGCCCAGGCCCGAAGCATTGTTGCATGCATTGATCAGTTTACAGGAAAAAATCAAGAGCGGACAAACACGCGAACAAATCAGGGAAGGATCAAAAGCCTAGCGATAAAAACGAAGTATGACAAACGAAGCATTCAAAGAATACATTACATCCGTTCTGCCTTCCGCTGTATATGATGAAACAGGAGAATGGCTGAATGTGATGATCGAGGCTACAAACTGGAAACAGCTGGCTAAGGATCTTCGCGGCTCCGCTTTTGAATTCAATTATTTGTTCTGCCTTACCTGTATCGACTGGAAAACGCATCTTACCATGGTGTACCATCTTTCTTCAACGGTGCATAGGCAGACCATTGTGGTCAAAGCGAACCTTGACAGAAACAAACCAGCAATAGAAACCGTTTGCGATATCTGGCGAACAGCCGAGTTTCATGAAAGGGAAGTGTTTGAATTATTTGGTGTGGTATTTCTGAATCATCCCGACCTGCGGAGATTGATATTGACAGATGATTTTGAAGGATTTCCGCTACGTAAAGATTTTGAAGATCCGATCAATATGATAAAATTATAACCGGTACATGTACAGGCAAACCGAGGTAATCAAAGACACAACCGCCAATGGTTCCGAAGGGGAACTGGTTATTAATATTGGACCGCAACACCCGGCTACGCATGGGGTGCTTCATCTTGTGGTTACTCTGAACGGAGAAACCATCCGGAAAATAGAACCCCATCTTGGTTATATTCATCGTTCCATCGAAAAAATGTGTGAGAGTTTAAGTTACCGGCAGTTTATATATGTAACCAGCCGTATGGATTATCTCTCCTCGCACATAAATAACCTTGGCTGCGCATTGAACGTAGAAAAATCCATGCAGGTAGAAGTGCCGCAAAGGGCCAAAGTGATCCGTGTATTGATGAGCGAACTTACGCGCATCGCATCGCACGAATTGTGGATCGGCGCCATGGCCATGGATCTTGGTGCATTTACACCGTTCTTTTACGCCTTCCGCGAAAGGGAAATGATCACTGATATTATGGAAGATACCTGCGGAGCCAGGCTTACCATGAACTATATTGTACCCGGAGGCGTGATGTATGAACTGCATCCCGATTTTCAGCAAAAAGTAAAAATTTTTGTAAAACAGTTCAAAGAAAAAGTAACCGAGTACGAAGACCTGGTAACCAATAATATCATCTTTCAAAACCGGATGAAGGGCGTGGGCATATTGTCTAAAGAAGATGCGATCTCTTATGGTTGTACGGGCCCTGTTGCAAGAGGCAGCGGTGTTAGCTGTGATATCCGTAAACTGTTTCCGTATGAAGTATACGATACAGTTGCATTCGACGAAATACTGGAAACCGCTGGAGATTCTTTTGCGCGTTATATGGTTCGTGTAAGGGAAATGAACCAGTCGATCCGGATCATTGAACAACTGATCGATAATATACCCGAAGGCGATTTCCAGGCAAAAACAAAAGCCGTATTAAAACCACCGAAAGGAGATTTTTATACAAGGGTTGAAACCGCACGCGGTGAATTGGGTGTGTATATTGTAAGTGAAGGAGGAACGACCCCTTACCGAATTAAGTTTCGCTCGCCGGGATTTTCAAATTTATCGGCACTGGATCATATGGCAAGAGGCAGTAAGATCGGCGATCTGATGGCAACAATGGGAACATTGGATCTGGTGATACCGGATATTGACAGGTGATTTCGTGAGAGGTGAATCGTCAATCGTGAGTGTTTTAACTCACGCCTACGATTGACGATTCACGAAATGGAGCCGACCAAAGGAATAGCAATAAAAACGTTCTGAAATAAAAAATTAACATGTTCAGCTTAGAAGGCCTTACCAACTCCATTCAAAACTGGTTATACAGCACATTCGATCCTTCGTTTGCGCTGGTGATGGAATGTGCTATTGTGGTATTGCTGGCCATTACCTTATTTGCTGTATTGGGATTGGTGCTGGTATTGATGGAAAGAAAAGTAGCGGCTCGTATCCAGATCAGATTGGGACCCAATCGGGTTGGCCCGGACGGTTTGTTTCAAACCGTTGCCGATACCATTAAGCTGATCATGAAAGAAGGATTAACGCCTGATCTTGCCGATAAATTTTTATTCAATCTTGCGCCATTCATGGTAATGATCGTGGCCATGCTGTTACTGGCACCGATCGCTTTCGCGAAGAATTTCCAGATCTGGGACATTAATATCGGCGTATTATACGTATCCGCTATATCCTCGCTTTCCGTGATTGGAATTTTAATGGCGGGATGGGCCAGTAACAACAAATACTCTTTGCTTGGTGCCATGCGCAGCGGCGCGCAGATCGTGAGTTATGAATTGTCTGCCGGCATTGCCATTTTATCTGTGGTGGTATTAACAGGCAGCCTGCAATTGTCTGATATCATTGCTTCGCAGCAGGATGGCTGGTGGTTGTTCAAAGGCCATATACCGGTGATCATTTCATTTGTGATCTTCCTGATTGCGGTAACGGCAGAAACCAACCGCGCACCATTTGATCTTGCCGAAGCGGAATCGGAATTAACGGCCGGGTTTCATACGGAATATTCGGGAATGAAATTCGCTTTGTTCTTCCTGGCAGAATACATCAACATTTTTATCGTGTGTGCGATTGGCGCCACATTGTTCCTGGGTGGATGGATGCCCCTGCATATCGGGCATTGGGATGCATTTAATGGTGTGATGGATTATATACCCTCATCGGTCTGGTTTTTGGGAAAGACTTTCTTTCTCATTTTCCTGATCATGTGGTTTCGCTGGACCTTCCCGCGTTTGCGGGTAGACCAGCTATTGAACCTTGAATGGAAATACCTGTTGCCGATAAGTTTGTTCAATCTCTTACTGGTAACGGTGATCGCAATATTGGGGTGGCATTTTTAAAATATAACCTATCTGTGTAACTCTGTTACTTTGTGTCTCTGTGTTGAAAAAGGTTTGAATTGTTCGGCGCACTTTTTTCAACACAGAGACACAAAGTATCAGAGGTACACGGAGACAAATGAAAATTCATGTTTCTGAAAGAATATATAAAAGATGTGTACGGAGGCGTTTCTTCTTTGCTGAAGGGGATGCGCAAGACCGGCTATTATTTCTTTCACCCGAAAGAGATCATTACCGAGCAATACCCCGATAACCGGGCCACACTAAAACTAGCAGAACGATTCCGAGGTGAAGTGATAATGACGCACGATGAGAACAATGAGCATGCCTGTACCGGCTGTACCGCCTGCGAACTGGCCTGCCCCAACGGAACGATCAAGATCATTACCAAATTTGATATATCTCCCGAAGGGAAAAAGAAAAAAGCCATCGATACTTTTATCTATCACCTGGAACTTTGTACCATGTGTAATTTATGTATACAGGCTTGTCCGACAGACGCGATTAAAATGGCGCAGAATTTTGAACATAGTGTGTATGACAGGAGTAAACTGACAAAAAAATTAAATCAACCGGGTTCTAAAATCAGGGAGGGCATAGAATAATGGATGCAACAGCCATCATATTTTACCTGATAGCAGCATTTATCCTTGGAATGGGTATACTGGCTGTTACCACCAGGAAAGTATTTCGTTCGGCCATCTGGCTATTGTTTTCATTGGTAGGTATTGCCGCCTTGTATTTCTGGATGCAGGTAGAATTCATTGCGGCGGTACAGATCATTGTATATGTAGGCGGTATTGTGGTGCTGATCATTTTTTCCATATTTCTTACGCAGCAGTCAGGAAAAGAAATGGCAAAGCCACCTGTTAAACGAACCCTGTTTTCCATACTGGCCGCTGTTTTTGGATTGGCATTGATCTATCGCTTGATTGCAGCATATGGATTTACAGAAAATGAATTGCGTCCGTTCAATGTGGCGGTAGGAGATATCGGTACACAAATGCTGAGTACTACGGAGTATGGTTATATTCTGCCTTTTGAAGTAGTAAGTATGTTATTACTGGCTGCAATGGTAGGTTGTATCGTTATCGCGATGAAGAATAAGGATGGTAACCTGGAGAAGCCGGTCATAGAAGAGGCGAGTTTGATTGGATCATCCAACGAAAAAAAAGATTGATATGAGCAGTATACCACTAACACATATCCTGTTTGTAAGCACGGCGCTTTTCTGCATTGGCATGTATGGCTTGTTTACCAGGCGTAATATGATCACCATGCTGATGGCCATTGAACTGATGCTGAATAGTGTGAACATCAACTTTGTGGCGTTTAATAAATACCTGTATCCTGATAAACTGGATGGTGTCTTTTTTACGCTGTTCATCATTACCATCGCGGCGGCCGAAGCTGCAGTGGCCATTGCCATTATCATTAACCTGTACAGAACGCATAACTCAATAGATGTGGAAGATGCCACAGAACTGAAATTTTAGAACGATGCCAAATTATTTCTACATAGTATGGATTCCCCTGCTGCCATTGGCAACCTTTCTGTTATTGGGTATTTTTGGAAGGAAATACATTAAACAATTTTCCGGTAATATCGGTACGCTTTCCTTACTGGTATCCACACTTCTCTCTTTTGTAGCGGCCAAACAATATTTTTTCGAAGACGGAAAAGTAAACGGTGTTTACCAGAAGATCGTTGCGTTCAAATATACATGGCTCGAATTCTCTCCCAATATATCCATTGATATCAGTGTGATCATCGATCCGATTTCTGTGATGATGTTAACCGTGGTTAGTTTTGTTTCGCTCATGGTGCACTTGTTCAGCCTGGGGTATATGAAAGGTGAGGAGAGGTTTGCTACTTATTATGCATTTCTTTCGTTGTTTACATTTTCCATGCTGGGACTGGTACTCTCCGGAAATATATTCCAGATATACATGTTCTGGGAATTGGTGGGTGTATCTTCTTTCTTACTGATCGGTTATTATTTCGATAAACCTTCTGCCGTAGCCGCATCCAAAAAAGCATTTATCGTTACCCGCTTTGCGGATCTTGGGTTTCTGATCGGCATATTGGTGCTGGCCTTCTATGGTAAAACATTGGATATTACAACACTGATCGAGCGACTGACTTCTTTGCAATCGCCTGAGTTTACCAGTATAGCAGGTGCAGGATTTCTGGGTGTATCTGTGTTAACCTGGGGACTAACCCTTGTGTTCATCGGCGGAGCTGGTAAATCTGCCATGTTTCCCTTGCATATCTGGTTGCCGGATGCAATGGAGGGCCCTACGCCCGTATCGGCATTGATACATGCTGCTACCATGGTGGTTGCGGGTGTATACCTTGTGGCAAGATTGTTCCCGATCTTTTCCATGGATGCGAGTGCCCTTGCCATTGTAACCTATGTAGGTGCTTTGTCGGCATTGCTTGCCGCCATCATTGCGTGTACACAAACAGATATTAAACGGGTGCTGGCTTATTCCACTATGTCGCAGATCGGTTATATGATGTTTGCATTGGGTGTTGCGAGGCAGGGAGGTGAAAATGGGTTGGGATATATGGCTGCCATGTTCCATTTATTTACGCATGCTTTCTTTAAATCATTATTGTTCCTGGGTGCTGGTGCTGTAATACACATGGTGCATAGTAACGAAATGAAAGATATGGGTGGACTGCGAAAATCCATGCCCGTTACACATATCGCATTCCTGGTGGGTTGTCTGGCCATTGCCGGGCTACCGCCATTTGCCGGTTTCTTCAGTAAGGAAGAAATTTTACTGGCAGCCTTTCATTCCAATAAGCTCATTTTCGGAGTGGCTTTATTTACCGCGGCGCTTACCTCGTTCTATATGTTCCGGTTGTATTTTTCTATCTTTTGGAATAAAGAAACTGAAAGACATCATGATTCACATGGTGAAGGAACGGCTTCCATGAAACTACCCCTGATACTACTTACGATCTGTGCCATTGCGGCCGGGTTTGCCCCATTCTCTCAGTATATCACATCAGATGGGGTACCACTTGAAACGCATATGGATATTGGGTTTTCCGCAGCGCCTGTTTTATTATCAATCGCCGCTATTGTACTGGCGGCTGTTATGTACAAAACCGTCAATGACCGGCCTGCCAAGACCGCCGCTGCTTTTGGCGGATTGTATAAAGCAGCCAACCGTAAATTTTACATGGATGAATTGTACCTGTTCATCACAAAAAAAATCATCTTCCCACTCATTGGTCAGCCCATTGCCTGGATAGATAAAAATATTGTAGACGGCCTGATGAATGCACTTGCCACGATTACTGCCGGAATCTCAATACGGATCAAAGGATTGCAATCCGGTAAGGTGCAGAGTTATGCTTTGTATTTTTTCGGCGGAATAGCCGTACTGGCCGTTCTCTTTATTTATATATGGAAATGATGTTATTATGAACCTCTCGTTATTGATCCTATTGCCGCTTGTTACGGCCCTCGTTATCCTTTTCTGCAAAGGATTGAAGCAGGTTCGTGCCATAGCACTGGCTGGGTCTGTGATACAATTGGGTTTGGCTGGTTGGCTGCTGTTGGTATACTGGCAGGAACGGGCTATTGGCAATCATGCCCCAATGGTATTTGAAGAGAAATACAGCTGGTTCAAAAATCTGAATATCTATTATCATATCGGTGTGGATGGTATTTCCATTGCCATGATTTCATTAACCGCTTCTGTTGTGGTAGCGGGTATCCTTGTTTCGTGGACTATGGAAAAACTCAATAAAGAATTTTTCTTCCTGTTGATCCTGCTGAGTATGGGTGCGTACGGTTTTTTTATCTCACTCGACCTGTTCACCCTATTCTTTTTCCTGGAAATTGCAGTGATCCCAAAATTCCTGCTCATCGGTATCTGGGGAAGTGGTAAAAAAGAATACAGCGCAATGAAACTGGCATTGATGTTAATGGCTGGTTCCGCTTTGGTATTTGTTGGGTTGCTGGGTGTCTATTTTCAAACCGGTTCATTCGATCTGCTTCAGATCTCGCAAACACATATACCCGTTGAGGTTCAGAAATTCTTTTTCCCATTTGCCTTTATTGGTTTTGGCATATTTGCCGCATTGTTTCCTTTTCATACCTGGGTGCCTGATGGTCATGCTTCAGCGCCTACAGCGGCTTCTATGTTCCTGGCGGGCATCTCTATGAAACTGGGAGGCTACGGTTGTTTACGTGTGGCTACTTTCCTGATGCCTGATGCAGCACATGCATACCAGTGGATCATTATTCTGCTTGCAACCATTGCCATCATTTACGGAGCATTTGCTACCATGATGCAGACCGATTTGAAATACATCAATGCCTACTCCTCTGTTAGTCATTGCGGCTTTGTGATATTGGGTATCGGTATGCTTACCCAAACATCCATCAACGGTGCCGTGCTGCAAATGGTATCGCATGGATTGATGACCGCCCTATTCTTCGCCGCTATCGGTATGATCTATAGCCGTACACATACAAGAATGGTGGCACAACTGGGCGGACTTTTAAAAGTGATGCCTTTTATCTCTACCATATTTGTGATAGCGGGCCTGTGTTCACTGGGCTTACCCGGATTCAGCGGATTTGTGGCAGAGATGACTGTGTTCATGGGTTCCTGGCAAAACCCGGATGGCTGGTATCGTTTTGCTACCATACTGGCCTGCGCTTCCATCGTAGTTACCGCGGTATACATCCTGCGCGCCGCGGGAAAAACCGTAATGGGACCGATGAGTGAGCATTACGGGGTGCTGACAGATGCAACATGGAACGAGAAACTGGCCGCGGTGATACTGGTCATCGGCATTGTAGTAATAGGCGTTGCGCCGTTTCTCATTAACCAACTCATAACACCCGGCACAGAAAATATTATGCTACAGGTAGGAAAAGCGATTACCCAAAAATGAACTGATGTATGGTAACTGATTTCTTTATATTGTTAAAACAGGAGCTGGTGGTGACCATCATTATCTTCCTGTTGCTGTTCATTAAACTGGGGAAAGACAGAACCAATGAATCCATTCTTGCCATTGCAAATCTTTTACTGCTTATCAATTTTGTGGCAGGATTCTTTGGTAATAAGGAAGGTATGTTGTTCAGTGAAATGTTCAGGACCAATACACTTGTTTGTTTTGAGAAGAACATACTTAACCTGGCCATCTTGCTTGTCTCCATGCAATCGTATGCATGGCTGAAAACACATAAACAGGTAATCGAATTCTATTTGCTGTTGTTGTCTTCGCTGCTTGGTATGTTTTTTATGATCTCCAGTGGTAATTTGCTGATGTTCTACCTGGGCCTCGAATTGTCTACCATTCCTTTGGCCGCTGCTGCTAATTTTGATCTTACCAAACGGCAATCATCTGAAGCGGCTATGAAGATGATCATTTCGTCAGCGTTCTCATCCGGGCTTTTATTGTTCGGTATTTCGCTGGTATACGGTGTCAGCGGTACCATTGTGTTTTCAGAATTGACTGCACACCTTACAGCAGATCCTTTGCATGTGTTTGCTTTGTTACTGCTGGTATCCGGGTTCGCGTTTAAGATATCCGCTGTTCCTTTTCATCTGTGGACTGCCGATGTGTACGAAGGCGCACCTGTGGCGGTTACTTCCTTTCTTTCCGTTGTTTCCAAGGCCGCAGTATTATTTGTGTTTGTTTCTGTTTTGTACACGGTATTCAAACCAATGGCAGAAATATGGTACCGCATTTTATTTGTACTCGCTTTGATCACAATTATTATTGGTAACCTGTTTGCACTGCGGCAGAATAATTTTAAACGGTTCCTTGCCTTTTCTTCCATTGCGCAGGTAGGGTTTATCCTGGTGGGTATCTCGGGAAGTTCGCAGGCGGGTATGGCATCGGTTATTTATTTTATCCTGATCTATGTGTTTTCTAACCTGGCTGCATTTGGTGTGGTATCCCTGGTAAGTGCACTAACAGGTAAAGAAGGCATTGATGACTACAAGGCTTTCTATACAACTAATCCCTTATTATCATGGATACTCACCATCGCGTTGTTCTCGCTGGCGGGTGTACCACCCACTGCCGGGTTCTTCGGCAAGTTTTTCCTGTTAATAGCAGGTGCGGGTAAAGGAAATTATTGGTTAATAGGTATTGCGGCTTTGAATATGGTTGTATCGTTTTATTATTACCTGCGCGTGGTAAAAGCCATTTTTATGGATACGAATGAACAGCCTATTACCAAACTATCCATACCGCTGTTACCTAAGATCGCATTGTATATCTGTGTGATCGGCATCATTCTTACCGGTTTGGCGAGTTGCGTATATGATTATATTTTTTCACTCAGCAGCGGTTTATAAAGAACCTATTTATGGCGATCAATAAAAACCACGAATTTGAAGAACTGGATGGCATTAAATGCGCCATTGTAGAAAAAAATGTTTCCGCAGAAAGAGTCGCTTTTCTCAAAGCCTTACTCAGCTATAACCAATATACGGTAGTGGTTGTAGCGAGTCCGCCACCCAAGACTGCTGCACCTGCTCCTTCCGCAGAAGGAACAGAGCCGGTTCCTGTCGTGCCAACCGCACCCGAAACTTTTACGGTAGGGGTAACCGATGTAATGTTTAATGCAACCAATGCGATATTCGGGAGATTGCTCAGAACCCCTCTTGGCAGGGTGGTAACACTTGCTTTCTGGAAACAACAGGAAACCATTGCACATGACGAAATCCCGTATTTCGAAAACCGGATCAGTTAATAAACAGCCGCCTTTCTTAACGTTGTCAATTAAAACAATTCCATTACATTTAAGGTAGGGGTTGGTACAGCATGGTATTTTCCATATGCTGATCTTTCATATGCAACCGGAATGGGTATGAATAGAATTTTATTAGTAGATGACGATACGCTGGTCATTAAAATTTATCAGTCCATCCTGAAGAATTCAGGATTTGAACTAGAGGTGGCCACCACCGGAAATGAAATGCTATCTTCTCTTGCAGTTAAAAAACCAGATGTTATTTTATTGGATGTGATCCTGCCGGATCATAACGGACTTGAGCTTTGTAAACAGGTAAAGAATGATCCTGCTTTTTCCACAACCAAGATCATATTGGTATCGGGGCGCGAGATCAGCCCGGTACAGGTGGCAGAAGGTATAGAAATGGGTGCCGATGATTACCTGGTAAAACCCTTTCACCCGAAAGAGTTACTTGCAAGGTTAAAAAACTGTTTGAAACTGAAACAAACGGAAGAGGCCCTGCGTCAGAAAAATACAGAAATGAAAAAGCTGTACAATCACCTGCAGCATGTTCGTGAAGAAGAAAGGAAGATCATCGCAAGGGAAGTGCAGGAAGAGCTGGGACAGATCACTGCAGTATTAAAAATGGATATAGACTGGCTGGCCATGCAAATGCCGGATGAGCCGAAAGCACAGAAAGAGAGAATGCTGAATGCTTCTTTTACAACCAAGCACATGATTGAACATATCAGGAGCATTGCTTCTTCGCTCAGGCCAAGCATGCTTGATGAATTGGGCCTGTATGCATCGCTGGAAGCGCATTGCCGTAAAATGAAATCGGTTCATGGTATCGACATGGTATTTAAGCACGACGATAGAGAAGAAGGGCTTACTGCAGAAATCAAAACGGTCGTATACCGCATTTGCCAGGAAGCCCTTATGAATGTAATACAACATGCCGATGCCGTTGAGGTTACTGTGTACATTCAACTGGATAAACAATTACTTCAACTGCGGATTGTTGACAATGGCAAGGGTTTTGACATAGCCAGCCAGGAAAATGTGCTTGGATTAATCAGTATGCGCGAAAGGGCATTATCCGTGAACGGACATTTTCAGATCGATAGTATTTTAGGAGAAGGAACTACGGTTTCCCTTTCCATTCCCTGTCAATAACCAGGTTTTGAAGAAATAACCCACCGCCCATACAGTTCTGCCTGGTAAAAGCCGGCAAAAAACTTGCATCTGAGTAATTAAGGTTGTAATTTTTAGTAACTAAATTTTCTCCTATGAAACAGTATCATATTGTTTCCCGGATCGCCATCTACCTGTTGGCCGTAGTTATGATCTCCTTTGGTATTTTTCATTTTATGAACGCACATGACCTGGTGGTGTACATTCCTTCTTCGGTTCCCGGGGGGGTGGTTTACGTTTACCTGGTAGGCTGTGCATTCATCCTGGTGGGCTGTTCTTTTCTTACGAACAGGTTGGTAAAAGCGTCGGCCTATGTGCTGGCTTTTTTATTATTCTCGTTCATTCTTATTATTCATATCCCGAATTACCTGGAAGCAGGTTCCAAGGAAATGAGATCAATGGCATTGGTTAACATACTGAAAGACCTTGCTATTGCCGGATTCGCCCTCCATATCGCTGCAAGCGCACACCACCAGAAATTACACATCGAAGATGGCGACTAAAGGATGTGGCTGGTGAAAGAAGGTTGTAAACAATGATTCATCCGAACCGGAACCCGGCCCGCAATATTCCTTTGTATCTACCAATTGAGACCAGGATGAGTACTTCTTTCGGCTAAGATTATTTAGTTTTATGGCCAACATCATTCCAGCGCATGAGAAAAACGGTTTGTTTTTTATTGATCGTATCTGTAATAGCCTGTCAGCGCCCCGCATTTAAAGAAAAATGGCTTAGTCAACAGGCACCTGCACAATTCAATATGCTGTTCGAAACTTCCCGGGGAAATTTTGAAGCTGCTTTTACACGTGAATGGTCGCCTTTGGCGGTAGACCGGTTATATGCCCAGGTGAAACACGGGTATTATTCACATACCTTGTTTTATCGTGTACGACCAGGCTATGTTGCCCAGTTTGGCGGGGATGATTCTGCGCGAATGGCGAACTGGAAAAAGAGCAAGGTTCCGGATGAGCCTGTGATTCACCCTAACATGCGTGGAACCATTAGTTTCGCCCGTGGCGGTAAAGAAAGCCGTGGTAACGATCTGTATATTAATCTCAATAACAATAATCCCCGCTTAGATACGCTCCAGGTAAATGGTGTAAAAGGTTACCCGGTATTAGGTATGATAACAAAAGGGATAGAAGTAATAGACTCCCTGTATTCGGGTTATGGCGATGGGGTATTCAAGGATTATGACCTGTTGTTTCGGAATAAGCAAGCCTTTATCGCGAAATATCCCAAACTTGATTTGCTGATCAAAGTATCCGTGAAAAACAAAAGGAATTAAAAAAGCCTGTAGCGGATAGCTACAGGCTTTTTTAGAACGATGGGTACGTATTATTTATTGATATCGTAAAAACGCCAGTTCGTTGTAAAATCTTTCTTGATAGGCTGGTTGGTTAATATGGCTCTTAGCAATTCAATTGGCATGCTACCCTCCGAATAGATGGCATCGTTGTATTGTTTCAGGGTCATTTTTTTGGTATCCACCAGTTCTTTTTTCATTGCATACAATTGCATGCCTCCGGTCATATATGCCAGCTGATATAATGGCGGATAACCACCCACAAATGAACGGCGTACCTCTCCTTCCGCATTCGCTCTTTCAAACCCTACACGGTCAACCAGGAAATCCACGCATTGCTTAGGCGTCCAGTTGCCAAGATGGAAATTGAGTGAGAAAATAATCCTGGCACAACGGTGCATTCTCCAGAAAAGCATACCGATCCTGTCTTCAGGTGTTTTCGGGAATTTAAGATCCCACAATAAAAGCTCCCAGTACAAAGCACTTCCTTCGCCCCAGAAGGGCGTATTGGTTCCTAAAATGTCTCTTCTGTAAACTTTGTTCCTTGCGGCCATATATCCCTGCAGGTGGTGTCCTGCGATCAGTTCATGGTGAACTGTGGCTCTTGAGAATGCCGGGTTGTTACCCCGCATGCTCATTAATTTCTCTTCGTATCCCATTGTACTGGTTGGATAGGAAATACTGAGTGTTTCTCCTCCTGTAAAAAAAGGATTTACCAACTGGCGTTCCGGGGTCATCATCATCATGCGCCAGGTTTCTTCCGATAGTTCGGGGATGGTGATCAGGTCATTTTTCTTTAAAAAATCAACGGATTGTTTGTATAGTTCAAACATTTCCTGTGGTTGTTTACCCGGTGCTACATAAGTATTCTTTACTTTTTCCTGGGCGGCTTTCCAGTTGTCGCCAAATCCCATTTCTTTTGAGGCCTTCAGTAATTCAGCATCACAATAGGCAAATTCTTTATTGGCAATGGCAATCAATTCTTCCGGTGTATAAGGAATGTATTCCCTTGTCAGTTGCCGAACAAGTTCATCCCTTCCCACCGAAATACCCAGGATACCGCTTCCATCGTCCTTGGGTTTCACATCCATGTTCTTGCCTTTTCCTCTTAATGCGGTTGCGTAAGAGCCCAGGCTGCTATCGAGGTCACTGTAGGTTTTAGGCACCCACCAGCTGAACATCGGATCATAACCATTGTAGAAATCAAACTCATTTTTTAAAGCGGCCTGCAGCGCTTTTACGGCTTCAATGGCCAGCGATGCAAGCTTGCTGTCCATCGGTTCCTCTTTCTGCAAAGAGCTTTTTGCTTTCTGAACAGATTTGTTGATCTCGTTCATTTGCTTGGCTATTTCTTCGCCATTTACATTCAAACCACGGCGGCGTGGTTTTTCGAGATCGTAAATATTGTCTGAGAAGGGTAGGAGCCTTACTATTTTAGCATACTCTTCCTGTTCGGTAAGCAGCCTGGCTTTTGCATCATCAACAATTCTTTTGAACAGGATATAATCCACTTTGCCATATACACTCATTTTATCAAAACTCACGGCATTCATCTTCTTTTCATAGTCTGCTATCAGCTTCAGCATTCTCGCCCTTCTTTCAGGAGAGTTGTAAGCTGGCGCGCCTCCTTGTTGTCCGCCACCTCTGCCACCAAACCCGGCATTGGCCGATGTTGCATAAAAACGGGTTATGCTGCCCATATCAGCGGTGTACTGTACCATCAGGTCGTGCATCTCACTGCTTTGCAGGTAAAGACTGCTATTGGACGCCTGGCCAATAATCAGCTGGCAACAGACAATACTCAATAGCATGAAAAGACTGAAAAACCTTTGTTTCATAGATAAAATATTAAAGTAGGTGAATTGTTTAAAACTAACTTTTCAAATGGTGTAAGGCATTAAATAAATTACCAGAATATAGCAATATTTTGACTTGCTTCCTGACAATCAAATGAATGAGTGTATTTTCATTTCTTAGCTCTGGTAAATATAATGGCGAATCAATATAAGCAAACGGCTTGTATTTTAAAATAAGTAATGGGTTATGGGGAAAGCATTCCTGTTTGATCTGAATGGAACCATGGTAGATGATATGTATTATCATGCAAAAGCATGGGACGAACTTTTGAAAGAAGAGCTGGGAACGGTGTTTGAATGGGACCTGGTGGTTTCTAATATGTACGGAAAGAACAGGGAGGTTTTAATACGGTTATTCGGCCCCGGTAGATTTACCGAACCGGAAATTGAAAAGATCTCTTATGATAAGGAGAAGAGATACCAGGCATTGTATAAACCTTTGGTAAAACCTATTGATGGTTTATTGCCTTTCTTGTCTGCTACGGAAAAGGCATCGATTAAAATGGCTATTGGTTCTGCGGCCATTCCGGAAAACATAGACTTCGTAATTGACGCGTTACAGGTAAGAAAATATTTTACTTCTATTGTTAGTGCGGCTAATGTTGTGAACAGCAAGCCCGACCCGGAAACATTCCTTATGAATGCGATGCAACTTGGTGTTTCTCCATCTGATTGTATTGTTTTTGAAGATGCCCCCAAGGGAGTGGAAGCTGCGGAAAGGGCGGGGATGTTATGTGTGGTTATTACAACGATGCATGCGGAAGCGGAATTTTATAAGTATAAAAATATTATACGGGTTATCAAAGATTATCCAGGGCTTGCACCTGAATCATTGGTGTTGTAATAGTAGTAACTAATGTGTGCCGGTGATTGTGAAGACACAATCACTGCGTGGTGTTTTGTGACCCAGCCTGCGGGCAGACGAGCCTGTGGTGAAAATGATCGAAGCGAGGGCTTTACCACAGAGGCACGGAGATGGGGAGTTTCACAGAGGACTCCTTCTATTTTAATCTCTTTTAATAACACAACATGGTAGTAAATAAAAATGGGGCTTAAAGAAGCCCCATTTTTATTTATTATGTTAATGCCTATTACCAGAAACGTACATATAATGCCGTAAGAAGAAGTATTGTCATTACAATCAATACGAGTACAGATTTATTTACAGCAAACATTCCTTTCTCGAAAATAAATGCTTTCGGATTTACTTTCGGACCGCCGAGGCTGATACCGACCATCAGAACCATCGTGAAGAAGAAAGACCAGCCCATATTGATGAGGAAGGGTATTTCGAATCCACCCTTTCCGTTTGGATACGCGGTATACAATATGGTTTCGTTGCCAAGCAATGCCGGCGCATAATTGTTAAAGAATACGGAGAGTAAAAAACCTGAGATCACACCGGCAATGGCTGCAGAGCCTGTCGTTCTTTTCCAGAACATACCCAGAATGAACATGGCAAATACACCCGGACTAATAAAGCCGGTATATTTCTGAATGAAGGTAAAACCGCCTTCGCCACCAATACCAAGTGTATCGTTCCAGGTAAATGCCACACCGAGTATCATGGCTATTAAAATGGTAAGCCTTCCCGTTAATACCAGTTTCTTTTCATCTGCATTTTGTTTGATGTATTTTTTGTAGATGTCAAGCGTAAAAATGGTTGAGATACTATTGGCCTTTCCGGCTAGCGATGCAACAATAGCGGCTGTAAGTGCGGCTACGGACAATCCTTTTAAACCGGCCGGTAAAAAGCCGAGTATGGCTGAGTATGCTCCATCTTTGCTTCCGCCTGCCAGTTGGGGAAGATGCCCGTTCTTGTACAACACATAAGCGGCAATACCTGGAAGCATCACAATTACCGGCATCATTAATTTTAATAACCCCGCGAAAAGAATACCTGTGCGCGCTGTTTTAAGATCGGCACCGAGTGCACGTTGCGTGATGTATTGGTTACATCCCCAGTAGTTCAGATTCACGATCCACTGACCGGCAAAATACATAGCGATGCCGGGCAGTACAAGGTATTTATTGATGTCTTCCTGCGAGGAGTTGGGCCCGGGTTTTTGCAGGATCATATGAAAGTGATCCGGTGCTTCTTTCAGCAATGTGTTGAATCCCGCGATCACACTACTGCCCATTCCAAATTTCTCACTAACAATCAGCAATGCCATATAAGTGGTTGCCAATCCACCAATGATCAATACAGCCACTTGTATCACATCTGTGTAACCTATCACTTTCATACCTCCCAATGTAATAAAGAGTGCAAATACGGCAAGCACCACCATTACAAGGTGCAGGTGTTGTCCGCCCGCCAAACCATTGATGGCTACGGCACCCAGGTAAAGAATGGAAGTTAGGTTTACAAATACATACAGGAACAACCAGAACACAGCCATGATCAGCGCCACGGTTTCATTGTACCGCGTTTTCAGAAACTGCGGCATGGTAAATATCCTGTTCTTAAGATAGATCGGCATGAACCATACGGCAATAATGATCAGTGCCAATGCGGCGATCCATTCGTATGCAGCTACCGCGGTACCCACAAAAAAACCTTCACCGCTCATGCCGATAAATTGCTCGGCAGATATATTGGATGCGATAAGTGATGCGCCAATGGCCCACCAGGTAAGAGAACCTTCTGCTAAAAAGAAATCTTTGGTATCGGCCGTAAGCTTTTTTTTGCGTTGATAGATCCAGTAACCATATCCCGAAATCAGGATAAAGTAAACGAGGAATACAACGATGTCGATGGTGGCAAGTCCTTTCATTCTGGCATTTTTTTATGTTAGCAATCGTAGTTAGAAGAAATTATACAAAGGCAGCTTCATTCCAGCGAAGTTCATTTTTAAATTGATAGAGCTTGGTGTCATTATTAATGAGGATACATTCAATGCCTGCCATCTCCGCAAAATCTTCCATCTGCTCCGCGCTGATATTCTGCGAATAACAGGTATGGTGTGCGCCGCCTGCCAATATCCATGCGGCACAACCCACTTTCATGTCAGGATAAGGTTTCCACAAAACCCTTGCTACCGGAAGATTTGGTAAACTGCTGATCGGCGCTACTGCCATTACATCGTTTACCAATAACCTGAAACGGTTGCCCATATCAACAATAGAGGCATTAATGGCCGGACCAGGACCTGAATTGAACACGAGCCTTACCGGATCTTCTTTTCCTCCAATACCCAACGGATGAATTTCACAGCTTGGTTTTGCATCCGCGATCGATTCACAGATCTCAAGCATGTGCGCGCCCAGCACCATTGCGTTATCAGGATTGAAATGATAGGTATAATCTTCCATAAAAGAATTTCCACCCTTTAATCCGCTGCCCATCACTTTCATGGCTCGTACCAGCGCCGCTGTTTTCCAATCGCCTTCTCCTGCGAATCCATATCCTTTGCTCATGAGCCTCTGTGCTGCGATACCTGGTAATTGTTTCATGCCATGCAGGTCTTCAAAGGTGGTGGTAAAACCTTTGAAGCCGCCTTCTTCCAAAAATTGCTGGATACCCAATTCTATCCTGGCTGCTTCACGTAAAGAAGTATGTTGCTGCCCACTTTTTTGTAAAGCCGGTACTACAGCATACTGTACATGGTATTCATCTACCAACTGATTGATATCAGTTTCTTTCACAGCATTGATCACCTGTACCAGGTCTCCGATACCATATGTATTTACGGAATAACCGAATTTAATTTCCGCTTCTACTTTGTCTCCTTCTGTTACGGCCACATTGCGCATATTATCGCCAAACCTTGCAAAGCGCGCGCCCTGCCAATCATTCCATCCCGCTGCCGCTCTTGTCCAGGCACCTACTTTCGCGATGGATTCCTGGTCCTGCCAATGACCTACCACTACTTTCCGGTTCAACCGCATCCGGCTCATGATAAATCCATATTCCCTGTCGCCATGCGCCGATTGATTCAGGTTCATGAAATCCATGTCAATGGTATTCCATGGAATATCCCTGTTGAATTGTGTATGGAGATGGAGCAGGGGTTTGCGTAAGATCTTCAATCCCGGGATCCACATTTTTGCTGGAGAGAATGTATGCATCCAGGTAATCACGCCAATGCAGTTGGTATTGTTATTCGCCTCCTGAAAAATATGATAGATCTCTTCAGCTGTTTTTACGGTTGGTTTGTATATGATCTGAACAGGGATCCCTGGGTTTTCGTTAAGCGCATTAGCGATGGTTGTTGAATTTTTAGTAACCTGCTGTAATGTTTCTTCTCCGTATAAATGTTGACTACCGGTGATAAACCAGACTTCCAGTGCTTTAAGATTGATCATATCGTATTTGATTTTTATTTTATTGTCCATAATAAGAATGTGGTCCGTGCTTTCTTTCGAAGTGTTTTTGAATCAGCGCATCTTTTAAAACAGGTGCGGATGGATTGATCTGCAGGGTCAGTAATGCCATCCTGGCAAGCTCTTCCAGTACGGCCGCATTGTACACGGCTTTATCAGCAGTTTTGCCCCAGGTAAATGGCGCATGATTGCCTACCAGTATCATTTCGAGCTCTTCATATGTAAGCCCCCTTTCTTTAAAACAATTGATGATCTGAAAACCGGTTTCGAATTCGTAATCGCCTTTGATCATTTCATCACTCATCGGTGGGGCACAGGGAATAGGAGATACCGTATGATCCGCATGTGTGGTTCCAAATACAGGAATATCCATTTGCGATTGCGCCCATGCGGTTGCATACGTAGAATGCGTATGTACGATACTTTGGATATTTGTCCAATGCTTGTATAATACCGCATGTGTTTTTGTATCAGACGAGGGCCTGAGTGAGCCTTCTACTACCATACCATCAAAATCAACGATCACCATTTTTTCAGGTGATAGATCCGAATAAGGAACACCGCTTGGTTTTATGGCAAACACGCCCTGGCTATGATCGGCAACGCTTACGTTGCCAAAGGTGAATAGTACCAGGCCCAGTTCGGGTAACTGCATATTGGCCTTGTATGCTTCTGCTTTAATTTTTTCGTAGGGGTTCATAAAATTCATCCGCGATCAGGGAATGATCGCTGTTTGTTTATTGCTTGCTGGAATGTTGTTCGGTAAACTGACCCGCTTTTTTATATTGTTGAAACCGCAGATCATAGATGGCCACTTTCGATGGTTCTGGCTGGTATGTGGTATCAAATCCCTGCCCCATTGCCTGCATCGCATCTTCCACTTTGGGATAGATACCAGCGGCCGTTGCCGCAAACATGGCTGCACCCAGCGCACAGGTCTGTTCGCTTTTGTGAATGCGGATGGGCATGTTCATCACATTGCTCATTACCTGCATGATATAGGGTGAGCGTTTGGCCACACCACCAAGCCCAATCAATCCTTTTACGGGAACGCCTTCCTGTACAAAACGGTCTGTAATCATTCTGGCACCAAAACAGGTAGCTTCTACCAGTGCTTTAAAAATCCTGGCCGCATCTGTGGCAAGATTCAATCCATGGATACTGCCTTTCAGGAATTGATTTGCATCGGGTGTTCTTCTTCCATTAAACCAATCGATGGCCAGTTCATCTTTTTCATCAGGTGACAGCAATGCGGCTTTCGCACTTAATTCCGGTATGAGGTTATCGGACAATTCTTTGATCAGTTGGTCTACCTGTTCAGGGTTTGCTGTTTTGGTTTTCGAAAGAATTGTGTTCACGGGGCCTAACAACATGTTTTTAAACCAGGCATAGGTGTCGCCAAATGCAGATTGTCCTGCTTCAAGACCAATCATGCCGGGTATAACAGAACCATTTACCTGTCCGCAGATCCCTTTCACAAGTGTATTCCCTATTTCATCAGCCGGAGCAACTAAAATATCACAGGTAGAAGTACCCATTACTTTACTCAGGTGGTAAGGTTCGATCTGTCCGCCAACCGCACCCATATGCGCGTCAAATGCACCTACTGCAATGATCACTTCTTCTGACAAACCGAGTTTGTTGGCCCATGCTTTCGATAATTTTCCCGCTGACTGATCGGAAGTATGGGTTTCTTTTCCGAGTGTATGCACAAACCCATCAAGCAATGGATCCAATGATCTGAAGAATTCATTCGGCGGGTAGCCATCAAATGCTTCTGACCACAAACCCTTATGGCCCGCGGCGCAAACACTTCTTTTTAATTGCGAAATATGGGTTCCACCTGTTAAAAGAAAAGGGATCCAGTCGCAATGTTCCACCCATGTATAACAGGCATCATGAACTGCTTTGTCTACACGAAACGTGCGCAATAATTTTGCCCAGAACCATTCGGAAGAATAGATGCCTCCTACATACTGCAGGTAGTTGGTATCAAATGTTGCGGCATGTTCATTGATCTGCGCGGCTTCTGTTGTAGAGGTATGGTCTTTCCATAAAACAAACATGGCATTCGGATTTTCTGCAAAGGCAGGATCGAGTGCCAGGGGCTGGCCGGCTTCATTCACGGCCACCGGCGATGACCCGGTGGTATCGATACCAATAGCTTTTACATTTTCCGCGATGCCGAGTCCTGCTTTAGCAAGGCAGGCAACAATGGTTTGTTCAAGACCTTCTATATAGTCGAGTGGGTGCTGGCGGAATCGATTGGTTTCCGGTTGACAATACAAGCCTTTCTGCCAACGGGGATAGTGGAAAACAGAAGAAGCAATTTCTTCACCGCTTGTACTGTTTACAATAATGGATCGCACTGAGTCGGTGCCATAATCCACCCCAATAACATATGTATTCTTTGGCATAGGAAGCAATCTTGGTTAATAATTCGTGTCAAAATAACACTTTATAAATGAAAATAAAAAAAACAGGAAGATTTTTTTCCTGTTATTTGATATTTCCCGGGTTGGGAATAAAGTTAAGAAAGGCATGAAAATTTTTTTCGTATCTCTTTTTATCGAGTTTATAATAGTAGGCGCCCTTTTTGGAACTCTCCCTGTCTTTGTCTTTCTGCTTCACCAATAACTTGGTTGACTGTAGCTTTCGGCTGAAGTTGCGTTTATCGAACTGGGTATCAAATATGCTCTCATACAAGCTCTGCAACTGCGGCAAAGTGAACTTCTCGGGCAATAATTCGAAAAGGATGGGGTGAAAAGCCGCTTTGTAGCGGAGTTTCTGTTTGGCCATTTCCACCATCTCCTGGTGGTCAAAGATCAGTTTGGGTACTTCTTTGATCGGGAACCATCCGGCATGAAACTCAGTATTGATCTGCTTTTCGTACTGATGGATATCGATCAGCGCAAAATACGTAACGGATACAGTTCGTTCGATGGGATCCCTGTTTACATTGCCAAAAGCGTGCAGCTGCTCCATGTACACACCTTCAAGACCGGTTAGCTCCTTCAGGATCCGGGCGGAACCTTTTTCGAAATCCTCGGTTTTCTGTACAAAACCGCCCATAAGACTCCATTTCCCTTTTTCATATTCCAATCCCCTTTGCACCAAGAGCAATTTCAGTTCTATGCCATCAAAGCCAAAGATGATACAATCGATGGCTACCAGGATACGGGTCTGATTGTGATACTTTATCATAACCTGAAAATAAGCGAATAGTTGTTAAATGTATATATGATGCGTATGATAAATGTATAGATTTTTAACTAAAGTAATAAGTGTTTTTTGGACAATTAATAATTCTTCTCTATTTTAGTTTCCTCATGTTGTTTGTGGCAATACAGAAAATACAAGCAATGATACCGGAACCATTTCTATGGTTTCGGCTTTTCCAAACGGTTTTCACACATTAAATGCTTCCATATGAAAAGACAGTATTCTTTAATGCTCCTCAGTTTTTTATCCCTTTTTATGGCATGTACCAACAAACCGGCCGGTAAGGAAGCCGGCAGCTCCCTAACCGATACAGCGGCTATGAAATCAGCCTATGGGCAAATCGTAAAAAACAAACCTGTATCGCTTTACCTGTTGAAAAATAAAAACAATATGCAGGTTGCCATTACCAATTATGGTGGCCGTATTGTGGCGTTACAGGTGCCTGATAACAAAGGTGTGCTTACCGATGTGGTTCTGGGATATGACAGCCTGCAACATTATCTCTCCAAACCGGAAGCTTTTTTTGGTGCGCTGATCGGAAGATATGGTAACCGCATCGCAAAAGGTAGTTTCACAATTGATGGTACTGCGTATCATTTACCAATCAATAATGGCGTAAACAGCCTGCATGGTGGTCCCGGTGGATTTCACAACCAGGTTTGGGACGCGCAACAGGAAAATGACCATACCCTTGTTTTATCCTATGTATCAGAAGATGCGGAAGAAGGATATCCGGGTAACCTTACGGTAAAAGTGGTGTATACACTCACGGATGATAACAGCCTGAAAATTGATTACGAGGCGGAGACCGATAAGAAAACGATTGTCAACCTCACCAATCATGCTTACTTTAACCTGAACGGCCAGGGCAATGGACTGATTACCGATCACATGCTCAAAATCAATGCGGCCAGGTATACACCTGTGGATACAACACTGATCCCTACGGGTATACTGGAAGAAGTAAAAGGAACCCCTTTCGATTTCGAAACCGCCAAGTCGATTGGAAAAGACATTCATACCGAAAATGCGCAGCTGAAGAACGGGCTAGGGTATGACCATAATTTTGTTTTAACAAAAGCGGGTAACGAATCATTGCAGGAGGCAGCTGTGGTATACTCTCCATCCACGGGTATAGAAATGAAAGTACTGACATCAGAACCGGGTATCCAGTTTTACAGCGGAAATTTCCTGGATGGTAAACTTATCGGGAAACAGCAGAAAGTATACCAATACAGGTCGGCTTTTTGCCTGGAAACCCAGCATTATCCTGATTCACCGAATCAACCCGGTTTTCCATCAACGGTTCTTGAACCAGGGAAAAAGTATTCAACAACAACTGTGTATTCATTCGGCTTACATAAATGATAAAATAAATTGACAAGAGGTTAATATCCGAAAACAGAAGGATAGACAGCTTGTTTAATTTTAGTGAAATGCAAATGAAGTATTGGGGACAAGTGTTTCTTAAGCGCGGGTTGTAAGAAGCCAGCAACTGTTGTAACATATCATTCATCACCAAACAAAATATTTTTATGGCAAAAGCCTGTAAAATAGTAACCGGATTGGTTGCGCTGTTTTCCTGCAGCAGCAGTATGGGGCAAAACAGGGATTACCCTATTCAGCCGGTAACATTTAACCATGTGCATGTGAATGACCTGTTCTGGGCGCCACGCATTGCGATCAACCAGGAAATTACCATACCTTATGTATTGCAGAAATGCAGGGAAACGGGAAGGATCGATAACTTTCTGAAAGCCGCAGGAAAAAAAGCGCCTACGGATATTACTGAATACCCTTTTGATGATACGGATGTATTTAAAGTGATAGAAGGCGTTTCGTATGCCTTGCAGGTAAAGCCTGATCCCAAGCTCGAACTTGCGGTAGATTCACTGATCACCATCATTGGCGAAGCGCAGGAACCGGATGGTTACCTGTATACATTCCGTTCCATGAAACCCGCGAAACTGCATCCCTGGATCGGCGCAAAAAGATGGGAAAAAGATCCGGATCTCAGTCATGAGTTATATAACTGCGGCCACCTTTACGAAGCAGCTGTTGCTCATTATCTCTCTACAGGTAAAAAAACATTGCTCAATATCGCGATCAAAAATGCAGACCTGCTGGTTAAGGATTTTGGTCCGGGTAAAGCGGCTTATTTCCCAGGTCACCAGGTAGTGGAAATGGGCCTGGCCCGTTTGTACCGCGTAACTGGTAAGAAAGAATATTTAACGCTTGCAAAATTCTTCCTGGATATACGCGGTAATGGCGCGATCAAGGGATCGGAATACAATCAATCTCAAAAACCGGTAACTGATCAACATGAAGCCGTCGGGCATGCTGTTCGCGCTGCCTATATGTACACAGGTATGGCCGATGTTGCCGCGCTCACGGGTGATGCTTCCTATATCAAAGCCATAGATGATATCTGGTCAGATGTGGTCAATAAAAAAATGTACTTAACAGGTGGTATCGGCGCAACCGGTGCCGGTGAAGCGTTCGGTGCCGCTTACCAGTTGCCGAATATGTCGGCCTACGCGGAAACCTGCGCATCCATTGCCAATGTGTACTGGAATAACCGCATGTTTCTGTTACATGGCGATGCCAGTTATATTGATGTAATGGAGAGGGTATTGTATAACGGACTGCTTTCCGGAATTTCGCAGAGTGGTACCCGTTTCTTTTATCCCAATCCACTTGCTTCCATGGGGCAACATCAGCGCAGTGCCTGGTTTGGTTGTGCCTGTTGTATCTCTAATGTCACCCGTTTTATGCCTTCGGTTCCCGGGTATGTATATGCGCAGGACAATAATAATGTGTATGTAAATCTTTTCATGACCAATAAAGCAGCTATCGAAATACCTGCCGGTAAATTAACCATTAGCCAGGAAACAGCGTATCCATGGCAGGGGCAGGTAAAGATTGCAGTAGATGTTGCGAAGAAAACCAGCTTTACGCTGCGGGTAAGGATTCCGGGTTGGGCAAGACAACAGCCGGTGCCGGGAGATCTGTACCGTTTTGCTGATAACAGAATTGTTGCCATCCCGATAAAAGTGAACGGGAAAGAAGTGACCTATACAGTAGAAAAAGGGTATGCCGTTTTTAACCGTGCATGGAGTAAAGGAGATACAGTAGAAATGGACCTGCCGATGGAAGTTGAAAAAGTATTGGCCAACGAAAAAGTAAAAGACGACCAGGGACGTTTCGCTTTCCAGAAAGGACCATTGGTGTATTGCTTGGAAGGACCCGATAACAAAGATGGTTCGGTTCAGAATATTGTAATGGGGCAACAGACGGTTGTGAAAGAAGATTATGAAAAGCAGTTATTGAATGGTGTGCTGGTATTAACGGGGCCGGCTTCTGCAACACGCAGGCAGGTAGACAATAGCTCTCTGATCAAAACAGATCTGCAGGCAAAAGCCATTCCTTATTATGCATGGAGCAATCGTGGTCCATCGGAAATGGTGGTATGGATTCCGTATGAGGAATCAGCTGCAAGACCCAAACCTGCGGCAACCATTGCCTCGAAAAGTAAAGTAAGCGCTTCTATCAATAACCAACGGATGCTTACTGCTTTGAACGACCAGTTTGAACCCGCTAATTCGGAAGACAAATCAGGACTGTACCTGCATTGGTGGCCCAAGAAAGATACCGATGAGTGGATACAGTATGATTTTGATTCGGAACAAACGGTTTCTGAATCGAGTGTTTACTGGTATGACGACGGCCCTTTTGGCGGTTGCAGAATTCCTGCATCATGGAGACTGCTTTATAAGGATGGTGATAATTGGGTGCCTGTTAAAAACCTTACTCCTTATGAACTTGTTAAAGACAAATATGATGTTGTAAAATTTGAGCCGGTTAAAACAAAGTCGTTACGTATGGAGATCAGGCTGCCAAAAAATTACGCTACCGGTGTGCATGAGTGGATCGTTAAATAAATTCAAAACAAACAACATTTTATGTTTCGTATTTTCTGGTCGTTTCTTTTAATAGGTTCTGGTATCTCTGGAATTGCACAGCAACATGCGGTGATGCAGATACAAACGGATAAAGTAAAGAATACCGTATCGCCCAATTTGCATGGAATTTTTTTTGAAGAGATCAGCCATGGTGGCGAAGGTGGTTTGTATGCCGAATTGATCCAGAACAGGGGATTTGAAGAAAGCAGGATCCCACCCGGGGCTGTACTGGAAGGAGGTATGCTGAATCCGAATCCGGGTAAGAAACCGCATTATAATCTGAATGGACGCGCGAGCGATTTCCGTTTGCCATGGCCTGTGAAAACCGAATTCCCTTACTGGAAACTGGAAACGGAAGCGGGTGCAGATATTCAACTCGCATTGGATAAAAAAAATCCGCTCACAGAAGCTACTCCGCAATCAGCAGCCATCAGTATTAAAACACTGGGACCGGGTAAGAATTATTTTGTGAATGAAGGCTTTTGGGGCATCAATGCACAGAAAGGAGAAACTTACCAGCTTAGTTTTTATACGCATTCTGATGGAACCTATAAAGGCCCTCTGAGTGTAATGCTGTTGACACAGGATGGTAAGCAACTTGCTTCCTATACATTCACTTCTGTTAACAGTGGCGAATGGAAAAAGTATACCTGCACATTGGTTCCCAAAGAATCCGATGGCAAGGCCCGTTTTGCATTCTCTTTTGGTTCTGCCGGAAATATCTGGTTCGACTTTGTTTCGCTGTTTCCAAGAAAAACATTTAAGAATCGCCCCAATGGTGTACGTGCCGACCTTGGTCAATACCTTGCAGACCTGAAACCGGCATTTATACGCTGGCCCGGCGGATGTTTTGTGGAAGGCATCAATGTAGAAAGTGCGCCTAACTGGAAAACTTCGATCGGACCCGTTGAAAAACGACCCGGAACATTCAGTGTGTGGGGATACTGGTCTAGCGATGGGTTCGGGTATCATGAATACCTTCAATTCTGTGAAGACATTGGCTCCGATGCCCTCTATGTGTTTAATGCCGGTGTTTCATGCGAATTCCGAAGCGGAACTTTTATCCCCAATGAAGAACTGCAACCGGTGATCGATGATGTACTTGATGCCATCGAATATGCGGTCGGTTCTGTGGATACCAAATGGGGTAAGGTTCGTGCCGCCAATGGACATCCCAAGCCTTTCCCGCTGAAATATATCGAGGTAGGTAATGAGCAACATGGCCCATGGTACGCATTGCGTTACAACCGTTTTCACGATGCTATTAAAAGAAAATATCCGGATATCAAGATCATTTCAAGTATGGGAATCGGCGATATCAACAAAAGAACACTGGACAGTATCAAGACTACAGACATGGCCGATGAACATGCGTATAAAGGCGCCTATTGGGCATTTACCAATTACGATCATTTTGACCGTTACAAAAGAGGCGATTACGAAGTATATGTTGGCGAATATGCTACCAATGCCGGTGTAGGCAATGGAAATATGCTGGCTGCTTTGAACGATGCGGCTTATATCCTGGGAATGGAAAACAATGGAGACCTGATCAAGATGTCGAGCTATGCACCTTTGTTTGAAAATGTAAATACAAGGCATTGGCCCGTGAACCTGATCAAATTCAAATCCGACAGCAGTTTTGCGAGAATTTCTTATTACACGATACAATTGCTTAACGAACAGCGTGCTGATGAAAACCTCTCCGCACAGTTGAGCATACTGTCTTCTACTTCACCCAAACCGCGTAACAAAGGAGGGATAGGTTTGGCTACCTGGGACACGCAAACAGAATACAAGGATATTGAAATAACAGAGAACGGGAAAACAGTGTATAAGAGCGATTTTACCAATCATCCCGAAGAATGGCAGTCCATACGTGGCAACTGGCAAGTAAAGGATGGCACCATGGCGCAAACGGTTCAGGGCGCTCAACGGTTGATGCTTTTAAAAGACAAATCCTTTGAAACGTATACGCTTACAATGAAAGCGCGGAAAACATCCGGAACCAATGCATTCATTATACCTTTTGCGGTGAACGGAAGATCCATGTTGCGGGCACATATCGGAGCGCTTGTAAACAACAGCGCCATATTTGAACTAGTAATGGATGAATCCGTATCGAATGTATCACCGGTGAAAAGATTACCAAAGCCAATTGAAACAGGCAGATGGTATGATATCCGCCTGGAAGTAGGACTTGATAAAGTAGACTGTTATCTCGATGACCAATTATTGATGACCTATACGGAACCTAATAAATTATTGAGCCTTGCCGGCCGGGATGCAAAGAATGGTGACCTGATCATCAAAGTGGTAAATGTATCCGATGAAGAATATGTTACAGATATCAAAGTGGATGGTAACATGAATTTATCATCAACAGGTACGGCCTATGTTCTTTCGGCTTCCTCATTGAATGTAGAAAATTCTTTTACGGAACCCAGGAAATACATACCTGTTAAAACAGCCATCAAAGATATCAGCAGTAAAAAACTTCAATATACATTCCCTAAATATTCAGTTACCGTAGTGAGGGTTAAAACGCAAAAAGCAGGTTAACCTTCAGTAACTATACCAAATTCGCCAATTATGAAAACAGGAATAGTACTTACCGCAGCTTTTCTTTTCGCAAGCCTGTCGGGAGATGTTTGTGCGCAACAAAAGCAATTACCCGCGTTTGCCCCCACCAGGGATCAAATGATAAAACGATATAAAACAGCTGAAGATCGCGATAGCCTTGCCAGGAGAACTGTATTTCGTTCAACAGTACAACCTGGCTGGGCAGGTCCGTCGGCATTCTGGTATCGCAATTCGCTGCCTGATAGCCAGTCAGAATACATGCTTGTTGATCCCGTAAAAGCCACCAAACGTCCATTGTTTGATGTGGCACAAATGGCGAAGGCTTTATCAGCTGCTACGGGTAAACCTGTTACAGCGGGTCGTTTGCCGATCAGGGATCTGTATGTTTATCCCGATGCCAGCAAACTATCATTGGCTACGGGTACCGCTTTTTACGATGTGAACCTTGCTGATTATTCTTTTACGAAAATAGATACACTGCCATCGGATAAAACACAATATCCAACTCTCACAAGATTTGCGAGCCGCTGGCAAAGGGGAAGAATGGAAAGGCAATCGCCTGATAAAAAATGGGTATTGGTCGTAAAGGAAAATAATATTTACCTAGAACCCGCTGGTGGCGGTCAAGCCATTGCTTACACAACGGATGGCACAGCTGCATTGGCTTATGGGGATATTACCTGGTCGCCCGACAGCCGTTACCTTGTTGCGTACAAGATCAAAAGAGTAGTTGATAAGCCTGTTTATTATATCGCTACTTCATTACCGGGCACCACCCGCGGAGAAGTGAAGCAGCAGAATTATAAACAACCTGGTGATGATTTTTCTACCTATGAAATGCAGATCATTAAAGTAGACGACAAATCTGTTACAAAAGTGAAAACGGATATCATCGATTTTTTTGATGCACCGAAACTGCGATGGAACGATGGCGACAACGATCATTTTATGTATGAGCGTGTAGACAGGGGGCATCAGCGTTTCAGGATCATAGAAGTGAATGCGCAGGATGGAACAACAAGAAACATTGTAGACGAACAGACGAAAACATTTATTTACGAACAAAAAATTGTTACACAATACCTGCCTGCAACAGGGGAGATCGTATGGGTTACTGAAAAAGACGGATGGCGGCATATTTATCTTGTAGATGCCAGGAAAGGAGCGGTTAAGAACCCGATCACAAAAGGAGAGTGGGTGGTTCGGGCAATTGATAGTATTGATGTAACGAAAAGGGAGATCTGGTTCCAGGCGAGCGGAATGAATGCGGGAGAGGATCCTTACCATATTCATTATTACAGGATTGGTTTTAACGGAAAGAACCTGGTTACATTAACCACCCCTGGTTATAATCACAGGCTGGTATATTCTCCCGATAAACAATATTTCCTGGATACCTATTCAACAGTGAACACGCCAACGGTATCGATTGTTGGCAGAACATCGGACGGAAAAAAAGTAATGGATGTGGAAACGGCTGACATCACACGTTTCACAGCTGCCGGATTCAAATTGCCAGAAGTATTTCATGCAAAAGGACGCGATGGTGTAACAGATATATGGGGTGTTGTTTTTCGTCCATCCGATTTTGATCCTTCCAAACGATATCCCATTATCGAAAATATTTACGCGGGCCCGCAGGATTCATTTGTACCCAAAACATTTTCCGCCGCCGGCGAAATGCAGAGCATGGCCGAACTTGGTTTTATTGTGGTGCAGATCGATGGCATGGGAACATCCAATCGCTCCAAAGCATTTCATGATGTCTGCTGGAAGAACCTGGCAGATGCAGGCTTCCCCGATCGCATTGCCTGGATGCGTGCATTGGCAAAAAACTACCCGCAGGCCGATACGACCCGTGTAGGCTTGTATGGCACTTCAGCCGGGGGACAGAATTCTTTAGGCGGACTGCTTTTTCATCCTGAATGGTACAAGGCGGCTGTTTCGGCTTGTGGTTGCCACGATAACAGGGTAGACAAGCAATGGTGGAACGAACAATGGATGGGTTACCCGGTTGGCAAACATTATGATGAACAATCGAATATTACCAATGCCAATAAACTTAAAGGCAGATTGTTATTGATTGTTGGAGAAGCAGACCAGAACGTTCCTCCGGAATCAACCTACCGTGTGGCGGATGCTTTGATCAAGGCCAGGAAAACATTTGATTTCTTATCTGTTCCCGGGATGGGGCATAGCGATGGTGGTCCGTATGGCCGTGCGAAGAAAAGAGACTTCTTTGTGAAAAGCCTTCTGGGAATAGATCCGCCGGATAGAAACAACGATGAGCTGATGATGGATGGGCAATAACGAAACAAGTAAAGGAGAATATTTAGCGTATAAAAGAAAAGGACACAGTATCGTGTCCTTTTCTTTTATACGCTAAACCACTGAATCCTCATAAGTACTCTTGAAATAATGTTCCAGGTAATCACTAGGCGATTTGCCAATTACAGATTTAAACACCCGGTTGAAATTTGTGATGGTATTGAACCCACAGTTATAAGCGATATTGGAAATGCTCACGCTGTCAGAATCACCGGTGGTTAATTTTTTACAGGCTTCATTGATGCGAACCTCATTTAAAAAGGAAACAAATGTGTGCAGGGTTCTCTTTTTGAAATACCGGCAAAATGCCTGCGGTGTCATATGCGCTTGTTTTGCTACATCTTCCAGCGTGATCTGCTTGGCATGATTGGCGAGAATAAAATGGTAAATATGACTCAGGCGGATCCCATCGTGCTCGCTAACGGAACTCAGGCCGGATAAATTCGATAGCTCTTTTAATTTGGGGATGCTGGTGAATTTTTTAAGAAGGTCAATAAAACAGGATACCTGCTCTACCCCCTTGCTTTTACTGACCAATTGCATTTTGTGAGCAATATCAGATACTAGCGATTCAGGAATGATGAAACCCTTGGTTCTTTTCTGCAGAAAGGAATGCGTTGATTTCATTTCTTCCAGCTCAAAAAGCCCCCTTAATTTACCCTGCGGATTGAAATGGATGGTGAGCGCCTGAACCTTGCGCATACTCTTTGCAACAAAATAAATCGGATCACTTTTGAATACATGCGGTTGGTTGGCGCCGATATAGAAGATCTGGTTTGGCCCGAATGTGTACATATTATTATCTACGACAAGGGTTCCCTCCCCCTTCTGGATCCATGTAAGCTGGATCTCATCATGCCTGTGAAGATGCTGGTAGAAATAGGGAAGTACATCCTGCCGGATAATAATATTGTTATCTCCCGGTACCGGAATGGTAAACTGCAAAACTTTCATATGCGTACGATTGCTAAGAGTGAAACTAAAAAAACTCCCCCGGTAGTACAAATTTACCTTCTGGAGATATTTTTCTATCTAATGACAGTTAAAATACACCTTACGCTGCATTTTATGGAAGACAAGTACTGGTTTTTTATCGGCTGGATAAAATACTTGTAGCAATGGATAATTTCTGCGTTAGGCCCGGCGGGCTTTGGTTCTACATTTAGTGTCATTATTACATTTAAATTGTATATACTACCTCCTGCTTACAAGCGCAATTCAGTTAAAATAAGTGATATGGAGAAAAAAGATCTTGTTTTCCTGGCTTCGCTGACCTTCCTTTTTCTAATAGATGTCTCAATTGTATGTGCTGAGAAGAAGCAAAAATGCCCTGCCTGCATAACAGAAGCGGCCAGGCTATTGTAGATTTCTGAAACCATGGCAGATTAAAATCCAAAACGAATACTATGCCGGATGAGAAAATAAAACAATGTTGCATTTACCTTCCTTTTAAAAGCAGTTAAAATCGGTAAAGTATTTATTAATCGGTGAAAATATACCGCCGGTTACGCAGACTAATTTTGTACTACTAAACTTAATATATATGGCTACAGTAACATGGGAAGGTGTTTATCCAGCACTACTTACTCCGTTTAAGCAAGATGACTCAATTGATTTTGATGTCTTTAAAACAAACCTGATCGCACAATTGGAAGCCGGAGTTGATGGTATCATCCTCGGTGGATCATTGGGTGAAGCGAGTTCCTTATCAAACGAGGAAAAAAGAGAATTGCTGTTTTTCTCAAAAGAAGTGCTGCCTGAATCTGTTCCTATTATCATCACCATTGCGGAGCAAACAACAAAAGCTGCCGTGAAATTGGCGCAGGAATCTGAGAAAAACGGTGCTGACGGACTGATGTTACTTCCACCCATGCGTTACAAAGCTGACGACCAGGAAACAGTGGAGTTTTTTATTACTGTGGCAACGTCAACATCGCTTCCAATCATGATCTATAATAATCCGATTGATTATAAGATCATGGTAACGCTTGATATGTTTGAAGCGCTTAAACCATATGCAAATGTGCAGGCGGTAAAAGAATCCACACGCGATGTAATAAATATCACCAGGATGTATAACCGTTTTGGAACAAGGTATAAAGTGCTTACAGGCGTTGATCCGCTGGCAATGGAAAGCCTTTGTGTTGGTGCGGATGGCTGGGTAGCGGGATTGGTGGATGCTTTCCCACGTGAAACGGTGGCTATCTATCGCCTTGTGAAAGCAGGCTACATAAAAGAAGCACTTGCGATCTATCGTTGGTTCATGCCTGTACTGGAACTTGATATCCATCCCAAACTGGTTCAATACATCAAACTTGCCGCCGAGTATACAGGTATCGGTACCAGTTATGTACGCGCGCCCCGTTTACAACTGAAAGGAACCGAACTCGCAGAAGTGAAAGCGGTTATCGAAAAAGCACTTGCCTGCAGACCTGAATTGCCGGATTATCTGAACCTGAAACAAAGTAATCATGTTGCATGGGCATAATTTTATAGGAGTTGCTATTTCCGCAGAAGGGAGAGAAACCTTACGGAATTTCAGTACACTCAAAGCGGGTTATCTGCCTAACCAATTTCATACAGCAACCGCTGATGAAGTAAACAGGGCAATTGCGAAAGCAATAGCGGCACATAAAATATACAGCAAGACTGATTTTATGGCACGTGCCGTATTTCTTGAAACCATTGCTGAACAGATCGTATCACTTGGTGATGAATTGTTGGAAAGGGCCCATGTTGAAACGGGCCTTCCAATGGCAAGATTAACCGGTGAAAGAGGAAGAACCGTTGGCCAGTTACAACTCTTTGCTTCCCTGCTCAGGGAAGGATCCTGGGCCGATTGTGTGATCGATACAGCCATGCCTGACAGAAAACCTTTACCTCGCGCCGATCTGCGCAGAATGCTGCAGGCTTTAGGACCGGTAGCTGTTTTTGGTGCGAGTAATTTTCCGTTTGCTTTTTCTACGGCAGGTGGCGATACGGCTTCGGCATTAGCAGCAGGCTGCCCGGTTATTGTAAAAGCACATACCTCACACATGGGTACCAACGAACTGGTTGCCGGCGCTGTAATTGCCGCGGCAAAATTAACCGGTATGCCTGATGGTGTTTTCTCAAGCCTGAACGGTGAAGGCGTAACCATTGGCCAGAAACTCGCAGCGGATCCTGCCATTAAAGCCATTGGCTTTACAGGATCTTATCGCGGAGGGATGGCATTGTTTCGTACAGCTACACAGGTTCGCAAAGAACCCATACCTGTGTATGCGGAAATGAGCAGCATCAATCCGGTCGTTCTATTGCCAGGCCTGCTCTCAGAAAAGAAAGCAGACGCCGCATTGGCACAGCAGATCGCGGGGTCCATCAGTTTGGGTGTTGGACAATTCTGTACCAATCCGGGACTTCTTTTTGTGATAGAGAATGATGCAACGGAACAGTTTTCAAAGGACCTCGGTAATGCATTGTCTTCTATTTCCGCAGAGGTAATGCTGAATGCTGGAATCTGTAAAAGTTATTATGAAGGACGTAACCGGATCGAATCGATCAAAAGTGTAGAGAAACTGTTTGCCGGACCGGATGCCTCTGCTGATTTTAAAGCTTCTCCTGCTCTGTATAAAATACAGGCGGCTGAATTTATACAGCAAACTAATCTGCACGAAGAAGTATTCGGCCCATGTTCTATGATGGTGATCTGTAAGGATACAACGGAATTGGTTGCCGCACTGGAATGTATTGGTGGACAATTAACCGGTTCTGTATTTGGCCAGAAAGAAGAATTGAGTACATACGAACCCGTGATTGATACATTGAAGCAAAAAGTAGGGCGATTAATTTTTAACGCAATGCCTACCGGTGTTGAAGTTTGCCATGCCATGGTACACGGTGGCCCTTTTCCCGCAACAACCGATGCGCGATCCACTTCTGTGGGAACCGAAGCCATCAGGCGTTTTGTAAGACCGGTTTGTTACCAGGATACACCACAGGAATTACTTCCTGTTTACCTGCAAAATGAAAATAAGGCTGGTGTGATGCGGAAACTAAATGGCGTGTTAACACGCGATGCGATTGTATCGTAATTATTGAACACATACGTTAACCCTGATCCTGCAACTGAATGGCACATAAAAAATTTTTCTGTATCGACGCGCATACCTGTGGCAATCCTGTAAGGCTGGTAGCCGGTGGCGGACCTGTTCTTACAGGAAATAATATGATGGAGAAACGCTTACACTTTCTCAGGGAGTTTGACTGGATCCGCAAAGGATTGATGTTCGAACCCCGTGGGCATGATATGATGAGCGGAAGTATTTTATACGCACCGCACGATCCGCAAAATGATGTTGGTGTTTTGTTTATAGAAACGAGTGGCTGTTTACCTATGTGCGGACACGGCACCATCGGCACCATTACCATCGCCATTGAGGAAGGATTGGTAATACCTAAAATACCGGGGCAACTGCGAATAGAAACACCCGCGGGTCTTGTATTGATCAGTTACCGGCAGGAAGGGAAGAAAGTGAAGTCGGTTAAATTAACCAATGTAAAATCATTTCTTGCGGCAGAACAGATTCCGGTAGAATGCCCGGACCTGGGAACCATTTATGTGGATGTAGCCTATGGCGGTAATTTTTATGCGATCGTGGATACACAACCTAATTTTCCAGGACTTGAAAATTTTACAGCAGACCAGTTGATTTCCTGGAGCAGGCATTGCCGTACGAGCATTAATGCGGCACATCAATTTGTTCATCCGGAAAATGAAAATATCCGTGGCCTAAGCCATATGCTATGGACGGGTAAAACACTGGATGAAACATCAAGTGCACGCAATGCTGTTTTTTATGGCGACAAAGCCATTGACCGCTCTCCCTGTGGAACAGGAACTTCGGCAAGAATGGCGCAATGGTATGCAAAGGGAAAACTGAAAAAAGGACAAGCTTTTGTTCACGAAAGCATCATCGGCTCAAAATTTACCGGGCAGATAGAAGAAGAAACGACCATTAACGGCCAACCCGCTATCATCCCCAGTATTGAAGGATGGGCAATTGTTACAGGGTATAATACCATTATGATTGACGATGAGGATCCGTATGCACATGGGTTCCAGGTTATCTAATTTTAATTCGCAGATTAATATGAAAGCAGTAGTAATAGGAGGCGGTATTGTAGGGTTAAGTTCTGCATATTACCTTATTAAGAGGGGATGGGAAGTAACCATCGTAGACAAAACAGATCTGTCGGATAACTGCTCACATGGAAATCTTGGCATGATCGTACCGAGTCATTTTATTCCTTTGGCGGCACCCGGTATCGTATCACAGGGTATCCGTTGGATGTTTAATTCAAAAAGTCCTTTTTATGTAAAGCCTTCCTTAAACGCGAACCTCATCAACTGGGGATGGAAGTTTATTAAAAGCGCTACGGCGCGCAATGTTGAAAATGCCGCATCACCGCTTCTCAGTATCAACCTGCTCAGCAAACAGTTGTACAATGAAATGAATTCGCAGCCTGGTTTTGATTTCTCGCTGGAGAAAAAAGGGATCATGATGTATTACAAAACAGAACAGGTAGCAGAAGAAGAAATTCACACCGCTGAAAAAGCAAGGAGAATGGGATTGGATGCAGTTGTGTTGTCAGCCAAAGAAGCACAGGAACTTGAAACAGGCGTAGAACTCAATGTACTCGGTGCGGTACATTACCGATCGGATGCGCATCTCTATCCCAATAAACTGAACGAACAATTGGTCACTTACCTGAAAAATGCAGGTGTGAAATTTTGCACGGGCCAACCTGTAACAGCTGTTAATACCAACCCGAAATCCATCACATCCGTAACAGCGGGCGGTGAAGAGATAGAAGGAGACCTGTTTATCGCAGCTGCAGGATCCTGGTTGCCGGAGCTGCTGCGTATGGCAGACCTCAGTGTTCCTTTAATGCCCGGTAAGGGATATTCCTTTACACATACATTACCTAAAAAACAATTGGCCATACCCGCTATCTTATGCGAAGCACGAGTTGCCATAACACCGATGGGCGGACATCTTCGCTTTGGGGGAACGATGGAACTCGGTCCAGTGAATGATAAGGTCAACATGAACCGTGTTCAGGGAATTGTGGAAGCCATTCCCGCCTATATGCCTGGTCTGAATGTTACGATGCCGGAAAAAAACAAAGTATGGTATGGATTCAGGCCCTGTTCCCCGGATGGCCTGCCTTATATCGGCTTTGGAAAAAAATACAGTAACCTGGTAATTGCAGGCGGACATGCCATGATGGGACTCAGCCTCGGACCCGCTACCGGTAAGCTGGTTGCAGAAATAGCCGAGGGCGCTAACACCAGTATAGCTATCAAAGCTTTTGATCCTTCCCGTTTTGATTAGTCCGACAGGATGCAGTTACGGTATGTCTGAATAATAAAATGAGGGGATTGAAAACAGTTGTATAAAATCATATTCAGCTAATGTAAACCTATGAAAGCAATACCTGCCATCCTGCTTACGATGAGAATAGGAATTCTCTCTCTCATATTCCAGACAGCCACTGCACAACAAATAACAACTGCGGAAGCTCCTGCTGAACTGTTGATAAGAAAGATCAGCAATGAGTGTATCCGCATTACACTGCAACCGCTGTCTTACACAAATCATGTATTGAACAATCCGGCATTGGTTGGCGATGCGTACCCTGAGCCTGTGATCCGGATCAATACCCTTGCCAAAGAAATGAGTAAGCAGGTGGGTAATCTTTCAATCCACATAAAAAATTCTCCGCTTACCATTACGGTTACAAATGGAAAAGGGCAGGTTGTTCAGGAATTGGTATTTGAAAATAACCGATCTCTATCTTTTACATTCCAGGGAAACGAAAAAGTGCTTGGCCTGGGTGAAGGCGGACCCAAACCTGTACCCGGAACCAACTGGCGTTTACAACCTGTACAATACGACAGGCGTGGTTCTATGGATAGCATGCAGCCACGCTGGCAAGGAGATGCATACGGATCGCGCAATCCGGCAGCGATGCTTTCAGGTACAAGCGGCTGGGGTTTGTTTGTAGCGGCGCCCTGGGTGTTGGTAGATATGCGTGATAAAACAAAAGGCTATTTTATTCCCTGGAAACCCGCAGCATCAAATGCACAGGCACAAACACAACGCAACCAGGGTTTGAATAATGGAAAAGGATTGCCTCCGGTGGATAGCATTGTGCCGGGTTTGTTTGATGTATTTGTATTTGATGCACATGATCCCGCTTCTATGATGCGTGATTTTTCTAAGATCACGGGACCCGCGGTCATGCCACCCAAATGGGCGCTGGGATATATGCAGTCGCACCGGACATTGGAAGACGATGCGCAGATGACCGGCATCGCAGATAGTTTCCGGATGAAAAAAATCCCGATCGATGCGGTGATCTACCTCGGTACCGGCTTTGCACCGAAGGGATGGAATAAAATGCAACCATCCTTTGAATTCAACCCGGAAGTATTTAAAAAAGATCCGGTTACAGTGATCAATCATTTTCATCAGAAAGATGTGAAAGTGGTTTTGCATATGGTGCCATGGGACAGGGACAAACTTCCCTCACTGCATGGAAATATTCCCGCGAAAAAAGATGAGATCAAAGATGCGGGACATATTGAAAATTACTGGAAACAACATGAAGCATTGGTGAAAGCAGGCATAGACGCATTCTGGCCCGATGAAGGCGATTGGTTTAATTTGTATGAACGCATCAGCAGGCACCAGATGTACTACCAGGGATCACTTGCCTCAAATCCCGCCAAGCGTCCCTGGAGTTTACAGCGCAATGGCTATCCTGGAATTGCCAAATGGGGTGGATGGGTCTGGTCTGGTGATACGGAATCCTCCTGGAAAACTTTGGAAGCACAGATAGCCGTAGGGATCAACTACTCGCTTAGTATTGCCCCATTCTGGGGATCGGATATCGGCGGATTTTATCCCAATGAAACCTATAGCGGGGAAATGTATGTACGCTGGCACCAGTTTGCCGCATTCAACGCATCTTTTCGTTCGCATGGACGTACCTGGTGGCTTCATTTACCATGGGGCTGGGGCCGTTCGGAAATGGGACCCAAAGAAAACAGAACCAACCCGCCACAATCTGCCATGAACAATGCATTGGTAGAACCGGTGATCAAACAGTACAACGAACTCAGGTATCAACTAATGCCATACAGTTACACGCTTGCCTGGCAGGCCAGGGAAACAGGTATGCCAATGATGCGATCGTTATGGTTACATTATGCTTCCGATGAAAAAGCATCGGCTATTGGCGATCAGTTTCTTTGGGGAAGCGATATCATGGTGGCACCCGTATATGAGAAAGATGCGCAGATACGAAAAGTATACCTGCCCAAAGGAGAGTGGTACGATTGGTGGACGAACAAACCTGTTGCAGGAGGCGCTATCGTAGAAAAATCCGTAGACCTGTCAACCATGCCTCTGTATGTAAAAGCAGGCGCCATTATACCAATGGATACGATCAGGCAATCCGCGGCAGATACGGTAAAAGCAGCCCTTACCCTAAAAGTATATACAGGTGCGGATGGAAGTTTTGTGTTGTATGAAGACGATGGAGAAAGTACGGAATACCTGAAAGGGAAATATCAATTGACCAAATTCAGCTGGGATCAGAAAACAAAACAACTTTCCATCGAACCGCTGAAGACAATTCAAAATACGAAAACGGATCGCATCTTTGTGATTGACTGGATAGGCCAGCAAAAAAAGGAAAGGATAAGATATCTCGGTAAGAAAATTTCCGTTTCGTTGCGATAAGTTAACTGTAACTTATCTTGCTAGTTAAAACAGATTGCATGCTAAAGAAACTTTGGTTTCGTGTAATGGCAGTATTGATTGTGGCGGCATTGCTGTTCAACCAGTGTATGCAGGATGAGAAAAAATCTTCTGACCTGCGCGGCAGCGGTTATGCGGGAGCAGCTACCTGTATAAGATGCCATGCGGATATTTCGAATAGTTATGCGGCAACCGCACATGCCAACAGCACATCTCCGGCTACCAGGGAACATATAGCGGGCAGCTTTCATAAAGACAGCAATCATTATCAATATAATCCCCATATTAAAGTTGCCATGGAAGAAAGAAACGGACGTTTTTTTCAGGCGGCTTTCCAGGATGGTGTTGAAAAAGCGGCTTTCCCTTTCGATGTAGTGATCGGGTCGGGCCGTAAAGCGCAAACCTATTTGTATTGGTATGGTGCCAATGCTTTTCAGTTACCGGTTACTTATTCGGTCGCTGCTAAAGCCTGGGTAAATAGTCCCAATTATCCATCAGATAAAGTACGGTTCGACAGAATGATACCGGTTGGCTGCTTCGAATGTCATAGCTCTTTTATTGAAAGAACCGGTATTCATGAAAAGAACGGATACCGGGTCGATGACCTGAATCCAGCGAATATGATTTATGGAATTGATTGCGAGCGTTGCCACGGACCGGCGGCTGAGCATGTAAATTACCAGGCGCAACATCCCAATGAAAAGATCGCGAAATATATTACCAGCTATCAGAAAATATCAAACATTCAACGACTGGAAAACTGTGCGGCCTGCCATTCGGGAATACATGAGCCTGTAAAAAAATCCCCTTTTCTTTTTAAACCGGGAGAAACACTCAATGATTATTTTCAGCCAGATACGGTAAAGCATATAGCAACAGAACTGGATGTTCATGGAAACCAATACCAGTTGTTGCAGGCAAGCAAATGTTTCAAAGGTTCTCTTCAGGAAATGAGTTGTTCTTCCTGTCACAACCCACACAAACAGGAACGGAATAATTTGCAGGTGTTGTCTGTAAAATGCATGAGCTGCCATGCGCCAAACAGCAAGCAATTCTGTTCATTCGCTGATAAAGTGGGGGCTGCTATTACCACCAATTGTATTGATTGTCATATGCCGGCCAGTCCTTCCAAAGTCATTACCCTCCAGTCAGAGGGACAAAAAAATCCCACACCCAATCTTGTACGTTCGCATTTAATCGCCATCTATCCCGAAGTTGCCAAAAAGCAACTAAGCCATTTGAAATTGGATAAATAACAGTAAGGCCCTTGCTATGTTCCAACTCTCCGTGTAACTCCCGATCTCTGTATCTCTGCCTGCCGACAGGCAGCTCTGTGTTGAAAAATATAATGAGTATTTCGAAAAGATATTTTTTTCAACACAGAGGCCACAATGTTCACAGAGTTACACAGAGTGTAACAATAGTCAGAATGTTAAATACATATTTGTTATTCAGCTGCCGTTTCTTTTTGTCTCACCAGGTAATAAATAGGAATACCGAGTAATGTAATGATCAGTCCCGGCCAGGTAAAAGCAGGTTTGAAAATGATCAACAGGATACAAAAACTCAATCCCATTAAAATATAGATAATAGGGAGTACCGGGTAACCGAAAGCTTTGTAGGGTCTTGGCAGATCCGGTCTTTTCTTTCTCAGGATAAAAATGCCGATAATGGTAAGCATATAAAATCCAACAACCACAAAAGAGATCATATCAAGTAACTGCCCGTATTTACCACTCAGGCTCCAGGCACAAGCAAAAATGCATTGCAGCCATAAAGCATAAGCGGGAACCTGGTTGCTGTTAAGTGTACCGGCTTTGGCAAAGAAGAGTTTATCCTTGGCCATGGTATAATATACGCGGGCACCCGCAAGGATGATCCCGTTGTTACAGCCAAAAGTTGAGATCATGATCATGATGGCAATAATAATAGTACCGGCTTGCCCGAAAATAACGTGGGATGCCGTAACCCCAACACGGTCCTTGGCAGCAGTAGCGATCTCATGCATTGGCAGCAACGCCGTATAGGTAATATTGGTAAGCAGGTAAATAACGGTAACGATCAATGTACCCAGGAAAAGACTAAGACCGATATTCCGTTGCGGATTTTTGATTTCCCCTGCAATAAAAGTCACATTGTTCCACGAATCGCTGCTGAAGATGGAACCAACCATGGAAGCGGCAATAGCTCCCAGCGCGGCAAAAAGGGTATAGTTGCCAAGACTGCCATCAGACAATAAAGGTTTCAGCTGCCAGGCATTGTGCCAGTTGGCAGACCATACTTCTGATTTGAATGCCATCAGTCCGAAAAGAATCAATCCAAAAAGACTCAGCAGTTTAACGGATGTGAAAGTAGTTTGGATCAATTTACCACTTTGTATACCACGCGTATTAATATAGGTAAGTACCACAATGATCAATATAGATAATAACTGTGCCCGTGATATGGCGATAAAACCCGCATCAAATGCAACAATATCTTCACTGAAAAAAGGAAACAGGTAAGCGGTGAATTTAGCGAAGGCAACAGCAACGGCGGCAATGGTAGCTGTTTGGATAACAGAGAAAAAACTCCATCCGAATAAAAAACCCATTAACGGATTGTAAGCTTCTTTCAGGTAAACATATTGTCCGCCGGCTTTGGGGAACATGGCACTTAATTCTCCATAGCTGAGTGCGGCGGCAACGGTCATAAAACCGGTAATAAGCCATACAATCATCAGCCATCCTGCGCTGCCAACATTCCTGGTAATATCGGCACTTACAATAAAGATCCCTGACCCGATCATGGAACCTGCCACGATCATGGTAGCATCGAAAAGTTTTAAGGATGGTTTGAATTGGGTAGTTGATTGCATATAGCAGTTAGGTTTACAAAATTTAAAAAATGTTCCTGTGATAAATCAATTTGTTCAAGGCTTCATTTGCCTGAATATCGTGATTTCCATCCGGATGATAGTGCTTAAAGATATTCAGACACTCTGACAAGGCTATTTGCAGAAATAAACCATTTGTTCTTTGTATTTATCTCTTTTATAATACGAATTACAAATAAACTACTTAAGAAAGAGCCGATAACAACAGATTCAGATGATAGTAGGATGCGATAGAAAGAAACCCTGCTTCTTGTGATGAATGGTTGAATATTGTTTTGAAAGGCGATGGTTTGAAGGGTAGCAGGCAATGCCCTGGGATATTGGTTAAAATACGGTTATCATCAGTTAAAATAATTGCCATTTTGGAAATAGAATGAAGTTAATTTTAAGTGTCAAAATGACTATTAAAATAAAATGCTGCTTATGAAAAAAATGATTGCTTGCCTGCTGTCTTTTTCATTGCTGAGTATGAATGTGATTCAAGCCAGAATTGAAAAAGAAAGTAAAATCAGCGCCCCGGCAAAAACGGTTACAGGGTCTGTTCTCGATGCGAGATCAGGGGATCCATTAGCGGGAGCAACGGTTTCCATTAAAAACACTACAGTTGCTACCTCCACAGATGCATCCGGTAAATTCAGTTTATCTGTTCCATCTGAGGATGCGGTATTGGTAGTTACCTATATAGGGTATGCTTCCATGACGGTTAACGTAAAAGGACAGAACCAGTTCGTTCTGAAACTTAATAAAGACATTAACAACCTCGATGAGGTAGTGGTAGTAGGATATGGTACGCAGAAAAAAGGAGACGTTACCAGTGCGGTAGCAAGTGTAAAACAGGAAAATTTTGTGAAAGGATTTGTACGGGATGCCGGACAGTTGATCCAGGGAAAAGTGGCCGGTTTAACCGTATCTACTTCTTCAGGCGATCCAACCGCCGGAACCCAGATCCAGTTACGGGGTATCACAACCCTGAATTCCTCAACCTCCCCATTGGTACTGATCGATGGTGTGCCAGGTTCGCTTAACTCAGTAGCACCACAGGATATCGAATCGATCGATGTGTTAAAAGATGGTTCGGCCGCAGCTATTTATGGTACCCGTGGTACAAATGGTGTAATCCTGATCACCACGCGGAAATTACGCGGAGATGGAAAGTCTTCTGTAGAATACAGTTCAGATGTAAGTGCACAAACCATTGCAAGGCGCCCCGAGTTTCTGACTGCCGCGCAGTTCAGGGAAAAGAGCAAGGCTGGATTTCCATTTATTGATTATGGAATGAACACAGATTGGTTCAAAACAATTTCCCGCGATCTGCCACTTAGCCTCACACAAAACCTGACCTTCCAGGGTGGTAGCAGAACAACCAATTATACTGCCTCCGTAAACTACAGGGGATGGGAAGGTATGTTCGTAAATTCAGTAAACAGGCAGCTTACTTTACGTGCAGACATCAATCATATGATGTTTGACGGAAAGGTGAAAGTAAACCTGAGCGCAATAAGCCGCGCAAGAAATGATGACGGTGGATTCAACAGCTATATTTATCGCCAGTCTGTTATCCGTAATCCAACAGACAGTGTGTATGATTTCCAGGGAAAATGGAAAGAGAGAAATATTTATTTCTATGATAACCCGCTTGCTTATATCAAAGAAAGCAAAGCCAGGAACGAAGCGCAGGAAACCCGTTTGTCGGGAAATATTTCAGCGAACCTTTTTAAAGGATTCAATTTGAAATTGCTTGTTGCCAACGTAAAACAAACAGGTTTATCAGGATATGCTGAAACCAAAAATCACGTATCAAATATAAAAAATGGCAGGAATGGGTATGCTTCCAGAAGCACCAATTCCAGTGTGGATAATCTGATGGAACTTACTGCTGATTATACACGCAGCTTTGGAGCGCATAAGCTAACCGTGTTAGGTGGTTATAGCTACCAGGATCAATACAGCGAGAACTTCTCAGCCAATAATTTCGATTTCCCGACGGATCAATACTCGTATGATAACCTCGGAACAGGTAACGCGCTTGGCCGTGGGGAAGCTTCTATGAGCAGCTTCGCTTCAGAAAGTAAACTGATCGGTTTCTTCGGAAGACTGAATTATAATTTTGCTGATAAATATATCCTTTCAGCCAGTGTACGTCGTGAAGGCTCTTCTAAATTCGGAGAGAATCACAAATGGGGAACTTTCCCCGCTGTTTCTGCAGGATGGCGCATTAAGAAAGAAAGTTTCATGAGGGATGTTAAGTTTATTGACGACCTGAAACTAAGGGTAGGTTTTGGTGTAACCGGTATCGCACCTTCTTCATCTTATTTATCGCTGACCAGTCTTAACTATGGTACTCGTTTCCTGAATAATGGTGTCTGGATTCAATCACTCGCACCTGTACGTAACCCTAACCCGGATCTGCGTTGGGAGCGTAAAGAAGAATTCAACTTTGGTCTTGATATCAGTATCCTGAAAAACAGGCTGAGTGCTTCCGTAGATATTTACAAACGAACCACCAGGGATATGTTGTACAACTATTCCGTTCCGGTTCCTCCATACCTGTTTAACAGTATTCTTGCCAACGTGGGTGTAATGGAAAACAAGGGAGTGGAAGTAATGGTTAATTACAACGCTATTCAGAAAAAAGAATTCCAGTGGGAAGGTAATGTTAGCTTTTCAACAAATGCCAACAGGCTGGTATCCTTATCCAATGAGCAGTTCAGAACCACCAGCAATTTCTTCACAGCGGGTGGTACAGGAGAACCTGTTCAGGACGTAACCCACAGAATTGATATTGGCGGACCCATCGGTAATTTCTGGGGATATAAATCAGTTGATATCGACGCGAATGGTTTATGGATCATCCAGGGAGCTGACGGAAAACCAAAACCGTATGCACAGGCCAAAACCGAAGACAAACAAATCCTGGGTAATGGATTGCCTAAATACTATTTAGGATTCAATAACACATTCCGTTACAAAAATTTCGATCTGAGCATACTGATGCGTGGTGCTTTTGGCTTCCAGATCCTGAATTTCCAAAGGATGTTCTACGAAAATTCACAGCCACAGATCCTGGGTAACTATAATGTACTTAACTCGGCTTTCGACAAAGTATACGGAAAAACAGAGTTAAAAAATTCACAGGCATATGTTAGCTATTACATTGAAGATGGTGATTATCTGAAAGTGGATAATATCACATTAGGTTACAATGTTCCGCTGACCAATAAAAAATATGTAAAGAACCTGAGAGTATATGTTGCAGGCTTGAATACGATTACGATTACCGGATACAAAGGTATAGACCCCGAAGTTAGCAGAAGCGGCCTTACTCCCGGAAACGATGAAAGAGACAAATATCCAACAACCCGGACTTTCACCCTGGGAGCACTCGTTAATTTTTAATCGTTAAAAAACATTGTGTATGAAAAAATATTATCAGAACATACGAATCGCCACACTGGCTTTGGCTGGTGGGTTACTCTTCAACGGTTGTACCAAGCTTGATGAAAAGGTACACTCCGAATTACTTGCCTCTAATTTCCAGGCAACAGCTGCTGACGTGCCTTCATTGATGGCTCCTGTATACACAAACCTCAGGGGGATGATCGCAGGCTGGCAAGGATATTTTGATGTGCAGGAAGAATCTGCCGATGCCATTGTTACACCCGCCCGCCCGAATGGATGGGTGGATGGTGGAACCTACCAGCGTATGCACCAGCATGTGTGGACACCTACACAAGGACAGCCCAATGGTGTATACAGCAACTGTTTCAGGGGTATCAATAATGCTAACCGCGTAATTTTCCAGATCGAATCAGGTGAGATCCCTGTACCAGCTGGTAAAGACGGTATTATCGCGGAGCTGAAAACAGCCAGGGCTTATTACTACTCTATCCTGTTGGATAACCATGGTAATGTGCCTATCGTAACAGATTTTAAAGACACAAGTCTGCCAAAACAAAGTACCAGGCAACAGGTGTATGATTTTGTTGTAAAGGAACTCACCACCAATATTCCATTGCTTTTAGAGACTGCCGATAAAACTACCTATGGCCGTTTCACCAAATGGGCCGGTAAAGCGGTACTGGCACGTGTTTACCTGAACGCCGAAGTGTATACAGGTACGTCACAGTGGGATAAATGTATCGCAACCTGCGATGATATTATTACCCAGGCAACCACCAAAGGAACCTATTCCCTGGCAACCAGGTACAAGGAAAACTTTTCTTCTGTAAATGAAACCTGTAAAGAAATCATCTTCTCTGTTCCTTATGATGAAGTGTTCGCAACAGAAAGCCAGATACACATGAAAACCCTTGATCCGCTGATGCAGCTGGTATATCCAATGCAGGTACAGCCATGGGGTGGTGATTGTGCGGTTCCTCAGTTTATTGATACATACGATCCGGAAGACCAGCGTTTAAAAGATACCTGGATCATGGGACCTCAATACAATGCAAGTACGGGCGCACTGGTGATCAATTATGTGAAAACCGTAAAATCACTTTTTGAAAGTGCATCTAACGAAGGATACCGTATTGGTAAATTCGAGATCAAAGCGGGTATGAAAGGTGGTTCAAGTGTTGATTTCCCATTGTACCGCTACGCGGACGTGTTAATGATGAAAGCCGAATCACTATTGCGTACCGGTAAAGCGCCTGACGCGGCTATTATTGTTACACAGGTAAGACAAAGGAATTTTACTTCCAATCCCGCAAAAGCAGTGGTTACCGCTGCGCAATTGCAGCTGGGTAGCTCTTACAATTATGGCGAGTGGCAGAATGGTGCTGTGGTAAATCCACAAGGCGGCAATGATATCGCTTACGGAAGAATGCTGGATGAACTGGGATGGGAGTTTGCTGCAGAAGCAAAGCGCCGCCAGGATATCATCAGGTTTGGCGTGTTCACCAAGAAAAAATGGTTTGCACACCTGGCTTCGGATAATAACAAGATCATATTCCCGATACCTCAGAATTCATTGTTAACGAATGTAAACCTGAAACAGAATCCGGGTTATTAATTTTCGATCAGCAAGTTGGTTGTTTTATGTTGAGCATAGCAGGGCCTGCAAGTTGTTATTGCAGGTCTTGCTTTTAGGATAAGCAATTGAGAAGTGGTTAACTTTAGAAGCGTTGAAACAAGGGTTACCTAACATCATTACTTACCGCGTACCAGTTGACAAAAGAAAGTGAGAAGAACGAATTTTCTATATTATAATAAATCAAGATTATGAATAATTTTAGATGCGTGCTTGGCGGAATGGCTGCATTGGTGGCTGCTTTGTTTACAGCACCGGCAAACGCCCAGGATCCCAAACCGTTAACAACCCGCCCCAACCTGGCCGTTGTCGCTACAACCAGTTCCTCAATAAGAGGAGGTTTTAATGCCGCAGCTTTGAATGATGGACTGGCACCGGTATTCATCAACTCACGCCCGGGCGGCGCAGGTGGTCCTAATAACAGGCCACAGCCGCGTCAGAATATCTGGGTACAATATGAATGGGCACAACCGGTAAACACCAAAGAAGTCTCTGTCTTCTGGTGGGATTTCAATAAGAATATCCGCTTACCGGAAGCATACAGAATTCAATATTGGAATGGAAGCGCATTTGTGAACGTGCAAAACCCGAACGGATTGGGAAAGCAGGTGAATCAACTGAATGCGACCTCCTTCGATGAAATAAAAACCACCAAACTCAGGTTGGAACTTGATTCTGCAGACAGGGGGGTAACCACTGTACTGGAATGGATCGTATTTAAAACAGATAACTCGGCCAGTCCCGCACCCGTAGTAAGCGCAGGAATGGACAGGGATGTGATGCTCAATGGAAAAACCTATCTCTCCGCTACGGTTAAATCTGTATCACCTATCACGAAAGTAGAGTGGAAGAAAGTGTCAGGCCCGGGAACGGTTCAGTTTTCAGGAGCCAATAACTTGAAGGGTGGAACAGCTGCTTTCTCTGCGTTGGGGGATTATGTTCTTGCCATGACAGCATCCGATGGTACCCTGGAGCAGACCTCATCCATCAAAGTAAAAGTACATGAACCACCGAAAGCAAAGCGCCTGGATGTTGTATACACCAAACGCTATAAAATTGATAACAAACTCTGGAACGACAGAGCCAAAGCAATGATCACCAGCTGGATACCATATTGCATAGACCAGAACGAAAGAACCGATCTGACCATTGGGGAAGGCGGTATCGATAATTTTATTGAAGCGGCCAAAGCATTACGCGGCGAAAAATTCAATAAGCACAAAGGGTATGTATTCTCGAATGCATGGGTACACCAAACGGTAGAAGCGATGTGTATCGCGTTAATGGTAGATCCGCAGGGAGACAAGGAACTGATCGCTGCCCAGGAAAAAATGAAAACAACACTCGAGAAATGGATCCCTATCATATTGGCGGCACAGGAGCCGGATGGTTACCTGCAAACGGCTTACACGCTCAGGGATACCACCCGTTGGAAAGAACGTTGGTCGCCACGTAACCGGGGAGACCATGAAGGATATGTGTCTGGTTATTTTATTGAATCGGCCATTAATCACTATACACTCACCAATGGTAAAGACAAACGTTTGTATGATGCAGCCAAAAGACTGGCCGATTGTTGGGTAAAAAATATCGGACCCGGAAGAAAAGAATGGTTCGATGGACATCAGGAAATGGAACAGGCCCTGGTTCGTTTTGGCCGCTTTGTAAATGATATGGAAGGCGGGGGCAGGGGCGACAGTTATGTAAGTCTCGCAAAATTCTTACTCGATAGTCGCAAGAACGGAAGCGAATACGACCAGAGCCATGTACCGGTTCAGCAACAATACGAAGCGGTAGGTCACGCGGTTCGCGCTACCTACAACTATTCAGCCATGGCTGATGTAGCCGCAGAAACAGGCGATGTGGATTACCAGAGCGCGGTAATGTCTTTGTGGAATAACCTTACCAACAAAAAATACTATTTCACCGGCGGAATCGGAAGCGGCGAAACATCAGAAGGTTTTGGCGGTAACTATTCATTGCGTAACAATGCGTATTGCGAATCATGTTCAAGTGCAGGCCTTATCTTCTTCCAATACAAAATGAACCTGGCATACCACGATGCACGTTACGCGGATCTGTATGAAGAAACCATGTACAACGCATTATTAGGCTCGCTCGACCTGGAAGGAAAGAACTTCTATTACACCAATCCATTGTCGTCTTCACAGGGGCGTGATGCATGGCATGTATGTCCATGTTGTGTGGGTAATATTCCACGTACCTTACTGATGCTGCCAACCTGGACCTATGTAACAGGAGATAAAGCGATCTATGTAAACCTTTACATCGGCAGTACTATTAATGTAGAAAAAGTTGCCGGAACAGATGTACAGATGATACAGAAAACGGATTATCCATGGAAAGGAAATGTGGCCATTACCGTAAACCCGAAAGTATCCAAGGAGTTTGCCGTGTATGTACGCGTTCCGAACAGAACCACCAGCGAATTGTATACGCCTGATAAAGAAGTGAACGGATTGAAATGGCTGAAAGTGAATGGCCAGAACATTGCGATAAAAGTGGACAAAGGATACGCCGTTATCACAAGAAAATGGAAAGCGGGCGATAAGATAGAATTGGAAATGCCAATGGAAGTGCAACGCTTCACTGCCGACGACCGCATTGAAGCGAACAGGGGAAGGGTAGCCTTACGCTACGGCCCGCTGGTGTACAATGTTGAGAAAGCCGATCAGCAGGATATCAATAAATCCATCGGTAAACAATCATTCGCGGTAGAATGGCATAATGAGCTATTACGAGGTGTGATGATCATCAAAGGAGCCTGGTCTGATGGATCGCCACTGGTTGCCATACCTAATTATGCACGTAACAACAGGATCCAGAAAGCGGAAACAGCACCGGTTGGACCCACTACCACACCAACACAGGCCGCCGAACCACCACAAAGGCTTTTTAACAGAGAACCAAGTTCTATTATCTGGATCAAAGCGGATAAATAGAGAATACACAATCATACAAAGGCCCGTAGTTACCAGCTACGGGCCTTTTTTTCGGGAATGATTTTCTGATAAGAGGTAACCAACACTGGCCATCAGCATTCCCGAAATAGAAAGCAATCAATGGTTAAGAATGGCAAAACTTGCGTTAAATACAGCGAACGATTATCCGTATAAGAAAACCATATTTGAAATGTATTTACTAAAACCGTTTTTATGAACCGCCTGGTATACAAATTTTTCAGCGTACTGTTTGTTACAGCATTTTTTTTCACAAGTAATCGTTTGCTGGCCCAGTCAAAAAAAGTGTTCACGCATGCCGATACGCTGCGAGGAGCCATTAACAGCGAAAGAGACTGGTGGGATGTTATGCGCTATGATATTTCCGTAACACCAGACTATGTCGCGAAAAATATTATGGGAACAAACCGTATTACCTATCAAGTGGTAAAGGAAAACAAACAAGCGAAGATGCAAATAGATCTCAGGGATCCATTACTCATCGATAGTATTGTATATAACGGCAAACAGAAATTATCGTTTACCAAAGAAGGCGATGTTTGCCATGTAACGGTTCCCAAACAGGTTAAAGGGGCTTTGAACCGGATAGATATTTATTATGGTGGCAAAGTACATGAAGCCGCAAGACCACCATGGGATGGTGGATGGACCTTCACCAAAGATTCTTTGGGAAGGCCCTGGATGACGGTAACCTGCCAGGGAGCTATGGGAGCATCTGTTTGGTATCCATGCAAAGATCACCAGAGCGATGAACCCGATAAAGGCGCATCGCTTACCATGACGGTGCCGGATACACTGGTGGCCGTGGCCAATGGAAGGCTGGCATTTAAAAAGAACAATCAAAACGGAACCGCTACTTACAAATGGGCGGTGGTAAATCCCATCAGCAATTATTGTATCATTCCCTATATCGGGAAGTATGTGAACTTTTCAGAAAAATACAACGGAGAGAAGGGGTTACTGGATATGAATTACTGGGTACTGGACTATAATTACGACCGCGCCAAAACCTATATGCCCAGCCAGGCAAAACAGATGATGAAAAGTTTTGAATACTGGTTTGGCCCTTATCCTTTTTATGAAGACGGATATAAACTGATCGATGTATCGAACACGGGTATGGAACACCAGAGTGCGGTTTCTTATGGTAACCAATACAAATTTGGATACAGGGGAAGAGATGGCTCAGGAACAGGATGGGGAATGAAATGGGATTTTATCATTGTGCATGAAAGCGGGCACGAATGGTTCGGAAACAATATTACCACCAATGACCTGGCCGATATGTGGGTACACGAAGGATTTACCAATTACAGTGAAACGCTTTTTATCGACTACACATTTGGCCCCGAAGCGGCGGATGCTTATAACCACGGCATCAGAAGAGGGATCCGGAATGATAAAACAGTGGTAGCGGAATATAATGTAAACGCGCAGGGTAGCGGGGATATGTATCCCAAGCCAAGTAATATGCTCCACTCCATCCGGCATGGATTGAACAACGATACGCTGTTCCGAAAAGTACTGCGAGGACTGAACAACACGTTCTACCATAAAACCGTGAGTTCGTCCGATATAGAAAATTATATTTCGCGTACCACGGGTTATGATTACAGCAAGGTATTCGATCAATACCTGCGCACCGTACAGATCCCGAAACTGGAATACTATATCAGTACCGATGAACATTCCATGCATTACAGATGGGTTAATGCTGTAAAAGGATTTAATCTTCCGTTTTTACTGAAATTGAATGGACATACACTTCGTTTTATACCTTCTGAAGAGTGGAAAAGCACCCGCCTTTCTGATGGTGATGCAAAGGGCATTACCCAGGATGCCATCGAGAAAATGTTTTATGTAAAAGTGGAAAAGATAAATGGCGAGTAATAAACAGTTTATCTGTTGAAACAAGGTAACCGAAAACGACTTCTAATGTAAAGCTAGCATAAACAGGACCTCTCTGTGAAAGTCCTAACCTCTGTATCTCTGTGTTGAAAAATGAAAATAGAGCTTTAAAGTATTTTTTTCAACACAGAGATACAGAGGTTGTTGAGTTACACACAGAGGTCTTAATCGTACAAAAAGGTAGAGATATTATTTTCTTACTCTGGGAGCAGGTTTGATGTTGCGACCATAATAAACATCCGCAGGATTGTGATGCCCGATGTAAACCTGTTCGAGTAAACCATATAAAACCGGATCATAGGTTTTCAGGTCTTCTGGTGTTTGCACGCGTTGCTCCCCATCATAAAATTCAAAATTAGACCAGAACCACCATTGCGTTCCCTCCGCCCAGTATTCTGCGGAAGTGTTGATGGCGTATTGTCCCTTATACATTCCTTTGCTTTTGGCAACTTCATAAGCGGCCAGTATCTGCCTGTATAAAGTGGTATCACAGGAGCGCAGCGCGTTCATGATATTATGACTGAATTCGTGAACAAGTATGTTCTCACCATAATACCTTGTTCCTGGATAACCAAGCAGGTTTTCTTCCGCGCAGGAAGTAATGGTGCCGCCCATGCCGCGGGCTCTTTTATTCCAGTATTCGCGATCAGTCATGCTGGCAATACCTCCTGGTTTATCATAGTTATCGCGTTCGCCGGGTGTAAGGCGCCGGTCGTCTTTGGCCGGTTTTTTCCAGTTGCTTCTTTCGGGCAGGTCGGTTTCCATTTCTGTTTCTGCCATTACCAATACCCTCGCTTTCTGACGCATCAGGGTTGTACGCACATCGGGCCGTTTAATAAGCATATAGTTTACGATATCCCTGGCCATGAGTAACGCGTCATCAGGAACCTTGGCGGATGAAACGATCGGTATCCCGAATGCGTCTGCATATTTTTTATAAAAACTATCTATCGCTATGGCAGCAGGCGGAGAGCCGATCATTGTTTTTTCGTACGAACTGACAATCTTTTGTTGGGCCGGCAAAAGGGGGACAGGTGTAAGAGCGGCTGTATTGGTTCGAGATGATGAACAACCAAGCAATAAACCCGTAAGGCCCGAAAGTGTAAGTGTTTTTAGTGTAGTCATAATGGTTGTGTGCTAATATTTACAATAGACCCTTCAATCCTCTCTGTGTAACTCAGTGTTCTCCGTACCTCTGTGTTGAAAAAATCTATTTTCAAATCAAAACTATTTTCAACACAGAGGTACAGAGGCCAGGCGTTGCACAGAGAATCCTGATAGTATACTGTCTTTTGATAGTGCAATAGTTTTTTTGTAGCTGTCTTCCGTAGAATGGATAACCGTTAGCAAATTAGAAATTTTATTTCTCTGTATAGACGATATAATTAACCATTCCTTCTTATTTCTTGATAAGAATCATATCTGTTCATGGCCGGAACTTTTGTAACACGATGTGTAGTATTTAACGTGTTGTGCGATTAAAATATATAGTACCCCCCCCAAAAAAAAAATTCTAGCCGCTATTTATCAGATCCACAAAATCATTTGTTTCAATAAGAGGATAAGAGAAAAGGAGTGTAGTAAGCGTTATCTCTTTAACTCTTTCTCTCTTATCCTCGTATTGAAAAAATGTAATCACTTATTTTTTGACAGTGAACAATGGAATACCGGTAAGCTGGTAGAATGATTTTTGGAATACAGCAATTGGATAAAATCGATTCATATCATGTTAAAATCCGTAAACTAACTTATTAAAACAATTAATTACTTTTAATTGTCAATAATACATTTATCAACAAACACAATGGTTTCGGCCATTTTAATGAGATAATGTAAGGATTGCCGATTTAGTAAAAACCAAAACCGCTGCCATGAAATATTCGCACTTACTGCGTACGGGAATCTTTTTGCCCTCCCGAAACCCGAAGCCTCTACCTACCTGGAACCTCTTCTCTTTACAAGCCAGGTTCCTGTTTGTCATAAAACCCTCTGCATAATCCCTTAAACTTTATTACATGAGATTCAAACCATCGCCTGGAAAAATAGCACGTGCAGTCAGCCTGCTCTGCATTATTTTTTCATCTTTTACGGCCATTGCTCAAACAAAGGTCAGCGGTAAGGTTATTAATAAGAAAACCAACCAGCCACTGGCCGATGTAAGCATTGTTGAAAAAGGAAGTTCTGCCGGAACGGCAAGTTCTCCTGCCGGCACCTTCTCCCTGAACGTAAAAACAACCAAATCTATTTTAGTGGTTAGCTATATAGGCTACATTACACAGGAGATACCGGTAAATGGCAAAGCCATCATCGAGGTATTGCTTGATGAAGACGTAAAAGGAATAGAGGATGTGGTCATCATCGGTTACCAGAATTCTACGCGGCGTAAAACATCAGCGGCCATTTCTTCAGTAAAAGGAAAGGATATTGAGAATACACCTTATGCAACATTCGACCAGATGCTGCAGGGCAGGGTGGCAGGACTGAATGTATTATCCGTTTCCGCAGAACCAGGCGCCAGCGGTATCGTTAACATCAGGGGTAACAGCAGTGTTTCCAATTCTTCAGGAAGCGGAACGGCAACGGGTATCTCGGCTCCCCTGTATGTAATAGATGGTGTTGTGTTCGATGTGAGCGATCTCCGTTCCGCGTACGGTAACAGTAACCCGCTCGCCGTGATCAATCCCAATGATATCGAATCCATCGATGTTTTAAAAGATGCCTCCGCCGCAGCCATCTATGGTGCACGTGCCGCGAATGGGGTGATCATCGTAAAAACAAAAAGACCCAAAGGTGGCAAACCACAATTCCGGTTTTCAACTTATATGGGCCTCGTAACAAAACCAACCCAGAAACCGGTTATTGTTGGCGCGGAAGAAAGAAGGTTAAAAATGGACCTGCTGAGAGAGCAGGCTACCTATACACAGAACAAGGCATTGTCGCAGTTTCTTACCGACAGCCTGAATCCCGCATTTAACAACGCCACTGATTTTCAAAGCCTGTTTTTCAGGGATGCCATGATCAGGAATTATGATTTTAATGTGGCAGGTTCTTCTGAAACCATGTCGTACCGCCTGTCACTTAACAGGTATGAAGAAAATGGTATTCAGCCAGGTTATGGTATAACCAGAACGGCCCCGCGTTTGTTTGTGAGTGCCAAACCAACTTCAAACCTTGAGTTCACTTCCGATATTTATCTCGGCTTTGTAAAAGAACAAAGAGGGGATGGAACGGGTAATGTTGTTCCTTATAGTATTCAAAGTTTCCCATCTTCTTTCTGGCAGATTGATGATGCTACAAGGGCGAATTACCTCGGTAAAAATGATAAGGTTCGCGACGATAACAGAACAACCAGTTTGAACGGTAACCTAAGGATGATCTGGAAGCCGATCAAAGATGTAACATTTACCAGTTCACTTTCTTACAACTATGGTTTCTTACGCAGGGATTATTTGCGCGACAGAAGTGTGGTAAGCAATAACCGTTCCGATGCTTTTTTAACAGAAAGCAATTCCAGGCGTTGGGAATTAGAGAACTATGCAACCTGGAACAAAGACTTTGGTGCAAGAAAGGAGCATAGTGTTTCCCTGCTGGTAGGACAGGGTGCGGAAGAACAGGTGATCAATTCAACCAGTGCAAATGCAAACGGGATACCGTTTGATGCGATCCGTGTTATTTCAGGAGTGCCAAGCGGACCCAACCTGGGCGTTTCTACCAACTTCGAAGAAAGGGCCAGGGTTTCTTATTTCACAAGGGCCAGTTATGAATACAAGGGGCGCTATGGTATTGATGCGAGTTTCCGCAGAGACGCGTCATCACGTTATGCCGCTTCCAGCAGATGGGGAACTTTCCCCGCTATTTCCGGTAGATGGAATATTTCGGAAGAACCTTTTTTTGCGCCACTCAGAAATGTGGTTTCATTCATGAAATTCAGGGTTAGTTATGGCGTTACCGGAAGAGACCCCGGAAGCTACTATGCACAGTACAGGCAGCTTACCACAGATGTAAGGTACCCAACCTCATCATTAGGTGCCGGTGCAACAGGCAATGTAATTACCTACAATGGCGTAACGGCAGTAACACCTAACTACGCAGCTGCCGCACCTGCCACCAATATTACCTGGGAGAAAGCGCCGCAAACCAATATTGGGATGGATATCAATTTCCTGAAAGACAGGTTCAGTCTTAGCGTAGATCTGTATAACAAAGCCAGTAAAGACCTGATCTTTAATATCCCGGTACAGATTACAAGCGGCTATACATCAGCTACCAACAATTTTGTTGATCTCGTAAACAGGGGAGTGGAAATTTCACTGAATACCAATAACCTTTCCAATAAAAGCAAACTGAAATGGCAAACCAGCCTAAACCTGGCATTCAATGATAACTATGTAACCAAACTGCCCGATGGCAACCGCGACTTTACCTATGGCCCGGTATTCCTTTCACGGATACTCACCATCGGACAGCCTATTTACGGATTCAGGGTATTTAACCTCAATGGAGTTTATCCTACCACCGGAAATGTGCCTGTTGATCCGCTTACGGGATTGAGAACCCGGATCTATGGTGGCGCCCAGTTTGTTGGCGGCGATAATGCCAAACAGGATATCAATGGTGATTACAATGTGGATGATAATGATATGATCATTAAAGGCAATCCGAATACCAAGGTTTATGGAGGCCTTGTAAATACATTTACCTATAAAGGATTCTCATTGCAGATCCTCACCACGTTTATCGCCGGAAGAAGTGTATGGAATGGTTATCTCTCCGATAAACTCACATCAGCCAGTAATAACCCACCAGTAAATTTTGGATTATTGTCAGGGCCCGCTGCTGAGTTTAATAACCTGAACCTTTGGAGAAGACCAGGCGACAATGCCACACTGGGAAGCCTGTTCAGTACCAACGATCCATGGACCATTCGTTCTTCTGTTTTTGTGGAAGACGCGAGTTTCTTCCGGATCAAAACCATCAATTTCGGATATACGTTACCAGCATCGGATTTTATGAAAAAACTGGGTGTAAGGCAGATCCGCTTCTACGGTGTAGCAGACAACCTGAAAGTTTTTTACAAAGCCAACCTGCCTGATCCGGAATCCATTGGTGTGGATGGTTTTACAACCGCGAACGGATATCCTACACCTAAAAAATTCACAGTAGGGGTAGACATTCAGTTTTAACCTTAAAATCAGTTACCAATGAAAAGAAATCATAAAAAAGTTTTTAGCATTACGCTGATCACCTGTTTAACGATCATGGCTTCCTGTAGCAAACAGTTCACAGAAAGGGTACCCATTAACGCGCCAACCGATGCCAACTTCTGGAACAATGAAACGGAAGCCAGCAGTGCAACAGCAGGTTCATATGCCTTATTAAGAACTGCATTGAACGAGATGGGAATGGCTTATTATTACTATGGTGATATTGCTACCGATGAGTTTGTAGCCCGAACCAATGGAGAAGATTACCCAGCCCTAACACAAATACAATGGCAAACATTTGTAGCGCCATCACAAACCTTCCGTGGACTGATCAAGATGCGTAGATGGGATAATTTCTACCGTGCCATCGACGAAGTGAACAGGGGTATTAAATACATTCCAGGAATTGATATCGCCAATTTCACATCCGCCAACAAACAGGATGCGAAAAATGCGCTGATCGGGGAGAACTATTTCCTGAGAGCGTTTACCTATTTCTACATGGCACGCGTTTGGGGTGATGTTCCTCTGGTGATAGAATCTGCCGCGGATGCCGCTGCTGTTAAAACCGCGCCGAGAGATCCGCAGGCAAAAGTGCTCGACCAATGTATCGCCGATCTGCAGGAAGCGATCAAATTACTACCTTATGTTACCAGCGCAACAGCCAACAGGCCAATACGGGCCAACCGGGGTACCTGCTATGCGTTACTGGCACATATCTATGCCTGGAAAGGCGATTACGACAAAGTATTGCCCGCAACGGATTCAGTAATTTCCAAAGGCGGATATGCTTATGTAAACAGAAGTAACAAGGCTTCTTATCTCGGAATGTATAAAGGGAACTCAAGCGAAAGCATTTTTGAGATCGCGCAGAACTCTACCATCGAAGGTTCGTTGATCACACCCAATTACGGAGACATTAACAACAGCATTGCGGCCAGAACTTTAAAAGCACCTTACCTGCTTACCAATCTTGGAAATGCTCTTTTCGGACTGGATGCGGGAACGCTTACTACGCTGTTTCCAAACAATGCAGACAGTGTTGACCTGCGCCGCAGAAATGGTTTTGATTTCTGGGGAACCACCGATCCCATCTGCGTGAAGTATTCCAATATTTTCTACTCGGGTGCAAACAATACTTCCCCACTCAGCTTAAACAATATTGTCATTTTCAGACTGGCGGATATTAAACTGCTGAGAGCAGAGGCGTTGGCTGCTACCAATAAACCGGGAGATGCCAGGATAATTGTAAATGAGATCAGGGCTTTGTCTAACCTAGGAGCCACAACCGTAACAGATGCCAATCTTTTTGAAGGCGTGATTGATGAAAGAGGAAGGGAACTTTTCCTGGAAGGACATCGTTTCTACGACCTGGTAAGATTGGGAAAGAAAACAGGTATCCTGAAATTTAACGGAACCGGAACGGCGGTTCGTATGGATGCTACTTCTTTTCAGCAAGGCAAATACTACTGGCCCATCGATCCGATCCTGATCTCATTAAACCCATTGCTGCTGCAAACTTCCTATTGGGCGGATAAAATGTAGACTCAAAATTCATTCAGAGAAAAAAATAGTATTATGAAATACGATAGCAACAGATTACTCATTGTCCTGTGTGTATGCGGAATGCTAATGGGATTCGGGTGTAAGAAAAACGATTACCTCTCAGGGGGCAGTCTGCATGCCGCTGTAACACCACTCAATAATATGGACTACCTGAAAGGCAATTCATTCAAGTTGTTTGATACCGCTGCCTTTGTAATCGAAAAACTGGGCCTCGCCACGGAGGTTAACAATGCCAAAACATTTTTTGCTTTCACGGATTATTCAGTACTGAACATGATTAACCTGAAGCTGCAACAAAAACAGATGGTGAACCCATTGGCCACCTATACGTTGGACAGTTTGATCAAAGACATCAGTGTGGATTCAGTGCGCCAGTACATACTGAACGAAACCGTAGAACTGGACGGTTCCCCCGAGCTGAAAGCCAGGCCCATTACAAGTACAGGAAACACAACCATGGGCGTATTGAAACAATTACAAACCGGCGCCCCTTACGTAGACAGAACAAAAGCGCCAACCTATTTGCTGTTTTATGTAAAAGTAGTCGGTGCGCTAGACGAACCGGGCGTAACACCACCAGTTGGTCAGAATGATATTCTGGTACTCTGTCAAACAACGGGTATCAAAACATCCAATGGGGCCACAACTTTACACGTGCTGAACAACAACCACATATTTGTAAGATTCTGACAATCCACTTTATTGCACACCGTTAATACATAATCATGAAGACTACCAATAAATATACCATCCTCACGGCCCTGTTAACAACCCTGGTCGTAATGGCGTGTACAAAAAAACCGGGAGAAGGCTTCCTGGGTAACCAGTTCTATTACCTGGCAAACCCTTTTACAGGTATCAAGGGACGCGTTACAACATCAGTACCCATACAGGCGGATGGCTCTTCCAATCCGCTGAATGTGCAATTGCTGGAAATGAGAAACAGGGCGGGCCAGGTAACTGCCTTACTGAGCAAGGAATACGAGATCCCCATTTATAAAGGAGAAGTAACCCCTGCCGATTCTACACCGGAATTGCTGGCAAATAAGTTGGGAACGGCGATGTACAAACCGTTTAACGTTAATTCCATTGGCGGAAGATTGGAACTAACGCCAGCAACGGCTTATGTTGATACAGGGTACTACGACTTTGATATCCAGGTAAGCAATATTGCAGGAGCCAAAACTATTAAGAGCGTAGCCAAAGTTATTCTAACCCCTTCGGTACCCTCACAATTAATTCGCCAGTTTGCCAATACATCGGCCCCTAACCAGGAACTTGTATTTACCACACAGGCAAATTTCAGTGTAACGCTTGATCGTAAAGATGGCCCCAACATCATCATCATAAAATTCGTTGACAAGAATGGCGCAACATTTAATCCCAAAACAGGGGAAGTGCAAACACGTGTAGGAACAGATGCTGCGCCACGCTACGGATTCAAACAGTTTGCGCCCTATTATGCGGAAGAAAAAACGGATACGGCACTGGTATATAAATACCCGGCAAAAACGCCCACATTCCCCTTATTCATGCTGAACAATGCTTACCTGAGCTCATACAGGATACCGGCTGCCAATAACGACCTTAACCAGAACATCAACCCTGAACTGGCATTCAGGTTATATCCTACAGATGGTGTGCCGTTTGTAAGCGGCACCTGGACGATCACCAACAAGATCAGTTTCGCGGCCAGGAAATAAATAGACCCTGTTCCCATTCATTTTCATTCGGTATGTAATCATTAACGTGTTGTGGTATTAGAATATTCAAACTATGGATTGTTAGACAAATGAAATGTATAAATATAGGGTGATAGATGAAACATTTCTAATCAGTGCCTGCGGACGGGCCTCTTTGGGTTCGGTGTCGAGCGAAGTGTTGACAGATCAGATCATGCGAAGCAGATCTGATCAGAGGCCAAAGCAGCCCGGTAGCAGGCACGGGGCCCAGCGGCCATGAGCGTCACTGAATTTCAAACAATTAAGATCTTGGATTTTAAATAGCACAACGCGTTAATCATTTTGAGATGATTACATACCGAATGTTTTTATACAAACATTAAGCACTAAACCATGAAATTTTTTATCGATACAGCAAACCTTGCACAGATTAAAGAAGCCAATGACCTGGGAATACTGGATGGTGTTACCACCAACCCCTCGTTAATGGCAAAAGAAGGGATCAAGGGAGAACAAGCCATTCTGCAGCACTATAAAACCATTTGCGAAATGGTGAACGGAGATATCAGCGCGGAGGTATTGGGAACCACCTTCGATGAGATCATACGGGAAGGAAAAATACTGAAAGCCATTCACCCCAATATAGTTGTAAAAGTACCCATGATCAAAGATGGAATCAAAGCCATCAAATGGTTTACCGACAATGGGATCAAAACCAACTGTACACTTATTTTCAGTGCCGGACAAGCCATACTGGCCGCGAAAGCCGGAGCCACTTATTTGTCGCCTTTTGTTGGAAGAGTGGATGATACGGGCTGGGACGGCATTGAATTGATCAGGCAGATCGCAAATATTTTTACCATACAGGGATTTAAAACAGAGATCCTGGCAGCCTCCGTACGCAACGCCCTGCATATTGTTAAATGCGCCGAAGCCGGGGCGGATGTATGTACCTGCCCGCTGGATTCTATTCTGGGTTTACTAAAACATCCATTAACAGATAGCGGACTCGCGAAGTTTCTGGAAGATGCCAAAAAAATGTGATTTTGCTATTCGGCATAATCAGAAAGCCATTGAAATATCAATATCAGCCAAGATCCCGTCAATAAAAAGGAAGACCAAGGGATGCTATGGTAAATACATTTGAAATCACATTGCGCCAACCTAAAATTCAAAGCTTATGCATAAGTATATTTTGATTTTTTTCACATTGCTCAGCGGCCCGGTTGTACTGTTTGCGCAGGCCGGAGGAAAAGAATTATTTCTCCCGGATACGATCTATCGTATTCCACCTAAAAATGATTTCAAAAACGATGAAAGCGAATATAGTTTCAAGCGAATGGTGCAGGGAGATAATGTGGCTATTTTCTGGCACAAAGAGTTTGGAGACGATCCCACTGCTAATTCAAACGAGAAAAAACGGTTTGATCCAAAAGACGCTTTGAAAGAATGTGAGCGATTCTACTCATTTTATGTGAATGACCTGAAGATCATTCAGAAAGGGAATTCTTATACAGACAAATACAAAATGGTTTTATTCGTACTCAGTGGGGAAGGAGGTACGGCCTTCGGCGGCGGAGCTGGTAAAGTGGGGATGCTATGGACACCTCCCGCAAGAATGAGTAAAGCGCCTTACGGAGCACTGGCGCATGAACTGGGACATTCCTTTCAGTACATGGCTTCGCAGGACAATGGCCGTGGGCCAAGAGGCGCTATTATGGAAATGACTGCGCAGTATATGCTATGGCAGGTGTACCCAGAATGGATGAGTTTCGAAAATTACCACCTGGTAGATTTTCTGAAAGGAACGCATTATGCATTTCTGCACGCATACAATACCTATCACTCGCCTTATGTATTCGAATATTGGTCTAATAAACGCGGACTGGATTTTTTAGGCACACTTTACCGCTCCACAAAAGAAGGAGAAGATCCCGTAATGACCTATAAACGCATCACATCGCAAACACAGGAACAATTCAATGATGAAATGTTTGACGCATCACGCAGGTTCATTACCTGGGATATGCCACGGATTGAACAGGTGGCGCATAAATACGCCAACCAGCATACAACGGTATTGAATGCAATAGGAGATGACTGGTACAGGATAGCGAAAGAAAAATGCCCGCAGAATTATGGCTATAACGGAATTAAATTGAAAGTACCCAAAGCGGGTACGAAAGTAACCGTAAACTTTAAAGGCGTTGCGGGAGTGGATAGTTTTAGTACGGTAAACCTCGACAAAGCCGGCTGGCGCTATGGTTTTGTCGCTTCAAAAAAAGATGGCAGCCGCGAATATGGAGAGGTATATAAAAATGCCGAAGGTACCGCAACATGTAAAGTACCCCAGGATACGGAATACTTATGGTTAGTGGTGATGGGTGCCCCTACCGAACATTGGCCCATAGTAATGAGAAGAAGACCCGCAGAAGGAACGGCTCCGGCTGTAGTAGCAGAAGAACAATGGCCCTACCAGCTTAAGTTTAAGGGAACCTCTCCGGATGAATCAGTAATCAAATAAGCGGCATGCTTCTAACAGCCCTGGTATAATAAGAATAGGAGCAAAAAATACATAGCAGTAAGCAGGGTAGATCAAAAGACCTCATTGTAACAGATGGGGTCTTTATTATTTGAAAGAAGCTTTTGCGTTTGCGGCAACATTCAATTCCAGCAGCGCAGCTTTTTCCAACCCTTTTTCAGTGATGGAATACTGAACATTATCAGCCTGCACAACCTGAACCAATCCTTCTGATTCCAATGAAAGCAGGTGCGAATAGATGCCAGACCAGTCGAGTGAGGAAAGCAGGATCAATTGCCTTGGCAGGCATTGGTATTGCGTCGGTTGCGGAATATCCTTTACAAGCGTAGCAATGGTCTGCAGGATCTGGTACTTATTATCCATACAACTAAGATAAAGTCTGGCGGAGATTTGTTGCATGGTTTACCGGGAATAGTTATTCACAAAACGAAATTCCCGTTACTTTTAGGTCATGGCGGAAACATTTGACCTGCCGGTCTGGTACAATGGCGAAGAATTGTTCTTCCCGGCCGAGCTGCAAACCCTGGGTTATACACATAAGATCAGGGTAACAATTGAGGGCGTCAATTTTGTATTTGAACCCGACGATGAAAAAAATTACCGTGCCCTGCTTGCGGATACGGATCACAATAAACCAAGTAGCGTAGATACCTCCCTTCTCCAGGCCATAGCAGAAACCCTGCACGAATTATTCAGTTAAAACAGGTTATTAATATTAATGTGTTGTGAAATTAGATTTCCCATGTGCAACTCAGTAGCCCTCGGATTTTTGGAACCCAAAGCCATTTCACGCAAAGGGGCAAAGTTAGCAAAGCCGCAAAGCTTTGTATCAAATGCAATCTTTCTTTGCCTCTTTGCTAACTTGGCGCCTTTGCGTGAAATAATTAGCGACAACGTACATGGAGTTAAATAGCGCCCCGTGATTATAATATCTTTTTAATAGCACAACAGGTTCTGATTAAACAGGCTATTTTTCGATCAGTCAACAGACAACGCCGAGAAAACACCGCTACACGGATAACTTTAAGTGATTTTTTAACCCCATAACAGGTTATTCTTCTAAATTCAGTAACTTTTGGTACGCAATTAGTATAATCTTTCTGTAGCGGAGATTCATTCGGAGGAAGTGTAAAACGCTTGCGAACACGATTACCGTATTATGCCTGAAAGGCACACTTTAAATAGTAAAATTGTATGAACATTCACAATGCAGGAAGGCTCCTTTTCTTTTCTTTTTTGTACTGTTTTTTAGGGATTGCACAACCCGCCCATGCCCAGAACAAACCACGCAAACTGCATAAACTATCGGATTCCGTATTGATCAAAGCCAATACGGATACAGCCGTGTCGGAATTGATCAATAAGATAGAATCGTATACCTATACCATCGATCATACCAATTTCCTGATAAAAAATCAAATAGATGTAACGCCCATCGCAACCGAATTAATTGCGATCGATAAAAGGCTCGAAGGATTTAAATCGAGATTTGAAAAGAAGGGCGCTCAAATGAACCTTAGAAGTATTAACAGTTCCACCATACTCTTAAAGGAAATAGCCGGCAAATTAACAGGCTACCAGGCCAATCTTGGTAACTACAGTAAAGAACTATCGCAGAGTAATAAAGAGGTAAAGAAAATCATCAACGATCCCATATTAAGGCAGGAAGTGGGCGATTCGGTTCTGAAAGACCAGATAGAAGACATATTGGATGAAGGAAAGAGCCTGGATTCCGCGCAACTGCAAACACTGAGCCGGGTAAACCTGATACTTAATCATGTATCAATTAGTTTATTACAGGCCGATGATATCGTATCAGATATGGGTTATCTCTCGATAGCAAAGAAATCGTCGATGTGGGGGGTAGAGGAGAAGCCCTTGTTCCAGGCAACCCCATCCGATTATCACCAATCCTTACTGGATAGCTGCTGGCAAACATTACAAAGATCCGCTAAAATCATTTCCATCTACCTCACCGGGAAATGGAACATACTTGTGATCAGCTTGCTGCTGTTTATTTTTATCACCACCTGGTCTTTATCCAATATATACCGGATAAAGAAATCCGCAACAGCAGAAGAAACCCTGGAGCCGGTTCATTTATTAAGAAGAAGTGTTTTATTGGGATGCCTGATGGGCTTCTTTACCTATACCCCCTTCTTATTCGCTAATCCGCCGATGTCTTTTCTGCATTGTATCGAATTGCTCCGGTTGATATGTCTTTCATTTTTGCTCTTTCCATTCTTAACCGGATCAGCCAAAAAAACCTGGATTTTTCTTTCCATTCTCTGGATCTATTATGCACAGGATGACCTGCTGCTGGAATCTGCTTTTGCCGAGCGCTGGGCCTTACTACTGGCTGGTGTAGCATTGATAATAATTTGCCTGAGATTGATCATCAGCAGCAAGGAATTATTTGTAAAGATCACGCAATCTTCAGCCACAAAAGGGCTGGTTATTTTTTCTTTGGCGCAGGTAATTCTATCTGTTGTATTGAATATAACCGGCAGGTTAACGCTGGCCAAGATCTTAGGCGTTAGTGCCATACAATGCCTGATGTTAGGCGTATCACTTCAGATCTTCTGTATCATGATACTGGAAGCGATTTATATGCAGACAGAAGCTTTTTCGAAAACCAGGTTTTCCGACCTGATCGATTTCAAAGCGTTACAGGTAAAACTGAAAACAGTATTGTGGATCATCGCATCCGTTGTCTGGATCATATCATTGTTGCGAAATTATACAATGTATGATGGATTGATCAAAGAAGCAAACCTGTTCTTTAACCAGCAGAGAAGTATCGGCAATATGGCGTTTACTTTTAAAAGCGTAGCGGTATTTGTTTGTATCATATGGATCTCCTCTGTGATCTCAACTGTGATCAATTTCTTCTTTGGCAACCTAAGCCAGAACGAGCCGGGCTACAGAAAACGCATCGGATCGATGATGTTATTGATACGCCTGGTTATCTGGACACTGGGCTTCCTCGTAGCGGTAGCAGCGGCGGGTATTCCGTTAGACAGGCTTTCCTTTATGCTAGGCGCTCTGGGTATCGGTATCGGATTTGGCTTACAAAACATCGTAAATAACCTTGTATCGGGTATTATCATCGCTTTTGAAAGACCCATCCAGGTAGGCGATATTATTGAAGTAGGTAATAAAAAAGGAACGGTAAAGGAAATAGGCGTACGGTCCAGCAAAATGAAAAACTCGGATGGAGCGGATATCATCATTCCCAATGGCGATCTGTTATCACAGCACCTCATTAACTGGACCATGCAGGATAATATGCGCCGGGTTGAATTTTTAATCTCCCTGCCATACCTCACAGATTTAAATGCAGTTCAATCAATCATACGAACAAGGCTGTTATTACTGGAAGGCATTTTACAAACACCGGCCCCGGCGGTAATCATTCAGTCATTTACAGAAAAAGCCATAGAAATAAAAGTAATGTGCTGGGTACCGGATTTAACCAAAGCAGGATCGGTACGAAGCAATGTAATGCTGGATATTTATAATTCATTACTGGCAGGAGGTATTGGCTTGCAACCATCCAATATTTCCTAAGCTCGTAGGGTTAACATAGAATGTGTTGCGCTATTGAAATTTGTATTTGAAGCATAAGCCATACTGTACACAAAGGCACGAAGATTCACAAAGAGAAAAAAGAAAATAGGCCTGCTTTTAATACAACACACTAACATAGATCATCAACTAAACCGAGCTAATTTTCAATTCCTATGAACTATACAACCATATTAGGGCTGGCGGCCGCAGCCTGTACAACCATTTCTTTTTTACCACAAGCCATTAAAACCATCCGGACAAAAAACACTTCAGGCATATCCTTGTTCATGTATTCCTTATTCGCTTTCGGTACTTTGTTATGGTTATTGTTTGGCTTGTTTACCAGCAATATACCCGTTGTATCAGCCAATGCGGTCACATTGATTTTTGCAATCGTCATACTTATATATAAAATCAAATACAAATAAATCCGTTGTATGAACAATACCCAAAAACTAAAAGGACAATCTGCTTTGGTAACAGGCGCCAATAGTGGTATTGGTAAAGGCGTAGCCCTTGCTTTGGCAAATGAAGGTGCCAATGTAGTGGTAAACTATGTAACCCATCCCGAAGCCGCCGAGGAAGTAGTAACGCAGATCAAAAGCAATGGGGGCAATGCGATCGCCCTGCAGGCAGATGTAAGCAATGAAGCGCAGGTACAGGCCATGTTCCAGGAAATGTACCGGCAATTCGGAACCATCGATATCCTGGTAAACAATGCCGGACTACAAAAAGACGCGCCTTTTAAAGATATGAGTCTTGCCGATTGGCAAACGGTGATCAATATTAATTTAACGGGACAATTTTTATGCGCCAGGGAAGCCGTAAGGGAATTTTTAAGAAGAGGCATGGCGCCTGAACGAAGCAAGGCATTGGGAAAGATCATTTGTATGAGCAGTGTACACGAAGTAATTCCATGGGGCGGACATGTAAACTATGCCAGTTCAAAAGGAGGGGTAATGATGTTGATGAAGAGCATGGCCCAGGAACTGGCCCCAGATAAGATCCGTGTAAACAGTATCGGGCCCGGAGCCATTCAAACACCCATCAACCATACTGCATGGGAAACACCAGAAGCTTTAAAAAGCCTGCTCACCTTAATACCCTATAACCGCATAGGGCAACCGGAAGACATTGGCAACCTGGCCGTATGGCTTGCAAGCGATGAATCTGATTACATAACCGGTACAACGGTTTTCATGGATGGAGGAATGACACTCTACCCCGGATTCAGTACCAATGGATAAAAGCAGGTGTGCTATACTATTAAAGAATATGCGAACGGCCATTCTCTGTGTAACTCAGTGTTCTCTGTAGCTCTGTGTTGAAAAAAGATCGAACCGAAGGCACCAAGGCACGAAGTGGCACGAAGAAAACAAATAGATTTATTGGAATAGGACAACGCTTGAAAAGCAAAAACCCATATTCATGAACCCCGAGCAGCAACGACTCAAGGAAAATGCTACCAAAGAAATACCATTGGAACTATGGGGTCCTTATGTTAGTGAAAGACAGTGGGGAACCGTACGCGAAGATTACAGTGAGAATGGAGACGCGTGGAACTATTTTCCACATGACCATGCCCGAAGCCGTGTTTACCGCTGGGGCGAAGATGGATTGGCGGGTATATCAGACTATGAACAAAACCTTTGTTTCGCAATCGCCTTATGGAATGGCAACGATCCTATCCTGAAAGAGCGCTTATTCGGGCTAACAAATAGCGAAGGGAACCATGGAGAAGATGTAAAGGAACTATACTACTACCTGGATAACCTGCCATCGCATTATTATATGAAATACCTGTATAAATATCCGCAGGCAGCTTATCCATATGCGGACCTGGTTACAACAAACCGCAATAGAACAAAAGAGGAACCCGAATATGAAATACTGGATACAGGCATTTTTAATGATAACCGGTATTTTGATGTATCTGTAACCTATGCAAAAGAGAATAGCGAGGATATTTTTATCAAAGTAGCTATTATCAATCGATATGCGGCGCCGGCTCAAATAACCGTGCTGCCCACACTCTGGTTTTACAATAAATGGCAGTATAACGGCTTACAGGAAAAACCCTCAGTTTCCCTCGATAACAAAGAAACCGTTTCAGTGAAACATGAGCGGCTGGGCAATTATTATTTTTATTTCAGCGAAACCGATGAGGTTTTGTTTACAGAAAATGAAACCAACCAGGAAAAGCTGTTTAACAGACCCAATGCATCGCCCTTTGTGAAAGATGCTTTTCATGATGCAGTGATCTTGAAAAAGAACAGGACCGCATTACAGGATAGAAAGCAAGGCACCAAATGCGCGCCCGTATACGAAACCACGATAGCAGGTAATGGAACCTATACGATATACCTGCGCTTAACCAAAAAAATAACGGAAGATCCTTTCGCAAAAGGCTTTGAAACCATTTTTGACAAACGCCAAAAAGAAGCGGATGATTTTTACGGGGATATTTTCGGAAAGAATATTTCGGAAGAACTGGCCCTCGTTAAACGACAAGCATTTGCAGGTTTGTTATGGAGCAAACAATACTATCATTATGATGTGGAAAGATGGATCCAGACAAGCGATGGACTAACCCCGATAAGCAGGGATAGACTGTCTGGACGTAACAGTGGATGGATGAACCTGAAAAACCAGGATATTATTTTAATGCCCGACAAATGGGAGTATCCCTGGTATGCGGCATGGGACCTGTCTTTTCATTGTATCGCCATCGCGGCCATCGACCCGGTATTTGCCAAAAACCAGCTGGTTATTCTTACGCGCGAATGGTATATGAATCCCGATGGACAGATCCCCGCATACGAGTGGAATTTTAGTGATGTAAACCCACCCGTTCAGGCGTTTGCGGCATGGCAGGTGTATAAGATAGAAAAAGAAAGAACAGGCACCGGTGATATCCAGTTCCTGAAAAAGATCTTCCAGAAACTGACCATCAATTTTACCTGGTGGGCCAACCGAAAGGACGCGAATGATAACAATATATTTGAAGGTGGTTTTTTAGGACTTGATAATATTGGCGTATTTAACCGGAGCACAAGACTGCTAAATGAGAAAGCACTGGAACAAACGGATGGAACCAGCTGGATGGGAATGTATGCCCTGAATATGATGGATATCGCCACTGAAATTGCGGTTAATGACAATGCATTTGAAGATTCCGTAACTAAATTCTATGAACATTTTACATTGATAGCAGAAGCCTTAAATGAATTTGGTTTATGGAACCAGGAAGATCTTTTTTACTATGATGTATTGAGTTTTAATGAAGCCGCTCCGATCCCATTAAAACTAAGGTCTATTGTGGGGCTCTCACCGTTATTTGCTGTATCCGTTATTCAGAAACAGACATTAGATAGATTACCTGATTTTAAAAAAAGAATGAATTGGTTTATCAATTACAGGCTTCAAAATAAAAAACACCTTGCGCATACACTTAGTTCCGATGAATCGGCGATGCTGCTTTCATTAACGGATAAAGAAAAACTGGTAGAACTGGTAAAGAAAATACTGGATGAAACGGAGTTCTTATCAGTGGGAGGGGTACGTGCCTTGAGTAAGTATTATGAAGACAATCCTTACCATATTACGATTGAGAATGAAAATTATTCGGTTGGCTATGATCCCGGCGATTCTACTTCGGGACTTTTTGGCGGTAACTCCAATTGGCGCGGTCCCGTATGGATGCCTATCAATTACCTGTTGGTAAAAGCCATTCAGCAATTCGGAGCGTTTTACAAGGATGAACTGCAGATAGAATTTCCTGCGCATTCAGGAAACCATATCACACTTGCCATGGCCGCGAAAATGATCAGCGAACGTAACCTCTCCATCTTTATACGGAATGAAAACAATGAGCGACCGGTCTATGGCCCGTATAATTGGTTCTACCAACAGCCGGAGAACCAGGAACTCATCTTATTCCACGAATATTTTCATGGAGACACAGGCAGGGGCCTTGGCGCAAGCCATCAAACCGGCTGGACAGCATTGGTTACAGACCTGTAGCCAGATGAGTACTGTCTTCTTTATAGACCCCTTATTATTTAATAACGTGTTGTTCTATTACCAGATAGAAAAATAATACGAGTTCTCCGTGCAACTCCCAATCTCCGTATCTCTGTGTTGAAAAAAATTATTCTGAAGATGCCTTCATTTTTTTCAACACAGAGATACGGAGAACACTGAGTTACACAGAGGAAGTTTAATAGTCTGTCACACTAATGGCTACTTATTCCTTACGTTTACCTATTTTTTCACCGCAGTGTGTTCAACGAATAAAAAAACGGAGTTACCCGCAGGTATCTCTCGATAGAGGACCCTACGGATTCGGAGTACAAAATATGCTCAGTTTGTAAATTTCAACTATTTGATATAACACGAGCCATGATGAGAAAATCAGGTGTTACTTCCTTAACATGAGTTTGTTTGAACTGGGGAAGCAGTAATTCTAAACGCAGAGTCCCCGCTCTGGCGGGAGACATCTGCGAAGAAGTTGTTATTTTTGAAAAGAATCTGTGGAGAATAAAATAATACGAGTTCTCCGTGCAACTCCCAATCTCTGTACCTCTGTGTTGAAAAAAATTATTCTGAAGATGTTTTCATTTTTTTTCAACACAGAGATACGGAGAACACTGAGTTACACAGAGGAAGTTTAATAGCCTGTCCCACTAATGGCTACTTATTCCTTACGTTTACCTATTGCCATAATGGCTGCCGGCATACAGGCAATATCTTTAGCATAAGCGCCAACACCAGCTTGCTTCATTTCAAATTCCATCGCCATAACAACCAGTACAATATCGCCCACACTGCCTCCAATCCTGAGTTGTGTTTGTTTTTCAGGAAGAACCGCATTCGTATAGGGAAAAGAATATTCCTGCATGGCGGAATGGATTTCATTCGCTCCTTCACCGAAAGAAGAAGACAGTACGATCCATTTCAGTTTAACCGCTCCTGTACCAGCCGGGGGAAGGATCTGCTGAACAGGATTGAATGCTTCCATCGTTATCCTTATCTGCCCATTACCCGCATCGCTAATCTCAATCCCCGCTTTTAAAAAATGACGCAGGTCGGCCAGGGGGTTAAGCTGGCAGGTGGTATTAAACCTGCTGCAAACCGGCCATTCCGGTTCAGTAAGATTGGGTGCATACTGGTTGCGTAGCCAGCCCCTAACCGCGTTGTACGAGGCATGGGTAAAGGAGAATAAAAGATGGTCTTTCAGCACCTGCATCAATGCGGTGCCATAACGGGAAACCCGTCCGAAAACAATAGCCTGGCTGCTTTTAGCCAGCTGCTTTCTTCTGCTTTGGGAAAGTCCGGGCCTGGTACGGGCAATTTGTTTCCCGTTCAAGTTGTACATAACCAACTGACCAATAAGCCCACCCATCCCCTCGTTGTGGATAGTTGCCATAGTAAAAGGTTTATGGGGGGTACAGGTTCACTATAAATATACAAATCATCCGCAAATCATCCATATTTCACCCACGGTTCACCCACAGTTCACCCACAGTTCACCCACTCTTTACCCACACCGGTGTGGGTGAACTGTGGGTGAAGTGTGGGTGAACTGTGGGTGAACCCCGAAGAAAGCCCGAATCTAGTGGGTTTCAGCCCACAGCATGCTCCTAATCATTTGTTGTACAAAGCATTATCCTCAGAGCGGTTGAGTAGTTGGAAGAGATGGGAATGGTGTTGCTTTGGATTGTTATTGATAACCTGTTGACTATCAATTACAGTGGGTATTTTGGGTGTTCCCATGTAACGCTTAATGGCCGGACGCCGGTTTGAAGGCAGGTTGATCTGTTAACGTAAAACTGTTTCACGCAAAGGAGCAAAGTTGGCAAAGAAGCAAAGATGCTTGCACCCGGTACAAAACTTTGCGGCTTTGCTCCTTTGCGTGAAAGAAAAAGCCTGATTCTAACGAGGGTTTCAAAGAAGAAGTGTAAAAGCACAACATGCTACTGTTTATTCTCCGTAGGGTGTCTATTTCGAATCCCATACTGAAGCGGAAAAACGAGGTGTTCCACGCGAATGTCTCTCGATAGAGGACTTCGCGAATTAGAAGCAGTTACAATCAGGTTACGATAAACATAGCGCAAAACTGCTAACTTGTATTCTCAAGAAGATGTTGTTTTAAAATATGAAAGGAGCTTACAGCATCCACATTTCTACCATGATGGATATAACGCCATAAGAAAGCTTTATTGGCAAGCCTAATTTCGGTTCGTGAGGTTGTATCTTATCTTGCGTTGTAGTGATTGTCCGAAATAATGGATAACAAGAATGGTTAAAGTGATGTATTTTAGTGTAACTGCATAAGCTGTATTTTTTTTAAGGCTTGTTTTACATTCATAAATATTTTTTAACATAAAGACTCAATTAACTTCCGGGTAGACGGAACCTGGCTTGTTATTACATACTCCGATTTGTGTATCAGATAAACGTAACCAATAACAAATTAGATTCAGGTGCTTTTAAACGAGATCAAACCAAGCTATTTTCTGACCGAATACATACGGTTATACAGAATTATTGAGTTTCGTTTTCCCGCAGGATCAACAGTGCCCTGTAAATCCTATCCGCCAAGACCTGAGCATTGTCTTCAGTTTATGCCAGGAGATGTTGAAATAACGAAAAGTCCCGATTCGGGCTTGGTTCTTTCCAACCAGAATATCATATTAGTGGGTCAGCAAACAAATGTATTCCATCGATATCCTGCCAATCATTTTTTAGCATTCCAGGTAATCTTTCAGCTGAGTGCCTTATACCTCTTAAGAAAGATCCCCTCCTACGAGTTAACCAACCAGATTATAGATGCAGAAACCATTTTCGGTAAAAGTATCAAACTGGTGAATGAGCAATTATTTTACGCGAAGGATTATGCTGAAATGATTTGTATAGTGGAACAATTTCTTACAACACTTATTCAGAAAAGGGAAACGAAAAGGCACCCTGTCAACGAAATAAGCAGCATGATGCTACAAGCGCAAGAAGGTCTTTCAGTTGATAAATTTCTTCATGCGGCTTGTCTTTCTCATCGCCAGTTTGATCGTAAGTTTAAAGAAAGTACAGGCATAGCGCCCAAGCAGTTTTTACAACTCATTCGTTTCGACAGGGCATTTCGTATGAAGAATCGATTTCCTGGGAAAGACTGGCTTTCTATTGCACTGCATTGTGGTTATTATGACTATCAGCATTTGGTAAAAGACTACAAAGAATTTACAGGGTATACACCGGTTCAGTTTTTTGAAATAGATAACAAGGCACCGGAACGTGCTTTTGGCGAGGCAGAAGTTTAAAAACGTCCAGTTTTTACCATTACTGCTGTTTCAGTTGAATGTAGGTTTGTGTTCTAAACTTATTCAACATGAAACGAAAACAATTTTTACTAAGCACTATGGCAGCTATGCCGGCTTTAGCTTTTGGTAAATTGATAGAAGGTGCCGACAGAACAAAAAAGCCGTTTATTGTGCATGCGGGTAATAACAGGTCGGGCAACCCCATGATGAAGTTTATGGGTGTTCATCCCAATGATGTGGTAATTTCCAGGAAGGATACAGCAAATGAGCTGAGTGTGTTTTTATTTACAGGATATGGGAATGCGGGCACACCATTGCATATACATCTTCACCAGGATGAGTTTTTTTATGTGATAGAAGGGAAATACCGTTTTGTATGCGGTGAAACGAAAGAGGAATTAAATGCTGGCGATACTATTTTTCTTCCACGAAATATTCCACATCAATGGTTACAACTTTCTGAGCACGGGAAATTGCTTTTTGCAGTAAATCCGGCAGGTGAAATGGAAGATTTTTTTAATGAAGCAAATGAGTTAAAAAACCCTACGCAGGAAGTAATTGACAAACTCGCTTTAAAACATGGTATTAAACATATCGGACCGCCTTTAAGCGTATAAATGCCAGATAGATAACCAACTTTCATCTTTACAGAACTTGGCGCAAAACAAAGTGTAAGAAAACAGGATGGATAGAAATCCTTCCTGGTATGCATCAAAAACCAAATGCACATGAGAAAATGCCTGTTCCTATTTGATGGAAATTGAGAATTTTTTGGTAGCAGGCGGCAAACATTCGTGATCGTTACATACCATGAATTCGATACTGCCTGAGATATTGGTTTTCACCGGTTTTTTTAGCGTAACGATTTGTACAAAATCTACTTTATCGCTGAATTGTTTTACTTCAACACCAAATAGTTTTTCGGTATGCTGTTCCAGTTTGCCAAGTTCTTTTGCTTTTCCCGTTATTACCACCAGGGGGTTATTACTGAACTGGATAGCGGTAGGCGAAGGGCCTCCGGCTGGCGTTGTTTGTGAATAGATATGCCAGCCGCTATGTATCGCCGCGCTTATGTGTAGTTCATAGGTAACGGCATTTATTTTTTTTGAACTATAGGTAAAACTTACCGGGTCCTGTGTTTGTGCCATAGTAGAAACACAGCATACGATCAATAATGTGGTTGTGATTAGGATCTTTTTCATTTTCTATATTTAAGGTGTTGTGCTATTAGATTCCAGCTATTTCTATTGGGTTTCTTTGGCGCCTTGCGTTTCATTGCAGGCTTTGCGTTACTGCTTTTCCGTATTACGAATAAGGCAAACTGTAAAATGGTACCGCAAAGCCCGCGAAGTGAGTGTTCCAGTTGAGTTGTTTAGTAGCACAACGTATTATATTAACTATTAACGTGTTGTGCTATTAGAAGACATGACAATAGCAGGTATTCTCTGTGCAACTTCTAATCTCTGTAGCTCTGTGTTGAAAAAAAAGAAATTATCTTTAGAGTGCGCCCCTTTTTTCAACACAGAGCTACAAAGAACGCTGAGTTACACAGAGGACGTTTAATAGCACAACTCGTTAACTATTAACCAGTGATTATGCCGGACTGCATTTATTTATTCAGCAGAAGTGTTTTGTCGGTTTTCTCAATATTGATATCCAGCAGGGCCGATAAGCCTTTGATAACGATATCCGGGTTGTCGGAAGAAATGGTGCCTGATATTTTTTTGTTCCATAATTCAGGGTTGGCTACATTGGCTTCCATTCCGTAATTATCTTTCAGTAATTGAATAACTTCTTTCAGCGAAGTATTGTCAAATACCAAACGATGTTCCTTCCATGCCTTTGCCAATAAAGGGTTTACCGCTTTCTTTTCTACGTTTTGAAGACCCTTTGAATAATTGATCATCTCGCCCGGCTTCATCAGTATGTTAGCCAGTTTCTTATCGGCGAACTTTAACTCAATGCTCCCCGAGGTTAAGGTTATCCTCGCAGCGTCATGGCGGTTATGTACATTAAACGAGGTTCCAAGTACTTCTACATCTACACCATTCGCATGTACAATAAACCGTTCACCTGGTTTTACCGGTGCATTCCCGGTATGAAGATGGTTAACTTCAAAATAGGCTTCTCCTGTTAACCAAACTTCCCTGGGCTCAGTACCAACCCATTTCTTATTGTAGGCTATTGTTGAATTTGCGTTAAGTGTGATCCTGGAATGATCCGGCAATTCCACCTGCCTGGTTTCCGCATATTGTGTAGTTATCGTTTCTTTTCGCGAAAAAATAGTGTACGCAATCATTCCACCCGTTGCCATCAGCAATAACACCGCTGCTACTCTCAGCCAGCCAAGACTTCTTAATTTGCCGGTAGGTGCTTGAACTGGTAAAACAGGTTGTATGCTTTGCCAAATGTTTTGCAGTTGTGCCTGTGAGGGCAATTCATCTTTTGTTTTAACATGCAATATGAAATCCTTTGCATCAGCCATATTTTTTTCCTGTTCCGGGTAAGCTTCCAGAACCTTCAGCCAAAACGCAAGGTCAGCTTCATCGTTGTTTTTGCAATAATGGATAAAGTCTTCGTCCCAGGTAAAATCAGTGACTGAATAATTTTTATATGTGCTGATTATTGACTTCATAATAGTGGATCGTCCGATATAAAACAATAACTGAAAATACTTCAAATAATATTGTTTGTAAACATAATGTCTTACAAGCTATTTACTGACCGGGGCAGTTTTGCTTCCCGCCAATGTTTTCAGGATCATTTCTTTCATCCCTGGCATTGAAGGGCGTGGTGCATTGGCTGATACGATGTCACCTTTCTGATCAATTACCAGAAAACGCGGTATGGTAGCAACACTGTAAAAATCCATCAGATCACGTTCACCATGTGTATACAACTGGATACCGCCCATTGATCTTTTCTTTACAAAGTCCAGCCATGCCTGCTTACTATTGGCGCCATCGGTGGAAATGCTTACAAAAGCAACATTTTCATTTTTCAATTCTTCCGCCAGTTTTTCCAGGTGCGGGATCTCCTGTATGCAGGGGCCGCACCAGGTAGCCCACAAATCCAGTACTACTACTTTTCCCCGCAAGCTTTTTAATGATACCATGGAGTCTTTCGTATTGACATATTGAAAATTATAAGCATGACTGCCTGAACCGAAAGTGCTTACTTTTTTCAATTCACGATTGTATATTAACCTTGTTCGTGCTGTTAACAGCAGGTTCTTATTAGGGTCGGTAATATTTACAAACGGCTGATAAGTAGAAAACATAAACAGGTTATTAACCAAGTGAACACCTTTCAGCGTGTCATTTTCAAAATAAGTGAGTGCCTCCGTCATGTGCTGGGCGGTAGTACGTTTTGCTGCGGATTTATCTGCCAAGATCGACTGCTTTACAAAAACATGCGAACGCATGTATGATACACCACTCCCATCCTGCAGGAGAGTGGTATTTTTAAACCAGCGGTTGTCTAGTATGATTTTTTTGTAGAAATCAGGGATCTGGTCCGGGGTAGGATGAACGGAATGCGGCAGTTGCATAAAAGCAGTGGCCCATTTATACGGCTCATAATCCACCATTTCTTTCATCGCCCTGTTAAAGCGTGTATTAGGTGTGGCAATGGTATTTTTGAACGCTTTTAATTTAGGATACATGGCTTCAAACAACGGGAAATATGACCGGTAAGAGGTACTATCTCCTAAATCTGCTGGTCTTGCAACCGAAACACTGAGGTTAAACCATTTCTCCACTATCTTATTTTCTGGAGAGCCGGCAATCACTGTGTATTCCCCTTTATCTTTCAGTATCAACTCTAAGTGATCACCCGGTTTTAAATATATACGCGTGAACCGCCATTTCATAGTATCTGTGATGTAATAAAAACCTTCTATACAATCAGGAACGGCAAAGGCAAATTTATTCTGCGGAGTGAGGTTAGAAGTGGCATATATTTCTTTAACCCCTTCCTGTACATTATACAGAACAACAGGCAGTTTAAATTCACGGCCATTCTGTCCTTCAATAATAGCCATTTTTCCTGGCTGCGCCTGGAGGCTGATGATGAGTGCCAATTGCAGCACAAAAAATAACAATCCGGATTTTTTCATTTCTATTTTTTTAAAAAGTGATGTCAGATTAAATGCAGGGTGAAAATTTTTTCAGCCTGTGTTCTGTTTTAACGTTCACGATAGGTCAGGCTTTTGATCTTTCCAAATCCTGGTATGGATAAATAAGCGTTTAAGTTTCCATTGATGCCCGGTACAGTATAGAGGTCAAGCAAACCGGCAGTTTCGGATGGCTTGGCAGGATCGTAGCTGCCCACGACCAGTTTATTATACAGGACCTGTTTTGGACCGAGTTGATAAGTATTCTTTTGAAACGGATGAAATTTCATGACTGTAATCGCACTCGCTCCTTTATCCAACATTAAAAAACTTTTCTTCAATCCAAGGTCATACTCATACACCTTACCGCCTACATTATAGAACAGGTAACCATAATCAGGGTTTACGGCAAACAATTCGGCATTGGCTATATTGGTGCCTGTAATCTCTGCATAATAGGTCTGGGTAATGGTAGCAGCCAATGTAAACTTGGCCAAGTAAAACTTATTGGTTGATGAATTCTTGAATACTGCATTCACTTCTCCACCATTGTATATCGAATAAGCCATGTATACCAGGTCCATACCGATGTTACTGTAATTGAACAATGTCATACCTGTAGTGGGCATTAAAGAACAGGATATGGCTGAACTCATGTGTCTTACGAATCGTTTATTAGTGACATCAAAAATGATGCTTCCGTAGGGAACCGCTCCGGAAGGTGCTGCAATAAATGGAGCGGCTTTAAATGGATTTGTTTCACCGGTTACTACATTGATGGTTGCGCCCCAGTTTATCTGAAGAGGCTTGTAGTAGGAGTATAAATTGCTATCCGCGCTATGCAGGTAATTAATCTGTCCAGCTGTTGGATGGATCATATCCGCAACAAAACCCGAAGAAACCGGGGCCAGTATATCATATTGGATATTCATATTTGAACTCCATTTGAAAGTTTCGGGGTCTATGCGGTTAGTACCCTCACTGGTGGATATATAAATAGCATTCGCCAGCGCGGTACCTAATGCACCCGTTTGTGTGCAATAGGTTGCGTTGATTGGTTTTCCATTCATTGATAAACCGGAAGCAACTGAATCAAGAACCGAAGGGATCAGTTTGTAGCTGGTATTGTCCCAACTGGCCATATCCAACCTGCTCTTTCCATTTACATCGCAGAGCGCAAGCCATCCTTCAAAAATGCTTGTTGTAACAGTAAGAAGCGAGTTGCCTGTCCACTTTACATTTGTTTTCTTATCTGTTATCTTAAAGGTCAAAGGATAATTTGAGCCGGGTTTCAAACTCAGCACAGTGTCCAGGATACGCTTCGTGGATAACAGGAATTTGGCATTCGGAACCGGGATGTATGTGGGATCAATGATATACCATTCAAAACTGTATTTTGAAGTATCATCAATGTTTGCAGCCATATCCATAGTCATCTGTATACCCGGCTGAATGGTAAAACGCTGGCCATAGACAGCTATGTAAGAGCTATCCAATTTGACAGCTATAGTATTGATATCATGATAACTGTAGTTACCCAGGTCCTTGTAGCAACCACTGGCAAAAACAGCAAGCAGTATACCGATGATCCAATGTGCTTTAATTTTTATCATTGTAAACGGTTAATTTGTTTCTAATTCTAAAATGAATGTTAGTTATTGTACACTGGAGCCCATGATCATCAAGCTTCCATCTTCATCATAAATGGGGGTTCCGGCTGCTTTTTGCTGGTTCAGGTAAATTTGCATAGATCTTCCCCAATAAGATTGGGCAGGAAGCGATTGTGAGTTTGTATTATTCAATAATATATCGAACATATTCGTCAACTGCAGGTTTAGTACCGATGCTGTCAGGTAAACTTTTTTACGCGAAAAAGTACCCATCGTACTGGTTCCCCAATATTTTGGTTTGGATAAAATATCATTCACCATTAACCGGTATTTTAAGAAGCTGAAAGAACTACCAGTAATTGAATTGGTAACAATGCTCTGCATGTCGGTAGTAAAATAATCGTTAGGTTGTAATTGCAGTATCACCGACACAGCCGCATTCTGGATATCGGCTGTTCTTAACAATTTAATTTTGAGCGTATCTGTCAATTTACCTTTCCGGATCGTAAATGTTTGCGGAAGCAGCTCATAATGAACCCCTGCTTTTGCTGTGGAACTATCCAGAACCACTACTTTAACAGCTCTGTCCACATCAGCAGTCATACCTATTACTGAAACAGGGATTGAGAAAACAGAGTCCTTTACTGATGTAAGGGAATAGCTGAATGTTACCATCCCACTGTCTACATTATTTCTATAATTGTTGGTAAAGTAAATTGCCGTATTGCCACTGTAAGTAGGGATACTTTCCTTTTTACAGGAAAAGAAAAAACCTGCAACAACCAGTAGAACCGCTGATGAATATTTTATTTTTTTCATGCTGATGATTTCTCGTTTTTGATTGGTCATTATTAATGAAACCCGGTTTCGCTTAATGGAAGGGGTAATACGTATTTGGTTTTATCCATCGTAATGTTACCGCTGGCAGCGCTACCTGTAGGAATGGCGGAAGCATTGGTTCTTTTATAGTAATAGAACAATTGGCCTTCTCCATAAAACTCTTTTTGGTATTCTTTCAGTATCTCAGGCACAGCAACCGTTCCGGCAGTAAGATTAGGGAGCCCGCGGTTTTGCCGCACAGTGTTCAGGTATCCTAATGCAGTGTTGTTATCAGGGGCACATTCCGCAGCGATATAATACATTTCACTCTTTCTGATCATGGGCATTGTGTAGCGAAAAGAGGTAGAGGTAGTAGAAACATCTGCGTATTTATAAAATGTGCGGTATGTTTTGGTTCCGGTATTCGGATAGATCCAGCATGGATTCAAGCGGTAATCATTTGGATAAGAAGCAGATTCCATGAATGCCGTTAACCGTGCATCCAGCGGGGCAAAAATGTTTGCATCAGTAATATTTGGATCATAATGCATGCTGTAATTGGAATACATGTCAAGGCACTGTAATGAAAACACCAGCTCGGTTGAAAACACGCGATCGGGATTGGCTTTATTGCTGATCACATTGGCAAATAAAACCCATGGAAAAGTTGTGGTAGTGCTTTGTATAAATGTTTGCGTAGCTGCGTAAGCCCTGGCCTTATCGCCCCTGTACATATACAACCTTGCCTGCAATGCTTTCACAGCATAATAGTTCATCCGTAAATTTCTGTTCTGGAAAAAAGGGTCTTCATTAGGAGAAGGGTTGCCTTTCACTCCGTAAAAAATTACGGGATCGTTTACCAAAAGTTGTTCTGCTTTTGAGAGGTCGGCAGTGATGCTATCCATTACTGCATTGGCTGGCAGGTATGGATTATAACCCGTTGTTGTTTTTGTATAATAAGGAATACTGGGCAGGGTGGAATCGGATGAATTATACATAGGTCCAAAAAGCCTTAACACATCAAACTGCAGGTAAGCCCTGAGTGCAATTGCTTCGCCCCTGAGGATTGA
>JAZJYJ010000026.1:0-44088 GCA_040390405.1 Bacteroidota bacterium
AAGACAAAGCGATCGTTTGTAACATCGGTCACTTTGATATTGAAATTGATATGGCCTGGTTGAACAAAACCTATGGCAATACAAAAGACACCATCAAACCACAGGTTGATTTATACAATATCGATGGAAAAGATGTGATCGTACTGGCTGAAGGCCGCCTGGTTAACCTGGGTTGCGCAACCGGTCACCCATCATTTGTAATGAGTAACTCTTTCTCTAACCAGACACTGGCCCAGATCGAATTGTGGACCAATTTCAAGAACTACGAAAACAAAGTTTACGTTCTGCCTAAACACCTGGATGAGAAAGTGGCCCGTTTGCACCTTGCCAAAGTTGGCGCGGTACTGGATGTGTTAACTGATGCTCAGGCTGAATACTTAGGTATACCGAAAGCTGGTCCTTTTAAAGCTGAATTGTACCGTTATTAATAGTCGATAGTCTTCGGACGACAGACGACCGTTTTTTGGGGCCCGCTTCTTTTAAGCGGGCCTTTTTAATGTTGAATATTGAGCAAGGAATTTTGAATGTTGAAGTATAAATAGCTCTGCGGCTCTGCCTGTCGGCAGAAAGGGAGGCGCAGAGCTCCACTTCAACATTCAAAATTCCTTGTTCGATATTCAATATTCGATCAGCTTGGTATGCGTCGTGAGCATAACTTGTAAAACGCTATTTTCACATATTAATAGATGAATTCTTTGTCCTTATCATATCCATATATTACACATTTCGTCCGTTTCATCCTTATTAGTGTCATTTGTTTGGGATATTTCCAACTTACTGCTAATGACAGGATTCATATAGATACCACACCTCTATCCACCCAACAACAAGCCCTAGCATTTCTCGAAAAACAATCCGAACTGAAAGCGAGTAATTTCTGGCCCAATGTAAACCCTGTATTCTTCCTGCAGAACCTCCGGAAAAATATTGACGAGCCTTTGAGTATTTATGAAGGAAGGAGCACGAATTTCTGTGCATATGCGGCGCTCTCCTATCTACCACTGCATTACGATCCGTTGGGGTATGTTACGTTCATGCTGAAACTGTATAAAGAAGGCAAAGCCATATACGGTAAAGAATATTTCGAACCAACCAAAGAAGTAAAACTGGCGGCCGGCACACTCAGTTTCAAAGGAGAGCTGGATATCCGTCCCGCAGATCAACTCTGGTTTCTTTCACTGGCGGATCATTTTAAAGGCTACCTGAATTTTCTTGACAAGCATTACAATCCCGGCAACGAGAACACCATGTGGGCGGCTGTAAATTTTTCCAAATTTAACCGGATGGTAAGGCGTCTGTTCAATTACCGTGTGGATGCGGTAGGCTCCGACCTGTTGCGTCCGGGCGTAAGAGATGTATTCGCGTATCTATCAGAACGGCTGCAAACTGGTACCATTGCGCTGTTTGTAAACAACCTTGACCTTTATAAAAAGAACCACACCCGTTTAAAGCTGGGTGTGCCCACACATTTTATCATACTGCTTGCGGTAGAAGAAGTGGAAGACAAAGTGGCCATTACCTATTGGGACTATGGTGGCAGAACCAAACAACTGTTATCCGAACAATTTCTGAAGAAAATCATATTCGGCATTTCTCATGCAACACAAAAAAGGGCAGATGAAAAATAGTATCCGCCATACCATACTATTGTGCTGCCTGGTTGCTGTGCTGAGTTCCTGCGCAACAAGGAAGAATTTTTCTACCAACTACTATCAGGAAAATGAAAAAGCACTAACAGAAATAGAACAATCCTATAAAAAGATCTATGAAAAGAAACATTTTTCCGTAGGTTTTACGGATAAATCGTTTAACTATATTTCGCTTGAGATCATTACGGATTCCATCAAATACATTTATGAGTTTGATTTTACAGAACCCCGGCTGCAGGATACGCTTCGCAAATATGAGCTCCCGGTAAAGGAAGTGATTGAACTGGTTGCCAAAATGCAGGCCATCCAGTGTATCTGGATCAATAACCTTGATTATTACAGCAATAACCAACGGCGTTCGCTTGTGTTCCTGTCGATACGGCAGGTAGCGTTTCATTTACCTTTTACGAATGAGAAATATTATATCCTTACCTTCTTCCAGCAACCACAATACTACGACCAGGATGGTAACCTGCAGGCCAACCGGCGGGTGAGAAAACTCCGGAAGATAAATGACGATACTTTCAGGCGGATTAATGACAAAGTAGCGTATACGGTATCGGAACGGTTTAGATAGATCCGTTTATTGAGATAACTTTATACCAAAAATCTGTTTGAGTTAATTATAAGCGAAGTATTCTTTCTCTGCGAAAGCTCTGGCAACACTGCGGCTCTGCGGTGAATGTAAATCACCATTCACCGCAGAGCCGCAGTGGACAGGGAGTTTTCGCAGAGAAAGAATAATCGAACAACAACATAAAGGGTTAATAATAAATAACGAAACAGCTTCTATGGTTTTGTTATTAAAACACAGTTTGTAACTCCGTATGTTTTGCAGCAAAAGGGAATTTTTTCTCACAGACCACCCAATTTAGAAAATCGGTTGTGAATAAAATCAATGTTAAAATTCATTCCTCCCACATCTGAGGATAAATAAGCCGCTTCCTTCCATCCCTCCCTGCCTATCTTTGAAATGAAACAAAGCTTTAACCATGCATTTTTTGAAAAATCTCACCAACACGGGTCTTGTATTAATGGCATTGGCCGCCGCCAGCGCCTGTAACAACGGTGTTTCTACCGATAAAAAAGGAACCGATTCTGCCGCTGCAGCTAAAGTGGCCAAACCAAAACCCGGTGATCCGATCAAATACGACAGTTCCAAACGATATATATTCCTTACCTGGGATGATTCTCCACAACCTCCGGGAACAGTTAACTCTAAAGCCGTTTTCCAGTCAGAAGGAGTGAAAGCCACTTTCTTTGCTGTTGGCTTTAACCAGGTGGGTCCATGGAAAAAAAGAATTATCGATTCATTACGCAACGGCTATCCTCAATTCCTGTTGGCAAACCACAGCTTCAGTCACGGCTTTAACGATAAATACACTAAGTTCTATTCTTCTGCTATGACCGATAGCGCCTATAATGATTTCATGAAAAATGAAACCCTATTAGGCATCCCTGTAAAAATCATCCGTTTGCCCGGTAATAATACATTTGCATCTAATGGAAATATACATGGACAAAAAGCAGAGAATGCTTTGGTAAAAAAATTAGATGCCGCAGGATATAAGATTATCGGCTGGGACGTAGAATGGCATCAGCAGGCAAAAATGAAGGCTCCGCAGCAAAGTGTAGGTGAAATAATCAAAGAGATCAATCAACATTTTGATGACGGCAACACAGAGCAACCAAACTCAATTGTAATCCTTTCGCACGACAGGTTATTTGAAAAGAAACAATTTGCCGACTCACTGAGAAAATTCATTTCCTTATTAAAGCAGGATAAGCGTAATGTATTTGAAACAATCGATCATTATCCTACGGTTCAGCAGAAATAGACGACGGACAACAGAAAAGCCCTGTTTTTTAAGAAAGCAGGGCTTTTTTGTGTCTATTCCCTTTCAAATGATTCTTTGGGAGGAGTGGCAGAAAATATTTCACCGGTTTCAGTGACCGTTTCACCAACAGCAAAAACCGCTCGTCCTAAAGCGTACAGTTGTAACAGTTCATCCATCCTACCAAAAGGGGCTTTAAGAATTCGTTAAGAAATCGCCCCAACCCCTTACTGGCACTACATTACACGGGCATAGACAATTTCGTTAACATTTACGTTAACACCGTTCATAATAACGCTCGTCACAGGGATGTAACTAATCACAAACCTCTTCGTCTATCTATCGCAGGTTTCTACTTTTGACATATCAAATTGAAACAAACACAAACAACATTCTTAATAACATTAACAACAAACAAAATGAAAAAAGTATTCATCACGGTTTTAGCCGCCATCGCCATCGGAACAAGCGCTTTTGCTGGTCCAGTTTCAAAAAGCATCAAAGTAAATGATCATTTTACCGCTTCTTTTAAAAAAGCAAGTAATGTATCATGGTCTGCCACTGACAAATTCGAAGAAGTAAGTTTCGAAATGAACAACGAAAAGATCAACGCCTTCTACGACAATGAAGGAGAACTGATCGGCACCATGAAAAAGTTCGCTTTCGACAAACTGCCTAAATCAGCCATCGAAACCATTACCACCAAATACACTTTTCCTAACTACCAGTTGCAGGATTGTGTTGAGTTTGTAAATGATGCGAAACAAACCAACTACTATGTTTCTTTCGACAGCAAAGACAAAACAGTGGTATTGGAAATCAGCAAAACAGGTGTGGTGAGTGTGTTTGCCAAAAACAAAAAATAAGACTTGTCATCCTTTATATACAATGAAGTCCTGCGTTCTTGCGCAGGGCTTTTTTTATGGAATGAATACACTACCTGCCTTATTTTTTGCCATAAGGCTCATCCCAGTCCGATACAAAGTATCGGATCGGGGTTCGTGAGGCTTATATTGTTGATAACCAGTCAAAAAATCAATATCACCTGCTCCTCATCTCCTGTTCTTTCGCTTTTTTAAAGCAATTTCAGTAGTAAGACAGTCCTTCGTTTCTCTTACTTAAACCGTGTTTTGTTCGCCCCTTCTTCGAGTGTTCTTCGGGTTTCGGCCGGGAAATAGACGTAAAACCCGAAGAACACTCGAAGAAAGTACGAACAAAACACGAACGAAATACGAACAAAGGGTAGGGAAAGGGTCCAAAAATGCAGCCGGGGGTACAGTTCAGGTTAGCCAGCATTTTCGCAGGGAAATACGCATTTTACCGAATGCAGAACAGCTAGCCTGGTAAACTGATCTTGCCCATGGATACGGATGGAATATCGCTTGTACCATTACCGATAGGCGTATTACCGCCCGCCACGCATTCGTTTGCCAGAATAGCAAAAAGAATGGCTTCTTTGGCATCGGGATTGATCTGGAGTGCATCAGTGGTATGAAACACGATATTGGGCAACATCCCTTCAATATGCCCGATCAATTGCGGGTTGTGCATACCGCCGCCGCTGGTATAAATCACATATTGCTGGTCGGAGGCAAGGGTTCTTTTGATGGCATCTGCAATGGTTACGGCACTGAATCTGTTCAGGGTGGCCATTACATCAAAATGTGAGATGGTTTCGATTCCTGCCCGCAGGGTGGCGGTTTCTATATAAGACAGGTTAAACAATTCGGGGCCGGTTGTTTTGGGAAAACCTTTTTCGAAAAACGGGTGTTTAAGTAGTTCTGTTAACAGTTCTTCGTTTACATTACCCTGGCGGGCTATTGCCGCTTCTTTATCAAAAGGGATCTGAAAATGCCGTTGTACATACGCATCCATTAACGTATTACCGGGCCCGGTATCGGTGCTGAATATTTTGGTCGCATCCAGGTCGCCGGGCAGGTAGGTAAAATTGGCAATTCCGCCGATATTGAGCATGATCCGGTTTTCGCCGGGCTTGCTGAAAATGAAATAGTCGCCATACACCGCCAGTGGTGCGCCTTCTCCACCAGCTGCAATGTGTTTTTGCCTGAAATCACTGATGGTGATAATGCCGGTGGCTACAGCTAAATGATCCCCATCTCCGATCTGCAATGTGCCGTTGCCAAATTCATCTTCCTGGTGCAGCAGTTTGGGCGCATGGTAAATGGTCTGGCCATGGCTTGCGATCAGGTCAATCTCCTGCGGCTGCAGCTTCCATTTCTCTAAACATTGCAAAATCATTTCCGCATGTTTGAGTGCCACCCAGCCATTGAGCAGGCAAACTTTTTCCAAATCAACAGAACGTTTGGAGAATACCGACCTGATCTCGTTTTTAAAATGATCCTGATAAGAGATGGTATCAAAATGAAGCAGTTCAATATGGGTACCGGATCCGCTGCCCGTAAAACGACACAACGCCACATCCAGTCCATCTAATGAAGTACCACTCATTAATCCAATGATCAGGCGGGAATCCTGGGAAGAGATCCTGCATAATTTAGCTAGGTTCTGGTTCATATTTGCGGTTTTATGTTGATTTAAGCTAAATATAATGCAATAATTTGCAGCTTTTTATTTGTTTTATGAGAAATAATGCAGAATTTGGTATGGCAACCACTAACGAAACATGCTTAAAAAAGAACGCCAGGCATATATTTTACACCAGGTAAGCCTTCACAATAGTGTACTTTCTGCCGACCTGAGCAATTCCATCAATGTATCGGAGGATACGATCCGCCGCGACTTGAATGAACTCGCAGAAAGCGGCAAAGTTATCAAAGTACATGGAGGTGCTTTATCAAAATCTTTCAACAGTTTTTACCTAAGGTCGGATGTTTATAATGCTGACAATAAGAAAGTGATCGCACAGAAAGCGGCTTCGCTAATTAAAGACGGGATGTTCATTTTATCAGGCGGCGGAACCACCATTATTGAAATGGCGCGCCTGTTACCCGAGAACCTGAAAGCCACTTTTTTTACAGGCAGTATTCCGGCAGCATACGAATATGCACAGCATCCGAATATCGAAGTGATTTTTATCGGCGATAAGATTGCCAAGAAATCGCAGATAGCGGTGGGTGGCGAAGCCATTACCAAGATCAAACACATCAAAGCAGATCTCTGTTTTCTGGGAGCCAATGCGATTGACCGCGACCATGGCATCACGGATAACGACTGGGATGTGGCACAGGTAAAAAATGCGATGATTGAAGCCGCATCACAAACAGTTGTGATGTCCATCTCTGAGAAGCTCAATTCGCATCAGCGGATCCGTGTGTGCGGCGTTGATGAAATAGACATATTGATCACCGAACTGGATCCATCCCATAAAATACTGGACCCCTTCCGGCTAAACGGTTTAACCATTCTTTGATTTATCACAAATAAAAACTGCACTATGAACACAAGTTTGATCAAGGGTACAGGTAAATGGAAAAAACTCTGTTTACTACTGACCATTACCCTGCTGACCGCCTATACCTATGGGCAGGTTCGCGTATCAGGAAAAGTATCCAGTACATCCGGTGCATCCGTAGAATCGGTTGCAGTTACCGTAAAGGGAACCAAGTTTGGTGGCCTGGCGGACAACAACGGCATGTACAGTTTTACCGCACCTTTAACCGCAGGCAAATACACATTGGTATTTACCGGCATAGGCTTTCAGCAACAGGAAACCGCGTTAACAGTGGGTAGCGAAAAAAGCTACTCAGTTGATGTGCAACTGAGCGAAAAAGTATCCAAGCTTGACGAGGTAGTGGTAACCGGTACTTCAGCAGGTACCACGCGCCGTCAATTGGGTAGCTATGTGAGTTCGGTAAAAGCAGATGAATTAACCAAGGGTGCCACGGGCAATGTGCTTGCGGCATTGCAAGGTAAAACAGCGGGTGCGCAGATCTCACAGAACTCCGGCGACCCTGCCGGCGGACTGTCTGTAAGACTGCGTGGTATCAGTTCCATCTCTTCTTCTTCAGAGCCCTTATATATTATTGATGGTGTGATCGTGAACAACGGAACCAACCGCGTAACCAATACATCAGGTAACTATGATGGTGGTAATTTTGTGGGAACCATTGGTCAGAGCAGGTTGGTAGACATCAACCCAAATGATATTGAAAGAGTGGAAGTATTGAACGGTGCCGCTGCCGCCGCCATTTATGGTAGCCGTGCCAACGCTGGTGTGGTTCAGATCTTTACCAAGAAAGGAAAAAGCGGTGCGCCTATTGTCAGTTTCTCTACAAGTTATACTGCCAGCAGCCTGCGCAAAAAACTGGATGTAAACAGGGCACCGGTTAAATTCGGCGGACCTACCGATGGTGCGGGTGCACAAACACAGGATATCCTGACACCTGCCTTAACTACCACCACCGCGGTAACCCGTTACGACTACCAGGATTATATTTTCCGTAATGCGAACGGTACCGACAACAATATTTCTATCAGTGGCGGAACCGATAAGACCAAGTACTATCTCTCCGGTTCTTATTTTTATAACCAGGGCATTGTACCGAATACAGATTTCCAACGTTTCAGTTTCCGCAGTAATATTGACCAGGTGCTGAACAAATGGGCAAGCTTTAACCTGGGACTGAATTACATTAACAGCGGTGCGAATGAAAAACCAGATGGTAACTCATTCTTCTCTCCTATGAACTCCGTTACCATTATTGGTAATTTCCACAATATCTGGCAGCGCGATGCTTTGGGCAATATCCAGGCAGTAGGTGAAAGAGGCCGTGCCAACCCGGTATCCGTGATCGAAGACATCAAACAGAAACAAACCACCAACCGCGTAATTGCCAACATGGGATTGAAATTGAAACCCATGAAACATTTAACGGTTGATTATACCATGGGTATTGATAATTATGCGCAAAACGGAACCACTTATATTCCTCCTTTTGCCTATAATGTAAGTACGGCGTTCTATGGTGGTGGTGCGGGCCTTGACCCAACACAGAATGGTTATTCAAGTACAGCCAACAATAGCTTCTTTGCCATTAACCACGATATCAATGCCACTTATAATTTTGATATCACCAGCAAGATCAATTCTGTAACACAGGTTGGTTTTTCTCAGCAGTATGAAAAAAATAACTACGCTTTATTACAAGGCCGCGGCCTTGCTCCTTTTGTACAGACAGTAAATGGTGCCAGCACCATTTTACCAGGTGTAGATGACAGAAGTGAGATTTCCGTATCAGGTACTTTTGTACAACAGAATTTCAAATACCGTAACCAGTTCTTCTTAACGGGTGCTGTTCGTGTGGATGGATCTTCTGTATTTGGCCAGGACCAGCGCAATCAAACTTATTATAAAGCCAGTGGCAGCTATGTGATTTCAGGTACTGATTTCTGGAGTAAGATGGGTGTATCAAAATGGTGGGACCTGCTTAAACTGCGTTTAGCGTATGGTGAAAGCGGAAACCTGACAGGTATTGGTGCTTATTCGAGATTTAATACATACAGCTCTTCTTCTTACCTCGGCAGAACGGCCCTGAACTCAAGCGGAACATTGGCCAATGAGAATGTAAAACCTGAAAGACAGCAAGAGACCGAATTTGGTGCCGACCTTTCTTTCTTTAACAACCGTTTGGGACTGACCGTGAACGTGTACAATAAAAAAGTAAAAGACCTTCTGATCAACCGTTTCATCGCGCCAACATCGGGCTTCTCCAGCTTACTGGATAATTTCGGTTCATTGGAGAACAAAGGATATGAGATCGTATTAACCGGATCACCGGTAGCGAAGAAGGATTTCAAATGGGATATCACCGGTATCTACAATCATAACCGCAACAAAGCGGTCAGCATTGGCCAGGCGCTTACTTTGTTAAGTACCAATGCAGGTGCGCCGGTAGCCATTATTGAAGGACAGCCGATCGGTGTGTTCTATGGAACATTCTTTGCGGTAGATGCCAATGGTGCATTGCTTAAAAGCACGGCAGGTATTCCACAGCAGGAAGCCGGTGTGCAGAACAGCACATTGGTATATACACCTGGCAGAAACACAACCACAGGCTTACCAAGCGGTACAACGCTTCGTAAGATCATCGGTAATCCAAACCCTGATTATACAGCCAGCCTGGTGAATGAGATCACTTACAAAAGATTAAGTCTGCGTGTTCAGATCGATGCGGTTCGCGGTGGCAATGTATTCAATGCCGATTTCCGTACACGCCAGGGTGTGGGTAATGGAAAAGTAGCCGAACAGGAAGATCTTGGATTGGTACCGCGTGGTTATGTTGCCGGTATCTATGCCATTGAGCAATGGCGTGTAAGCGATGGTTCTTTTACCAAACTGCGTGAATTATCATTAACCTATAATTTCGGAAAGATCAAAGGATTTAGCGATCTGAGTGTAAGTTTCAGCGGTCGTAACCTGATCAGTTGGGATAATTACAATGGCTATGATCCTGAAGTGAATGCGGGCGGACAAAGTACCATCCTCCGCGGTATTGATTTTGGGGCTACACCGATTCCAAAAACTTTCAGTTTCGGAATACAGGCTAAATTTTAATTCAACTACAAAACAGATTTTATGAAAAAGATATTTCAATCAATAGCATATACGGGAATCGCAGCTGTAATGCTTACTGCGACCGGCTGTAAAAAAGATTACCCCAACCCTACCGCTGCTACATCTGCGCAGGTATTGGCCGCCGCCAAGGGACTTGCCGGTGTTGCCGTTGGACTACAGAGAACCTATGCAGCCAATGTTGCTTATGGTATGTATGATGCCAACGGACTGATCACCGGTGAAACCATCCTGTTGAATGCGGGTAATACTTCTGAATTCCAATTCTCCACAGGTGGTAATGCAGTAGACGGAACCAATGCCCTGCTGGGTAATGTGTGGAGTACCGCTGGTAAAGTGATCTATGATGCAAACAATGTAATAGCCGGTGCTGCCACTGTAGCAGACAAAGGTTATGCAAGCGGACTGATCGGCTATGCCACCATTTACAAAGTGCTTTCCATGGGAACACTCGCAGAGTTCTGGGAAAAAACACCTGATACCATTGGTACTGCTGCTACTACTTTCTCAGACAGAATGATTGGTTATACACGTGCCATGGCCGCAATTGACAAAGCATTGGCAGCCATCAATGCCAATGCCATTAGTGCTTCTTTTGTTGCGGATGTACCCGCAGGAGTGGATATTGTAAACACGCTGAATGCACTCAAAGCGAGGTATGCACTGTTTTCAGGTAACTATACCGCTGCACTGGCTGCCGCCAACGCGGTTGATCTTACCAAAAAATCGACCATGAATTTTGAAGCGGCAAATCCTAACCCGGTTTACAATTCAGTCTCCTCAACCAACAACGTATACCAACCGGTAGATTCTACCCTGGGATTACCCGCTGCACTGGCTCCGGATCTGAATGATAAGCGTATTCCTTTCTACACATTGATCAATCCTACCATTAACCCAAGGTTCCGTTTGAATGGTTTCTGGATCGCGGCAACCACGGCTATTCCGATCTATTATCCTGGCGAAATCAGTTTGATCAAGGCAGAATGTTATGCACGTCAAACCGTACCCGACCTGGTTAATGGCACCATTGAATTAAACAAGGTAGTTACCAAGAAAGCCGTCAACGATCCGTTGGGTATTGGTGCTGATCTGCCCATTGTAGCTCCAGTTACCGCTGCTGCATTGCTGGACCAGATCTATCGTAACCGTTGTATCGAACTGTTCCTGTCCGGACTGAAACTGGAAGACATGCGCAGGTTTGGACGCCCTAATGCAGAAAGAAAAAGAAATCTCTTCCCTTATCCTTTCCGCGAAAGAGACAGCAATACCAACACACCTGCTGATCCTGCGTTCTAAATAGTTAGTATTTGGCAAGTTGAATAAAGTCCGCTCAATTGAGCGGGCTTTTATTTTTGTATTTACCTTAGCAAATCAGAAGTTGTTTGAGTTATTTATTTTCAGTTCCCTATCCCTGTTCTTCGATTATTCTTTCTTTGCGAAAACGCTGGCAACACTGCGGCTCTGCGGTGAATGGTGATTTACATTCACCGCAGAGCCGCAGTGGACAGGGAGTTTTCGCAGAGAAAGAATAATTTGCTTATAATTAACTCGAACAAGTTCTAGTAAATTGAAATAAATTAGTCGCCAATAAATACAGCACATGCAACCAGCATCCATCACTATTGCCTCCGAAAACGATATTACCGCATTGGATATTCTCGTAAACAGCGCCTATCGCGGCGAGGGTGCAAAGAAAGGATGGACAACAGAAGCCGACCTGCTGGGCGGACTCCGTACAGAACCTGATTCATTGCGCGAAATGATCAATAAACCCGGTGCCGTTATTCTGAAATATACCGGAGAAGAGAACCTTTTACAAGGATGTATCTATCTCGAAAAAAAAGAAGCAAAATTATACCTGGGCATGCTTACCGTATCGCCCGAATTGCAGGCCAAAGGAATTGGCCGCCAAATGCTGGCAGCGGCAGAAGCCCATGCCAGAACAGTACATTGTAACTGCATTACCATGACCGTCATTTCTGTTAGGCAGGAACTGATTGCATGGTACGAAAGAAACGGGTACCACCCTACCGGCGAAACAGCCCCCTTTCCAACCGACCCGAAATTCGGATTACCTAAACAAGCGCTGTTCTTTATTGTAATGGAAAAAACCTTAGAGAATATTTGAATATTGAACAAGGAATATTGAACGCTGAAGTAGACAATACTTCGAAATTCAACATTCCTTGCTCAATATTCAATATTCCCTCCCTCTTCTTTTGAAATTTAACACCCTCCGGAAGCCATACCCATGTCTTTTCCGTATTGATTAATTATCTTCAAACGGATTTAATGCAATACCAGTCTATATATGCAGCGTGCATTTGTTACGATAAGAAAATATGTGGTGTGGCTATTGCTGTTAGGTATGGTTTCCGGTACGTTAACTGCACAGGAGAAAACAAACCCGTCGGATACCGTTTTCTTTCTGGCACACAAAAAGGGATTATTGGGTAAGATCGGGAAAAGCTTATCTGTAAATAACCCGGATATTTTACTGCCATCAGAAGGTGCCGTGAAGAATGAATTACCCTTTAATCCTTATCGCGGAAAGATCATCCGGAATATCCTCATTCAAAAGATCGGGTTCAATAAATCCGTGAACGATACCACCAAAGTGGTCAGGAATTTATTCAATGATATCGGTGATGCCATGCATACCACCACGCACAAAAGAACCATCCTCAATAATCTTTTCTTTTCGAGCGGCGATACGCTGTATCCCTACCTGCTGGCAGATAATGAAAGATTGCTTCGTGAATTAACCTACCTGCAGGATGCAAGGATCACCATACAACCCGATACCGGTAGCGCTGATTCGGTGGATGTAATCGTGATCTGCAAAGATGTGTTCCCCATTGGGGGAAGCCTTGAAGAAGGATCGGATAAAATGGCCAGCTTTGAAGTGAATGATGATAACCTGGCTGGTTCCGGTAACCGTATTCAGATCCGTAACCTGTTTGATTCAGACAGAAAACCACATTACGGCGTGGGTTTCGAACTCCTGAAACGAAATCTTGCCGGGAGCTTTATCAATCTCGCTGTTGGTTACCGCAATGAAGCGCCCTCTTTCAACAGTGGCAGAAGAGAAGAAAACAATCTCTATATACAGGGCGAACTTCCATTGGTGAGCCCTTACCATGTATGGACCGGTGCTTTTGAAATAGCCCGGCATTTTACACAGAACGGATATGTTTCCGATTCGCTGTACCAATCCGATTTCAAATACAGTTACCGCGTGTTCGACGGGTGGCTTGGCTACAATATCGGCGCCAGGAAACAATTGCAGCAGAATTTCAAATCAAGGTTTAAAAGAATGGTGGCACTCCGGGCCGTACACCGGAGTTTTCAGGATTTACCTGACCTGTATAAATCATCTTATAATTTCGGTTATTCAAATCTTGTGTCTGTGCTGGGCTCTTTCACTTTGTTTGAACAGGATTATTACCATACCAATTTTCTCTATGGCTTTGGCCGGAATGAAGACGTACCGGAAGGTTTCAATCTTTCTTTTATCGGCGGGTGGACCAACCGCAACAATGTATCCCGCCCCTACCTTGGTTTTGAGTACCAGCGTAATTATTTTTCCAATAGGAAAAATTACCTGAACTATGCTTTGAAAATGGGTGGTTACTGGAACGACCACAGGCTGGAAGATATTACCTTTCTTACAAGCATTGAATATTTTACCAAGCTGCGTAAACTCGGGCAAAGCAAATGGTACCTGCGCCATTTTCTGAGTGGTAGTCTTACCCAACTCATCAAAAATGTATTGAATGATCCCTTACGTCTTTCCAGCGATTACGGTATCCCACAACTGAACAATCCCCTGTTAAAAGCCGGTACCCGTGCAACATTTAACTGCGAATCGGTTTTTTACAATACCTGGAAATTCGTTGGTTTCAGTTTCGCACCCTTTGCCTTTTCACAGGTTACCTACCTGCGGGCCTTTGGCAATTACATAGAAAACGGTGATGTTTATGCAGCTGTTGGCGGCGGTGTGAGAACCCGCAATGAGAACCTCGTCTTCGGTACCATGGAGTTGAAAGCCTATTATTATCCGCGAACAAAGGGTACATTAAGCATTAACCAATGGAATATCACCTTTAATACCGATCTGCGTTTCCGTTATATCAGCCAGCTGATCAAACGGCCGGATTTTGCAGTAGTGAATTAACGGCTATTTTTTTCAACACAGAGATACAAAGAACACTGAGTTACACAGAAAATGGGAGGAATTCAATAGCGAACATACCATTCCCAATTGCTAATTCTTAATTATTAATTGATTTGATCAACCTCACTTGAGTTCTCTCTTCACCGCTGCCGTTATGGAAATATCTTTTCTTCCTTGCGTGTATAGCACCAATGCGTATTCTGATGCTTTAAAAGAAGCGGGCAGGTTTACAATTCCCGTTCCTTCCTTACTAACGGGTTGCGTAATAAATGAGCGGACGATATTATGATTGGTAAGGGTTACCCCTTCATTCTCTCCTGCTTTGATTTGGGTAGTGGCTTCCCGCTGGATCAATGCCACATTCAGTACAGCATCTTGTGTTGTAACATTGGTAGTGTAATGAAAATTGATCATATTCTTGCCTACGGTTATCTCATCAATCACGATCTCACCCGGTGCGGCGGCTTTTAATTCCTGCTGTACCAGTTTACCGATTGTATTACGGTTACTGCCTATTGCTTCATTTCTTCCATTTACGATAAGTTGTGGCGTATATACACTCCCTTTAGGCAAATGGCTGCTATACCATTGCTGCCTCTCGCTATACATCCGGTTACTGAATGGGTCCGTCCAGCCTAACCGATCCCAGTAATCCACATGAAAGGAAAGTGGCATGATACGCATATCATTTCCTTTCGCATATTCGGCCAGTAATGCATCTGCAGGCGGGCAGCTGCTACAACCCTGGCTGGTAAAGAGTTCCATGACAACAATTGCGGGGCTTGCTTTACTGGCAGGTCTTCCGAAAGCATTTTGGTTCTCTTTTCCTTCCCCATTCCTAAATGCAAACGAAAAGAATACGGCAACCAATAGTATGGCACCGAAACCGGTGCGGCATATCACCCATAAAGTATTTCGCATAATTACTTTTTAAAATGAAGTATTCTATGCTACTGACGCAATTACTGAACCAAACTTACAGGAGGTAAATGCTTTAACATTTCAGAAGGAATACCTCCTTTGTTATCGCCCGTTAATGATCTGTTTACATAACCCCGAATAAACTTCCGCCTTTTTCAAACAGCCTGTCAACCCGTTTTTCTACTGCCGGATCTTTTTCAACCGGTGGCGCATGGTGTGGTTTGATACGTGCATCAATGATCAACGGCCCGTTACAACCCCAATGTTTATTCGTGGTAAACACGTCTACGCCGTATATATCATGTGAAGGATTACAGCGGGTAAAACTTACCCAAACAAAATTGCGGATATTTTGTGCGGTGAATGCCGCGTCATCTGCAAGGATAATAAGCGGCACTTGCTCAAGTGCTTCCTTTTTGTCACTTAGTTGCTGGTTCAATACTTCTATTTCCACATGCGCCAGTTCATAGGTAGTAAAGGCCCCCGCCTGTAATACCACAACACCGGGCATAACAACCGCCGCATGTGTAAACAGTCGCAAGCCGCTCATCGGTTCCGGTACTTTCGTGCAAAGTTTTCTTCGCGTATCGCCGTAGGCCGCAAATACTACCTTGCTGCCGCTATTCAGTCCTGTTCCGGAATAATCGAGTGTATCAATGGTTGTATTGGTTTGAAAATGAATATCCCTTGCCAGGTCAATTCGCTCCAGCATGTATTCAAAGAATGACTGAACATTGTGCGTGCTCAGCTGGTTTGTATCATCTGCCGTAATAAATAAGAATTTAGCCAGGCTCAGTTGTCCCGTACCCAGTATATGATTGGCGATGGTTAATATTTCCGCAGGCTGTTTTGCTGGTGTATACGGCGTATATCTTTCACTGCCAATGGCCAGTAACAAAGGGTGTACACCCGCCGCATCTACTGCGTGTACTTCTTTCAGTCCTGGAATTTCCTGTGGAATAGCCGCACCCGTCAATTCATGTATCAGTTCTCCAAAACTGGTATCCTCCTGCGGTGGTCGCCCCACTACTGTAAACGCCCAGATCGCGTTCTTCTTCGCAAATACTTTGTGAACGCGCATCAGTGGAAAATCATGTTTCAAACTATAATATCCCAAATGGTCTCCGAACGGCCCTTCGGGTTTGTTCTCCCCGGGATATACTTCTCCCGTGATCACAAAATCCGCATCGGTACTGAGACAAAAACCATCTGCATAGGTATACCGGAACCTTCTGCCACCCAGTACGCCTGCAAAACGCATTTCACTGATACCCTCAGGCAAGGGCATAACAGCGGCTACACTATGCGCAGGCGGGCCGCCTATAAAACAACTTACTTTTAGGGGTATCCCTTTGGCGTTGGCTTTTGTCTGATGCACACCAATACCCCGATGCAACTGGTAATGCAGACCAATTTCCTTATTCAATACATACTCGTTACCCGTTAACTGTATCCGGTACATGCCCAGGTTGGCTTTGGCGATGCCGGGCTGGTCGGCATCTTCTGTATATACCTGCGGCAGTGTTACAAAAGCACCGCCATCCATTTTCCAGTGATGGATCAGGGGAAGATCTGAAATGCTGATCTCTTCATACATGACCGGTTTTGACAAAGGATCTTTCAGCGGGAACGCTTTGGCCGCAGCCAGGGCCACTTTCATATTATCAAGTGGATGCCTGAGCGCTTTGATGGGATCGTCTTTCAGCGCAATCAGCTTTTGTACAAGTTCAAAACTATCGCGAAAGATAAACTTGCTTCTTTCAATCGTTCCGAAAATATTGGATGCCGCACGATAGCGCGAACCTTTAACCTTCTCAAATAGTAAGGCAGGCCCGCCTGCTTCGTATACACGCAGGTGGATGGCCGCCATCTCCAGGTAAGGATCCACTTCTTCTTTGATCCGTACCAGGTGTCCGTTCTTCTCCAGGTCGTTCAAACAGTCTTCTAATGAAACATAGCTCATGCGTTACTAACAGATTATTTACACAAAAGTGATTCAATTCCGTCTCACATCGCCAAACACATAATAGATCACCAACCCGAATATCGGCGCCACCACAATGAGGATGGTCCATAATAACTGGGTATTCCTTTCCATGTCATTCCGCTCAAAAATCCCTTTTATTGTATAAATGATCGCGGCCAGCCAGAGTATGCTGAGGAGTATAACCGGCATAAACGTTTTTTTGGTTAACCGAAGCTACGGTTTCAGTACGAAATAAAGAAAGCGGAAAGCGGGTGTGTTATTTCAATAAGAGAGACCCAGAGAAAAAGAGCGATAAGAGTCGTTCTCTTTAGCTCTTTTTCTCTGGCTTCTCTTATTGAAATATTTTAATCCATACCCAATGCTTCCCGGAATGCGGCTATAACAGTAAGTTCGTATTTTTGCGGTATGACAAAACTCAGCGTTAACATCAACAAATTTGCTACCCTGCGTAACAGCCGGGGCGGCAATAACCCTGATGTGGTTCAATCCGCCATCGATGCCCAGCGGTTTGGTGCAGATGGTGTTACGGTGCATCCACGTCCCGATGAGCGACATGTCCGCTACCAGGATGTGAGAGAGATCCGCAAAATTATTACCACCGAGTTCAATATCGAAGGCAATCCCACGGAACAGAAATTTGTTGACCTGGTATTGGAAACCCGCCCGCACCAGGTAACCCTGGTACCCGATGCATTGGGACAACTCACCAGCGATCATGGCTGGGATACGATCAAGCACAAACAATATTTAATAGACATCATCGGCGTTTTCAAGAAAGCAGGCATTCGGGTATCCATTTTTGTTGACCCGGTAATAGAGATGGTGGTTGGCGCCGCAGCTACCGGTACCGACCGGATCGAATTATATACCGAAGGGTATGCCAAAGAATTTGCCACAGGAAATACGGCGCAGGCCATTTCGCCTTATGTAACAGCCGCCGCTAAAGCCAGAGAATTGGGTATGGGATTGAATGCGGGCCACGACCTGGACCTGCACAACCTGAAATACTTCGCACAACAGATTCCTTCGCTTGATGAAGTAAGCATTGGCCACGCATTGGTTTGCGATGCCATCTATCTCGGTTATGAGAACGCCGTACAGATGTACCAGCGGCAGCTGAAATAATATTGAATATTGAACAAGGAATGTTGAATGATGAAGCAAAAGGTCCTTCGTTATTCATCATTCAACATTCCTTGTTCAATATTCAATATTCCCTCTCCTCTTCGTATATTCATTTCTCAATCCCCAATATGAGAAATTGCTTATTACTGCTATTAACTTTATTAGCCGGCTCCTTATTTTCGCAAACCGTAAAACCTTTGCCGCCTTTGCCCACCAAAGAGCAATTGCAATGGCATGAAAAAGAATTTTACTTCTTCATCCATTTCGGTCCCAATACGTTTACGGATAAGGAATGGGGTGAGGGAAATGAAGATCCTTCCGTATTTAATCCAACAGCACTCGATTGCGAACAATGGGCGCGCATTGCTAAAAAAGCAGGTGCCAAAGGCATTATTCTTACAGCCAAACACCATGATGGTTTTTGTTTGTGGCCCAGTAAATTCAGTACACATACCGTGAGGGAAAGCAAATGGATGGATGGAAAAGGTGATGTGGTAAAAGCATTGTCCGAGGCCTGTAAAAAGATCGGGATCGAGATGGGTATTTATATTTCTCCCTGGGACAGGAACCATCCGCTCTATGGAACCCCCGCTTACAATGATGTATATATTGCCACCATGAAAGAATTGCTTACCCGGTATGGTAAGTTCTTCGAACTCTGGTGGGATGGGGCCAATGGCGAGGGACCCAATGGCAAAAAGCAGGTATATGATTTCAAACGTTTCGAAGATTCCGTTTTTAAATGGCAGCCACAATTGATCGTATTCAGCGATATTGGTCCCAGCATCCGCTGGTGCGGAAATGAGAAGGGAACCATCAACAACACCAACTGGAATTTACTGGATACCGCAGGCTTTAAAAGAGGCCATGGCGCACCGCCAACGGATACTTTGAACCGTGGAAATGTAAATGGTAAGAACTGGATCCCTGCCGAAGCAGATGTGTCTATCAGGCCAGGATGGTTTTACCATGCCAAAGAAGACAGCAAAGTAAGGACACCGGAAAACCTGTTCAATTTGTACCTGCACTCGGTAGGCAATGGCGGTAGCCTTTTATTGAATGTTCCGCCCGACAGAACGGGCCGTATCAATGCTGCGGATTCTGCTTCGCTGATGGGTTTCAAAGTATTGAGAGATGCTGCTTTTACCAATAACCTTTTGCGTAATGTAAAACTGAGTACCAATACATCCGCCAAAAACAATCTTGCCAACCTGGTTGATCAAAATAAGCAAACCTACTGGGCCTCACCACAACAAACGAATACACAGATCACCATTCGCTTACCAAAGCAAACCAGTTTGAATACATTGGTATTGGAGGAAATGATTTCATTGGGCCAGCGTATAAGCGACTTTACCATTGAAACATACAATGGCAAAGATTTTCAAACAGTTTTTACAGGCACCACCATTGGCCGTAAAAAGATAGCCCGTTTCCCAAAACAGGAAACCGACCAAATCCGCATCACCATCCAAAACGCCAAAGCCGCACCCGTGTTGAGGGATGTGGCTGCGTACTTGGTTAGGGAATAGTAGAATTAAGTAAATAGGGTAAATAGAGTAAATAAAGTAACAAGAAGATTGCGGTTACTCTATTTACCCTATTTACTCTATTTACCCTACTTACTTTATTTACCTATTTACCATCCCACCCACTCCCATTCATCCATAAATGCACGCTTTAATCATATAAATACTTTGTTTATTACAGCAGATGCTTAGTTTGTTTGCCAAAACCAAACAACATGAAACGTTTTATGCTCGCCGCATCGTTGCTGGCTGTTATTTCTTTGCATGCACAAAGGCCACTCACTACCGCACCAAGCGGTGGTAATAAAAAAGCTTCCGTTAGTGAAAGGATCGGGATTACAGATGTTACCGTTTCGTATGACCGACCGGGGGTAAAAGGCAGGGAAGGAAAAATATGGGGACAACTGGTGCCCGTTGGTTATATCGATCAGCAATTCGGAAGCAGCAAAGCCTCGCCCTGGCGTGCCGGTGCCAATGAATGCACTACGATAGATTTCGGTACAGATGTAACCATTAACGGGCAATCTTTACCCAAAGGAAAATATGGCTTCTTCATTGCTTACGATCAGGATGAATCCACCCTGATCTTTTCCCGCAATACCACCAACTGGGGCAGTTATTATTACGATCCCAAAGATGATATATTGCGCGTAAAAGTAAAGCCGGTTACAACAGACCGTTCTGTAGAATGGCTGAAATATGAATTCACCAACCAAACAGAATCTGCCGCCACGGTGAATCTGCAATGGGAAAAACTATCCTTCCCTTTTACCATTGCCGTGGATGTAAATAAAACACAGGTTGATATGTTCCGCAATGAGTTGCGCACAGACAAAGGATTTTTCTGGCTGGGATGGCAAATGGCGGCACAATGGTGCGTGGATCATAACACCAACCTGGAAGAAGCTTTGTTATGGGCAGATACGGCTATCAACCCCAATGTACTGGGTAACCGCAATTTTATTTCACTTTCTACCAAAGCACAGGTATTGAATAAACTGGGCCGGGGAACAGAAGCCTTGGCTGTAATGAAAGAAGCCTTGCCATTGGGTACCATGAACGAGATCCACCAGTACGGCAGAACCCTGCTTGCCCAAAAACAGAATAAAGAAGCGCTGGAAGCATTCAAACTGAATTACGAAAAGAACCCGAACCAGTTTACTACCCTTATGGGACTGGCTCGCGGCTACTCGGCAACGGGTGATTACAAAAAAGCATTGGAATATGCTGAGAAGGCATTGCCCATATCGCCCAACCCCGCTAATAAAACAGCCATCGAAAAAATGATCGCTTTGCTGAAAGAGGGAAAAGATGGGAACTAAATAACGCTTTGCTTCCTTTGCGTCTTTGCGTGAGAAAAAATCTCGCAAAGGCGCAAAGACGCAATTCTGGATACCCCTTTTTCTCTTAGCGCCAAAACAAGTATCTTGCGGGTCAACCATTCTTTATGGCAATCACCACTCCACTTGTAGGCATTATCATGGGAAGCGACAGCGACCTGGCTATTATGCAGGCCGCAGCCGGTATCCTGAAACAATTCGAGATTCCTTTTGAATTAACCGTAGTATCCGCACACCGCACGCCTTTGCGTATGGTAGATTATGCGAGCACTGCCAGGGAACGCGGATTAAAAGTGATCATTGCCGGTGCCGGTGGTGCCGCACATCTGCCGGGCATGGTGGCTTCCATCACTACCTTACCTGTGATTGGTGTACCCATCAAATCATCCAATTCCATCGATGGATGGGATTCCGTATTGTCAATTTTACAAATGCCCAATGGTGTACCTGTAGCAACCGTTGCATTGAATGCCGCAAAGAATGCGGGGATCCTTGCCGCCCAGATCCTGGGAAGCAACGATACCAAAATATCTGCCGCCATTGCACATTACAAACAGGAACTGGGGCATGAAGTAAGTGGCAAAGTTGCCAGGCTGAAAGCGGACTGGCCCAATGGTTTTGATGAATAAATTCATAGCACAACACATTCTTACTTTAACATGTTGTGTTATTAAAATTTGTATTTGAAACAGAATCTATAAAGTACACAAAGAAAAAGTAGATCTATTTTAAGAGCACAACACGTTAATACTTTATCCTCGGGCATCGCACACTGCCACCGTTCTCCCCAAGCGAAAAACTAACTCCCAGCGATACAGAATAGTAACCGTCTTTTGCTTTTGGATTAGCGGCATAACTAAACCCATCAATATAATCCGATAAGCTAAAACGGAACAAAGCTTCGGTATTCACGGCTAGCCGTGGCGAGACCTGTAAACGTAGCCCCGCACCCAAAGGCAATACGGGCAATACACCCGGTAAAATTTTCAGCGAATCATTGGTTAGTCCTTTCAGAAAAGGAGATTCAGGATCGATGCCCGTCTTATCAAGCTTACTCCAATCCCTGCGGATGTTCAAGCAGGTAATGGATAGTCCGCCCATAAGATAAGGTGTGAGGGTATGATAGGTTTCCTTCCCGTTATCCCCGTAGATATTGTATTGCAGCAAGCCGGTAAATTCAGTAACAGGCGTATTAAAAGCAAAATTGCGGATCTGCTTCCAGTAGGGAGAACTGAACTGTGATTCATCCGCGCTGAGCGAGCCAAAAGCAATATTTGCGCGCCAGGATAAAAAAGGAGTAAATGGTTTTCCCACCCATAACTGCACCATGGGCCGGGTTCCTTTGAATGTGCCCATGAAACTGCTTACCAGATCTCCCTGGTAAACAAAGGTACCCAGGTTGATACCGGCTTCAAACTGGTACGGGCTTTTCTGCGCATGAAGGGTAGAAACAGGAGCAGCAATAAGAACAAAGAACAGGGTAACTCTTGCAATAGCATTCATAACTGACGTTTAAAAAGTACAATAAATACGCTCAGGTAGAACTCTATCGGGGGGATATGGATTTGGTTGACGAATACAGACCGGTCAACTGTTTTTTGGCCGGTCTGTTATTTAATTTCAAAAACTGTACCAGATTCCAAATAATCGGGTTGATAGGCTATATTAAGAGGCTGTTTGAGTTAATTATAAGCGAATAATTATTTCTCTGCGCAAACTCCTTATTCACCGCAGAGCCGCAGTGAACGGGGAGTTTTCGCAGAGAGAGAAAATAACGCAAACAGCTTCCAAATAGATATAGGGATGCCAAATACATAAAGAAGCCCCTGATTCAGGGTTTGATGGGTGCTATAATACTTCTAGTAGAGGTTAAGAAACGACCAGTCCGAACCCTTTGTTAAGGCCTGTTGAGACGGAGTAGAGTTGCTGTAGCCAGGCATTATCAGCCGTTGCATAATAGAGAGAAAAATTATCTGTCCTTTCCTGCAGGCTGTTATTGGGGAACAATGCCGCTTTCAGTTTACCGATCTGTTTTTGTTGCACATCGTATTTGAACCGTTCGGCGCGGAGCATTTTCTTTTCTAGTTCCGTGAGTTTTTTCAAAGCCTGTTTCTCAAGCGCGATCAGGTGTTCAGAAAGTGTTTTATCAATTTTATCGGTAAGCGTTCGCAGATGCGTATAATATGTTTTTGCCTGTTCCAGTTCGTTGGCAAGACTTACCTGGTGCTCCGTTTCGCGTTTCACCAAAATATTCAGCAGATCCAGTTCCGGCATAAACAGGTCCAGGTCAGTAAAACCAAGCTGTTTCCATTTGGCATACTGTTCTTTCTGTATCAGTAAAAAAGAATTACGCAGCAATAAAACAGGATAGGGAATATTCACCGCTGCAAACACGTTTTTCAGTTCCAGCCAGTAAGCCAGTTCTCCGCCGCCGCCGATAAAAGCGATATTGGGTAATACCGTTTCCTGGAATGCCCCTCTCAAAATTACATTGGCACTAAATCGCTCCGGGTGCGAATTCAATTCCAGCACGATTTCTTCTTTCGAAAAACTCAGTCCTAAAGTCCGTACTTCATACCTTGTACCATCTACTTCTATCCTTTCCCGCTTATCATCTATCAGGTAAAATAAGTTGATATCCCTTCCGCCCGCCTGTACTTTGTAATTTTTTCCGAGCGCCGCAATGGTATCGGCCACTATTTTGTGTGAGAATCCTTCGCTTAATTCTTTTTCCACCACCGGTTGAAAAGCGGTTTTCAGTTTTGCATTGTCCGGAACCAATACCACCAATCCATATTCTCCAAACAAGGCGTTCACCAGTTCCAGTGTTGCCTGCTGAACCAGTTTTCCTTCCTTATAACATCGTTGCAATAATTCATTCAACTCTTTTCCAAAAGGCAATACGCCCGCCTGGCCATGAATGGCATGTATGAGTTTGATCAGGGCCTTATCCACTTTCATCCTGCCAACGGCACCGGTTTGTTTGGTTTCCCAAACCAGTTTTTGTCCGCCCACCGTTACATACCCAAGTTCATCCAGGTCAGCATCTTCACTGCCCATATAATAAACAGGTACGAATTTGAATTCCGGTAATTGTGTATTCAATTCATCCGCCAGTTTAATGGCATGCATGATCTTGTAAATAAAATACAGCGGGCCCGTAAAAATATTGGGCTGATGAGCGGTAGTAACGGTAAATGTATTGGTGTCGGCAAGTGCCGTTATGTGTTGTTTTGTTTTTTCAGAAACGGCAATGCCTTTGTATTGTTCGTTCAATACTTCCACCAAAATATTTCTCGGGGTATTGAATGATTGCCTTGCGGCGATGGAAGCTTTCAATCCCGCTAGATCAGGGCTATGTTGGTAGAATGGCTGCAAGCTTGGCGATTGCGACAGGTAATCTGAAACGATCTTGGAAAAATAGCCGGTGCTTTCGTATGGTAAATAAGTAGCTGTCTGATCCATAATAAGGGGTAAAAATACAATTTACTGGATACCGGCGTACCCATTCATCATTTTAGGTTCAAACTCCATTCTCCTAATTAAATCTATCAGGGTCGAAGGGAGCAATATTCATGCTAATCTCTTCTTCATTCAGAATTTCGCTTACCATTTTTCCGGTTCCGGCACCCAAACTCAGTCCTACCATAGCATGGCCCGTAGCCATTACCACATTCTGCCATTGTTTGGTTCGGCCCAGGTAGGGCAATCCGTCAGCCGAACATGGGCGGTAACCGTACCATACTTTATCCATGGCGGGTGTAGGCACCTTAAAATCCGGAAAGAAACGCTCCACTGCCTGCAATACACCTTCTACCCTGCTCATCCTGGGTGGTGTATGGGTAGATGTAATTTCCATTGTTCCTCCAAAACGGATCTTGTTGCCGTCCATGGGTGTTAATGCCACACGGCCCTCAATTAATACGGCAGGATGATTGATCTTATACGGAGAATCTTCCAATGTAACGGAGTAACCCCTTCCGCCAACCAATGGGATCTTCACATTCATTTTAGCCGCTACTTCCCTGCTCCAGGAGCCGGATGCAATCACTACTGCGTCGGCTTCATACATTTGGCTACTTGTTTTTACATGGGTGATCTTCCCACCCTTGTTTTCAAATCCACTCACTTCTTCGTTACCCTGTAAGCGAACTCCTTTTTGTTCGAGATCGGCCAGTAATTGCTGCATGAGTTTATTGGGATAGAGATGCGCATCGCATTGAAAATGCACCGCACCCAATGCATTGATGCGTGTTTGCGGTTCCAGTTGCTGCAATTGTTCTTTCGACAAGAGCACCGTATCCGTTAATCCCAATGCATGTGCTTTCTCCATTACATGCTTTGCATGTTCACCACCGGTTTCGGTTTGAAAGATCTCGAGCAATCCTTTTTGTTCGTACGCGAATTGAAACTGTGGCAAAGCTGCCCAGGATTCATATAATTTTTTACTGATCAGCGCAATATCGCGCAGCGGAACAGCGGATCGCTCCACATGTTCGGGCGTAGCAGATTTCATGAACTTTAATCCCCAATCCAGTAAACTCCAGCTTAAACGCGGCTGCACATAAAAAGGGCTGCGCGGATTCATCATCCATTTCAATCCCTGTTTTACAATGCCGGGGGTGGCTAGTGGTACAAAATGACTGGGACAAACATATCCCGCATTACCATACGAACAGTTAGATGACATATCGGTCTTATCAATCACCGTTACTTCATGTCCGCTCTCTTGCAAATAATAAGCACTGCTCAATCCGATAATACCGCCGCCGATGATCACTACTTTCATTGAAAATTTATTAGGGTACGAATTTCGTGTTAAACAGGCAATGATCCATAAGAAAATCTTCCGTCACTGCGATCCAGCCGTTGGCGGGATCGCAGTGACGGTAATCAAATCACCTGGAACCCATACGCGTAGGGATCATCAGAAGAGTCAATGGAAATGGTATTGTATCCGTAGATCCTCGCCCAGCCTTCTACTGATGGAACGATAGCGGGCTTATCTCCCACCATTGTTGTTTTTTCAATCCTTCCGGTGAATTTGGAACCGATGATACTTTCATGAATAAATACTTCTCCTTCTTTCAGTTTTCCTTTTGCATACCATTGCGCCATGCGCGCCGATGTACCGGTTCCGCAGGGTGAACGGTCAATGGCTTTATCGCCATAGAAAACAGCATTGCGTGCAGAAGATGCCGGATCCAGTACGGCACCAGTCCACAAAATATGGGAACATCCATTGATGGTCGGATCATCGGGATGTATAAAGGAATATTGCTGGTTGATGCGTTTGCGCAGTTCCCTGGCCCAGGCAATTAATTGATCGGCCGCATAGTGTTCCAGTCCGGCAAAATTTTTCTGCACATCTACGATCGCATAAAAATTCCCTCCATAAGAAACATCAACCACCAGTTCGCCCAGCCCCGGGCAATCAACAGTCAACCCTTCCGCCGCCAGGTATGCCGGTACATTGGTTAGTTTAACGGCTGTTACCTTTTTACCTTCCTGCTTGTAAGCGATCTGCACCAATCCTGCCGGTGCTTCCATGCGAACAGTGCCAGGTATTTTGGGTTGTATCAGTCCTTCTTCAATAGCAATGGTAATGGTGCCGATGGTTCCATGACCGCACATGGGTAAGCAGCCGCTTGTTTCAATAAACAGAACGGCCATATCATTGGCCGGATCATGGGGTGGATATAAGATGCTTCCGCTCATCATGTCATGCCCGCGCGGTTCAAACATCAGTCCCTTTCGGATCCAGTCGTATTCGCGCAGAAAATGCTGGCGTTTTTCGCTCATGGTAGCACCCTCCAATGCCGGGCCGCCGATGGCTACTACCCTTACCGGGTTACCGCAGGTATGCGCGTCGATACAGGAGAAAACAGGGTTCTTTAAATGACCCGGAACCGGCATTGTATAGGGGATGGGACTTGTTTTCATTGGGAGATATTAATCAGTTGCAACTGCAACTATTTGCAGAATCTTTTGTTTATTTTCATTTTCGATTGCCAAAATGGAAACTTACGGAAAAATATTATTGATCGCCATGCCGGCATTCCTGGCATTGGTATTATTTGAGAAATGGTGGGGCTGGCGCAAAGGGTTCGACACTGTTCGGCACATCGATATGATCTCGAGCCTCAGTTCCGGTATTACCAATACGGTGAAGGATGTACTCGGACTCAGTATTGCCATCATCAGTTACAAATGGATGGTGGATCATATGGCCCTGGTACATATTCAGTCTTCTGTTTTAGTATATGTGATCGCATTCTTTTCGCTTGACCTGGCAGGCTACTGGGGGCATCGGCTGGATCATGAATATAATTTTTTCTGGAACGCGCACATCATTCATCACAGCAGCGAAGAGTTTAATCTTGCATGTGCCTTACGGCAAAACATATCCATCATCTTCCGGGTATTTACTATTTTCCTGTTGCCTGCGGCGCTATTGGGCGTTCCGGGAACGGTGGTTGCCGTTGTGGCACCGCTTCATTTGTTTGCCCAGTTCTGGTATCATACCCAACATATTGGCCGGATGGGATTGCTGGAGAAGATCATTGTAACCCCTTCCCATCACCGCGTACATCATGCCATTAACAAAGAATATTTAGACAAGAATTATGGACAGATCTTTATTTTCTGGGATAAGCTCTTCGGTACTTTCCAGGAAGAACTGCCCGATATAAAACCCGTGTATGGCATTACCCGACCGGTTCAAACCTGGAATCCCATCAAGATCAATTTCATGCATATGTGGTTATTGAGCAAGGACGCATGGCGAACTAAAAATTTACAGGACAAGTTCCGCATCTGGTTTATGCCCACCGGTTGGCGTCCTGCGGATATGGCTGAAAAATACCCGGTTTACAAAATTGAAGATGTGTACCGTTTTGCAAAATATGATACCGATGCAAGTCCGGTATTTATTGCATGGGCATGGATACAGATGACGCTGCTTTTATTGCTGCTCAGTTATTTCTTTGCCAATATTGCGCAAATAGGGAACCCGGATATGTTTGTATATGGTGCTTTTATCTTTCTGTATGTATATGCTTTCTCAGAGCTATTAGACAAACATCCCTATGCCTGGGTTTGGGACTTGGCCAAAGCCGCAATGGGCATCGGCATTATTTACCATCTCGGTGATTGGTTTGGAATGAACCGCTACTTTTCATCATCTTTCAACCTTTTTTTCATCGCCTATTTTTTACTCTCTGTCGGGGTCAGTTTTTATTTCTTGCTAAGAGAAAGAAAGCCGGCAGAAAGAATAATGGCATAAAGTGTACACTATTCTATTGGAAGATCTTAAAATGGCTGGAAGCTCTATGTAAATCCACCTACGCTGTATTCGTGGGGGCCCATTTTCCCCGCAGTCTCTATCCAACGCGAGATAATATGTTTCACTTGGTATAGCTTTTTATTTAAAACCGATTGATTTTCAAGATAGAAGCCAAGCTATCCAGTAGGGTACTCTTTGCTGATATCCTGCAAATGTCCCGTAAATATCCCGTAGATGTCCCGTAGATATCCCGTGTCAAACCGCCTTTATATCCGATGCTCATCCCACCCTCTTCTATACTAGGTCCTCTGCCATATACTGCAACCCCTATGCTGAGCCTATCCTACCCGTATCTTCCTGGCCTATGCCATTAAGTCTGGAGTTAGAAGTCTGGAGTTAGAAGTCTGGAGACTGGAGTTGGATTGTTTAAACTTTCGGCTAATACGTTGCAATAACCCTACTCCAGTCCCAGTCTCCAGTCTCCAGACTCCAGACTAATTATTTTCTCCCCCATTCATTGTTCCGCAAACGCCAGATGCCGAGTGGATTGCTTTCTTTCAAAGCATCGGGCAACAAAGCATCCGGGCAATTCTGGTAGCTTACCGGTCGCACCCATCTTTTAACAGCGTTAATACCTACCGCCGTAAAACGACTATCGGTAGATGCGGGAAAAGGTCCGCCATGCACCATACCGGGACAAACCTCCACACCTGTTGGCACACCATTGAAAACAATTCTTCCGGCAATGGCAGGTGCTATTTCCAATAAACTGTGATGGTTGGCAAAATCTTTACCGGTTCCCATTAAAGTGGTGGTCAGTTGTCCAGCCAGTGAACGCCATACGGCTTTTAATTCTGCCTCGTCTTTGCAGATCACCAGTAAAGAATAGGGACCAAAAACTTCTTCGTGTAACAAAGGGTTTTGTAAAAAAACATGTCCTTCTACCGTAGCTACTGAAGGCAATGCTTCCAGTTCGGTAGTGGCGGCGATGGATTGTGCCAAAAGGGCTACCCCTTTCTCATGCAGGGCCGCCCGCATTTTTTCGAAATAGGCTTTATGGATACCGGCATGCAGCATTTTTGCGGGAACCACATTGGCGATTTCCCGGGAAAGATGCGATACAAACCGGTCAAGCCCCTCACCTGCTATCGCGATCAGTAAACCCGGATTGGTACAGAACTGTCCCATACCAAGTGTGATAGAACCCGCATATTGTTTGGCCAGGTTTTCCGCGTTAGTGTGTAAGGTATCGGGCAGAAAAATAACCGGGTTAATACTACCCATTTCTGCAAATACCGGAATGGGATTCTTTCTCGTTGCGGCATAATCGTACAAAGCTTTGCCCCCGGAATAAGAACCGGTAAAGCCAACTGCTGCTGTGTTACCATCTTGTACCAATGCTTTGCCTGCTTCAAAAGATGCATCGGTTACATGCTGAAAACTATGTTCCGGCATATCACAGGTTTTAATAGCCGCTTCAATAGCGCCGGCTACCATTACCGAAGTTTGTACATGTGCCGGATGTGCTTTAACCACTACCGGGCAACCGGCAGCCAGGGCACTGGCCGTATCGCCACCCGCCGTTGAATACGCGAAGGGAAAATTACTCGCCCCAAATACCACTACCGGCCCCAGGGGAAACAACATTTTCCGGATATCGGGTTTGGGAGGATTTTTATCGGGTATGGCCGTATCAACCGAAGCTTCCACCCAACTGCCTTCGCGAAGCATTTGTGCAAACATGCGAAGCTGCATGGTTGTTCTGCCCCGTTCGCCGGTTAGCCGGGCAGCGGGCAAATTGGTTTCTTCGGAAGCTTTTGCAATTAATGCATCTCCCAAAGATTCTATGTTGGCCGCAATGGTTTCCAGGAAACTGGCTTTTTGCAGGGCGCTTGTTTTTTGGTAAGCACCAAAAGCATTCGCTGACTGTTGCATTACGATGCGAACGGATTCTGTAAGATTTTGACTGTTACTCATTATAAAGCTAATTGTAAATATTCGGGTAGTATGGGCCTGGTGGCAATGCCATGGTTAATGATTTGTAAGATGCGTTCCCTTTCCTCGCCAACCAATGCCAGGCGTGGCGCACGAACATTTTCGGAACCTATGCCTGCCTGTGTTTCGGCTAGTTTGATATACTGCACCAGCTTGGCATGAATATCCAGTTCCAGCAAGGGCATGAACCAGCGATAGATGTTGGCGGCTTCTGCTATATGCCCTGCTTTCACCAAGCGGTAAATGGCAACAGTTTCGCGGGGAAAGGCGCAAACCAGTCCTGCTACCCAGCCATGTGCACCCAATACCATTTCTTCCATGGCCAGGGTATCAACACCGCATAATATTTTATACCGCTCACCAAAGCGATTGATGAGTCGGGTTATATTGGTTGTATCCCTTGTCGATTCTTTGATGGCCTGTATATTGGTTTGCCCGATCATGTCTTCAAACATATCCGGCGTTACATCAATTTTATAATCCACCGGGTTATTATAGATCATGATCGGCAGATCGGTTGATTTCGCTACCGTTGTAAAATAAGTGACCGTTTCGCGATGATCCGTTTTGTAACGCATCGGCGGCAATAGCATTATACCTTTCGCACCCCAGGCCCTCGCATGGGCCGCTTGTTGCAAAGCTTCCCTGGTACTGCCCTCGGCGATATTCAATACAACAGGTACCCGGCCCGCTATTTTGTCGACGGTGAATTTTACCAGTGTTTCTTTTTCTGAAGTACTGAGTACACTGGCTTCGCCCAAACTACCGCCAAGAATAATGCCATTTACACCGGCATCCAGTTGTGCATCCAGGTTTTTCTCAAATAAGGGTAGGTCTAGCTGATCATCTGTTGTAAACTTGGTGGTGATGGCGGGAAATACGCCTTTCCAATCGATTGACATACAGTTTGTTTAGGTAACTAAAGGTAGCGAAACTGCAGGGGGTTTGGAAATTCAAAAGTCAAAATCCAAAAGTCAAAAAATAACTGTTTTAACTTTTGACTTTTGAATTTTGACTTTTGAATTTTAAACCACCGCCACCATGAAGAGAAGGCTACGCTACTACTTCCCCTTCCAGGTCATAATCATAGGCTTTGGTGATCTTAACATTCACAAACTCGCCGATCGGTAGTTTTTTGGTGGAGTGGATCACCACTTCATTGTCTACCTCCACACTGTCAAATTCGGTACGACCCAGGTAGCGGCCGGCTTCTTTTTTATCGATGATCACTTTGAAAACTTTTCCAATTTTTTCACGGTTCCTTTCATAACTGATCTCCTGCTGCACTTCCATGATTTCCTGTGCACGTTCTGCTTTTACTTCGGCTGGCACATCATCTACCAAGTCATAGGCAGATGTATTTTCTTCATGGCTATACTGGAAGATCCCCACCCTGTCGAAACGGTGTTCCTGCAAAAAGGCTTTCAGCTCCTCCACATCCGCTTCGGTTTCTCCCGGAAAGCCGGCGATCAAAGTAGTGCGTAAACAGATACCGGGTACTTTTTCGCGGATGGCATGGATCAGTTCCGTCATTTCTTCCCGGGTAATATTGCGGCGCATGGCTTTGAGCATATTGTTGCTGGCATGCTGCAAAGGCATATCGAGGTATTTGCAGATATTATCGCGCTCGCGCATCACATCCAGGATCTCCAGCGGGAATTTACTTGGGTACGCATAATGCAGGCGGATCCATTCGATACCCTTCACATCCGCCAGGGCATTCAATAAACGGGGCAGGTCTCTTTTCTTGTAAATATCCAGTCCGTAATAAGTCAATTCCTGGGCAATCAGCATAATCTCTTTCACGCCTTTCTTCACCAATCCTTCCGCTTCCGCCACTAATTCCTCTATCGGCTTACTGATATGTTGGCCACGCATCAATGGAATGGCACAGAAAGAACAGGTACGGTTACAGCCTTCACTGATCTTCAGGTATGCATAGTGCCTTGGGGTACTAAGCAATCTTTCACCTAATAATTCACTTTTATAATCTGCATCAAACTGCTTGAGTATCAGCGGCAATTCCATTGTTCCAAACCAGGCATCCACTTCAGGCATTTCCTTTTCCAGGTCTTCGCGGTAACGTTCACTCAGGCATCCGGTTACATATACTTTGTCCAGTTTGCCCCGGCGCTTCAGTTCCAGTTGGTCAAGAATGGTATTGATACTTTCTTCTTTGGCCTTGTCAATAAAGCCACAGGTATTTACAACGGAGATATTATGGTCCAGTTTGGCGTTCTCATGTACCACATGGATATCATTGGCTGTCAGTTGGCCGCTAAGCACTTCACTATCTACCAGGTTCTTGCTGCATCCGAGGGTAATAATATTGACTTTGTCTTTCTTAAGGGTTCTTGCTTTCATACAGGCCGCAAAAGTACAAATAAGCCCGAACTATTTGCCTGCTATGTGCGCCGGATCTGTTTGCGTTCGGCCGATTACAAATAAGGAGAGTGTTTCGCCCCGTTCCGGCCTGGCTTCCTTGTATTGAAACCCTGTTTTTTCCAGCACCCGTTGCGATGCGGCATTGCCGGGTACGGTAATGGCAAAAAGTTGCGGGTGCTGGGTATTCCTGAAAAAGAATGCAATTCCTTCCTCTACCAGTTCCGTGGCATACCCCTTACCCCAGGCCCAGGGCAACAAGGCATAGCCGATATGAAAATCAGCTTCACCCGAGAGGTAAAGAAAAGAGAAAGTGCCGGCTATGCGCAAACTGCCTTTTTCAATTACCGCAAAGCGTCCCAGGCATGACCCTTCCTGGTAAAGATTCAGGTTCTCCTGCAGAAAGGCATCGCTGTCTACCCGGCTTTTTGGGGGGCGTATATATTTCATTACCTGCTGGCTGCCATTGATTTCGAAAAACGCGTCTGAATCAGCCCCGGTAAACCTGCGAACCTGTAACCTGTTTGTCCCGAACAATGTCATATTGTTTTTTTAATAAATATTTAAAAAATCAATCCCCTAAGGTGTTTGACCCGTAATTTTAAGATGCGTTCCTAAAATCCAATCTATGGCAAACCTATATGCAAACCTGTCAAAAATAAGGTTCCTTAAAAAAAACTATTCCGCTAAGTTTTTATTTGTTGCATTTATAGGCATTCACATTCCATTGATTTCTATAGTTATTATAAGTATTACCGATAATTCCTATTCTAACTCTTTAGCAATATTACTCACCACATTAATAGCCACACTGGTTGCATCTGCGCTTACACTTTACTTTCTGAACCAGCTATTATGGCCTTTACGGGAAGCGAAGAAAGCACTGGGTGCATACCTTTTACAAAAGGAGATGCCCGCATTACCTGTTCATTATACAGATGAAGCAGGGCTGCTGCTGAAAGAACTGCAAACAACCATCGAACAACTGGATTACCTGATCGGCGAGAAAAAAGATGTAATCACCCTACTATCGCATGATATCAGAACACCGTTTAACCAGATCCTGTCTATTTCCAATGAGATCATTGCCGAAAACAACAAGGAAATAATAGACCAATATACCCAGACAATTAAAGAAGTAACCGTTAAAAATCTATTGATACTCAATGATATTTTAAAGTTATTGAAAACAGAACATATCGACGGCAACAACCAGGCGAATATCGAACTAAACAGCATAGCCGTTTCCTGCATCGACCACTTTGCCGCAAGTGCAAAAGCGAAATCAGTAAGGCTTCAGTTTACAGGAACAAGCAGCCCAGTGTATGTTTATGGTAACCAAATACTCTTAACAGAAGCGGTCAGCAACCTGCTGAACAATGCAATCAAGTTCTCCTTTCCTGGCGCTGCCGTTGAGCTCAAAACGGAGATCAAGGATGACAGGGCCTGCCTAACAGTAACAGACTCGGGAATAGGGATTTCGCAGGAAGATATGCACAAGATCTTTCACCGCTTCACCAGCGCAGGCAAGACCGGAACCAATGGAGAACATTCCTCAGGTGTAGGGTTATATCTCAGCCGCAAAGTGATTCAAAAAATGAAGGGCGATCTCAGCGTGACGAGCGATGGTAAAAACAAAGGGGCCAGCTTTACTGCTTTCCTGCCCCTGGTTGCAGCCGAACAAAGCCCGGCTACTTATGGATCTCACTTGAAAAATGGAATGTAATATCGGGGTTATTGGTGATCTCCGTATTCAGGAACCATTCACTTTGTGCCAGGTAAACCGGGTGCCCATCTTTGTCTTCGGCAGAGTTCTGCTGCTTGAAGCGCAGGAAGTCTTCCAGTTTTTTCTCATCCTTACTGGTTAGCCAGCAGGCTTTGTAAAAAGGCAATGAGCGGAACTCACAGGCTGCCCCATACTCCTGCAATAAGCGGTACTGGATTACTTCAAACTGCAGCTCTCCCACGCAACCGATGATCTTTTTATTACCTCCAAACTGGGTAAACAGCTGCGCTACCCCTTCATCTGTAAGTTGACTAATACCCTTCTCTAATTGCTTGGTTTTCATAGGATCTCTGTTAATTAACTCCTTGAAAATTTCAGGTGAAAAAGTAGGGATCCCGATGAAATAAAAATTTTCCCCCTCGGTCAGGGTATCACCGATCTTAAAATTGCCTGTATCGAACAGGCCCACTACATCGCCCGCATACGCGTCTTCAATAATGTCTTTGCTGCGGGCCATAAAACTATAGGGGTTGCTGAAGCGCACATCCTTGTCCAGCCGCACATGGTGATAATACTTATTTCTTTCAAAGCGGCCACTGCATACCCGCATAAAGGCGATCCTGTCGCGGTGCTTGGGATCGAGGTTGGCATGTATTTTAAAGATGAACCCGCTGAACTTGTCTTCACCTACCTCAACTGTCCGGGCCGAAGTTTCGCGGCTGCGCGGAACCGGGGCAATGCGGATAAATGTATCCAGCATTTCCTTCACCCCAAAATTATTAACGGCACTTCCGAAGAATACCGGGGCGATCTTTCCCTCCAGGTAATCGCTCACATTCAACTCACCATATACCCCGTCGATCAGTTCCACATCTTCCCGTAATTGCTCCGCATCCCGGTCGCCCACTTTTAAATCCAGGGCCTTGTCGGAAAGATCACTGATCGCAATAACGTCTTCATCATCTGCTTTTGTACTTGCAGTAAACAACCTAAGACTCTTATTATCAATATTATACACTCCTTTGAATTCCTTGCCGCTATTAATGGGCCAGGTCATTGGGTGCAATGAAATATGTAGCTCTTTTTCAATTTCTTCCAGCAGGTCAAAACGGTTCTTACCGTCACGGTCCATCTTATTGATGAAAACGATCACAGGCGTATCTCTCATACGGCATACTTCCATTAACCTGCGCGTCTGGGCTTCTACCCCGTTTACGCTGTCGATCACAAGAATAACACTGTCTACCGCGGTAAGGGTTCGGTAAGTATCTTCGGCAAAATCCTTGTGACCGGGTGTATCCAGGAGGTTGATCAGCGTGTTCTCGTATTCAAAGGTCATTACCGAAGTAGCCACAGAGATTCCTCTCTGGCGTTCGATCTCCATAAAATCACTGGTCGCGTGTTTTTTGATCTTATTGCTCTTTACGGCTCCCGCCACCTGGATAGCACCGCCAAAAAGCAGTAACTTTTCGGTTAGGGTGGTTTTACCGGCATCCGGGTGAGAGATGATGGCAAATGTTTTACGCCTGTTGATTTCTTTCTCGAATTTCATAACGGCGGCAAAGGTAAGGGATAGCATGTTTGCAGCAGGGGCTTTGTGCAAATAGAGTAGTGTATCGGTTTGAATATATCTGATACTACAATCAGGTATTTTTAGCCGCAGATTAGTAGCTTACAAATCTGCGAATCTGCGGCTTTAAAATAGCCTGGTTTTCAAAATGATTCACTACCGCAAATAGGCCATCGGCTGGTTTAGGTGATTCCGGCATATTAATTGTGCGTTTATCTTTATCACCCACAACTCTACTGATATGCGAATTCCTGGCTTTTTGTTCCTTTTCATTTTACCGGTGCTGGGCATGGGCCAGAACAATCCTGTTGCTAAAACAACTGTTTCCCAAACCGAACCCGATGGCAAGCGGCCCAATTTTACGGAGATGGTACTGGCGGATATCAAATGGGCAAAATCTGAGGGCAATGCTTTCTGGTTCTATTACAAACCCACCCAGTATTTTTTCAAGAACAATGAATACACTACGATTGCCCTTGAAAACGGCGATATTGTTGCCTATATTTTTGAACTGGACAAATACCTGTTATTACCTGATTTTCTGAAAGCGGAAAAGAACAAGGAACAGGCTACTGAACTGGCTTCTGAAAGAAGCGCCATTTTTATCCGGTCGGGACGCGGAAGGTTCTGGATCTATGACAAAGGACTTGCTGTTAGCAGCCTGGAAAGGATTGGCACCAATACCATTCACCAGGTGGTATATCGGTCGCGACTGAGTGATAAAAGATACTGGATTGATGAGGGCGATTTTCAATACGGGCTGGTCAGCAAGGTAATTGGCATCTTATCCGAATAGGCATTCGTAAGTAATCTATTCTGCTTTAAAATCTCCTCTGTGTAACTCCTAATCTCTGTATCTCTGTGGTGAAAAAAAGATCGAAGCGAAGGCTTTACCACAGAGATACAGAGATTAGGAGTTACACAGAGACTGGCTGCCTGGCACGCTATTATTTTTTAATAGTACAAGAACTTAATAGGTGATCACCTTTGCCTCGGCCCTGCCATCGGTAACCGTTACGATCCAAAACTGGTTATAGATACTTTCATCCAGGTTGGGGTATTTGTTTTCTTTGAGCAACAGGTTTACCAGTTGCGGGGTGCTGTTGGAATGGCCCGCTACCACAATTGTTTTCCCTTTTTGCTGCAACAGCATTTCGGCAAATGAAGCAAGGTTCTTGGGATCATAGAGTTGTATTTCCTTATTGAACTTTTTAGCCAGTGGGGTAACGGTTGACTTCGTTCGGATATAATTGGTAGAATAGATCATATCAGGCGTATAGGCTTTCAGCAGATCGGGTAAGTTCCTGGCGCGCGCCTCTCCTTCTTTCGTAAGTGGCGGGTCGGCTTTCATCATAGTTGATCCTGCCGCACTGGTATCTTTTTCTGCATGACGGAGCAAAATATACGTTGTTGTTTGTGCAGAAAGCAGATCCGGCCCTAACAGGAGGAAACATATCGCCGATAGAACCATTCCTATTTTTTTCATAGCCTTAATTTAGGGGTAAGGTAAAACGCTGTTCCGGTTTTACCCAACCATTGCTGTAAATCTTCGTAAAGAAATAGCAAACTATTCACACAAAACCGGGCGCTTCTCGTTTATATTTGAGCCGTTACAGCCGGGTCTGGTATCATTTTTGAATTCATTGCATAAACAATTATATGAAAAGAGTTTTTACACTTACCCTTGTTTTGATGCTTGCTGTATGCTTCAGTACACAGGCACAGGGATTGAAAGGATTGCTGAACAAAGCCAAAGATGCCGTAAGCGGCAAACCTGGCGGCGCATTAAGTAATGATGATATTGTATCGGGATTGAAAGAGGCCCTGGTAGTGGGTTCGCAAAAAGGATCGAACGCCTTATCTCAGGTAGATGGTTTTTTTGCCAATGCCGCGCTGAAGATCCTGCTTCCGCCCGAGGCGCAGAAAATAGAAAGTACTCTACGCAAAGTGGGTATGGGCAAACAGGTGGATGATGCCATCCTGAGCATGAACCGCGCTGCCGAAGATGCCTGTAAAAGCGCCGCACCTATTTTTGGCAATGCCATCAAACAAATGAGCTTCCAGGATGCGTTGGGCATTTTAAAAGGCGGTGATACCGCTGCCACCGGTTATCTCCGTGGTAAAACCACTACCGAATTAACCAGTGCTTTCAGACCGGTTATTGAACAATCACTGGAAAAAGTAAATGCTACCAAATACTGGAATACATTGGTTACTTCTTATAACAAGGTTAATATCCTCGGCGGACAAAAAATCAACCCCGATCTCTCTGCCTACGTAACTGAAAAAGCGTTAGGTGGTATTTTCTTCCAGGTGGCACAAGAAGAAAAAAGTATCCGCAAAGATCCCTTGGCTAGAACTTCGGAGATATTGAAGAAAGTATTCGCTAAATAAGTCAAAATTAAAAAGTCAAAAGTCAAAACAGCTGCTTCGTTTTGACTTTTGACTTTTTAATTTTGACTTTTTATTCCTCTACCTGAACAATTCATCATCGATCATATTCGTCTTGTTCACAATAGCGCGGATCTGCTGGTCGAGTTCATGGGCGCTGTCTACCAGGTGCTGAAAGATCTCGAGGTCATTGATCGCTTCCGTGTTTTTCAGGATCTCGATCATTCCGAGAATATTGGCAAGTGGTTTGCGCACTTCGTGCGATTGAATGAATGCGATTTCCCTGAGCGCTTTGTTCTGCGCCTTGATCTTTTCCTGCACCAGTATATTGGCCGTAACATCGCGGTTGGTTCCGATAAGGCTCAGTATTCCTCCGCTATCCGATTTTCTGATTATGGCATGTGATTCTATGTAGCGAATCTTTCCATCAGGTAATACGATCCGGAATATGGCCCCGTCAACTTCTTTCTTCAGCGATAGCAGTTCTGAGATCACTTTCTGCATCATCTCCGCATCATCGGGGTGAAGTGCGGTACCAAAGATCTTGTACAAACTCAGCTGCGTATCTTTTGAATAGCCATAGAGATCGTACATGCGATCGTCCCAGATCACCTTATTGGTAGTGAGGTCGATTTCGAAGATGCCGATCTCAGCAGAATCGGTTGCCAGGCTTAAGCGCTGCAGCAGTTCCTTTTGTTCCCTGAGCGTATTTTTCCGCAGGGTGATATCGGTCTCTATCGACATAAAGCCGATATGTTTCCCATCCTCATCTTTCAACGGATGACAATCCACTTCCAGCCATAATTCCTCACCGCCAATGGTATGGCTAACGAATTCTTCTTTATATGGCAGGCGCTGGTTCAAGGAATGCCTGATCCGCGCCAACACTTCCGCATCAAAGCCTGTTCCTTCCAGTGAGTACCCGATCTTTTTCCGCTGCAGTTCCTGTAACGTATAACCACTCATGCGTAAGTACCCGTCATTTACCCAGATGATGTTTTCATTGGCATCGGCGATCATAACGGAATTGCTGGTATTATGCGCTACCAGCGCCAGCCTTTTTACTTCGTCTTTGGTTCTGGCCAGCGCGGCTTCTGTTAGTTTCCGGTTATTGATATCGAAGATGCAGCCATCTACATAGATCACTTTGTATTGCGCATCGTAAACGGCCTGGCCACTTTCGAACACCCAACGTATTTCTCCATTACTTTTAATGATGCGATACTCGATCTCATATTTTTCTCTTCGTGCAATAGCATCCTGTATCGTGGTCCGTAAGCGTTCCCAATCCTCTTTATGAACGAGTTCAGAATAACCCGTTTTTCGGTTGTTCATAAAAAAAAGCATGGGGTAGCCGGTAAGCTTTTCTATTTCGTCGCTGAAAAATTCGAGTGTAAAGAATTCATCACCCCTGCACCGGTAGATGGCTCCGGGGATATGATTGACCATTGCGCGCAGTTTTTCAATATCAAGGCTTCCGTTAAGATCCATGGCATAGAGGTTTCAGTGCGTAACGGGGAGGGCATTGGTCGCTGATGAAAAATATCATCCTCTATAAAAATAAAAAAAAGGCCGGTAAACGGCCTTTTTATATTGTTCCTGCTTTTTTATCAGAATTAAATGTCGATCGCTTCCCCGTAAGCCGCTGCGGTAGCTTCTTTCAGACCCTCGCTCATGGTTGGGTGCGGGTGACTTGCATTCAGGATCTCGTGCGCGGTGGTTTCCAGTTTTCGGGCCACTACCGCTGCTACGATGAATTCGGTTACGTTCATTCCAATCATATGGCAACCCAGTAATTCGCCGTATTTGGCATCATAGATCACTTTTACAAAACCTTCTACGGCTCCGGCCGCGCTGGCTTTACCGCTGGCCATGAATGGAAACTTACCGATCTTCAGTTCGTAGCCCGCTTCTTTGGCTGCTTTTTCCGTGTAGCCTACGCTGGCTACCTCTGGCGTACAATAGGTACAACCCGGGATATTATTGTAATCCATCACATCCGGCAGGTGGTTGATCTTTTTCTCGTTGTATGCCATGTGTTCAGCCGCGTTAATTCCTTCTTTGGAAGCAACGTGCGCCAGGGCCTGCCCCGGGGAGCAATCACCAATAGCATAAATACCCGGAACAGATGTTTGCTGGTAAGCATCCACCACGATCTTTCCTTTTTCGGTTTTGATTCCGTTTTCTTCCAGGCCGATGTTTTCGATATTGGCCACAACACCCACTGCACTTAATACGATATCGGCTTCCAGTACCACCGTACTGCCATCTTGTTTTTTAACGGTGGCTTTTACACCGGCACCGCTGGTATCTACTGAATCAACAGAAGCATTGGTCATGATATCAATGCCTTGTTTCTTGTATTGCTTTTCGAGTTCTTTAGAGATATCTTCATCTTCCACAGGTACGATGCGTGGCAGGAATTCAACAATGGTTACTTTGGTTCCCATGCTGTTGTAGAAGTAGGCAAACTCAACACCTATCGCACCACTTCCTACTATGATCATGCTTTTGGGTTGTTCGGGCAATACCATGGCTTCGCGGTAGCCGATCACTTTTTTACCATCCTGTTTCAGGTTGGGTAATTCCTTGCTTCTTCCGCCTGTGGCGATCACAATGTATTTACCTTCTACCACAGATTTCTTTCCGTCAGCCGCAGTTACTTCGATCTGTCCCTTGGCCTTGATCTTACCATAGCCCATCACCACATCGATGTTGTTCTTCTTCATCAGGAACTGTACGCCCTTACTCATTTTATCGGCAACACCACGGCTGCGTTTTACCACACCGCCAAAATCATGCGACACGCCGGTTGCATTGATACCGTAATTGGTACTATGCTTCATGTATTCGTACACCTGTGCGCTTTTCAGCAATGCTTTGGTAGGAATACAGCCCCAGTTAAGACAGATCCCGCCCAGGCTTTCTTTTTCGATGATTGCCACTTTAAAACCCAACTGGGAAGCACGGATAGCCGCCGGATAACCACCGGGACCGCTACCCAACACAATTACGTCGTATGCCATATTTGATAGTTGATTTGAAGAAATTAGGATTATCCCTTTCAGGGATGCAAAAATACTGGCAAATAGGCAAATGGAAAAAAGAGAGTTCTGATCATCCAGGTGGCTGATGGTGGTTACAGCACCACCAGCCCTCCATGGATTTTATTGGGGGGAAATATCGTTATTGGAGCAAATTGAGTTTTCCTCCGCCATCGGCATTGATTTCAATGCTGGCCGCATCATTGACGGCAATGGTTTGGCAGGATACCGTAATACTGGCCGCTATCAATTTAATACCCGCGTTACTTACGATCAGATCGTGAAAGGTAAAAGCCGGAATGGTCTGTGCGCCGCTTCCATTAAATTCAACGATGCTGTTTATCACGGTATAACTACCCGCCCCCGGCGTAAATACGCCTTTAATGCCGATGGTATCCGTAGTGGATAAAGTTCTGGCACCGCCGGTGGCATTCAGGTTATTATAATCCAATGGTGTGATTACGGCAGGTACTGCACTGCTATAATTTACGGTAGAAGTAGACGAGGTAAAGATCCCGTTATTCACCAGCGGGGTTCCGCCACCTGTAAGATTTAAGGTTACAGAAGAAAGATCCAGTTCGGAAGAAGGATCGATGGTTAACACATCTCCTACAGCTGTATTCCCGGCAAGTGTTTTTTTACCTGCCCCCGAAAAACCAAGGTCGTAATATGTAAATGCAGGTATGCTTTGCGCACTTGTACCTGTATAATTTACGGTTCCGGTATTGGGCGTAAATGTGATGGCCGTTCCTGAAACGGTTCCGCTGATATTCAGCGCACTCGACCCTCCCTGTAGGGTGCCGTTGGTATTTGTCCATACACCTGTAAACGTATGGGTAAGCCCCGCGCCAAGGTTCAGGGTACCCGATGCCCCATTCATGGTAAATGCTCCTCCATTGATATTGCCTGTTAAAGTAGCCGTATTACCTGTCTTGGTCATGGAAACCGTTCCTGTTGTGGTAATGGAACCTATATTCTGTGCGTCCCCTCCTGTAATAATCACGTTCCCGGTTGAATTTGTCCAGATGCCCGCATTGATAAAATCAGCATTAAAAGTAAAACTATTCGCACCTGTGGTAAGGGTCGCGCCATTATCGATCCCCAAAGGCGCATTTGTACTGAATACCTTATTTCCATTGGCTGTAATAGCGCCTGTATTGGTTATAAAAACGCCCCCGGTTGCCACAAAACTAGCGAGCCATTCTGCACCTGCCGTTCTTGCGGTATTTGTGTTGTATTGTAATGTTGCCCCCGAGCCATACGTTGGGGCAGCTGAGGACAGGGCTGTTCCTTCCAGTGAGAAAACATTGTTTACCGTTGTACCCGTAATTGTTTTGGTACCACTTGTTGAAAACGTAAGGTTGTAGAATGTTTTGGTACCACTTGCGGTCAAAGTCTGGTTACCTGCCGCATTAAAATTTATGGTACCGGTTCCCGGCGTAAATACGGTTCCCGTTCCCTGCCATGCTGTTGTACTGACAATGTTTACATTCAAAACACTTGAGCCGCCATTCATGGTGCCGGCAGTAAGTATAATCGTTCCGGTTGAGGTATGGTTCAATCCTGCGCCAAGGTTCAGTGTGCTTCCCGATCCGTTCATGGTTATGCCATTGCAGTTCAGATCCCCTGTAAGGGTTAGGGTGCCACTGCTTTTTGTACTGGAAAACCTGCCCGTCGTTGTAAATCCACCAATGCTTTGCGAAGCAGCGGTTCCGGTTATGGTAATGACCGATAAACCAAAATCTACATTATCGCTGGTATTGTTATTGGTAAAATTTCCTGTTCCGAAGCTAATGGTACCCGCTCCGGTAAAGGTAATAGCGCCGGTAGCCCCGTTTGTAAGACTTCCTGTTGTTTGCGTCAACTGCCCGGTAGTAAAACTGATCGAGCCGTTATTCTGCCCGGCGAATGTATTGTATACCAAACGGCCGGTGGTTACTGTAATTGTTCCGTTATTGGTCCAGTTACCGGCCATGGTAAAATTTCTATTGGCAATTCCAAGGTTACCGCCGGTATTCACTGTTAATCCCGAGGAAGCCGTTAATGTAAAATTCCCGCCAATGGTTAGCGTGGCTCCTGAACGTATGGTTACACTGCCGATCGTTTGGTTTCCTGATAATGTAATGGCATGTCCGTTGCGGATAATAAAGATATCTGCTGTTGTAAGCGCGGCTGCATTTGGGTTGGTGGTGGTATCTGCCGTCCAGCTTCCTACGGCGCTGAAATTTCCGGTAGCTACTTTTGAATAATAGGTAGCCGCAGAGGCAGCACCCATACCGGCACAAAAAAATGAGAGCACAGAAATAAAACAGGGTAAATACCGCATGAACCGTTGCTGTTGGTTAATTATTTACCAGGCTTCGCTCTTTACAAAAGACCTGCCTGCTATAAATAATGCAAAATGCGACCATCACATTAAAACAAGATTAGATTTGAATTAGAAACGTATTAGCAAAATGCTGATTAATAGCATTATTCGGTATAACAGCACTCTTATTAACCTATTAGCGTCACTATTGGTAAAAAATAGAAAATCAGTTCTGTCTCCCACATACAATAGCCGTAGGTTAGCCGGG
>JAZJYJ010000027.1:0-50289 GCA_040390405.1 Bacteroidota bacterium
GCCATATCAATTTCAATATCAAAGTGACCGATGTTACAAACGATCGCTTTGTCTTTCATCAAACGGAAATGTTTTTCAGTGATCAGGTCGCGGCAGCCCGAAGCGGTAACAATGATATCAGCTTCTTTTACAGCTTCGATCATCGGTTTTACTTCAAAACCTTCCATAGCAGCCTGCAAAGCACAGATCGGATCGATCTCGGTAACGATCACGCGGCAACCGGCTCCTTTCAGAGACAATGCGGAACCTTTACCCACATCACCATAACCACCCACAACGGCGATCTTACCTGCCATCATTACATCGGTAGCACGACGGATCGCATCTACCAGTGATTCCTGGCAACCGTATTTGTTATCGAATTTAGATTTGGTAACAGAATCGTTTACATTGATCGCAGGAATCGGTAAAGTACCTTTTGCCATACGCTCATACAAACGGTGTACACCTGTGGTGGTTTCTTCAGACAAACCTTTGATGTTTGCAATCAGTTCAGGGTAAACATCAAATACCATATTGGTCAGGTCACCACCATCGTCCAGGATCATGTTCAGGGGACGGTCTGCACCACCAAAGAACAAGGTCTGTTCAATACACCAATCAGCTTCTTCCTGTGTTTGACCTTTCCAGGCAAATACACCCACACCGGCAGCGGCAATGGCAGCAGCGGCCTGGTCCTGTGTAGAGAAGATATTGCAAGAACTCCATTTTACTTCGGCACCCAAAGCAACCAGTGTTTCAATCAACACAGCGGTCTGGATGGTCATGTGCAAACAACCGGCAATACGAGCGCCTTTCAGGGGCTGGCTTGGACCGTATTCGGCACGGATAGACATCAGACCCGGCATTTCAGCTTCAGCTAAACGGATCTCTTTGCGGCCCCAATCGGCGAGGCTCATATCAGCCACTTTGTAAGACAGGCTGAAATCGATGGATTTGGTAAGTGTAGACATAATGATTGTTTTGTGGCACAAATGTAGTTTTATAGAATAAAATACTATAATTATTCTTTTATTTGGGATAAATATGGTATTTTAATCACTTTAAGTAGAATAAAAAATGGTTTTACTATGGCAAAGGCACTCCAAAAAGAGGAATCCACTAACAATCATTTTTCCCTGGATCAAAAAGATCTGGCCATTCTGCGGGAATTGCAACAGAATGCCCGTGCTACCGTAAAGGATATTGCCGATAAAGTTCATTTAAGTACCACCCCGGTTCACGAACGCATCAAACGGATGGAGGAGAGTGGTGTGATCAGGCAATATGCCACACTCCTGGATCATTCCAAAGTGAAAAAAGGCCTGATGGTGATCTGCTATGTTTCGCTGAAACAGCATAACCGGAACGCGGGCAGTAAATTTATCAAAGACATCCAGGAAATGAACGAAGTGATCGAGTGCTACAATATTTCTGGCGAATTTGATTTCATGCTGAAAGTGGTTGCGGAAAGCATGGATGCCTATTACGATTTCCACGTAAACAAATTAAGCCAGGCAGAAAACCTGGGGCATGTTCAGAGCGTGTTTGTGATGGGGGTGATTAAGCAGACGCATGTGCTGGTGCATTAGGTAATTAGCAATTAATAATTAGTAGTTAGTAATTAAAGTGTTGTTCGATTAAATCTGCTCTGTGTAACACGGAGATTGGGATTTTCACGGAGAAGGGATATCGTTTAATTGCGCAACGCGTTATATAGATCAGTTACGAAAAATTATTTCTTTTTCCGGAAGAGTTTTTTATTCAACCAGTGGGCAGCAACGGCACTGCCGGCTCCCACAATGGCGCCTGCCAATACATCGGAAGGGTAGTGCTGGCCCTCGTAAATACGGGAATATCCCACACCCGAAGCCCAGGCAAATGCAGGAACTGCGATATACCATTTTTTACTGGTTAAGGTAACAGAAGTTGCCGCTGCAAATGCAACCGAAGTATGACCGGAAGGAAAAGAATTGCTGTTATCGATAAAATCCGGGTAAACATCATCGTGTTTAAAATAAGGTCGTTGCCTTTTCACAACGGTCTTCAACGCTTCTGTAGCAACCATCGCAATGGCGATGCTGGCAGCCGCTTCATACGCATTTGCTTCCAGTTTTTTGTTGTTATCGATCAATGCATAAGCCAGCATGCCAAATGGAATGGCTACCGAAATGGGCTTTGCCGTAGAAGAAAAAGCCTTGAAATACAGGTTAGTGGGATACCGGGGATTTGCGCTTCTTAACAGGCTTAGATCAAGACCAGACTGTGCGAAGCTCTTTGTAAGAAGAGAGCAGAATAATAGCAGCAAAAACAAGGAATTGGATTTTCCGGATATTGTCATATTGCAATATTACATATATTGGAATATACGGCTTTGAAAATTCGTTGCCATTCATCACTATTTAAAAAACATCCTGGTATCCAGCCAATACTTTCGATTGATTGCTAAGAGATTAGTAAAGGGAGATTTATTTGTTTCTTTTTTGGGAGAAGATTTTTTTGTTCAGCCAGTGACTTACTATGGCCCCTGCCGCCCCAACTGCCGCGCCTGCCAGCACATCGGATGGATAATGTTCACCCAGGTATAACCTGGAATAACCAACACCCGTAGCCCACACAAAAGCAGGAACGGTTACATACCATTTTTTATATGTAATGGCCAATGAGGTGGCGGTTGCAAAGGATAAGGAAGTATGCGCGGATGGGAATGATTTCCCCTTTTCCGATGCATCATAGGGAAATACTTCCAGTGGGTACTTTTGATAGGGCCTGTCGCGGTTAAAAATAATTTTGATCCCCTCGGTTGCAATGGCCGCGGCCGCAACACTTACCAGTATTTCAATTGATCTGGCTTTCAGGCTGCTGTCTTTCGATAAAAGCCCAACTGCAAACATGCTTACCGGAATGCCCACTGTTAGCGGTTCTGCTGTAGACGAAAATGTACGCCATACGCCGCTGTTGGGTTGTGCGGGATTGATGTTCTTCAATGCATTGATGTCCCAGTTTTGTGCTTTGCCTTGTGTAAGCATTAAACAAAAGATCATCACGCCCAGGATCCTGGCGCTTATTTTCAGATTATACTTCATCATGCCAGGTTATGTAAACTTTCTTGAATGGTTTTGATCCTTGCTTCCGCGTCGGCCTGTTTCTTTTTTTCCAGGTCCACTACTTCGGGCCTGGCGTTTTGTACAAACCTTTCGTTACTTAGTTTTTTGGTAACGGCTTCCAGGAATTTTTGCTGGTGCTCCAGGTCTTTCAACAGTTCGGCTTTCAGCGTAGTGGTATCCAGTTGTTTTTCCGTCTCAATAAAAAACTTATCCTTTTCCACGGCTACTACAATGCTGTTTGCGATGGTAGCGTCTGTGTATGCGATGCTTTCTGCATTCACCTGCTTTAAAAGAATATTCTCAATGGCTTTGTATGCGGCAACCGATCCGGTCTGTATTGCCAGCCTGATCGGATCTTTTGGTTTGATCTGGTTCTTGTTCCTCGCATCACGCAGGGCGGAGATCACCTGTTTCAATAATTCACCGGCGTTCAGCACATCGCGGTCAAATGAACCGACTGCTGCCGCCTGTTTGATGCAGAGATCGTCTGAATTGTCTTTCAGCAAATGATAGATCTCTTCTGTAATAAACGGCATGAAGGGATGTAGCAATTCCATCAGCTCTTCAAAATACACCAGCGTTTTTTGATATACCGATGAATCGATCGGCTGCTCAAAACCGGGCTTGATCCACTCCAGGTACCAGCTGCAGAAATCATCCCAGATCAGTGAATAAATCGTTTTCAATGCTTCACTCAACCGGAACTGGTTCATCAGGCCGTTAACTTCTGTCTTTGCTTCATTGAGCCTGTTCTCAAACCAGTTGACTGCGAAATCGTGAGTCGTCAATCGTGAGTGGTGAGTGGTGAGTGGTGAGTGGTGAGTTTGATTTTCCGACTCAGGATTCAGGTCTGACGACTGACGTGCCTCCCACATTTTGATCAGCTTCAGGGCGTTCCAGAGCTTGTTATTGAAATTTCTTCCCTGTTCCAATGCGGATTCGTCAAACAAAATATCATTACCGGCAGGGGAAGCGATCATGATGCCGAAACGGGTGGCATCGGCGCCGTAAGTATCAATCAAACCCAGCAGATCAGGACTATTGCCTAACTGTTTGCTCATTTTTCTTCCTTGTTTATCTCTTACCATACCGGTAAAATACACATCGGAAAAAGGTTGCTTATCCTTAAAGGCATAACCAGCCATGATCATTCGAGCCACCCAGAAAAAAATAATATCCTGGCCGGTAACCAAAGTGGTTGTTGGATAATAATAATTGTATTCCTCGTTGTTTGGATTGCTGATACCTTTAAAAACTTCCATCGGCCAAAGCCAGGAAGAGAACCAGGTATCAAGGCAATCCTCGTCCTGATGAATTTCTTCTATTTTGCGTGTTGCGTTTTGAATTTTGAATTTTTCAAAAGCTTCTTCCTTTGTTGCAGCCACCACACAATTTCCTTCGGTATCATACCATGCCGGGATCTGTTGGCCCCACCAAAGCTGGCGGCTGATGCACCAGTCTTTGATATTATCCATCCAATAGCTGTAAGTATTTTTCAGTTTGGCAGGGTGGAATTTGATCTTATCTGTAGCAACAGATTCTACAATTGCCGGATGCTGGCCAATGAACTTTTTCATATCCATGAACCACTGCAGCGATAAACGGCTTTCGATCACGGCACCCGTTCGCTCACTGGTACCCACCTGTCCTTTGTACTCTTCAACTTTCTGAACCAGGTTTAGAGCAGAGATATCTTCCACGATCTTCTTTCTTAGAACAAACCTGTCAATACCATTGTACGACAATACCTGTGCAGACGGATGATCATCACCCAATTCTTCTGCGGTAAATTTCCCTTCCGCATCTAACGTGTTTAATGCTTTCAGATTATGTTTTCTGCCAAGCTCGTTATCGTTCTTATCGTGTGCGGGTGTAATTTTCAATGCACCCGTTCCAAATGCGGCATCTACATATTCATCAGCGATAACTGGTATTTTCCGGTTGATGATGGGAACCATTACTTCTTTGCCAACCAGGTTCGCATAACGTTGATCGGTTGGGTTTACACAGATAGCCACATCGCCCAAAATCGTTTCCGGCCGGGTAGTGGCTACGGTAATACTTCCGCTGCCGTCTGTTAGCGGATAGCTTACATAATATAATTTCGAGTCAATGTCTTTGAAAATAACTTCTTCATCGCTCAATGCCGTTTTACCAACGGGATCCCAGTTTACCATTCTTAAACCACGGTAAATAATACCTTCCTTGTGCAGCCTGATGAAAATGTCAATAACAGCCTTGTAATAATCATCATCCATGGTAAAAGAGGTCCTGTCCCAATCCAAACTACAGCCCAATTTTTTTAACTGCTGTAAAATGATGCCGCCATATTTATCTTTCCATTCCCAGGCGTATTTCAAAAATTCATCGCGGCTGAGGGATGATTTGGTAATGCCTCTTTCGCGAAGCATACCCACCACTTTTGCTTCCGTAGCAATGGATGCGTGATCGGTACCGGGAACCCAGCAGGCATTCTTGCCATGCATACGGGCACGGCGCACCAATATATCCTGGATGGTATTGTTAAGGCAATGCCCCATGTGTAACACACCGGTTACATTGGGCGGCGGAATTACAACCGTATAGGCTTCCCGCGCATCGGGTTTGCTGCTGAAATAACCCTTACTCAGCCAATGTTCGTACCAGCTGCGCTCAACTTCATTCGGGATATAATTCTTGCTTAGTTCCATTTTTAAGGCTTAATGCGAAACGCTGAACGCCAAACGCTAAAAACAGGGCTGTGCTATTGTGTAGCGTTAAGCGTTCTGCTTTAGGCATTAAGCGTAAAAAAATAATGTTTGCAAAGGTAAGGAAAAGGGGCGTAGGCTTTGCTGAAAAGGCAATTACCAGGTAAGCATTTGGGTGTCTCTGTCGAGGATGGAAATAGATATCAAAGGTGATTTTGCATCGTCATCAGTTAATTCTGAATTAACCAGGTTCGGTGTTTTGTCTATGGAAAGCGCATTGCAGCATTTTTTCACCTTATCTCCAAGGGCATTCACTGCATGTCCGGCAGGGTTGCTGCAGGCAAACAGGAAAAAAGCCAGGAATAAGGTAAAAACATATTTCATAACGGTTCTATTCGGTGTTAAAATTAACCATTGGTATTTTACCGAATAGTTAATCATTGTTAATTATAGCTAACGTTTATTTAAATCAAAGGTTACAGCCGGGGCAACATTTTTTATTGGTCGCTGGCCGGCAGATTTTCTTACAGCTGGTGGAGGATTATTTTTCTGGTAGGGATACAACTACCTGCACCTTCCAAAAAGGCAGGCAAATGGAATTGGAAATGAGTGGGTAAGGCTTAGTAAATATGCCTTCCTTTCCACTCATAATAGGAGATCAGGATAATCACAATGAAAATAATGATACCGGCAATTGTCAATATCTTTTTTTCATTCGTTTCCTGGTGCTGGTCGGAATGTTCCATGGCACACTGGTTAACGGGTAAAAAATGGGATACAATCGAAAAGAAAGCCTTGCTTTGGTTAAGACCGGTCAATAGAATTCCTTCCTGGGCGGATACCGGATTTAGAAAAAGAAAAATATTCCTGTTAAAATACAACGTAATACCCGAATTTGCAAGGCTAACTTGTGCACATGCAATTTGCTGTTGTTGATATTGAGACCACGGGCGGTTTTCCGGAGCAACACGGAATCACCGAAATAGCCATTGTATTGCATAATGGCTCTGAAATTGAAGGTAATTATGAAACCCTGGTGAACCCGCACCAGCCCATTCCTCCGTTTATAGCCAATATGACCGGTATTACCGATGCCATGACCGCATCCGCGCCTGATTTCAGTGAAGTGGCGCCCTATATCTATAACCTGTTAAAAGACAGGGTATTTGTGGCTCATAACGTGAACTTCGATTTCTCTTTTGTTAAATACCACCTGCAGCAGGCCGGGTTTAACCTGCAAACGCCCAAGCTCTGTACCATCCGTTTAAGCCGGAAGGTATTCCCGGGTTTCCGGAAATACGGGTTGGGACATTTGTGCCGTGAGCTGGGGATTACCATTTCCAACCGGCACCGTGCAGGTGGCGACGCGCTGGCAACTTCGCAGGTGCTTGACCTGGTGATCCAAAACAATGGCGGAATGGTGATCAGGGAAATGCTTAAGAAAGAGAGTAAAGGGCAACTGCTGCCACCCAATCTGCCCGAAGTTTACGTAAAAGACCTGCCCGAAGATCCCGGTGTTTATTATTTTAAAGATGTGAAAGGGAAAGTGATCTATGTGGGCAAGGCTAAGAATATCCGCAAACGTGTAATTAGTCATTTTACCGGACTAGATATTTCTAAGAAACGACAGGATTTCCTGAGAAGCATTTATTCGGTATCGCATACGGTCTGCCCTACGGAATTTATTGCCTCCCTGTTTGAAAGCGTTGAGATCAAACGGCTCTGGCCCATTTATAATAAGAGCCAGAAACGCTATGAACAGTTATGGGGTATTTATCATTTTGAAGACAGCAAGGGGTACCGCAGGCTGGCTATCGACAAAAAACAGAAACATACCACACCTGTTGCCAGTTTCTCTTTATTGGTAGATGCACACAGAACTTTGTGGAAGCTGGTAAAAGAATTTGAGCTGCATCCCGTGCTCTGCTTTTTAGACAATACAGGTGCCAATGAATTACCGGAAGCGGAATATTATAATCAATCTGTTCAGCAGGCATTGGAATGGATGCACGCGCAGAAAGAAACCTTCCTGATCCGCGATAAAGAGGGCTGTGTGTTGGTGGAGCAGGGAAAATTTTATGGGATGGGCCAGGTTCCGAAAGGGGCCGATATTTCGCAACTGGAAAAGATCAAGGCCCAGCTTACCGAATACCCCGAGAATGAAGTGATCCGTTCCATGATCCGGAATTATGCTGAAAGATATCCCGCCAAAGTGGTACGCATTGCTTAAGCCGTACCTGCTGTGCTGGTAAATTTCCGCTGTGTTGAAAAAAAGAAAAGATCTTATTATGAAGTTTTTTTCAACAAGAGGAACAGAGATTGGGAGTTACACAGAGAATACCTGAAATGCCATCAACATTTTCCATGTCTCTAAAACCTGCCTTGTGAATTTACAGCGAACATTCGTTGCAACAAGCGTCTCTAGAACCTGAGATAAGCCGTGATTTTTAACCGATTGTCAATAGCAGAAAAACAATATATAGTAGGATCCGTCTGGATACCCTTTCCTGAGATCTCCCGTAAATCTCCCGTAGATATCCCGTAGATGTCCCGTAAATGTCCCGTAGATATCCCGTAGATATCCCGTGTCAAACCGCCTTCTTATCCGGTACTCATCCGACCCTCTTCAATACATTGTTCTATCCAAGTCCTATGCTGACCCTATCTTCCTGTACCATGCCCAAAGTAGCCGCAGATACGCAGATTATTATGTACAAAATCCATGTAATCTGCGCATCTGCGGCTTATAATGAACATTCATACTAACGCTATTTTGGTTTAAAGATCAACTTTACACTCCCGTTTACCGTACCATTGGAGGAGAGAAAGATCTCATATCTTTTTTGATTGCAGGTTAATACCAGCAAAGCTGTATTGGGTGGAATGGAACCGAGGTTATTGGCGAACAACTCAAGAATATGTTCCGGCTGTTTGGATAAATTAAGAGAAAGTGTAGCTGCTTTTGCACTCAGCAACTGGTTTGACAGGATCATTTGCCCGTCCAGAAGCAAGGAAGCAATATCTCCGTCTATTTCGCCATTATCGTAGATGGCAAGCTGAATAAAGCTGGTATCGAGTACAATGGTTCTTTGGATCTCTGTTTTTCTTGGCGTATTCGGATCCAGTGGCGCAATTACGGTAGCTGTCATTGGTTTTGGAGCTATGGCAGGAGAGATGTTTTCCAGCATAATATTCAAAGGCAAAAGATGCATGCTGATATTATCCGAAATATTCATCCCCATTCCCGAACCCTGTGAAGAACCTACCCATTCTGCACTGCTGTTCCGGTTTAATTTTTTGTCAATGCTGCCATTCAGAATAGTCCTGTTTCCCTGTTTGGCTAATTCAACTGCATAATACACACTGTCGGGTTTCTGAAAGGATATACCCGGTTCGCTGCTGTTTACCGTGCCCTTGGTATGGGTTACAATCAAAAGCAATAATTGTTTGTCGATTTTACCCGCAATGGTAAATGCCTGGTCGCCTCCATCGTTAAGAATAGTGGCCCTGGATTTATCGAAGCTGGTGATCAGGCTGCCTGTTAAGGTACCCGACGGGTTAATTTCCAGAAACAGCTTTTTCCGGCCACCCATTTTCTGCATCACGGTGGTAATGGCCTGTCCGGGAACATAAAATCCATCTCCTTCCCATTTGCCCGCGAAATTCTGGGCAAATAAGGTATGCGCCAGCAAATACAATGCTAAAAAGAGGACGGTTTTGGGCATAAATAAATCTCTGGTATTTTGATTGCCTGATTTAAGATACCCCTACATTCGCAACCCTGAAACCAGTTTTAAAATCTTAACGTTTTATGTCGGCATTCGCTCCTTTGATCGCGTCAAAAATTAACATCAGTACCAAACAGGTAGAAGCAGTATTGCAGTTGTTTGAAGAAGGCTCCACCGTTCCGTTCATTGCCCGTTACCGGAAAGATATGACCGGCGGACTGGACGAGGTTCAGATCGTACAGATACAGGATGAAGCGAAATTCATCAAAGAGTTTACCGAGAGAAAAGCGTTCATCGAAAAATCCATTGCCGAGCAGGGCAAGATGACGGATTATTTGCAGGGAAAGATCGATGCGGCTACTACCATGGCGGCACTGGAAGATATCTATCTCCCATACAAATCCAAACGCAAAACCAAGGCGCAGACCGCGCGTGAAAATGGATTGGAACCTTTGGCTTTACTGATGCTCGAACAAGGCGCCACGGATATTGCGGCAGAAGCTGAGAAATACATCAACGAAAAGATCAAAACCGCCGATGAAGCATTACAGGGCGCCCGTGATATCATTGCCGAAACGGTAAATGAAGATGTGAACCTACGGGCAAGATTGCGTAAACTGTTCGAAGACAAAGCCACACTGCAAAGTAAAGTGCTTGCCGATAAAGAAACGGAAGGTATTAAATACAAAGACTATTTCGATTTCTCAGAACCGATCCATAAGATCCCTTCTCACAGAATACTCGCCGTATTGCGCGGGTTCCTGGAAGGGTTTCTGCGGATGAGTATTTTGCCATTGGAAGAAGACGCATTGGAAATACTGGAGAAAGAATATGTGAAAGCATTAACGCCTTCTACGGAACATGTGAAGAAAGCCATCCGCGATGCCTACCGCCGATTGATGCAGCCCAGCCTGGAAACAGAATTCAGAACCGCTTTGAAACAAAAAGCGGATGAAGAAGCCATTGCCGTTTTTGCAGAAAACCTTCGCCAGTTATTGTTGGGTTCTCCATTGGGAAGCAAACGGATCCTGGCAATAGATCCCGGTTACAGAAGTGGTTGTAAAGTGGTTTGCCTTGATGAAAAAGGAGAATTGCAGAAAACGGATCTGATCTATGTACACGAAGCCAACCGCATTTATGATAGCGAATACAAGATCAAAGAACTGGTAGCGAAATACAAGATTGAAGCATTCGCCATTGGCGATGGAACGGCAGGAAGGGAAACAGAACAGTTTATCAAGAAAATGAATTTGGGTTTGCCGGTATTCCTGGTAAATGAAGATGGTGCTTCTGTGTATTCCGCATCTGAAACCGCGAGAGAAGAATTTCCGGATCAGGATGTTACGGTACGTGGCTCTGTAAGCATTGGCAGAAGATTGATGGACCCATTGGCGGAACTGGTAAAGATCGATCCGAAAAGCATTGGGGTAGGACAGTACCAGCATGATGTAAACCAATTCAGGTTAAAAGAAAAACTGGATCAAACCGTTGTAAGCTGTGTAAATAGTGTGGGTGTAAACCTGAATACGGCCAGCAAACACCTGCTCAGTTATGTGAGCGGTATTGGTGGCACACTGGCGGATAATATTGTGAAATACAGAAATGAGATAGGCAGGTTCACCAATCGGGAACAACTGTTGAAAGTGCCGCGACTGGGCGGGAAAGCTTACGAACAATGCGCGGGATTTTTACGCATCAAAGAAAGTGAGAACCCGCTGGATGCAAGTGCCGTACACCCTGAAACCTATCCGCTTGTTCAGAAAATTGCCGCTGATGCGGGTGTTGACGTGCGTAACATAATCGGTAACGAAGACGCCCTCAAAAAAGTAGACACCAAAAAATACGTATCGGAACAGTTTGGGGAACTAACCATTAAAGATATTCTGAACGAGTTAAAGAAACCCGGTCTTGATCCGCGCAGCGAACTGGAACAGTTTGAGTTTGCCAATATTTACAAGATAGAAGAAGTGCATGTAGGCATGATCCTGCCGGGATCGGTTACCAATCTTACCCGCTTCGGCGCTTTTATTGATATCGGTGTGAAACAGGATGGCCTGGTGCATGTGAGTGAGATTGCACATAAATACATTACCGATCCGTCTGAGGCGTTGAAGCTTGGCCAGAAAGTAAATGTGAAAGTACTGGAAGTGGATATTGCCAGGAAACGGATCGCTTTATCTATCAAACAAACCGAGGAAGCGCCACAACGAAGCCAGCGACCCGCAGGCGGCCCACCTAAGTTTGACAGAAAACCAGAGCCGCAAGTAGAAATGAGTGTGGAAGATGCTTTGAGTTTGTTGAAGAAGAAATTCGGGAAGTGATTTGTTTAGAGGTGGTTTAACCGCGAAGACGCGAGGGCGCAAGGGGTCGCTAAGTAGTTTGTCAAAAAAAACATTGCGAACCTTTGCACCCTCGCGTCTTCGCGGTTAAATCAGTATGAGCGTTTAAATTCCGTAATTTGTTCCTCAAATCAGTCAAATATGAAAAATGTTTTCGCCGTTATTGTTCTTTCCCTTCTTTGCCTAAATACCCAGGCACAAACCAAAGTAAACCCTGTGATCAAAAAGTTCGGAACGGTTACTGAAGTTCCTTTCTCTGTTGAAAACCCGGATCCTAAACTGGATTATAAAATTGTGATAGAAATAAGTTCCGATAATCCCAAACCCGAATCGGTGCATGAATTTTTCGAAAAAGCAGCGGCGGTGGTTAACCTGCACGCATTAGGCGGAGTGCCTGCCAATAAATTACATGTAGTAATGGTGGTGCATGGCCCTGCGGCGCAGTATGTGCTGAACAATGAAGAATACCAAAAGAAATTCAAAACGGATAATCCGAATATTCCGTTGTTCAAAGAATTAACAGATGCGGGCGTGAAGATCTTCGTGTGCGGACAATCACTCAACAAAAGAAACATCCCCAAAGAAGCGGTTACACCGGAAGTAAAACCCGCTCTCTCGGCTATTACTACGTTAACTACCTATCAATTAAAAGGGTATTCAATCCTTAAATATTAATCTCTGCGGTAACTCCTGATCTCTAGTTCTCTGCGGTTGGAAAAATTTACCAACCGCAGAGAACTAGAGATGCAGAGCGTTTCGCAGAGGAAAATTAATCGGCCACCGCTTTTATTTGTTTGTTCTCGTAAATAATTTTATCTCCCCCGTTAAAGCCAATATGCACCATGGCATTGGCCAGCTGTTCAGAGCTTAGCCCGATATTGGGATAGATCTTGCTGATCAAAGGTTTGTATAATATCCGCATCACACGATACATGGTATTCGGCTCTGATCTTGGGGTTACCGGGTAAATATAGCCGGGCCTGAAAATGGACAATTGTTTAAAATTCAGTTTGATCAATGCATTCTCCGCAATGCCTTTGTCTAAGGCAAACATGACTTTGCTTTTTTCGGAACTGTCGGCACCTTGTCCACTTAAAAAGCAGAATACTACTTCAGGGCTATTGCGTTTCAAAGTTTCGGCAAAGGCCACGGTATACTCAACGGTGATCTTTCGGAACTCATCCCTGGAAACAGCGCCTGTATACACACCGATGCAGAAAAAACAGGTATCCTGGTTGATAAAATGTTGTTCAATGCCACTGTAATCGAGAAAATTATCGTGCAGCACTTCCAAAAGTTTGGGATGTGTGATACCAATAGGCTTTCTTGTAATAGAAGTAATCTTCGCTACATCATTTCTTTCCAGGCAGGACTCCAGGATCAGTCTGCCAATCATACCATTGCTTCCCGTGATTAGTATGTTTTTCATAAGCCTGTTGCTTAGTGTGGTGAGTGGTCAGTCGTGAATCGTGAATGGTGAGTCGTGAGTAGTAAGTAGGTTTTGTACCAGTCAGTAAAATACTGTGTACTACTCACGATTTACGACTGACGACTCACCACTAGTATTCCGGATTCACTCCTACATAGTTATGCGGTGTAATTGCCTTCAGCTCTTTCTTAATAGCCGCACTCACTTTTAAAGTGCCGATAAAAGTATGGATCGCTTTCTTGTCTATTTTATGATTGCCCCGTGTCAGGTCTTTTAATGCCTCATACGGATTGGGGTAATTCTCCCGGCGCAGAATGGTTTGTATGGCTTCTGCTACAACGGCCCAGTTATTCTCAAGGTCCTCTTTTAATTTGGCTTCGTTCAATACCAGTTTGTCCAATCCTTTTTCCAACGATTTTAAAGCAATGGCCACATGTGCCACCGGTACGCCCATATTTCTCAGTACGGTTGAATCCGTGAGGTCTCTTTGTAAACGACTGATGGGGAGTTTGCCAGACAAATGCTCTAACAGTGCATTGGCCATACCCAGGTTGCCTTCGGCGTTTTCAAAATCGATGGGGTTTACTTTATGCGGCATGGCCGATGAACCTACTTCGCCTTTCTTGGTTTTCTGTTTAAAATAATCAACACTGATATAGGTCCAGATATCACGGCACAAATCGATCAAAATATTGTTGATGCGTTTGATGGCATCAAAATGCGCAGCCAAACTATCGTAATGCTCTATCTGCGTGGTAAACTGCATACGCTGCAATCCTAAAACATCTTCTACAAATGCATTGCCCAATACCACCCATTTCTTTTTAGGGAATGCCACATGGTGCGCATTGAAATTGCCGGTGGCGCCACCAAATTTGGCAGCGTATGGAATACTCGAAAACAATTCGATCTGGTTATTCAGTCTTTCTACAAATACCATGATCTCTTTACCCAGGCGGGTTGGAGATGCGGGCTGTCCGTGTGTACGTGCCAGCAAAGGAATGTTCTTCCATTGAGCGGCCAGTTGGTATAAATGGTTCTGCAGGTTGATCACGGCGGGAAGGTATTCATGCTCCATACAATGCTTCCAGCTGAGCGGGATGGCGGTATTATTGATATCCTGTGAGGTAAGGCCAAAATGGATCCATTCTTTCAGGTGCGGAACGGCGGCTTTATCTAATTGCTCCTTTAAAAAATATTCCACGGCTTTTACATCGTGATTGGTAATAGATTCAATTTGCTTGATCTGCTGCGCATCGTCGATACTGAAATCATCAGCCATTTTTTTTAGTGCGGTCCTGGCTTTCAAAGGGAGCTTAAAAAATTTCTGATCGGCCAGGAAGAAAAAATATTCCACTTCTACCAATACCCGGTATTTGATCAGGGCATATTCGGAGAAAAATTCGTCGAGATGCTGCACCTGTTTGCGATAACGGCCATCAATCGGGGAAACTGCTGTGAGTGGAATAAGCTCCATGGGGTTAATTAATTAGTAATTAGGAATGAATAATTAGTAATTGTTGTACTAATGGGTTGGGATACTTTTTCGCTGTTATTCGTGGCGAATTAAGTTTCTTTGCTGCAAATTTAGACGAATTGGACAAGAGAATACGAATCGGGGCGGTAAGTTATTTAAATACCCGGCCCTTGCTGTATGGGCTGAAACGCTCGGGATTGATGGACAGGATCGAATTGATAGAAGAATACCCGGCCCGGATCGCAGCCATGTTACTGAATGATGAGATTGATGTGGGGCTGGTTCCTGTGGCGATCATACCCCAATTAAAGGAATCACATATTATTACCGATTATTGTATTGGTGCTGAAGGAGAAGTGGCATCTGTGGCTCTTTTCAGCGAGGTGCCGATCGGGCAGGTGGAGAAGGTTTTACTGGATTACCAGAGCCGCACTTCTGTAAACCTGGCCAGGGTTTTACTGAAAGAATACTGGCAACTAAACCCTGTACTGGAAAATGCCAAAGAGGATTTTCGTAATTCCCTAACAGGAACCACAGCTGGGATTGTAATTGGCGACAGGGCATTGGAACAAAGAAAGATCTCTGCCTATACCTATGACCTGGGCAGCGCCTGGAAAGCACATACCGGGCTGCCCTTTGTGTTTGCGGCATGGGTGGCCAATAAAGCGCTGGGCGTAGATTTTGAAGATGCATTTAACCGCGCCAATGGCTATGGTATTTCGCATATAGGAGAAGTGGTGGCCGAAAATCCGTACAATACCTACGACCTTACCAAATATTACACAGAAAATATCAGTTACCGGTTAACCGATGAGAAAAGGAAGGGACTGGCCTTATTTTTAAGCAAGCTGGAAAGTTTGGGTAGTGGCTTGTTTTGAAGTTTTTAACCGCGAAGACACGAGGACGCAAGGGTTCGCATGGATTCTTCCGATAGGCTACTTTGCGACCCCCTTGCGTCCTCGTGTCTTCGCGGTTAATGTCTTAACAATCTTACGCCCGAAAAGCCAAATTGGGTAGCTGACAAAATCCTGCTGGTATTCAATCAAGGAATTTTACTTCAACATTCCATGTTCCTTGTTCGATATTCAATATTTTTACCGCAATGGCCTCTTTCTCCATCATAACCATCTGTTTCAACAACCTGCCAGATCTGCAAAGAACCTGCGCCTCCGTTGATGCGCAAACACGTTTGCCGGAAGAGCACTGGATCATCAATGGATCCACTACAAAGGATATCGAAAGCTGGTTATCGAACACTCCGCAACCTACTTACCGCAAATGGCTGAACGAACGCGACAAAGGCATTGCCGATGCTTTCAACAAAGGAATCGGGAGAGCCAATGAAGCCGTTACCCAGTTTTTGAATTCAGGCGATGTGTATGCGGTGGATGATGTGCTGGCTGAAACAGAAAAAACATTTGATGCGTTACCTGCTGTACAATGGATTAGCGGAAACATACAGATGATGCGTGCCGGCAAACCCGTGATCGTGGGTAAGCCATTCGAAAAAAATAAACTGTACCGTGGTATGCGTAGTGTATCGCATCCAACCTGGTTTGTGAAGAAAGAAGTGTATGGCAGATCGGGACTATTCAGCAGTGAATACAAAATTGCGATGGACTATGATCTTATGTGCCGCCTGGCAAATGAGCCTTATGCCTATCTTAATAAAACGATCGCTGTGTTTGATGATACGGGTGTGAGTTCTGTGAATTATCTCCGCTCTTTACAGGAGAACCGAAAAGTATATGAATCGCATTTCGGGTTTTCCTGGTTACTTGTGTTTTGGCAGATCCGGTTAAAAATACTCCACTATCTGTTACAGACAGCTTTCGGTAAATGGCTGTTCAGCCTGAAGAAAAAACTGGGACTGGAAAATTTCTGATACACCTCTGCAGTTTAAAATCTATTCACCGCAGAGGCGCAGAGAGCGGTGAGGTTTCGCAGATAGAGAGAAGCTTATGTAAGTATAAAATGATTGTGAATGGCTAAGATCATTTTCTCTGCTTTTACGGATGCATACGGAACCTCGACCACGAATTCATATTTGGTTTTTACGAGCTGTGCATCTTTCAATTCTATTTCCACATCATCCGGATATACAGGACACATATTGGATGCGATTTCAGGCGGGTAAGGAGCAAACCGCTTGTATTGCGAACCATTGAACACGCCGAATACGGTACAGTTCACAGCTGCGGCAAGATGTACTGAACCTGTATCAACCGATAACAAACATTGCGCATATTTCAACAAGCTAAGCATCTCCGATAAAGAGGTTTTACCTGCTATGTTGAGAACAGGATTTGTGTATTGCGCACAAAATGCTTCTGTATAGACCGCATCGGAATTGGTGCCTGCTACTACAGCCGTCCAGCCATATTGATCAAAAAGATATTGAGCCACGCGTACAAAATTTTCCACCGGCCAGATGCGTGCCGCGCTCCTGGAACCGGGAAAGACCACAAAATATTTTTCTGGTAATGACAGATGCAGTGCAGGCAGGCGGGAAGTATCCACGCTTGTATTCGGGATGGTAGATTTGTTAGAAGTGACGAACTCGGTAAATAGCCGGTTTCGCTCAAATTCAAAAATGGGTGATTCTGCATGCACAAAAAGCTGTGTGTATAATTCTTTGTCATATCCAGCCTCATAGCTTTTTACCGTTTCCAGGTTACTTACCATTCCTATCCGTTCTTTTGCTTTGGCCGCTTTTACAATACTGTCGTCATTTCTTTTATCCCTGGAGAAAGTGGGGTTGATTACAATTGTATAATTTTCCTGGAAAACAGATCGGAGAAAACGATAACGGTAGCTCATTTTCTTTTTAAAACCTGTTTTGTCCATCCAGAAACACTTTGATACCAGTTCCTTATCGAACGTATCAAAAAGCGATTGCCAGCTTTTATTGCCACAGAAATGAAATTCGTATCCGTTGAAGCGTTCGGCATTGGTAAGTTCTTTCAGAAAGGGATGCCAGAGCATGTAATCACCGATCTCATCTACCCGAACGATCAGTATTTTCGGAGTGGCCGTTTTTCGCCGAAAGCCCAGTGTGGCAAAGGAAAGAACCCAATCGTAGACGCGGCCTTTTAGTTTGTTCATGGTTTGTTGCTATATTTGAATCCGGGTTCTTTTAACATCAATAAAAATAATAACAATAATCAAGATGGGGACATTAAAAAGGTGGAAAGAGGTTTTGTATACCAAACTGAGGCGAACCCTTTACCTGGAACAGATGGATACCAAACTGGCCCAGATCCATGGGATGGAAATTGAGAACTACATTGAAACCAATTTATACAATAACCCCAAATACGATACGCCCGATAAACTCACCAAATTCGAGTACCAGGCTTTTTCGCAGTTTGGGGAAGATGGGATTACCCGCGAAATTTTCCGTCGAATCGGTACCACTAATCAATACTTTGTTGAATTTGGCGTAGAGGATGGTTCTGAAACCAATACTACTTATTTATTGTACAAAGGCTGGAAAGGTTTGTGGATAGATGGGGGGGCTGAAAACATCGCGGCCATTAATCAATCCTGTGCCAATGCCGTACGAACAGGACAGCTTACTGCGATTGAAAGTTTTATTACCGCGGAAAACATCGAATCCATTTTTGCGAAAGGAAATGTGCCACAGGAATTTGATCTGCTATCTATTGATATTGATCGTAACGATTATTATATCTGGAAAGCCATTACGCATTATAAACCGCGTGTGGTGATCATTGAATACAATTCCATCTTCCGCCCCGGCGATCATTTTGTGGTGGATTATGATGCCAATGCCATGTGGGACAAATCCAGCAATTTCGGCGCCAGCCTGGAAACGATGACACAGTTGGGAATGGAAAAAGGTTATCGTTTAGTGGCCAGTTCGTTTGCAGGATTAAATGCCTTTTTCGTGAGAGAAGATGTAATGGGCGACCATTTTACGGGCCCTTTCACCGCAGAGAATCATTACGAACCGCCACGTTATTACCTGTATACAAAGAGAGGGCATCCAAGAAAGATCAGTTTATAGAGCGTCCTCTGTGCAACTCCTAACCTCTGTACCTCTGTGTTGAAAAAAAACTTCACTCTAAAGAGGATTTCATTTTTCAACACAGAGGTACAGAGATCACTAAGGTACACGGGGAGAGAGGGGGACAATATGTAAGGCTTATTTATACCCTGCTACCCGCTGAGTAAACTTCTTCGCGATATCCGCATCATTTTCATGAAACAGGCACACGTCAAAATAACCGATCTGGCTTATACTGTCTTCGGAATAATAATGTAATTCCCTGATCAGTTCGTGTTGGCTGATTGGCGTAGTCAGCATATATCTTCCATAGTTGTCGAAGAAGATCACGGATTTGTACCCGAATCTTTCGAGTGCAAATAAAGTAGACAAACCATCTTCTTTAATGGCATCCATATTTACCCGGTTGTATTCAAAGAACAATACAGGCTTGTGTTTCAGCAATAAATCACCGGAGCCCCGGAGAATGATGGTATCAAATCCTTCACAATCTATTTTTAAGACTTTGATGGTGACATCCATTACTTTGTATTCCACCAGTACTTCGTCCAGTGTTTTTAAAGAAATTTCCTGACCGGTATTTTTAGTAGGAATAAGGGTGGTGTTCCATCCTGTCTTTTCCAGGTTTACATGAATGGTCTGTTTCTCCTCGCCCAGAAATTCTTTGATCAATGTCATGCCCCGGAACTGTTGTGTATTTCTTTCCAGGTATTGAAAGGAGATGGGATCGCCTTCAATGGCAATCACGGGAATATCCACATTGGTCTTTACAACAGCGGCCGTATCGCCTACATTGGCGCCGATATCGATCAGATGCATATCGGGATATTTTGGCGCTACCTGTGCGGCCAGTATTCCCAGTAAGTTATTTGCATCGGGGCGGAATGTATAGGTGCTGATATGCGGATTGTTGCCCGGTAGGTAGATGGGGAAATTGCCTACCTGTACCTTTACACTTGTGCCAGCTTTGCTATCGCTGTGCAATGGTGTTTTGATGATATCGTATCCCGCTTTGTTGAATAATTTCCTGAGCAGCTCTTTCATGTATATTGGATTTTGGATTCTGTACTTGTTTATCAATTAATAGCCCATCAGGTTACCCACAATTCTTTCAAACTGCGGCTGGTACACAACATCGTATGCGTCTGGCCCTTCCACAACGGTAGTAGGCACAAGATAAGAGAGTTCAATAACCCTTCTCACTTTCAGGCCCTCTGCAATTGCGGCGGGTAAGGATTGGTTGCTTACATATAATTTACTTCCCGCAATTACCTGCGCCAGTTCCAGGAAATTTTTTACGGGTTTGTATTCCATGTTCGGGACCTGTTCGCGCATGTTCTCAAACTCTTCGGGCAGCCCTACAAAAACCACGCGCGGATATTTGCGGAGAAAATCATACCGCACCATGGGTGTTCTGTATCGGCTGCTTCTTGCCATAACAATGGCATCGTTGTAGGAAGTATCGGGTGTTACCCATAACCAGGGTTTCCCGAGATCCCAGGTGGTGGCAAAAGTTTGCAGGTACCAACGCGAGTTGCTACCCATACGAAGATCAAATGGGAACTGCCTGAACTCTGACAGGTCGTAATGAATGTTCTGGTCCGTATATGCTTCGCAGGTATTGAACTGCGGCTGGCTCATGATCAACGGCGCAAACAACTCCACTGTTTTTTTAGTGAACATCACATTGCCATTCGGGTGAGTGATATTGCCAGTGTACTTACCTGCGGGCTGGTTGAGGTGCAGGTACAGGTTGATCTTTCTTCCCCTGGCCAGTGCAAGCATGGCAGGAATGGCATGAATCAAATCGCCTGCATGTCCGCTATGCCGGAAGTTTACTTCTGTACTATCAGCAGTAGGTTCATTTCGGAAAATATCCGGCACATTTTGCAGGGTACGGATAAAACGTTTTTCTTTTTGCTGTACGTCAAACTCCGCTTTCCAGTGTTTCAATATATTGGTTAACCAACCCATGCGCGAATTATTTGTGTTTGTTGATCTTCAGTGCCATCACCACATTGTAATCTATCTCGCAGTTGTTGCTGTAAAGGATTTCGTAGCTGATACCAGTGATTTCATTCAGCCTTGCCAGCATATAATCATAACCCATAGCTGCATGAATATGATATGGATTCATCGGGATATTGATCTCCTTACAAAACACTTCATATTTTGGCTGATCAGGAAATACCAGTACGAGGTTGCCGCCATCTTTCAGTACACGGATGAATTTACGTAAGGCATCATTGGTGTCAACAAAATCCTCGATGAGGTGGCTTGTGTATACATAATCATAGGTATCATCCGGCACCGGTATCTCATTGTTGATCACATCGCAGGGAATATCTACTTTGTCCTTGCCGGTTTTGGTATAGGGTTGGGGAAAGTCGATACCATCGCAGTTTGTTTTGAGAATTTTATCTCCGCCAAAACCCACATCACAACCTTTGCCATTGCAATAAGGTAATACCCAATGACGCACTTTGGAAGTTTCGGAAGGAGTCTGAAATTTATAACCAAACCATCTGCCCAATGTGCCTTTGATCTTTCTATCCAGTACAAAAAAAATGCCCATAGTATTGTATTATCAATGATTCAGCAATCCTTTCAAAGCATCGATCCGGAAATAGATAACGGGTAAAGCTTTTGCGGGATTGCCCTGCAATATATATTTAATTCCAAGTATCAGCGAAGCGCCGAATTTAAACAGGTATTCAATGATCTTGCTGAAGAAAGTGATACCGCCTTTTTGTTTGGTTCTCACTCTTTCCCCACGGCCAATGCCACTGGCTACCCGGTACATGTACTCACGGGTGAGTTTGGCTGTTTCTACCACATGCTGAACGCGAATGGCGGGGTCGTAGTAGATCACGCGACCCAACTCTTTCAGCCGGAAGAAAAAATCCTTCCCTTCACCGCCAATACGCAAAGTACCCACTACACCGGGCAGGGCCGTATTGAAACCGCTGATGGTATCAAAATCCGCCTTGCGAATGATCATATTGGATTCAAGCGGATATTTATTGGGAGCAAATACACCTGGTTCTTCACTATAATGAAAATGACCCACGAGCGATGATACATAATGACTCATCCAAACCGGTTCGGAAGGAATATAGCGCGGAATAATACGGCCACCCAATCCGCCCGCATCGGGATGCTGTTCAAAAAAAACAACAATGCGTTCGAGGTAATCTTTGTCCGCAATGGCATCATCATCCATAAAACAGAGCAGGGGGGAGCTTGCATCAGCGGCACCTGTGTTTCTCGCAAAAGAAGCACCTTGTTCCGGTTCGTTTTTGTAATGAAAATGCGCATCCGCATGAGCGGCGATGAATTCTTTGCAGATCAATTCAGTATTGTCTGTGGAATTATTGTTTACAACGATTACTTCAAACAGGTTGCGTGATAAGGTCTGCCCGTACAAGCTTTCCATCGCGTCGCGGATATAGGCGGCGCGGTTATAGGTACAGATCACGACAGATATCTTCAGGGAATTACTCATACGGTTTGCAAAGATAACAGGGCTTTCTGTACAATGGTATCCCAATAAAAGAATTGATAGAATGCTTCCGGAACGGGTTCGTTGGTAAATACCCGGCTCGAAACCATGTTTCGAACAAATGCGGGCCAGTCGTAATCATCAGACAGACTCATTTTCCCCGCTGTAAGCGCTTCCTCAATGCCAATGGCGCCACTGCGGGTTGAAACGCAGGATTGGTTATAGGATAAAGCATCTACCAGTTTTATTTTAATGCCGCTGCCAAGCGTTACAGGATTGATAAAGCAATCTGCGCCCTTGTTGTACAGGCCGATATCAGGTACAAAGCCTTTGTAAATAACAGAAGGATACGCGCGCAATACTTTTTTCCACTGTTCACTTAACCGGTTTCCGCAGATAAATATGCGGAAAGAAAAGGGCATGGATTGAAGAATAGGCAGTAATTCACTAATGATCACGCGAAGTGCATCGGTATTGGGCAGGTAATCCAGCGTGCCACTGAACAGGTATAGGCGTGTTGCCGGATCCAGGTAATTGTCGGAGAGCAATTGTTTGCGGCAAATAGTCCGCGCTTCCTGTGCAACCGGTTTTGTATAGTCGGTTCCATACGTTACAACGGAACATTTCTGCGCATCCAGCTCCCAATGCGTGATGGCCCATTGCTTGTTTGCCTCAGTAATAAAAAAACTATGGTCCGCTTTTTTATGAACGCGTTTTTCGTACCAGCCGTATAATTGCCAGAAAGGTTTGCGCATATCCCTGAAACGATGCGCTTCAATATTATGCGAGCGGATCACGAAGGGTTTTTTGGTGAGCCATTTCAGTAACATACCCAGCCAGCCGAGATAGGAATGTTCTATGAGTACCACATCTATCTTCTGCTGTTTGATTATTTTTTGCAATCGGTATACATACCGCAGGTTGGCAAACCCCCATTTATGATGGTATAAAAAAGAGAATACCGGTACATCCCTGATGGAAGCACCGGCATTCTCTTTTGTTACTGCCAGTGTTACCGGCGTTATTTTAGAAAGATGTGTATAAAAATCAACCACGCATTTCTGGCCGCCCATCTGTGCAGGGAACACCTGGTAAGATACAATGCCCAATACAGATGGCTGCCGCATATCAGGTGGTTGTTTCTTTCGGCTTACGTAAGCCGGTAACGACCGCTCCGATCAATAATAACCAGATCAGCGCAGAAGCACCAATGGCCGCTTTGTTGCTGTTATAGAAAGAAGCAGGTTTGAATTCAAACACAATGCTGTGGTTACCTGCAGGTACCTGCAATCCGCGTAATACATAGTTGGTGCGGATGATGGGTGTTTCTTTTCCATCAATGGTAGCTACCCAACCTGCATCGTAATAGATCTCGCTGAATACGGCAAACTCGGCGTTTTTGGATGATGACTGATAAGCTACAATATCATTGTCATTATACTTCAGTTTGATATAGGCGGCGCTGTCTTTTACCGCACTCGCAGCCAGGTTCTGCTTCAGCGACTCTTCTACAATGGCTGTGTCTTTGGGATTGAAATTGGTGAGCGCATTCATCACTTCGGCCGGTGTTTTCTTGTATTCGATGGCTTTCACAAACCAGCAGGCGCCCAATGCTTCGGGATTTTGCTGTGCCATCAATTGCTGGCCATTTTGTTGCGCAGAAGTAATAATGTACCTGGTGTTCAGCATATCTATTACCGGCAAGCAATTCGGGAACTTGTATAATTGATTTTCGATCAGGTCCTGGTAAATACTCAGTTTGGCCGGATGGTACCCGCCAATATTCTTATGAAAATAGGAGGTGAGCGGACCACCGTTGAAAGCATTGCTGATACCCTGCGATACATCCATGACCCTGTAATAGCCGGTATCTTTCAGGATCTGCTGATCAACAGCGGTTGGTTTAAAGAGGTTATCGTATTCAGCATTTTCCTGGTAATTTTCTGCATTCAGGTATTTGGTATCGATGGTGATCACGTCAATAAAAGCGAACACGCCAATGATTACTGTTACAACCAATGCATTCAGTTTTCGCTTCATAAAAAAGAATAACGCCACTACTGCTACCGCAATAAACAGGAAGGAACGGAAGATATCGCCCATGAATAAACTTTTCCGGTCTTCTCTCAATGCACTGATAAAGCCTTTCACCATTGGTTCGATGGCGGCTTTCTGTTGCGCATCGGGAATATTATTGGTATACTGCATTAATTGACTGTCTGCGCCCCCTGAAAAATCAGCGGAAAAATAGATCAGGAACATAACTACAAATACACTGCCTACAAGCATTAATCCTTTTTTGTATTTCTGGAACAAGGCTTCTTTGTTTTCGCTCTTCAGTATAAAGTCAAGCGTGAGTACCGACATCATACTCAACAATAAAGTTGGTACCACCAATATCATACTTGGCGCCCTGAATTTGTTGTACATGGGCAGGAGATCAAGCAGCATTTTATTGAACCCTTCAAAATATTTGCCCCAACTCATCAATAAGGTGAGTATGCAGGCGGAAAGGATCCACCATTTGTGTTTGCCATCAAGCAACACAAATCCTAACAATGCAAGAAAACATACGATCGCACCAACATAGGGAGGTCCCGAAGTACCCACCCCATCAATTCCGCCCCAATAAAACTGGAGTCCGCCTTGTATTGACTGTCCAAGCTGTTGCGGCATCTGCTGCAAAGCTTCAATGGCTTTTGATTTGTCTTCTGCCACTTCCAACTGGTGACTGCTTCCTCCATACATACGGGGGAACATCATGACCAAGGGTTCAGTTTTATAGATACTGTAACTCATGGCATAATCCTTACTCAAGCCTGTTTTGGTGATACTCCCTTTTTCATCACCCAACTGGCTACCGCCGCGGATGGTTCGTTTGGAATAGTCGTAAGTGCTGAATAAGGTTACCGCATTCACCAGTATACCCAGGAGTGCGGCACCAATGGCAAAGCCACCAGCTGTAAACAGGTGCTTGTAATCTTTTTCTTTGATCCATTTAACAGCAAGCCCTACTGTCATGATCACTGCGATCATAATTGCATAATACGTGATCTGGAGGTGATTGGCCGAAATCAGTAAGCCGGTAAACAAGGCCGTTAATGCGGTACCCCATAGGTATTTTTTGTTATAAAGCAGTAGGAGGGAAGCAATGAAAGCGGGCAGGTAGGCGATGGCCTGCATCTTGGTATCGTGCCCTGCGGCAATGATTACGGGGTTATAAGTTGCATAGGCATAAGACAAAGCGCCGAATATGCCGACATACGGGTTCACTTTCAATACCTGGCTCAGGAAATAAAAACAAATGCAGGCAAGAAAAAAGAAGCCAATGGGTTTGGGCAGGTTTAAGCTTAATACATTACCTGCATATACAATAGAAACAGGGTTGCTGCCCACACTGGTGATCTGGAATGCTGGCATACCACTGAATACCCCGTTTGACCATAACGGAAACTCGCTGTGTTTTTTCTGGTAATCGAATGAATTCTGGGCCATGCTCTTCCACAGGGTAACATCGGTTGTTTGCAATACCTTACCCTCAAGGGCGGGTTTGCAATAGACCAGCGCCACTATTAAAAATACCACAACCGCGATCGCATGTGGCAAGAGGGATTTCCATTCAATTTTTTTCATTGTTTCCGGCTTAAGTGCAGCAAATTAATGTTATTTTGAACGAAATTTTTTATGAAGGGGCTTTTATTTTTGGCCAGACTGGCACTGATCTGCAACGTATTGTTCCTGCTTTGTCTGCTGATACAAAGGACACATGATTTTATCGGGATCAAAGATGTGAACGGTGTGATAATTGTGCTCGGCTGGTTGCTGGCTCCTTTTGTAAACCTGGCCGCTAATATCGGCTACCTGATGCGGGTAATGAATAAACGGGCCGTGAATATCCCGGTATGGTTGGCTATTACCAATCTCCTGTTTTTACTGCTTCAATTTTTTGTCCATTTTATACTTGCTTCATGATACACAATATCCTTAAAGACAAGCCCACCAAGCTTTTTATCGGCGTCACGGCATTTTTTGTGGCCAATGCACTGATTGCCGAATGTATCGGCGGAAAGATCTTTTCGCTGGAGAAGTTCCTGGGTATGTCGCCTTCCAATTTTACCATTTTCGGCCAGTCGGGCTTATCGTTTAACCTTACCTGCGGCGTATTGCTATGGCCGCTGGAGTTCATCATTACGGATATTGTAAATGAATATTATGGCCCCAAAGCGGTGCGGAGGATCAGTTATACAGCGGTAATACTGATTGCGTATGCATTCGTCATGTTCTATTCCGCCATGAAAATTCCACCCGCCGATTTCTGGATCGGCTCCAACCAGGCAAAAGGGATCCCCAATATGCAGGATGCATTCGGTGGCATATTCGGACAGGGTATGTGGATCATCCTGGGAAGCCTAACCGCATTCCTGGTAAGCCAGATCGTGGATGTAACCGTATTTCACCGGATCAAAAGAGCAACGGGCGAGAAATGGATCTGGTTGCGCGCAACAGGTTCAACCGTGGTATCGCAACTGGTAGATAGTTTTGTGGTATTGTTCATTGCTTTCAAAATAGGCAATGGATGGAGCTGGCAACTGGTGCTGGCGATCTGCCTCGTAAATTATGCCTATAAATTTACCATGGCCATCGTATTAACACCATTGATCTATCTTATCGAAAAACAAATTGAAAAATATGTGGGACATGATACAGCGCGCAAAATGAAACTGGCAGCGATGGGGAGGGAGGAAGAGCCGTTTACGAATATTCCGACTGCGGGGTGATTTTTAATTAGTAATTAAAAATTAGCAATTAGTAATTGAAATATTGAATCCCAGCAACTCTCTGTGTAACGCTGTATCTCTGTATCTCTGTGTTGAAAAAAAATACTTGTTTCGTAGTGATATTCTTCAACACAGAGATACAGAGAACACTAAGTTACACGGAGGGAGGTTAATAAGATAAGCTGTTAAAAATTGTTATAGGGAGCCGGATTTTTTCCATTGGGATAGTCTTTCTGCTGTTTTAAAAGAGTGATGACAACTTTATCAATGGGGAGCGACATATCGGCTTCGGTTAATTCATCCCAATGGATCCATCTGAATACCTCAGCTTCTCCTGCAGGATCGGTAATTTGTGATGGCGCAAAATCGAAGGATGTTATTTTGGTTTCGATCACAATGGGTGCGGGCGCGATCACTTCGTAATAGATAGAAATGATCTGGTCCTTGTTATTGAATGCCGAGATCTGAAAAAAATCGGTGGTATAAATATGTTCGCCGATCTGTACATCCAGTCCGGTCTCTTCCATGAATTCCCGTTTCAGACAATCGCGTGTTCCTTCGCCGATCTCGAGTCCGCCACCAGGTAATTTGGTAAAATAATTTCCGCGGATAAATTCATCGCTTACCAGCAAACGTTTCTGATCATCAAACAATAAACCGTAAACCCTTACATTGAACAGTGCCATACTAAAACCATTTTTTCTTCATAAAATACCAACTGATCACAATCGATACAACGATCGATAATATAATGGGTATATAAAATGCATGTGGCGAATGCATGTAAGGAATGTCCACGTTCATGCCATATATACCGGCCACCAATGCCGGTAAAGAAAGAATGATGGTGATAGAAGTAAGCCGTTTCATTACACTATTCAGGTTATTGCTGATAATGCTGGCAAAAGCATCCAGTGTACTGGTAAGGATATTGGTATAAATATTCGCCATCTCCAGCGCCTGGCTGGTATCTACGATCAGATCCTGCAGAAACTCCCTTTCTTCTTCATTCAGACTCAGAAAATTGGTGCGCTCCAGCTTCATCATCAGCATTTCATTACTGCGGAGGGCGGTAATAAAATACACCAGGCTTTTCTGGATCCGCATTAAGTTTAACAGGTCTTCGTTGCTGTTGCTTTCGTAGAGGCTGGTTTCATACTGGTTGCGGCGATGATTGATCTCTTTCAAAAACTCCATGAAATTCTGTACCACTTTTTCAAAGATCTTCAGGATCATCATATTCTTCTTGTCAGGATGCCTTTTCTGAAAAGAGTTCAGGAATTTTTTGATCGCGCCATTGTCGAATGAATTAACGGTTACGATCTGTGTATGTGTTAAGATGATACAGATCGGAATGGTGATGTAGAATGCATCGCTGTCGTTAAAGGAATTGTTTTCGGTAGGTGTTTTAATGACAACGAATTTTACATTGTCTTCCATTTCATAACGTGGCCTTTCATCGATATCCAGTGAATCACGGAGAAATTCGATGGGTATTTCAAGATCATTGCTCAACTCAATAAATTCTTCTTCCTTGAAAGGCGGTACCAGGTTTACCCAAACGCCCATATCGGGTTTGTCTATCTCTTGTGTCTGCCCGTTTATATTTTTGAAGTATTGTATCATGGGTGGTAAGTTGTAAGTATAGGGTTGTAAGTAGTAAGTTGAGCAGCTCGAAGTATTGATCAGGAAATCGTGTATGAACGATAAGTAAAGCAGTATAAATTACCACAACTTATTACTTACAACTCAATACTGCCCTTATACACAAAGATTGCCGGCCCGCATAGCCAGATATTTTCAAATTGCTGGTCGCCGGTCTTATCAAATTCAACCGCTAGATGACCGCCTTTGGTTTGTACTTCAATACGGTTGAACCCATTTTCGTTATGTGCGAATACCAATGCGGAAGCGGTTACACCTGTGCCACAACTATAGGTTTCATCTTCCACACCTCTTTCATACGTTCTTACGATGATCCGTTTGTCGTTTTCATCGTTCTCTACAAAATTTACATTGATGCCGTTTGCCGCAAAATCTTTGCTGTAACGGATATCCTTGCCTTCTTCAAATACATCCAGGTTCATTACATCACCAACACTTTTTACATAATGCGGCGAGCCGGTATCGAGCAGGGCATCGCCATGATAGTCGTCGATGCTCCCCACATCTTTCATCTTCAGGTTGATCCAGCCATGTTCACCCAATGTAGCTTCATGTTCTCCATCCACCGCCATAAAATGATAGCTGTTTTTGTGAATGCCCATATCATAGGCAAACCTGGTCAGGCAGCGGCCGCCATTGCCACACATGCTGCTTTCGCGGCCATCGGCATTGTAGTAGATCATATTAAAATCATACCCTTCCAGGTTGTTCAGTAACATCAACCCATCGGCGCCAATACCAAACCTTCGGTCACAGATCTGTTTTACCTGTTCGGTGGTAAGCGTAATTTTTCCATCCCTGTTATCAAAGATCACAAAGTCGTTGCCTGTGCCCTGGTATTTGTAGAAAGATAGTGTCACTTTACTGGGTTGTTTACTGATTTGTTGATGTATTCTGTTACCTAATGGCTACGTGTTACACTATTAAATTAAATACTCTCTGTGAACCTCTGTTGCTTTGTGTCTCTGTGGTAAAGCCTTCGCTTCGATCTTTTTCACCACAGAGACACAAAGCAACAGAGGTTCACGGAAAACTTCTGGCTAAACAATTAGAACGCTGCTAATATACCCAATGTTTTTACGATCAGGTTCTCAACCGCCGCGGCGCCATCTTTGCTGAATGTTTTTTCAACGCGGTTGGCTACGATGGCACTCAGGCTCAGGCATTGATGTCCCAGCAGTTTTCCCAAACCATAAATGGCACTGGTTTCCATTTCAAAATTAGTGATGCGGTGATTACCAAAACGGAATTCTGTTAAGCGGTCTATTAAATCTGGGTTAACCAATCCCAATCGCAACACCCTTCCCTGCGGGCCATAAAACCCAGGACAGGTAACGGTAACGCCATGGTGAAATCCATTCACAAAATGTTTCTGAACCGAAGGACCGGCAGAAGCGATATAAGGAGCTGCTTTATCCATTTGGGTATGTATGCCAAAGGCCCGCAGGATCTGCAGTTCTTCTTCATTGTTTTCCTGGCGATAGAAGTTCAGCAGGTTATCGATACCGATGGCATGGGTGCTGGCCACAAAACTGTCAACAGGAATATCGGCCTGTAACGCGCCTGAAGTACCCACCCGTACAATGTTTAATGATGTTAACCGGGGTTTGATGGTACGTGTTTCGAAATCAATATTCGAAAGGGCATCCAGTTCATTGAAAACGATATCAATATTATCCGGGCCGATACCGGTAGATACTACCGAAAACCTTTTTTTGCCGATAAAGCCGGTATGGGTAACGAATTCGCGGTGCTGGCTGCGGACTTCGATGCTGTCGAAATGCTTGCTTACTTCGCTAACCCGGTCTGGGTCGCCAACGGTAATAATGGTTTGGGCCAGTTCTTCGGGCCTGAGATCGAGATGGTAAACTGCTCCGCGTTTATTGATAATCAATTCACTTTCTGGAATCCTGTTCATAAGCTGTTATTGTTAGCCGGCAAATTTCGGCTTTTCATATTTAGAATTTTAAATTTCCTTTGATTGCTTTATTTTCGCTGCTCGAAGCAATTATTTGCGCCTGGGTTTATAAGGTTGTAGTTTTTAGTCTACAAATCACTACAGCGTAAAAGGTCCTGTGGCCGAGTGGCTAGGCAGAGCTCTGCAAAAGCTTCCACAGCGGTTCGAATCCGCTCGGGACCTCTGAATAAACCCAATAAAAGCCCGCCATTTGGCGGGCTTTTATTATTTATTTACATACTGATAATCAATCATTTACTTACTAAATAAGCTGGATAGGAGACTGGTAGGGAAACCTGACCGTATTTCTACGCTTCCAAACGGGTAATAGCTGTGGAAATCTTTTTTAAGATACTGTTAAAATATAATTTGGTGTAGTAGATTTATTCTTTAAGTTTGTAGTGTAATCTTTACAAGTGTAGGGTGTTTTCCTCCGAAGCATGTAGCAGAAAGCGCAGATTCTGAAAGTTCCGCGCCTTAGAATCCACTTCGTTCCTATCCTGATTAACCACGGGTCCTTGCCCATACCAAATTTCAAGGTGTTTTAACTCCATATCCCGTTAACTGATTTGCGATCACCGGCAATCAATAAAAATCGATTGATGCCCTTATCGATAAATATTATGAAGCTAAACTTCTACCCGAATACAAAACTTACGCTTACTTCTCTGAAGAAATTTTTTGCGCTTTCATTGCTTACTATTTGTTCATTTAACTACGCACACAGCCAGGCACCGGGAACGGCACTTGCGTTTGACGGATTAAGCAGCATCGTAAGTGTTCCGGCCAATATCAATAACTCACCTGTTGGATCACTGAATATCAGTTCAAATATTACACTGGAAGCATGGATATATCCAACCAGTTCAAGCGGGGTACAGGATGTACTTTGTAAATCTTCTTCTTCCGTTAACAACGGTTATATTTTCCCAAGAACCATCAATGGCTGGAGAAATGTTCAATTTCTTTTAAACATCAATGGTTATGGCTGGCAAACACTGGAAGTACCATATGGTTTAACCAAACTGAATAAATGGCACCACCTGGCGGCTACGTATGACGGATACACTATGACAATCTATATCGATGGTGTATTGGCTGGTACCAAATCTTTTGCAGGAACCATTACTACCAACGGTAACCCATTGGCCATTGGTGGCCATACCGGTTTATCAGAATATTTTTCTGGTAAAGTTGATGAAGCACGTATATGGAACAGGGCGCTTACTCCCTGTGAGATCAACAATAACCTTACCTGTGAATTACCTGCAGGCCAAAACGGTCTTGTGGGTTATTATAAATTCAACCAGGGCGTTGTTAATTTACCTAACCCGCTTCTAACGACTTTGAATGACGAAAGCGGTTTTGGCAACAATGGTACTTTGAATGGATTCTTGTTAACAGGGTTGTTATCCAACTGGGCAACAGGTACCGTATCGGGAACCTGTAATGCTTTTAGCCCGGCAACAGCTACAGCAAGTGCAACCAACACGGTTATTCCTATCGGGTCTGATATTAACCTGTTTGCCACCGGCGGCGGAACCTATTCCTGGACCGGACCCAACGGTTTTACTTCTACCCAGCAGAACCCTGTATTAACAGGTGTTGGATTAAATGCTTCAGGTGTGTATACCGTTACGGTAAATAAAAACGGATGTACCGCTACTGCAAGCATAACCATTACGGTTGCCTCACTCGGCGGTGCGCTGAATTTCAATGGTGAAATGAATGTGGTTGTGGTTCCTAATAAACCCAACCTGAACCCAACTACCGGACTTACCGTTGAAACGTGGATCAAACCAACCAGCGCCAGTCCCATTGTTCAGAATGTAATTTCCAAATCAAACACAACAACCAACACGGGCTATATCTTCCCAAGAACTGACGATGGCTGGCGGTCTTTCTCCTTCTGGCTGGATATAAACGGAGAGTGGAGGGTAGTGTCTGCACAACTGCCTGCTTTGAATCAATGGAATCATGTTGCAGCTACATACGATGGGTTCTACATGAAAATATACCTGAATGGCAGCCTGGTAGGTACCCAGGCGGCGGCAGGTACGGTGATCTATAACAACAATGACCTGACTTTCGGAATACAACAAGGGGCAACAGAATTTTACAAGGGAAGTGTTGATGAAACAAGGATCTGGAGCCGCCCATTAGCCCAGTGTGAAATTCAGAACAATTTATATTGCGAATTGAATGGAGCGAATAATGGTATTGCCAGCCAAACCGGCCTTTCTGCTTATTTCAGATACAACCAGGGACTTGTAAATGTTGCCAACAGCAGTTATACAACATTGGCGGATTCGAGCGGTAATAATAACAATGGAACCTTACAGGGTTTTGCGTTAACAGGCGCAAGTTCTAACTGGACCGATGGCACCGTAAATGCCACCTGTTCTCAGTTCGCTGCTTTACAGGCTGTCGCCGGAAGCAATGGACCGAATATTGAAGTAGGAGGTACCATTAACCTTACTGCATCCGCAGGCACCAGCTGGTCATGGGTTGGACCGAATAGTTTCACTTCCTCGCAACGCAATCCCAGCATACCCAATGCGGGTATTAATGCCAGCGGAACCTATACTGTTAGCATCAGCGGTGGCGGTTGTACGAGTTCTGCGAGTACCAATGTTACCGTTGCTTACCGAGCCGGTACCTTAAGCTTTGATGGGGTGAACGATAAGGTTGTTGTTCCGCACAATGCTTCGCAGGATATCGCTAAAACCATTACGATCGAGTCGTGGGTTTATCCTACCAATCATAGTCAGCAGGTTCAGGATGTAATGAGTAAATCTACTATGGATGTAAACTCGGGTTATATCTTTCCGAGAACAGATGATGGCTGGAACAATTTCGTATTCTACCTCCATATCAATGGCCAGTTCCAGAAACTGAGTGCGCCATTCCCCGGCATCAACCAGTGGCACCATGTTGCTGCAACGTATGATGGTTATTATATGCGCATTTACCTCGACGGAGTGCTGGCCAACAGCAAACTCATGGCAGGCGATATTACCGTAAACGGAAATGATCTTGTATTGGGATCTCAGCCGGGCTTTGGCGAATTCTACGGTGGTAAAGTAGAAGAATCCAGGATCTGGAACAGGGCATTGAACCAGTGTGAGATCATTAACAATATGAACTGCGAACTGGATCCGGCTCAAAAGAATGGCCTGGTAGCTTATTATAAATACAACCAGGGTTTTGTAGATGCCAATAACGCAGATGTGCCTACACTGCTCGATGCAAGCGATAATGCCAATAACGGAACACTTACCAATTTCGCATTGCAGGGAAGTGTATCCAACTGGTCTACCTTTAAAGTGAACAGCACTTGTATCCTGTATACACAACCACCTGTAACAGCTATTTCCAACGCGTCAGTATTCGGTGTGGGAAGTACCATCCAGTTATTTGCAAACGGTGGAATCACTTATACATGGGATGGACCTAATGGATTCCAATCTTCCAATCCGCGCCCTGTGGTTGCCAATGCCCAGGTTGCGGCCAGCGGTACTTATACGGTAACTGCGCCGTTTGTAAATTGTGTGGTAACGGCCAGCACAAGATTAGTAGTATCTCCACTGGATCCGATCGTAGCCAACGGACCTACTACCTTCTGTCCTTCAAGTTCTGTTGATCTGTCAATCGCCAATACGGGTATTTACCAGTGGTTTAAAAATGATGTATTGATTCCCAACGCAACAGCGGCTATTTATACAGCAACACAATCTGGTGATTATACAGTAAGCGTTACCACTTCAACGGGTGATGTATTGTTGTCGGCTCCTATCAGCCTGTCGGTGGTAGATAACCTGGCACCAGTACCCGATGTTCCTGTATTGGGAATACTGCATGTTGTAACACCAGCCACTATTGTAACAATACCTACCGCAACAGATAATTGTAAAGGAACGATTGCGGCAACAACAACCAGTCCGCTTACTTATAATACACCCGGAAACTATACCATTACATGGGCATACGATGATGGGAACGGACATGTTGTGTACCAGGACCAGCAAGTGGTAGTTGTACTGGGTCAGGATATTGTACCACCGGTGCTTGCGCTTCCGGCTGCTATTACTGCCAATGCACTGGTAGAGACAGGATGTGGTGCCGTTGTAAACTTTGCCGCTACTGCTACGGATAATTCAGGTTTGCCTGTGTCGATTTCGTACAGCCAGAATCCCGGAACTGTATTTGCCGGCGGAAATACAATTGTAACGGTTACCGCGATTGATGCCTCTAATAATATTACAACGGGCAGCTTTACCGTAACGGTATTGCCTACCACGGTTTCGGCTGTTACGGGTACTGCCAGTGTATGTGCCGGATCAACTACTACTTTATCTTCCGCTACAACAGGTGGTATATGGAGCAGTGATAATATAAACGTTGCCACTGTAGATGCCTCAGGTGTTGTAACCGGCCTTTCTGCAGGAACGGCCACGATCATTTATACGAATGCCTGTGGTGCAACTGCTTCCGCCGCTGTAACTGTTAAAGCCAAACCTTCTTCACCAAGCATTGCAATTAATAATAACTGCGGAAATACGGTTCTTACCGCTTCAGGTATAACAGGTGTATTGGCATGGAGTACGGGCGCTTCAACGCTGTCTGTTACCGTTCAGGCAGGAAGCTATACTGCGGTTCAGACTGTGAATGGTTGCGTGAGTGATGCCGCTGCTGCAATTGCTACACCAAACGCAATTCCTTCGGCACCGGTTGTTACGATTTCGAATAACTGCGGTTCAACAATATTATCTGCCGCTGGTATAACAGGTAATTTGGCCTGGAGTACAGGTGAAACAACCACTTCTATTGTAGTTGGTGCCGGTACCTATACCGCTACACAAACGGTGAATGGTTGTGTAAGTGCTGTTGCTATTGTAACCGCTATACCAAAAGCGATTCCTTCGGCGCCGGTTGTTACGGTTGCTGACAATTGTGGATCAACAACATTAACGGCTTCTGGTGTAACAGGTAATTTGATCTGGAGTACAGGCGAAACAACCGCTTCTATTGTAGTTGCTACCGGTAGCTATACCGCTACGCAGACTGTGAATGGTTGTATAAGTGCTGCTGCAACTGTAACCGCTGCACCAAAAACGATTCCTTCGGCACCGGTTGTTACGGTTTCGAACAACTGTGGTTCAACAATATTAACGGCTTCTAATGTAACAAGCGGTCTGGCTTGGAGTACAGGAGCTGTAACACCATCTATAACAGTTGGTGCCGGCACGTATACGGCTACGCAAACGGTGAATGGTTGTGTAAGCACTGCTGCAACAGTAACGGCCGCGCCAAAAGCAATTCCTTCAGCACCGGTAGTTGCAGTTTCAGATAACTGTGGGTCAACAACATTAACTGCATCTGGAGTAACAGGTAATTTAACCTGGAGTACTGGTGAAACAAGCGCTTCTATTGTAGTTGCTGCTGGTACCTATACTGCTACACAAACTGTAAATGGTTGTGTAAGTGATCTTACTACTGCAACCGCGGCTCCGAAAACGGTTCCGTCAACACCTGATGTAATTACAACGAATAACTGCGGATCTACAACAATAAGTACCAACGCTACTGGTAATTATCTCTGGAGCAATGGCGCTACTACTGCCTCTATCAATATAACTACCGCAGGTACCTATTCTGTAAAAGTGACGAATGCCGCGGGTTGTTTTGCCAATTCTGCATCAACAAGTGTTACGGTTAATATACCACCTGTTGTGGCGGCTATTACCGGGGCAACTGTTGTAACCGCAGGATCAACTATTCAACTTTCCAATGCCACGCCGAATGGGGTGTGGAGCAGCAACAGTGCAAATGCAACCGTAAATGCTGCTGGCCTTGTAACGGGTGTTACAGCCGGAAATGCTACCATCAATTATACAGTAACTGTAAACAATTGTACAGTTACTGTAAATACAGTAATTACTGTTCAGCCAAACTGCGTAGCTCCGGCATTTACAACCACCACTCCTAATATGACTGCCAATACAGCTTCGGGATCATGTACCGCTGCTGTACCGTACAATATTGCTGCAAGCGGCACCTCATTGATTTCCTATAGTTATGCTTTCAGCGGCGCAACTACGGGTAATGGATCTGGTACTGGTACAGGTGCTAGTTTTAATGCAGGTATCACTACTGTAGTAGTAACGGCTTCCAATGGCTGCGGATCAATCACAACCAGCTTCACCATCAATGTGAAAGATGTAACAGCGCCTAATGCAATAACAAAAAATATCACCGTTTACCTGGATGCAAGTGGTGTTGCCACAATTACTCCTTCGCAGGTGGATAATGGCTCCAACGATAATTGCGGTCCGGTAAGCCTGGCTTTCAATACCGCTACTACCAGTGGCGCCGTTACCACTTCATCACTCAGTTTCAATTGCGCTAAACTGGGAGCCAATACCGTTACTCTAAATGTAACAGATGCTGCCGGTAATGTAAGTGCCAAAACAGCGGTTGTAACCGTTCAGGATAATACAGCTCCTGTTATCACAGGTACCGCTAACCAATCGTTCTGCAATACAGCAAGTACGTATACCATTCCTGCCATTACCGCTACAGATAACTGCAGCATTGCATCCATTACCTATGCGGTAACAGGTGCTACCAACAGAACAGGAACAGGCCTTAATGCAACTGGTTCATTTAACAATGGGGTTTCAACCATTACCTGGACCGTAACCGATGCGTCTGGCAAAATAAGCACTGCCAGCGAAACAGTTACCATTGGTGGCGGACCTGTTGCAACCATTGCGGTATCTACCGCGGATGCCTGCAGCAATGTTACCTTAATCGGCAATTCGTCTGTAAGCAATCCCGCTTACAAATGGATGCTGGGTTCAACTACGGTTTCTACTGCCCAGCAACTCAGCCTGTCTAAAGTAGATACGGATGGAATTTACCAATTGTTTGTAACTGCCAACGGATGCACAAGTCCGGCAGCTGTCTATACCTACCAGAAACAAAACCTGATTGGCAGCTATACCATTCTTGCTTACGACGAAGTGGAGATAGGCCAGTACAACAAAGTCGTATCAGGAAGCATAGGTATCATGTCATCGAAGGGTGAAGCTGAATTCGATAAATATAGTTCAGTAACAGGCGCCGGTTCATTTGTAAAAGCACCAAGAATTGAGAGAAATGGTTCAGGTATCAATATTGCAAATGCGATATATGGTATAGCAACGGTAACATTGCCGACAATGCAATACAATACAGCATCTACCAATAAGCTGCCTAATTATACCGTATCTCAAAATACGGTTACTACACTGAGCGGTAATTATAAAAAACTTGCTATCCGTAAAGGTGCTTCGGTTACGTTAACGGGAGATACATTCGGGACCATTGATCTTGAATCGGGCGCCAGTGTTAAATTCACAAATGCAGTTCTGAATATTGAAGACCTGATCGTGGAAGATGGTGCAAAAGATGGCTATTACAGTTATATCCGTTTTGCGCCGGGATCAAGTGTACGTATCGCGGATAAAGTAAGTATCGGAAGCCAGGTGATTGTAAACCCTGATTACAATAATGTTACTTTCTACATGGGCAATCAGAATTCTGGTGGTGATGATGATGAGGACGAGCAGTTTACCGTAGAAGGAGGTAATACAAAAGTGATCGCAAACATTTTCATGCCAAACGGTAAGCTGAAAGTAACCGCTACCGATGATAATAGCAAAGACCACGATACCTGCGACCATAAAGCACATGCTTCTAAAGACTGTAAACACAATAGTCACGGTCATAAATACTGCGACCACAAAGCGCACAATTCATCCGACTGTAACGATAATGTTTACATGATTGGTTTGTTCATTGCTGAAAGCGTGGAAAGTGAAGGTAACATTGTAATCTGGAGCAGCTTTGATTGCGGTTCTACGGCCATACCGGTGGTTACAAAGACCAATACCGTGGTAACACAAACCGTTACCGGCGAAGGGAAAACAACGGTTGCAGAAACGACAACTGAAGAATTGAAAATAACCGTAATGCCGAACCCAAGTACGACTTATTTCACCCTCAAATTTGAAAGTAAATACGAGACCCCGGTGAATATGCGTGTGATGGATGCCAGCGGCAGGGTTGTTGATGCCAAAACGAAGATGGGCTCTAACAGCACTATCCAGATCGGTGCCAACTATGCCAGCGGAACATACTATGCGGAAATAACCCAGGGTACTGTGCGGAAAGTGATACAGCTGATCAAAGTGCGGGGATAATAAATCACATTATCGCACGAGTTCTTTGCATCTGTCTAAAATTAAAAGCTGTTTGAGTTAATTAATACGAATTGTTTATACCCTCTGCGAAAGCTCCCCGTTCTCTGCGGCTCCGCGGTGAATGCAAACCGCCATTCACCGCAGAGCCGCGGAGTTGCCAGCGTTTTCGCAGAGAAACAAGCGTCATAATGAATTAAAAACAATTAACTCAAACAGCCTCTTAATTTAGACGATAATATCATGTGAATACCAAGCCCAAGTTGGAATAATCTAACCCGTTGGCAGTGAAAGCGCAGCGTATGAAAATTTATAAACTATTGTTAATCAATAAGTTATCATAATAAACTATGGGAATTGCGTTGTTCATTTGTTCCTAAAGCCCATGCCTTTCTGGGATGGTACAGCCCATATTTGTTCGTAATTGCTTCGGTATTGATTCGGGTTAGCTCCACAGTAAGTCCACATTAACTCCACAGTAACTCCACATTAATGTGGAGTTACTGTGGAGTTAATGTGGACTTACTGTGGGTTTAATACGAACCAAACACGAACCAGGGACGAACCCGATACAGCTAACCTCCTGCCAAATATGTCTCGGCCAGGCACTACATGGCATACCCATTGGTACCCTGGTTGGTTTTAGAAGTACCTGATAATCAATTAAAAATTGTAGTCGAACGACTACGATTTCCCGCTTTCCCAACCACAGCATTTTGCGCTGCCGTCTATTTTCTGCCTCAGGGTATACCTGTTATTTTGTAAGGATCAATTGATATGCAAAATTTCGAGTCATCCGCCCGTGTAACCTGAACCTGAAAAAGAACTACGGCACGGCCCCTCAACAAACTGTAAAAACCAACCCCCAATGAGAATACTGATCGCAGACGATCACACGATTGTAAGAGAAGGAATTAAATTATTACTGATAGAAGCGTATCCACTCGCGGAGATCGTGGATGTATCTGATTCTGCGAGCTTAGTATCAAAAGCCATAGCCCAGAAATGGGATGTAATTATTTCTGATATTTCGATGCCCCCGGGTGGATCGGGCCTGGAAGCCATGCAAAAGATCAAAGCCCATTCGCCTGCCACACCAGTTATTATTTTAAGTATGCAGGCACCGGAGCAATATGCGGTTCGTGCCATGAAGTATGGCGCATCGGGCTATCTTACCAAAAGTGTAGCTGCACTGGAACTGGTGAATGCGGTAAATATGGTTCTATCCGGAAGAAAATACATTAGTTCTGAAGTGGCCAATGTATTGGCGGATGCTTTTGAAAACATCAAAGACAAAAACTCCATAGAAAGTTTATCAGACAGGGAGCTGGAAGTGTTTAAGCTGCTGGCATCGGGAAAAACCATTTCAGAGATCTCGAAAAAGTTAACACTCAGCAGCAATACCATCAGTACATTTCGTGGAAGGATATTTGAAAAACTGGGGTTTCATAACAATATGGAACTGATCAAGTATGCGATTCACCTGAAAATGGACTAACGCAAAATAAAACCGATTGTCTGCCATTGAAATAACCGGCGGGTAAAACAAGCAAGATTGATCCAATATCGTCCAGGACTTGTAGTACAATTTGATTGATTTCTAACGAATCAAAAATGTTTGTATGAAACATTTGTCGGGTAAAATATTGATTGCCTCCGCATCACTTGCATTTATCAGTATGCTGGTCGTGGCGGGGTTTTCCTATAAAAAAAACAACCAGTTTGCAAATACGGGCTATTGGGAATTGCATAGCAGCCAGGTGCAGCTGTTTATCCTGATCCTGGTTGCCGCGGGCATTTTCGGCTTGGGGATAGTAATTGGCGCGAGATGGTATCGTGCCAGGGCAAATCAGATGCATGCCTCTTTACGAAGCGAGCCAATCTTTCTCCATGATAGTACTGCAAAGAAAAAAAACGATGAAACCCTCCGGATGATTAATGATAGGGCTAACATCATTGCGAAAATCACCAACGATTCCATCTGGGATTGGGATTTGATAACCAACCAGGTAGTAAGATACCATACTTCGCTGGAAACCTTGTTTGGATATGAACCATTTGCACCAGAAGAAGTGGACAGTAAATGGGCGCAATTGGTTCATCCCGAAGACTGGCAGCGGATCAAAGAAAAAAGAGGAGCTATTTTTGGGAATACCACCGAAAATTATTGGGCAGACGAGTATCGTTTTAAACGAAGCGATGGTAAATGGGGGCATGTATCGGATAAAGGATTTATCATACGAAATGAAGCAGGCAAGGCAATTCGTATGGTTGGCGCTTCGCGGAATATTTCCGAAATAAAAAATACGGAAACCATTCTGAAAGAAAAAAATACAGAACTCAAGGATCTCTCAACCTACCTGCAACATATCCGGGAAGAAGAAAGAACACTGATCGCGTTAGAAGTGCATGAAGAATTGGGACAAACAGTATCCGCGCTGAAAATTGATTTGGATTGGCTGCAGTTAAAAATCATGCCGGCGGGGGAGGCTGTTGAAAAAAGGATTATGCATGCCAATAAAATAACAGAGCAGCTGATCGTAGCGATTCGTAAAATGGCGGCAGACCTTAGGCCAAGCATCCTGGATCATTTCGGATTGAATGCGGCATTGCAATGGTATTGTGATGAATTTGAAAAGCTGCAGGAACTGCATTGCTCATTCACATCTACGATAGATGATACCCATTTGCCGGTAGATGTGAAAACAGCTATTTACCGTATTGTGCAGGAATCATTGTCCAATGTGGCCAAACATGCCCAAGCCCATAAAACAGTGGTATTGCTTACAGAAGATGGTGATAAACTCTGTCTTGCTGTTACAGACGATGGTATTGGTTTCGATGCGCTCAGTAAAAAAGGAACATTCGGATTGGTGGGCTTACGCGAAAGAGCGATATCGATGAACGGAGAGCTTAGCATAGAGAGCGGAAAAGGAGAGGGCACAAGTGTAATGGCAATGATTCCCAGGCTCGGCTGATATAAACAAAACGGTTGCCATACAATGCGTTAACAGCGATAAAATAATTAGTAGAATAAATTATTTTTTGTATATTGTAAAAAGCATTTCCTCCCCCCATATTCTTAAATGATACAGCCAACCCGTTCCGGCTGTGATTGTAAAACGCAATGGTAACCTTATTTCATATCCTGTAAGAAATAAATGGACGGTTAACCATTGTTTGTCAGTAGGTGTTGTGCCCGGTATTCAGCGATTCAGACCTTAGCGCTTATATTTGTGTACCAATATCCAAAAGACTGATCCTATGAGAATAATCATTGCAGATGATCATACCATTGTACGGGAAGGTATTAAACTGCTGTTAACGGAAGCATACCCACTCGCTGAAATCATAGATGTTTCTGATTCTGTAGACCTGATGAAGCTGGTCTACAAAGAAAAATGGGATGTGGTGATCTGCGATATATCCATGCCGCCGGGCGATTCAGGACTCGAAGCCATCAAACTCATCAAAGACTATGCGCCCAAATTACCCGTCATCATTTTAAGCATGCATGCGCCTGATCAATACGCCGTCCGGGCCATTAAAGCGGGTGCGATGGGATATTTAACCAAGGGCGTAGCCACACTGGAACTCGTGAAAGCAGTAAACCAGGTACTCTCCGGAAGAAAATACCTAAGTGCCGATGTGGCCGATGTGCTGGCAGATGCATTTGAGCACCTGGGCAATACCCAATCGGTTGAAAGTCTTTCAGACAGGGAATTCGAAGTATTCAAACTACTCGCATCAGGCAAATCCATTTCCCAGATCGCCAAACAGCTTGTTCTCAGTACCAATACCGTAAGTACTTTCCGCTCGCGGATATTTGACAAAATGGGTTTTCATAATAACCTGGAACTGATACGTTATGGGATAAACAATAACCTTGTCTGATCGGTTAAGCTGAAATGTTTTTTCTTAGTTTTGATACACAACATCAAATCAAATGCCTTCCATTCCCCCAATGCCTTCTAATGAATCAGAAAGAGTATTAAGTCTGCTGAACCTTGATATCGACTATACCGAAGTGCAGGAATCTTTGAAAGAGCTTACCAAATTGGCCGCTAAAGTTGCGGGTACTTCTATTTCGCTGGTTAACCTGATTGATACGCTTACCCAATGGACCGTTTCCAATTATGGGCTAGAGTTGCAACAGATGGCAAGAGAAGATTCCGTTTGCCAGTACACCATTCTTAAGGAGAATAGTTTTGAAGTAAAGGACCTGACGGCAGACGAGCGATTCAACGATAAGTCTTATGTAACGGGGCCGCCTGCTGTAAAATACTATCTCGGTGTGCCCTTGCAAACGGGTGATGGGTACAATATAGGTGCGCTTTGTGTATTGGACCAGGTGGGGAAAGAGATCACGCCTGAAAAGATCGAACTGCTGAAAATTATTGCGGATGAAATTGTGAGCAGGCTAACGGCTTATCATGTGATTCAACAGTTAAGAAGCCGTGTTAAAGAGGCCAGAGAAACACAGCGTAAAGTGGCACATGATATCAGGGGGCCATTAGGTGGTATTATCAGCCTGGCAGAGATCATCAGTTCGCAGGGAAATCAGAACCAGATGGACCAGGTGCTGGAGTTCATCGGCCTGATACAGAAAAGCGGGACTTCCCTGCTGGATCTGGCGAATGAGATATTGACCAGTGAGAAAAAAACAGATGACAGAAAGGATCCGACAGCAGAGCCTAACGACCACCTGTTCAATCTTGTGGCATTAAAAGAGAAGCTGGAACATTTGTACTCGCCACAAGCCTTACCTAAAAACATTGATTTCACCGTTACCATCAATGGAAGGAATGGGTTGGCGCCACTTTCTAAGAACAAACTTTTGCAGATTATTGGAAACCTCATTTCAAATGCGATCAAGTTTACACCAGCCAAAGGTAAAGTAGGCGTGGAACTGGATCTGTCCGTTTCCAATGGAAAGAAAATACTGGCCATTACCGTACGCGATTCAGGTGTAGGGATCAGCCAGGATGCCATTAATATCATCCTGCAAGGCAATGCAGACTCCACATCAGGTACGGATGGGGAGAAAGGATATGGCTTCGGACTTTCCCTTGTTCGTTATCTGGTAGAGGGAATGGGAGGTAGGATGCAGGTGAGCTCTGTTTTACAGGAAGGCACTGTTTTTGAAGTTCAACTGCCCCAGATTTAGCAGCTAAGGTCAGTTTGCCTGCATCGAAAAATGCGGGCCCTGAATATATTTAGGGGCCCGCATTTTTGTTTGTATACAAGTGACCAATGGCATTGCATAGGTATTATACTACATATATTTTGCGATCCGCTACCGGATAGTGGCAGTAACAATGACCTCTTCATTAGGTATCCGGCTACTGTTGTAATCGACTTTCAGGTATGTTTTTAGTGCAACTGATCTACTGAATTATTGTAAAGTGGTCTATTTTTCTTGTGACTGTATTGTTGTCAATTCGTATTGTCCAATACAGTTCAAGCGGCCGCTTATGCAAAAGCAAATTTTACACTTACTAAAAACACTGCTCGTAGGATTCGCACTATTGTTTTTCGTGGCCTGCAAAAAAGAAGTGGCCGATATGACTGATACCGGCTCTGCAAAATTACAGGTATCCGCTTTTAGTGTAAGCGCTTCATCGATAAAATTACTTCAGGATAATGCCGTTTGTAAAGCATTGGTGATGAGCTGGAAAAATGCAGGTGATGCGCATGATCACCAAACACATTATACAATAGAAGCATCGCTGGATGGCAATGATTTTGGAGATAGGATAGAGTTGGGTACTACTGATGAGTTGGAATTACATTTCAATTGCGAGGATCTTAACCAATTGCTTAGCAAACTGGCCTTGCCCGGCAATACGGCTCATATCGCATTACGTGTGCGGGCAGAATCAATACATGCCAATGCGGGCCCGGTTTATTCAAGTGTTGTGGCTGTTAATGTTACTACCTATCTTAATTACACAACGTATTCAAATTTTATGAAAGTGCCGGGCAATTACCAGTCATGGGTAGTAATTACCGCACCCCAGATCGTTTCAACGCAAAACGATGGGATCTATGAAGGATATGTTGACTTCAGTTTTCCCTATTCCCAGTTCCTGCTGGTAAAAGGAACCCAATGGGCCGATGGAAATACATTCACCAATATCGGTGCCGGCAAATTTGGTTTTGGAGGTGATATCCTGAAAGCCAATGAAGGAGCGGGCACTTACCTGGTATCGGCCAATACAAATACCAACCAGTGGAACTGCACCCGTATTAAAACATGGGGCATACACGGTACAGCGTTACAAACCAATGGTACCAAAGATCCGGAAATGGTATACGATGAGGAAAGCCGGGTTTACACCATTGGTGTTTACCTGAAAAAAGGGGAGATCCGTTTTCGTGCCAACAATACAGATGCCATCAGCCTCGGGTACAAAATGAATAAAGGATATACAGTACCCGCTTCCGACGGCCAGAATTTTGTGATTGAAAAAGAAGGCGTGTATGAAATAAAACTGGATACCAGGCTGGCCGGAAATTATGCATGTGTTATTATACCGAATGCCAAAAATGTGGTACTGACCGGCGGTAAATAATTCGCGTATACCAAAATAGTAGTCCCCGTTTTTAAAATACCAATATCCCACTGTTCCTGCTGGCACCCGCCTGAAAACGGGCTGCTATACAGGTAATTTTGTTTTATGGAAAATGTTATAGGTTTGCGCAACAGTCTATAACGAATGAAACATTCTCAAACAATCGGTATTATCGCAGCACTGGCCATGATGGGCACATGTTTTTTGCCCTGGAGTTTTATTGCCAGTCAGAACATAACCGTAACCGGGTTTTATGCTGAAGGAACCAATTTTGGTAAGCCCGGTCTTTTTAATGTTGTGATGTGTGCCATCATGCTGGTGATGTTTGCCATACCAGCCATTTGGTCTAAACGAACCAATGTATTTGTGGCGGCTATGAACCTTGCCTGGTCGTTCCGCAATTATTTATTATTGTCTTCCTGCATGATGGGGGAATGCCCCGAAAAAAAACCGGCACTATATTTTCTGCTGGTACTTGCTTTCATCATACAGGCTATGACCCTTTTGCCCAAATTGCCGGTAAAGCAATAAAGTATTGTACTCTTTGTGAACCTCTGTCACTCTGTACCTCCGTGTTGAAAAAAACTGCTACGTTATGCAAGCGTTTCCAAAGCCGCCCCGATCATTCCCACACATTCCAAAATCTGTTCTCTATTAATCAGCAAGGGAGGGGCAAAGCGGATCTTATCGCCATGCGTAGGTTTGGCCAATAAACCCCGTTCCATCAATGCGAGACAAAGATCCCAGGAGGCGTCCGGATTTTTATGTTGGATCACAATAGCATTCAGCAACCCCTTGCCGCGGATGGTGGTAATAAAAGGAGCGTTCAGTCCGGCCAGTTCATCGCGCAGCAATTGTCCCATGGTTTCCGCATTGGCCGCCATGTTTTCTTCTTTCAGAACAGTTAAGGCAGTAATGGCAACGGCACAGGCCAGGGGATTTCCGCCATAGGTAGAGCCATGTTCGCCGGGCTTGATGTTCATCATCACAATATCATCCGCCAGCACAGCCGATACAGGCAATACACCACCACTTAATGCTTTTCCCAGTATCAATATATCGGGCCGCACATTTTCATGATCGCAGGCAAGCATTTTACCGGTTCGGGCAAGACCTGTCTGTATCTCATCGGCAATAAACAATACATTATAACGCGTGCAGAGTTCCCTTACCTTTTTCAGGTATCCTTCATCAGGTATTACTACACCGGCTTCGCCCTGTATGGGTTCTACCATAAAAGCGGCCACATTCTTATCCTGCAATGCCTGTTCCAATGCAGGAAGGTTGTTGTAAGGAACCAGTTCAAATCCCGGCATATAAGGTCCAAACCCTTTGTAACTGCTGGGATCGGTAGAAGAGGAAATGGCAGCCAATGTTCTTCCCCAGAAATTACCTTCTGCGAAAATAATTTTGGCCTTGTTTTCGGCAACTCCTTTCTGCGAGTAAGCCCAGCGCCTTGCCAGTTTAATGGCTGTTTCCCCACCTTCCACACCCGTATTCATGGGCAATACTTTGTCATAACCGAAATACGCCGTGATAAACCGCTCGTATTCGCCCAGCAAATTGTTGTGAAAAGCGCGTGAAGTAAGTGTTAACTTTTTTGATTGGGAGATCAATGCATCAATGATCTTCGGATGACAATGACCCTGGTTAACGGCAGAATAACCGCTTAGAAAATCATAATATCTTTTTCCATCCACATCCCATAAAAAAACGCCTTCCCCTTTTTCCAGTACAACGGGCAGCGGATGATAATTGTGGGCACCATATTTATCTTCCAGTTCAAGATAGGCTGCTGTATTTGCAGAAAACACCATGGTAGGTAATTAAAAATTAGCAATTAAAAATTAAAAATAACAGTGGCCAACACTAAAGTGGCTAACAAAACGGAGTACAATAATTACTAATTATTAATTACTAATTACCACCCCGCAGGGGTAACCGGATGGTCGAGGAAGTCTAAATTTAAACGGAGAAAGCGCATAGCCCTGATTTCAGCTGCAAGATACTCTTTCGGTGCTTTGTTGCGCATAAAATCTTTACTTTCAGTAAGCGTAAACCTGTTATCTATGAAGATCTTCAAAAAGATCGGGCAGTTTCTGCTGATCATCATTCTGCTGTTCTCTGCCTATGCGTTGATCAGCGGCAAGACCTACCTGTTTAAAGCCGTGTTATACAATTTTGCCAATATAGACGACTACCAGAAATTCTCTAATAATACGGTAGCCGTTGGAAACCCACAGCCATGGGCCGTTTCGGCGGAGTATAACAAAAGCAGTCTGCCCGATAGTGTTTCCCGCCTGCTCGAAAGCCTGGGAACGGTTGGTGTATTAATGATAAGGAACGATTCGGTTGTTTTTGAAAAATACTGGGATGGCTATACCGATAGTTCTAAATCGGGTTCTTTTTCCATGGCCAAAAGCATTACGAGCTTACTGATCGGCGCGGCATTGAAGGAAGGAAAGATCAAATCGCTGCAGGAACCGGTTGGCAATTATCTTCCTGAATTTGCGGAAGGTGAGAAGGCGAAGATCAGGATCGTTGACCTGCTTACCATGAGCAGTGGGACCGACTGGAACGAATCTTACATCAATCTTTTATCGGTAACCACTGAAGCCTATTATGGATCCGACCTGTATGCTACCGCTACCGGGGTAAAAGTTGTACAGGCACCGGGTACCCTGCATAAATACAAAAGCGGCGACACACAGCTGCTCGGACTATTGCTTGAAAAAGCCACCGGCAAATCATTAAGCGACTATGCTTCTGAAAAATTATGGCAGCCGATGGGTGCAGAGCATCCCGCTTTGTGGAGCACCGATACCAAAAATGGCAATGAAAAAGCCTATTGCTGCTTTAATTCCAATACGCGCGACTTTGCGCGGATAGGCAAACTGATGCTGGATAGCGGGAAATGGAACGGTAGGGCTATTATAGATAGCAGTTACTATGCCGCATCCATCAAACCTTGCGGTATCAAAACCGAAAAAGGAGAACCCTGCGATTATTACGGTTACCAATGGTGGATCGACCCCCTGCATCCGGAGATCTTTTATGCGAGGGGTATACTGGGGCAATACATTATTGTGATACCATCTAAAAAAACGATCATTGTTCGCCTCGGCAAAATGACATCGACCGTACGGGAACATACGGTACCCAAAGAAGTGAGGTATTTGGTGAACTGGGGGCGGGAATGGTGAATGGTGAGTCGTCAATCGTGAGTGAAAATACTTTGGTATTCGAGGTGCAACGATTCATTTAACTCACGATTGACGATTGACGACTCACGTTTCCTTATTTTCGCACAAAACAAATCCACTTGTCATTACCCTCTGTTGCAGTTGTTATCCTTAATTACAATGGCCGAAAGCATCTCGAAAACTTTTTGCCTTCTGTTATCGCTTCTACTTATGGCAATACAAGGGTTATTGTAGCGGATAACGGGTCAACGGATGATTCGCTTATTTTTTTGCAGGAATCTTTTCCATCTGTGCTTGTAGAAACGAACGCGACCAACGAAGGTTTTGCCGGGGGATACAACTGGGCCCTGAAAAGGGTAGAAGCTGATTATTATGTATTGTTGAATTCTGACGTGTCGGTAACACCGGGGTGGATAGAACCCATTATCAGTTTACTGGAATCCGATAAAACCATCGCTGCCGCGCAACCCAAACTGCTTTCCTATAACCAGCCCGAATGGTTTGAATATGCCGGTGCCGCCGGGGGATGGATCGATACGCTCGGCTATCCCTTTTCGCGTGGGAGAATTTTTGATGTGTGTGAAAAAGAAGCGCACCAATACGATACCGTAGAGCCTATTTTCTGGGCATCGGGTGCGGCCATGTTTGTAAGGGCCGCTGTGTACCATGAATTGGGCGGACTAGACGAATCTTTTTTTGCGCACCAGGAAGAGATCGACCTTTGCTGGCGTATGCAGCTGGCAGGTTACCGCATTATGACCTGCCCGCAGTCTGTTGTGTACCATGTAGGTGCCGGAACCCTGCCGAGAGGCGGACGAAAGGTATTTCTCAATTTCCGCAATAACCTGCTGATGCTTTGTAAGAACCTGCCCCTGGGCGAGAAGCTTTGGAAACTGCCTCTCCGCTTTGGATTGGACTCCATTTCGGCCTGGAAGGGATTATTAACAGGGGATGTGTCCTTTTTTACCGCTATTATGAAGGCGCATTGGTCGGTGTTAAAACGTTTATTTGTGTTCAGAAGATCGCATGCACTTCCCCGCAAACCCATGCGCAGCCTCACTGGCGTGTATGTGGGCTCGGTAGTATGGCAGTATTTTATAAAAAAGCATACCCGTTTTGGGGAAATAATTCAAAAGAAGGTTTCCTAAATTTGCGGCGGTACCTTATTTTTGCAAAGTAACTAACCACTATGTCACAAGAGATTAACGATACACAAGAGAAAGATTTTACCAAGAATTGGGTAAATTCATCAAGGTTCCTGTTTTACCTGCAGGTATTCTGCGTTTTGGCATTTGTATTGGGTGGCTGCTATCGCCTGTACAACCAGCGCTACAAAGGCAAGCCCGATGTAGAAGTGCAAAAAAGTTCTGAGTACAAGCCTGAGTACAAATAAAAAAGTCAATAAAAAATTTTGTCAGGAACCTGGGATGGCTATTTTTGCACTCCCAAATTACAGGGTCCGCCGAAATTGTTAGTCAGGTGGAGTAAGTTCTTACAAAGACAAACCATCCTTGCGGAAGCTTTGGTGGTTGAATGCGAAAGTAGCTCATTTGGTAGAGCACGACCTTGCCAAGGTCGGGGTGGCCGGTT
>JAZJYJ010000028.1:0-69377 GCA_040390405.1 Bacteroidota bacterium
GGTGAACTGTGGGTGAAGTGTGGGTGAACTGTGGGTGAACCCCGAAAAAAGCCCGGTTTTAGTGGCTTTCAGCCCCGAAAAATCATTTAATAGCCTACACGCTACTATTTGAGAGTAATGACACTATTCATTTTATATCGGCATTTAATAAGCAGTAAATAGCCATAAGTACAATCTGATCTATCAATCGATCAAATTATTTACATTTATCGTGCAACAGTAACCCCCTGTATTGTTAACCCGAAGCCCTATGGTTTCTGTAAAACTTACTGTTGTATGCAAACCATCATTTTACAACCCTTACATCATAGGGGGGAGGAATGTATTGGCCTATATTATACGGCCAATACGATTATTACCGATTCGATAAAGAAAATTTCCAGAGCCAGGTGGAGCCAAACACACAGATGCTGGTACCTGCCCTGCTCCCGTGAGGCGTATATGCTTTTGGCAAAAGCGTTACAAAATCTGGCTATACTGGACATTTCAAAATTGAAAACTTATTTACAGCAACGCAAGGTGCTGGTGCCGGCCGCAAGTAAGTCTATTGCCCATAATACGGCAGAAATTATTTTACAATATCCTTTATCAGAACACAACCTGTTGGCTTTAACAGCATTTAGAAACAGGATGGTATTAAAGGGATACAGTACAAACACGGTGCGTAATTATTGCAACGAGTTTCACCAGTTATTGCGTTTGTTAGGGAACCGCCGGGTAAATGAACTTACCAAAAACCAGGTGATGAGTTACCTGCTTTGGTTGTTGGAAAAGAAAGGATGCAGCGAAGCCAAAGTACATACGGCAGTAAATGCGCTGAAGTTTTATTTTGAAAAAGTGATGGGCAGAGAAAAAGAGTTTTATGACCTCCCAAGGCCAAAGAAACCTTATAAACTACCGGCTATACTGGCTGAGGAAGAAGTGTTAGCGGTTATCAACCATATCAGCAATATAAAACACCGTGCCATGATTATGGCGGGATATGCTGCAGGCTTAAGGGTGAGTGAAATTGTTGCCTTAAAGCCACAAAACATTGACAGTAAACGAATGATGATACATATACAGGCCGCGAAAGGCAAGAAAGACAGGATGGTTCCTTTGGCAAGGCGCTTACTGGACGTATTAAGAGAATACTACAAAAAGCACAAGCCTGTAATCTATCTTTTTGAAGGAAAACCCGGTGAACCCTATAGTGCGCGTAGTGTACAGGAAATATTGCAGACTGCTAAAAAACAAGCCAATGTATTTAAAACCGGAAGTGTACATATGCTTCGGCATAGCTATGCAACACATTTAATGGAGTCAGGAACAGATATTAGAATTATACAGGAATTACTGGGGCATAATAGTATCAAAACCACTATGCGGTATACGCATGTAAGCAAAAAAGATATTGGGAAAATAGAAAGCCCCCTGGATAAACTGAAATGGTAAATCCGCGTTTTTTTAAGTAGAATACCTTTGCGTATTTTTGGGTAGAGCCTCCCATCTACCCAAAAAACGCGGAAGAAATATATTGACTATCAACATGGAAGAATTTGGGGAATAGCGTACTTTTAAGTGTTAGCCGCAAGCGTATTACTAAATGTCAAAGAGATTTACTACATCAATTTTTCTTTTATTAATGGGCCTTATATGCCTATTCACATATTTCATTTCTGAAACTAAAGATCTTCACATCAATCTTTCAAAATCTGACTCCCTGATCAGTATCGTCACAAAAGCCTATGGCCGAACTTTTGATAAGGCTGGTGTCAGATGGGTGTCAACAAAAGACTATTTCTATTTTACACTGTACGGAAGTGAGCAGCAATTTGCAATAGATAGAACTAACGAAGGTTACTCTGATTTAGAACGTGCCATTAAACCCGGCGACACAGTAAAAATCTATTATAGTAACACTACAGAAATACCCAATACTAATATTTATCAACTTGAGAAAAATGGCACGGTGCTAGAATCTTATAAATCTTATCAAAAAAGAAATGCATCTTCTGCTGGATTATCTCTTTTTACAGGGATTATATTAACAGTATTAGCATTGGGCTATTATTTCAAGCTTAACCTAATCACCATTTTAGCATGGCCGGTTGAGGGTAATAAAGCCAGCGGCTAACAACAGCTTATAGCAATTGGGGGGCGACCCAACGCGTCTTTCAGCAGCAACAAATATCCCGGCAACATATCCAGCGCGACCCAACTCGGCTGGTCTGTAGAATATATCATCAGCTTTTGTATCTTTAATTCAGCGGCAGTTAGCCCGGGGCGATGGAAGATCACACCCCAACTGCTTAAAGCCCTGACCGTTAGCGGCTATGTGAGAGATCGATGCTAATTTGAAAATATCATAAAGAAAAACTATATTACAAAAAACAAGTAGTATGTCACAGAAACCAGACGATTTAGATGCGCTAAGAACCATAGTGGCTGCACTGGAACCTTTTGATGAAAAAGAAAGAGAAAGAATTATGCGTTGGGCAAGTGAAAAACTCGGCGTTCAAAATGTTACCGCTCCTGTTGGACAAGTTTCAACGCCTATTGGTGCAATTGTAAGTTTACCTACAGCAGGACATGGTGGAGCAAAAGACATAAAATCCTTCCTAACAGAAAAAAGTCCTACTTCTGCAAATCAACTTGTGGCAGCTGTCGCTTATTATTACAAATTCGAAGCGCCTGCAAATGAGCGAAAAAATTCAATTACAAAAGAGGAGTTAATGGATGCGTGTAGAAAGGCCGCAATTGAAAGACCCAAAGCCCCAAATGTAGTAATGGTTAATGCAGCGAAATTTGGCTTTGTAGACAATGTTGGAACTGGTGCTTATGAAATAAATGCAGTTGGTGAAAACCTTGTAGCAGTTTCGATGCCAACAACCGGTCATGGAAATGCTGGCAAAAAAAGAAATACTTCAAGTGCAAAGAAAAATATAAAGAAGAAAAAATAGTGTCCCAATTAACCAAAATCAATGAACGCTTTTATTGACACTATTGACAAGTCATCCATTGAAATTGAGAAACTACAAAAGCTCTTCAAAAAATCTTCTGCAACTCAAGTTCGTTCGAAAGATGAAAAAGATATTTTGAAAGCTGTAGCAATTACTTGGTTTCAAACACATCGCCCAATTGTTCTCTTGTCTGTTACAGAAAATTTAATAAAGCATATTGACACTTCTTTTCAAGAACTTTTAACGATTGCAGATAAATCACCCACAAGACAAAAATGTTTTTCTCTGTTTAAACAAGTAAAAAGTGATCTTCATAAATTAAGGAATGAGAACATAACATCGATACTTGCACCTATTTCTAAGACAATAGATACTGTACCCGATTTTTCAGATTTGGTTGCCGACCCTGAAATGCAAAAAATACTGGCCTTAAGATGGAACGAATGTATAATATGTGTAGAGAATAATGCTCCCTTGGCGAGCGTTGTCATGATGGGAGGTCTTCTTGAAACACTTTTGCTTTCTAAGGTAAATTCTCTGTCTAGTCCTGCACCCGTCTATACCGCTAAGTTGGCTCCTAAAAACCCTCAAGGGCAGACGCTTCCACTTAAAGAGTGGGGACTGAGAAATTACATTGATGTTGCACATGAATTAAAGTGGATAACTCAAACAGAAAAGGATTTGGGAGCGGTCTTAATGGACTATAGAAATTATATACATCCATTTAAGCAAAAGGCATATGGTGTTTTTTTGCAACCCAGTGATGCAAGAATTTTATGGGAATTATGCAAAAGCATTTCAAAGCAATTGATTTAATTAACACAGCCGCTAACACCGGCTTCAAGCAATTGGGGCTGACGAATATATCTTTCATCACCAGTACAAATCCCTGCTTCAGCTTCAGGGCGACCCAACGCAGCTCGTCAGTAGAATATGTCATTAAGCTTTTGTACATTTATTCAGAGGCAGTTGTCAGGCTGAGGAATATACATTCCCCAACTGCTTAAAGCCCTGGACGTTACCCGCCATGTCTGACAAACGGCACGGTGGGTTTAATCTAAACGCTATTAGATTTCGACTCGCACTTTAAGTGATGCGAGTAAATTATATTTTAAAAGAAATCCCACATGAATATTAAATTATTTACAACTTCAATTTTGGTCTTCATTGCTGTTAGCATACACTCTTTCTTAAAACCCGATACTGAATATTTTAAAAAAGCCTCAGGGACAACACAACAACCGACAGTAAAGCTCTATGTTTTTGATGGCGGGACACTTGAAAATATGGATACAAAAAGGTTTGGTTTGGAAAGCAATGAAGTAGCCATTAGCCGGATGTCTGTACCATGTTTTCTTATTGTGCACCCCAAAGGAACATTGATCTGGGACACTGGGGCAGTACCCGATACGTCCTGGAATTTTACCGATTCTCCTGTTTTATACAAACTAATTCTGCCAAATCTCAAACGTGATATTACTTTAACCAAACCTATTAAAATGCAATTGGCTGAAGTTGGCTATTCCCCCACTGACATAAAATATCTTGCCTTATCCCATTATCATTACGATCACACGGCCAATGCAAATGAATTTTCAAACGCTACATGGCTTGTAAGACAAAATGAACATGATTCCATGTTCGCCAAGCAACCTCCTGGAGTAACGAGACCTTCGAGCTATTCTGCGCTCCGAAATAATAAAACCCAAATTATTGCTACTGATAAATATGACGTATTTGGAGATGGGACTGTTATTATTAAGTCTGCGCCCGGACATACACCAGGGCACCAAGTTTTATTTCTAAAGTTGATACAGACAGGAAATATTGTTTTATCCGGCGATCTCTATCATTATCCAGAGGAGAGAGTTTTAAACAGAGTCCCCACATTTGACTTCAATCAAGAACAAACAAGATCTTCCAGAAAAAATATTGATACATTTTTGAAAACGACAAATGCACAACTTTGGATTCAACATGATTTTGGTGGAAATTCTAAACTCAAGAAAGCTCCTAACTATTACGAATAACAATCCCACTAACCGACTGAACACGGCGGGTAACATTCGGTTTGCTGCTAAGCTGGCTTGATGTTGTTGCAATGAGCAGCAGTTATCAATCAGCAGCGGTCATTGGGCGACTGTTTTTAAACTGAGATTTTGTTAGTTTCAAGTTCAATTTATTAACCAAGTTCTGTAGCTGGGTGGACGAATCACAAAAGCCAGCCCAGCAGCAAGCCGTCGACGTTAACTGCAATGTTACATCTCGACGGAGTTAAATTTCAAAATTCAATATGAAAAAAATTATATTCTTTATTTTTTGCTCGCTTCTTTTGCATAGTTCTTTTGCTCAGATACCTAATAAGGATGTGGCGTTGATAAAATCTCTGCGAGCTTCTTCAAATGAAGCCATTGCTAATCACGATATAAACAAATTATCAAGTTTTTGGCTTAACGATGTTGTGTTGGTCAGAGGTAATTCAACTCATGTTACTGGTAAAGACACTATCATTTCGGACTGGGAAAAACTATTTACTGAAAACCCAAAAGTTCTTTATATAAGAACACCTTCTCAAATAACCATAAGCAAGAATGATACACTTGCTTGGGAAACCGGCACATGGAAAGCATTTAACTCTTACAGTGCTGGCGGTAATTATAGTGCAATGTGGAAAAAGTCAAACAATACTTGGAAAATTCTAGCCGAATTATTTGTCTCTTTGTTTTGAGAGAAAGAACTGCAGCTAACAACAGCTTTCAGCAATTGGGGCTGGACGGAATAGCGTCTTTCATCTTCAACAAAATCCCGGCTTCAGCTCCAGGGAGACCGGCTTCGCTCGGTCGACATAATATTTGCCAGGCTTTTGTATCTTTATTCAGCAACGGCAGGCCAAGCGCGACGGAAGTGCATTCCCCAACTGCTTAAAGCCCTGACCGTTGTGCGTCATGCTAAACGAACACTAATAACATAACCAACCAAAACTAAATGGCAGACAATACAGACGAAGAACATTTAGATAATCCGATAATCAATCAATCGGAAAATCCTTCTGACGAAATTACTCCTACTGCTGACACAGAGACTATCAACTCAACTCAAGAAACTGAAAATATGGAAGTACACAAACATCCTCACCATGTAACACATAAAAAGAAATGGGGAGAATATCTTTTGGAATTTTTAATGCTTTTTCTTGCTGTATTTCTTGGCTTTGTTGCTGAAAACATCAGAGAACATAAAGTTGAACGGGAAAGGGAAAAAGAATATGCCAAGTCTTTGTACGATGAATTCTATGCCGACTCTGTTGTTATTGCAAATAAAGTAAATGCACGGCTTTCTAAAGAAAGCGATTGCGATTATTTGTATAGTTACATTAAGGACAGTTCATTAACTAACCTTCCAAAAAAGTTTTATCCAGCTTTTACAACTGTATTTTATCTTATCAATAGCTATACTTTTGAACCGAAAGACGGTGTGTTAAGCCAACTTAAAAGTTCAGGTTCACTCAGGTATTTTAAAAACCCTGAACTTCAAAAATTATTTGGAGACATAAGTGTTACTATAAATAATATTCGCTACAGGAATGAGCAGGAATATCAATTTTTTGCTAATCCAATAAAACTATTCATATTAAAGCATTATGATTTTAATTGGATAAATGATTTGCGTAAGAAGAGTGAAAATTCATATAATAATATGGACCTCATCAGCAACTATCGAAAAAGTGATACTATCATTAAAGCAAACATTTTAAACCTACCTGCTTTTGACAGGATTGAAACAGCAAATATGGTTATGTTTTATAAAACGATGTTAGTATCAAGCCGTACTCTACAGATGAAGGACTACATAAAAGCCAACACAAAAGTTTTACAAGATTTAAGAGAAAACTATAATCTAAAAACAGATGAGTAAAAGCACGAACGCACAACATGGGGTTTTGTGCAAGCAGGGCTTGACGTTGAAACTTCGGCTGTTTGCATCGCTGTACTTTGGTTCGGGCTGGACGGAATTCTGTTGGGCTTTTAGTTGTTAACTTGTACTTTTAGTTCTTTATTGGGCTTCAGTTCCGGGCTGGACAAACAACAATGCCCTGCCTGCACAAAGCCCTGACGTTGTGCGTCATTTTTTTGTTTCGGGTGAAACGTTACAACTATTCCAGAAATTCATTAATTTTGAAACCATGAAAATAGCACTTCAATATGTAAGCGATATGAACGGTAAGCCGCAAGCCGTTCAAATGCCAGTTCGCGAATGGGAAAAAATTCTTTCTCATATTCGGAAGTCTGAGCAAGTGCTTAAACTCAAGTCCGATCTCAAAATTGCCTTTAAACAAGTTGACACTTTAAGAAAATCAAAAGCTAAAAAACAAACTTTAACTGATTTTCTAAATGAATTATAAAGTAATACCGGTTGACAAATTCAAAAAGGAAGCCAAGCGGTTAATAAAAAAATATCCTTCTCTTAAAATCGAGTTGACTGAACTATCAGAATCGTTATCCATTGAACCAATACAAGGAACTTCATTAGGTAATGACACTTATAAAATTCGAGTTTCCATTGGAAGTAAAGGGAAAGGGAAAAGTGGCGGTGCTCGAGTTATCACTTATGCAATTTCTCCGCAGAAAGAAATTTACCTTCTTACAATTTATGATAAAGCGGAGTTTGATTCTATTGATGACAAAACGCTTCGAAGAATCATAGCTGTTATTCCCACTGAGAAGTAAAACGACGCACAACATTGCATTGCAGCGATTGGGGCTGATGAATACGTTCTTCAACTACAACAAATATCCCAGCATCAGTTCCAGCTGAGGGAATTCTAATCGGCAGTAGAATATATCATGATCTTTTGTAACTTAGTTCAGCGACAGATAGCCATGGGCGACGGAATATCATTCCCCAACTGCTTAAAGCCCTGACCGTTAGACGCAATACTTTCTGATCTTTAAATTCGAGATTTATGCACAAACTGAACATTTCTTTGGTCTTAATTCTCCTTAGCTTATTACCAGCATGTAAATACGATGAAACGAAAGATTCCGTGAAATTGAATAGTTATTCAGGAAAAAAATTTTATTTGAAAGATATTGTCGATACTTCAGGGCAAAAGGTCGAATTAGATTTTTCAAAAACAGATCTGACCTTAATCGATTTTTGGAATAACTCCTGCCCTCCGTGTATAAATGAAATGAAACAATTTCCCGGTTTACTAAAAGATAAAGCAAATAAGATTTCAATAGTTAGCATCTCATTGACTCAATTCTATATTTGGCAACAAACCCTGAAAGAACATAAAGATGCATTTTATTTTTTAGGATCCAGTACTCCCGGTTGGACGCAATATAATTTACTAACGAAAGAAAATCCAAAATTAAAAAATGAGTTTTCCATCGATCGCCATACTGAACTAGATAGTTTGTATAAGATTAAAGGATATCCTGCCTACTTTGTAGTAAACAAAAATGGAGAAATTGTCTTACGGCCGGAGAGTGCTGTTACATTCTTAAAGAATTTGAACTAGCTTTTAAAGGTCCCTACTGCGCCTGACAATGCATTGGCGCAATTGCGGCTTGACTTTAAATCTTCAGCTTTATTTATCTCATCATTGGGCTTTGGTCACCGGGTGACCGTTAATCAGAAGTTTTTCTTAGTTTCATGCTCACAGACTAAACAGGCATCGGTGCCAGGCGGACGGAATACTAATACCGCTACTTCGCCAATGCTTTACGTTAGCGGTCATTGTAGACAGAGCCTAACTATGCAAAATCCCCTTCGATTTTTAACTTTCAAAAAAAAAAATGACAAAATATTTGTGCAGTTACATAACTGCACTATATTTGCAGTCAAATAGCTGCATAAATGGAAGCACGAAGAGATATATTTCAAGCAATTGCTGACCCAACTCGTAGGACAATACTGAGTTTATTAGCACTTCAAGCAATGACACCAGGAGCAATTGCAGAAAATTTCAATTCTTCAAGACAAACAATTTCAAAACATATTCAGATCTTGACAGAGTGCCAACTTGTAAGACAAGAGCTAAAAGGACGAGAAATTTATTATTATTTCAACCCTAAAAAAATGAAAGAAGTAGCAGATTGGGTTAGTCAATACCAACAATATTGGGACACTAAACTTGACTCATTGGAAAATTATCTGGCTAAAATTCAGAAAAAGAAAAAATAGGGAGATGGAACAATTCAATTCATTTAAACAAGAAGACAACATCATAATACATACAAGGCTTCTTGATGCTCCAAGAGAATTGGTATGGGAAGTATGGACTACTCCTGACCATATAAAAGAATGGTGGGGACCAAACGGTTTTTCGCTAACTACTAAATCAATGATTGTAGAATGCGGTAAAATTTGGGATTTTATTATGCACGGTATGGGACGGGATTGGGATAACAAAATTGAGTATGTAGAGGTGACCAAACCTTCTCTGTTGCGCTATAAACATTCTGGTGCTGAAAACGAAGATTATAATTTCACCGTATCAGTTTTCTTTGAAGAAGTTGAAGGAAAAACATTATTGACAATGAAATCAATATTTAAGTCAAAAGCAATTATTGAAGAATTAAACAGGAAAGTAAATGCCATTGAAGGTGGCAAGCAGACGTTAAATAGGCTTGAAAATTATCTTAAATTATCTGTTAGTACCAAATAAAAAAACAATATAAAACATAAAAATATGAGGAAAATAATTTCATTTATGCACATATCGCTTGACGGTTTTGTAGCAGGTCCGAATGGAGAGATGAACTGGATCAAACTTGGTGAAGAAATTTTTGATCATGTCGGTAAGCGGATAGGCGAAACCGATACGGCATTATACGGGCGAATAACTTACCAGATGATGGAAAATTACTGGCCTACCGCAGGAGACAAGCCGGATGCGAGCAACCACGACATTAAACATTCAAAGTGGTATAACAAAGCTCACAAAGTTGTTTTATCGAAAACAATGAAAGACGCGGGTTTGACTGGTACAACAATTATTAGCGATAACCTTTCGGACAAAATAAACGAAATAAAACAACAGGCAGGTGGAGAAATCCTGCTTTTTGGTAGCCCGACAGCCACACATTCACTTATTCAACAGAACTTAATAGATGGCTACTGGCTATTTGTTAATCCAATTATTCTTGGACGAGGCATTCCATTGTTTGTAGACATTAAAGACAAAATAAAACTAAACCTATTGACTACCCGACAATTTACTTGTGGGGTAACTGAACTGAATTACACAGTGGACAGGCAATAACAACGAACCGCTAACATTGGTATTGCTGCAAGTGGGGCTGGACATTGAAACTTCGACTGTTTGAATCGCTGTACTTTAGTTCCGGCTTGACGAGTTTCAATTTGGCTTTTTGTTGTTAACTTCAACTTTATATTTTCAATTGGGCAGCGGTTTCTGGCTGAAGATTATAAAATATCCCGCCTGTAGCAATACCTGCCCGTACGCAATCCTCGTATACAGAAATGACGGGGGGCTTTCACTATATTTAAAGCATTCACGGATTTGTTTTACTCCCTGGAGGAAAAACTTGGTGCTATAGTCCTAGACCAAAATTCAAACAACGGCATAAAAAAAGCCCGGCTCTGTGAACCGGGCTATCGGCGTCTTTGACCTTACCGTGCTTTTTTCTTTGGATCCGCTTTCTTCTGCGCTGAGCTTTTCTTTTTTGTAGGCTTATTCTTCCTGGGTTCAGCTGTCTTCTTCGGCATAGATTTAAATTTAAGGTTAGTGAATTATTTACTCATGGCTGCAGAGTATTTTTCCCCGTTCTAACATGTTGTCCATGCAGAAGCGGCAACTTTACAGCCAGACTGTAAGTAAACAAAGATATGCCTATAAAGGGAGATAGATATTAATTAAGGTTAGCCGCTCAGGCATATTGTAGGCCTTTTGATGCCGTTGTCGGCCTAGGAGTGGCGGTGGCCTTCGACATTGAAAAGGTCTTGAGAATATCCTCGGACTAAGTGCGCACAACATTGGTATTGCTGCAAGTGCGGCTAGACGTTGAAACTTCGGCTGTTTGCATCGCTGTACTTTGGTTCGGGCAGACGAATATCTATTTGGCTTTTTGTTGTTAACTTCAACTTTAGTTTGTCAATTGGGCAGCGGTTTCGGGCTGGACGTTATAAAATATTCCACCTGCATCAATACCTGCCCGTTGTGCGTAATTTTATTGTGCCCCATTTTTAAAATTTATAAAATCGTATTTCATAACCTTCCATTTTATGAATAATTATATTGTCAGCCTGCTCTTCTTTTCTCTGTTATCAATGACAAGATCTGGACAGGACACTATTCCTCATGTTAAAGGGAATGTAACAATTTCAGTTAAAAAAGGAACAATAGAGTGTGACCTCACATTATCAAATATGCCACAGCTTAGAGATTACTATTTCCGGCTAAATTCAGGCATGAATATCCGGTATATAAAGAATGCAGAACCCTTTATGTTACCGCTCAGTTACGAAAAATCACTACAGGACAGTTTGTCTTCGGGTGAATCATCCGCTTATTTTATTCCCGGATGGAATGAATCAGGAAAGTACCTCCCACATGCTATCCGGTTTAATTATGTGGGGATGTACCCTGTAATTACTGATACGACAAGTGTAGTAGATTGGAGAGGCAATATTGCATTTAATGGTACTACATTGCGAGCCGATGGTATTCAAAGTGCCTGGTGCCCGATACTTTATGATATTAAAACCGACACCAGATACGAAAAAGTAACTTATGACCTCAATGTTACCTGTGATGATTGCAAAGTAATATACATAAATGGTAACCAGCCTGTATTCGGCACTCATGCTAGGGTATCAAGTAGCAATTCACAGGACCTTACCATGTTTGCCGGCGATTTTAAATCAATAGCCATAAACGGCGACTATTTTCTTAACCCGGATGCAGGCGAATCGCAGCTAGCCGATCTAGACAAAACGCTCCATTCATACCAAAGCTATTTAGAAAATAAACTCGCTATCCCGTACAAAGGGAAAACGGTTTACATTCAGACTACGCCTGTCTCCAAAAATAATTCATGGTTGTTCGCATCCTATCCAACTATTGTAAAAGTTGGCTGGGGCGACGGCATGAAATCCTTCGCCAGTAAAGAGAAAAGTTCTGACTTCCCGCAATATATGGCACATGAACTTGCCCATTATTATTTTGGCACTGTTCGTGCTTTCAATTCAGAAATTGGTGATATGATATCCGAAGGTTTTGCAGAGTATTTGTCACTGCACATTACACTGAGATTAATCAGCGATAGCCTTTACCGGGAAAAATTACAATCGAAAGTACGCTCTATGAGCAATCTGAATCCTACGCCGGTTGCAAAGGTCCGCTTTGAGTCCGATTACAAGAATCGGGAGCTGTATGTATATTATTATGCCCCGCTTCTCTTTTTAGCGATTGAAAAAGAGATTGGGGAAGAAAAGATGTGGGAATGGATAAAATCGCTGCTAATATCTCCAACTGTGCGCACAAACTATGCATTTTTCGAACAGACATTGAAGAAAGTTGTGAATAATAAAACCAAGTTCGACCTATTATATGAAAAGTACTTCAATGCTGACAACAGCTTTCAAAATATTGTTTCAACAATTAATATCCAAACTGATCAATTGCCCTCTTCTAAAGATGAAAAACCAGTTTCAAAAACATACTACTATTTCTTCTTTTCCAGACCGCTTACAGATATCGGTTCTTCCCAAAATAAGATGATTGTACACACAGAAATCGAACAAATAACCTGCACGCAACAGGAATTATTAAAATTGGCCAATGCGACTGGGCCAAGAGTTAAAGAAGAATGTAAAAATGATTCAGGAAGCACCAGTGATTTCAATACATATGATTCGATGGAAGACGCGCAAGCCGCTTTAAAACGCTGGCTGGGAAGATATAATAAGAATGGTGCAATGCTTGTAAAAATTTTGAAACAATAAAACTACGCACAACATTGGCTTTGCAAAAATTGGGCTGACGAATATCGCCCATCAACCGTAGGAATTCTGACAGGGCTTCAGTAATTTGGCTTTCGGCTAATCGAGTCTATAGTGGCCAAGCGAACGACAGAATATAATTTCCCAACCTTCGCAAAGCCCTGGACGTTATGTGCAAGCTTTATCTACTATGAGATTATGGTCTATTCATCCAAAATATCTTGACGCAAAAGGACTTGTTGCCTTATGGCGAGAAACACTTTTAGCTAAACATGTTTTGGAAGGAAAAACAAAAGGATATAAAAATCACCCTCAACTTAATAGATTTAAGAAATCCCCAAAACCTCTTGATGCTATTAATAGTTATTTAGCAGTTATCCATCAAGAAGCACTGACCAGGCAATATAATTTTGATAAACAAAAAGTAGATTGGAGTTTTCTTCCTACTTCCTTATCAGTTACAAAAGGTCAATTGCAATATGAATCGGTCCATTTTCTTAGAAAGATTAAAGGAAGAGATCCCCAAAAATATATAGAATTAAAGACGCTATTAACTTTTGACCCACATCCTCTATTTGATCTCATTGATGGCGATGTTGAGGACTGGGAAATAATTACTCCACCTAACTAAGCCAGCGCATAACACTAGGTTTGGCAATATGGTGGCTGGACGGAAGAACAATCGACAATTTGCAAAGCCAGGCAATGGTTCGGGCTGGACAAGCAACTCTCAACTTTGAATCTTATCTTCAACAAAAATATTTTAATCAGCAGCGGTTGTGGGCAGACGGAATGCTAATATCACCACATCGTCAAGCCTTGAACGTTAACGGTCATTGTAGGACGACCTGTAAAACAGACTGTCAAAAAAATGAAAAATATGAAAAAGGTAATTGCAGCATTCAATATGACACTTGACGGAATTTGCGACCATACGGCAGGAATTGCTGATGAAGGACTACATCAACATTATTCTGAACTAGTAGATAATGCTGGAGTTATTTTATATGGACGGACTACCTACCAACTTATGCAATTTTGGCAAACACTTTTGCAAAATCCTTCTGGTGAAAAATCAATGGACGACTTTGCTATTTCAATAGATAAAATTCAGAAACTTGTTTTTTCCAACACACTTAAACACACAGGTTGGGACAGCGCAAAACTTGCAAACAGGACTCTTGATGAAGAAGTTTTGGAACTCAAAAAACAATCAGGGAAGGGTATTCTTGTTGGAAGTAGGAGTTTGATTATTCAACTCTTAAACAGTAATCTTATTGACGAATTTCAAATTTGTATTCATCCTGTCATAGAAGGGAAAGGGCTGCTATTGTTTGATCAAATTAAGGACAGAATTATGTTGAAACTCATTAAGACAAAATTGCTAAACTCAGGCGCAATAGTGGTTTATTATGAGCCGACACGAGCGTAAACAATGAGCCGCTAGCATGGGGTTTTATGCAAGATGGGCTTGACAAACTTAGCTTCAGCCAATTGCAAAGCCCGGCTTTGGTTCCGGCTGGGCAAACATTGTTCAGCATTAGTAATTAACTTCAACAAAATATTTTCAATCAGCAGCGACCCTGGCAGACGGAAGGCTAATTCCCAACCTGCATAAAGCCCTGCTCGTTTGACACAAACTATTTGACGACATTCCGTAATTTCATTTATGGCTTTAGACGCATTAAATACAGTGGACATAATTGAGACAATGGAAAATTACATTGACAGAACCCGGCCGCCTAAGGATATAAGAGACAAATTGGACATAGGCTACAGAATAGACAACCAATCAATAATACTTTTTGAAATCAGACTTTTTTGGAAGGACAAAACCCAGCTCCTTACTCATGATTTTGCAAAGACAACTTTTGACAAAAAAAACGATGTTTGGAAAATCTATTGGCTAAGATCTTCTTTGAAATGGAACTTATATGAGCCATCCCCCACAGTCAAGAAACTTGGCGACTTTTTAAAACTAGTAGAAGCCGACAAATTCAATTGTTTCAGAGGATAGATGAATAGTAATGCATATTCTCCTGCGACACCTATTGTCGACGTTCTATAGCCTGTTCTTAACATGGGCTTACAGCAAGTGGGGCTTGACGGAAGAGCAATGGTCAGCTGGCCATCATTCAGCATCAGTTATGGCGCGACCGTTTTCAACTGGAGATTACTTTTAAATGAAATTTTTTCAATAAATCAAGTTCAGTGGTTGGGCGGACGGAATGCTATTACCCCAGCTGCCGCAAGCCTTGCTCGTTGTACGCTATGGAAAATAAACTAAGGAAAATTTTTGTAGATGTCTTTTCTGTGAACAAATCTGGCAATTGAGATTGTTGCGTTTTCAAAGAAATAACCCAACCGATAATCTCCTACTCTTGTTCTATATGCAGATTTATGGCCTTTCAGTTTCTTTGTATTCGGAATTTCGCCCAACGAATTGACAGACCCATCAATTCTATAATTTTTATGGCATTTAATTTAACTGACTTGTGGCCGACTCCATCAATATCTTTTGAAAACTTCTTTTAAAACTCAACTTTCATTATGCGTTAAGTTTTTTCATAATTTCTGAGCGACGAGCTTTTTTAGTCTTATCAACATTATGCATCATTTTAGCAAGACCTATATCTTCCAATTCCGCTTTTGAAAGAGTAGACATTCCTACACCAAGCTTGGCGAATAGGTTTGACAAGAACTTATATTCATTGTCACTTTTCGGGGTAATAACTAACGCTTTCATAGCACTCAGATACAAAAAACTAAATACAGCGCACAACAACAGCTTACGGCAATTGGGGGCGACCCAACACGTCTTTCAGCGAGACCTGACATTGCAAAGGGTTCCGACTTGAAGGAATTCTATTCAACAACAGAATAAATTTATCTTTAGTAATACCAGTTGGGAGACAAAGAACACCACGTTACACAGAAGGGGTTTGATTATCGATGCCAATCAGCGAACAGTTTTTGCTTTCTCTTCTTTTAATTTAGTAAGTGCCGCTTTTTTTAATCCTGCCATCCATGCCTGAAATTCGGCAGGCGCAACAAAAGGATGGGACTCGCCTGCTTTTCTTTTGGTAAGCAATGCTTCCCTTTCAAATATTTTACCCGGCCCGGGATGGTTGGAAATATTTACCTGCATGTTTTTCAGTTGCATTATCCGGTCAACACTTTTCAGGTACATCTCCGTTCTTGGCACCCCATCAAAATTTAAACCTATGCCGCCAAACATAAAAGCATTGTACTTATTTTTTCCATCGCTTACCATAAATGCCAGGGATAATGTGCCGGGTGTATGTCCGGGCGTTTCATAAAAATGCACAATACCGTTGCCCAGTACCAGCGAGTCGCCATCATGTATTACCCAGTCGCGTTTTAGTTTTGTGGTAACACTTGTATAATCCGCTTTTACCGATCCTTCCGCCATCTGCCAGTCGGGCGCTGTCATGCCAACGCGTGCATGGGAAAGCTTTTTGATCTCATCGGCTCCTTCGCAATGATCGTAATGTCCATGTGTACAAAGAATGTATTTGATGTTCTTTACATCAAAGCCCAGTTGCCTGCAGGCAATGGGAATCTCTTTTACGTATTTGCCGTAGAGTGCATCTATCAAAATCAAACCTTTATCGGTTACGAGTAAATAAGCGCTAACGAAATCATTGCCTATATAGTAGAGGTTGTCGAATATTTTGAAGGGCCGTACTGTTTTTGCTGAATCCGCGGAGCCGTATTGTGCCGTTGCGGTGTGCAGGCAAAAAATGAATAATGCGAAGCAGCCTATTTTTTTCATGAGGGTACATTGATTTTTGGAAGGGAATGTAAAGTAAGAAAATTATAAAATGATTTACACCAGGATTAATACCTTAGCGAACCCTCGTTTCTTTGCGTCTTTGCGGTAAAAGTAAATGGGGAGGGTTTAACCGCGAAGGCGCTAAGGCACGAGGATGCACGAAGAATATGGAGTACCGGCACGAGATATATCCAGGGGTTTCGGTTGAAAAAACTTCCCATACAGAAGACCTGCAATGGTGTGCCCGCCTGATGGCAGCCAATGAACCCTGGATCACATTGAAACGTGATTATGAAAACGGGATCACGCTATTACAGGATCCGTTGAGCGAAGTATTTCTCTTTACCCAAAAAGGCGAACGCATCGGTTTTATCATGCTTAAATTAAAAGGCGCTTTTACCGGATACATACAAACGGTAGTTTTCTCTGAAGCGGTACGAGGCAAAGGCATTGGCGAAGCGGCCATCCGGTTTGCAGAAGAGCTCATTTTCAGGGTAAGTCCGAATGTATTTATCTGCGTTTCTTCCTTTAATACCGGTGCCCGCAAACTCTATCTGCGATTGGGTTATGAGGTGGTGGGCGTTCTGAAAGACTATATTATACAGGGGTATGATGAGGTATTTATGCGTAAAACCCGTGGCCCACTCAATGATTTCAAAACACAAAGCCCGTAAATGCTTAAATTGCGGCTCCGGAATAAAAAGAAGTGCTAACTAAATCATAAACCAACAAGCAATCCACCATGAGTTACATTATTGAAGTACATGCCAGACAGATCTTAGACAGCCGCGGTAATCCCACTGTAGAAGTGGATGTATTAACCGACGATGGTGCTATGGGCCGAGCTGCGGTACCCAGTGGTGCCAGTACAGGCATTCACGAAGCAGCTGAACTGCGCGATAACGACAAAAAGAAATATGCAGGCAAAGGCGTTTTGAAAGCCGTTAAAAACGTAAACGATATTATTTCTGAAGGTATCATTGGTTTTGATGTGGCACAGCAGGCTGCTATCGATGAAACCATGATCGCCCTGGATGGTACGCCTAACAAAACCAAATTGGGTGCCAATGCCATTCTTGCGGTAAGTATGGCCGTAGCCAAAGCGGCTGCTGAAGAAGCTGCCCTGCCTTTGTTCCGCTACATAGGCGGCACCAATGCCAAAACATTACCCATGCCTATGATGAACATCCTGAACGGAGGTGCGCATGCGGATAATAAAATCGATTTCCAGGAATTTATGATCATGCCCGTTGGCGCAACTTCTTTCAGCGAAGGATTGCGTTGGGGTGTTGAAATATTCCACGTACTGAAAAGCGTATTGAAGAAAAAAGGATTCAGCACCAATGTGGGTGATGAGGGTGGTTTTGCACCGAACATCCAGAGCAATGAAGAAGCTATTGAAACTGTGCTGGAAGCCATTTCTGCCGCAGGTTATAAAACCGGCTCACAAATTGTGATCGCCATGGATGCTGCCAACAGCGAATTATGGGATGCCAAGAAGAAAAAATATGTATTCCACAAAAGCAGCGGCAAAGCGGTAAGCAGCGATGAACTGGTGAAATTCTGGGAGAAATGGGTAAAACAATACCCGATCGCTTCTATTGAAGATGGTATGGCAGAAGACGACTGGAATGGCTGGAAAGCCCTTACCCAGGCCGTGGGCAGCAAATGCCAGCTGGTAGGAGACGATCTGTTTGTAACCAATGTGAACCGCTTACAAACCGGTATCGATAAAGGTATTGCCAACGGATTGCTGGTAAAAGTAAACCAGATCGGAACGCTTACCGAAACGATTAATGCGGTAACACTGGCACAGCACAATGGGTACAATACCATTATGAGCCACAGAAGCGGTGAAACAGAAGATACCACAATTGCCGACCTGGCTGTTGCATTGAACTGCGGACAGATCAAAACCGGTTCGGCATCACGTACCGACCGTATTGCCAAATACAACCAATTGATCCGTATTGAAGAGATGCTGGGAAGTACCGGTGTGTATCCAAAAGGGAAGATCAAGTTTGGGTCTAAATAATATTTCGTGAGGCGTGAATTGTGAGACCTGAGTGTATTTCTCCGTCTCACGATTCACGCCTCACGATTCTTCACATCTGTTGATTAGTTTATTGCTGCTGTGAATTACTAAATTTCTAATTTAGCCTCATATCTAACATTTGTCATCGCATATCTAATGAAGAAAGCAGCCAACATACTCACCAACAAATACCTGGTTGCTTCTGTATTTTTCATTGTGTGGATGTTGTTTTTTGACCAGCGCGATTATTTTCAGCTGCGCGACAGGCAGGCGGAGCTGAATAAACTGGAAGCCAAGAAGCGCTATTATGTTCAGGAAATAGAAAAAACAAAGAAAGAACTGCAGGATCTGCAAAATAACCCCGCCGCACTTGAAAAATTTGCCCGTGAGCATTACCTGATGAAGAAAGACGGTGAGGATATTTATATTATTGAAGATTCTGCCGATCTGAAAAAATAAAATTCTTCCAAAAACGTTGGCCGCCCGGCCAACAATATTCAGTCCCATTCCCCGTTTTATATACACGCCGTATCCTCTTATTTTAAGATGGTTATCCTGTATTATGAAAAAATTCAAAGAAGAGGATCTGATCTTGTATTTATACAAAGATTGTTCACCCAAACTGAGTGCCGCTATTGAAGCCGCACTGGAAGACGATGACCTGGAGCTGAAAGACCGCCTTCAGGTGCTGCGCCGTACCATACGCCAGCTGGACAAGCTTAAACTTAAATCTCCCTCAAAGCTGTCGATCAAAACTATTTTGCAGTACGCTGCCAAGAAGTAGTGGTGCGGGTAATTTCACGCAAAGTTGCTAATGTGCAGCTTTATCTTTGCGGCTTCGCGCCTTTGCGAGAAAAATATGCAATGGAATTCGATATCATACTATCCATTCTTTCGAGTAAATTTAGCTAATCGCCACAGATTCGCAGATTAGACCCTGTCTGTGCCAATTTGCGACGAATTATTTCTTCCTATGACCAAGAAACAACGCTACGAAATCATACTGGATTATTTTCAAAAGAACGTTCCCGATGCGGAAACGGAACTATTGTACGATAATTCCTTCCAGTTGCTTGTAGCGGTGATCTTATCTGCACAATGCACGGATAAACGAGTGAATCTTACCACGCCATCCATCTTTGCGAAATACCCCGGCCCGCAACAAATGGCGAAAGCGAGTTTTGATGAATTGTTTCCACTGATCAGAAGTATTTCTTATCCCAACAATAAAACCAAGCACCTGATCGGTATGGCCAATATGCTGCTGGAAAAATTTGGCGGTGAAGTACCGATGACGGTAGATGAATTGGTAAAATTACCCGGCGTAGGCAGAAAAACAGCCAATGTAATTACCAGCGTAATTGATGAACAACCCAATATGGCGGTGGATACACATGTGTTCAGGGTAAGTAAAAGACTAGGACTGGTTTCTCAAAAAGCATCCACCCCGTTAGCCGTAGAAAAAGAACTCATCAAATACATTCCACAGGAAATGGTGCATAAAGCACACCACTGGTTGATATTGCACGGCCGTTATGTTTGCCTCGCACGTAACCCGAAATGCGAGCAGTGTGTGTTTACGGAAGTGTGTAGTTATTATAAGAAGAGGTGAGTGGTGAATGGACAGTGGTGAGTTTGTTTCGTGGTACTCACTATTCCCCACTCACTACTCACCATTCACGATTCACTTCTTCCCTCTCACAAGTTCGTAGGAATGATCAATCAATTCTTTGATGAGTTTTGATGAAAGCGAACCATCAACAATAACCGTGTTCCAGTGTTTTTTATTCATGTGGTAACCGGGTAATACATGTTCCGGATATTCTTCCCGCAATTCAATAGCTCTGTCCGGATCACATTTTACATTGAATTGTAGGGGACGCCTGTCGAGTCCGGTTAACAAGAATACTTTTTTGTTTACTTTGAACACAAGCGTATCCGGACCGAAGGGAAGTGTTTCTTCCGTATCTGGTTTACGCAAACAATAATCCTGGAGTTGTTCTATATTCATAGAGGGCTGTGCGCTATGCGCTTCGAGCCGTATTGGATGGCTCGAAGCACATAGGGCATGGCTGATTTTATAACATCTTCTTAATTACATCCACCAGTTCGCCCTTGGTAATAGGAATCCCCATCACTTTATTATACGGCTTGGCATCTACCATGTATTGGTCGCGGATGATCTTAACCAGTTGGCCATTGTTGATCTCGGGGATCAATACCTTGTCAAAGTTTTTGATGATATCTCCCAGGTTCTTAGGGAAAGGACGCACATAACGGATATGTGCATGGCTTACCGCATGGCCCTGCGCCTGTAATTCCAGCACGGCACTCTTAATGGCACCATAAGTAGAGCCCCAACCAATAACCAATACTTTTCCTTTTTGCGGGCCGCTGTCAATGGTTTGCATTGGGATATAATCCGCTACCTGGTCAACTTTTTTCTGACGAACATTTACCATGTGCTGGTGGTTCTCAGGTTCGTAATTGATATTGCCGGTTACATCCTGTTTTTCCAAACCACCGATGCGGTGTTCCAGTCCAGCAGTACCCGGAATAGCCCATGGGCGCGCCAGTTTTTCGTCTCTTCTATATGGCTGGAATTTAGGTTCGTCTTCTGCCAATCCTTGTTTAAAATTCACCGTAATAGGCGCAAGGTCTGCCGAGGTTGGAAATTTCCAGGGTTCTGCACCATTGGCAATATATCCATCACTCAGAATAATTACGGGTGTCATGTGCTGAACAGCAATGCGGCAGGCTTCGTAAGCTACATCAAAACAATCGCTGGGAGTGGAAGAGGCAATTATCGGCATCGGGCATTCGCCATTTCTTCCATAATAGGCCTGCATCAGATCGCTCTGTTCTGTTTTGGTTGGTAAACCGGTCGAGGGTCCACCCCGTTGTATGTTCACGATCACCAATGGAATTTCCAGCATTACGGCCAGGCCCATGGCTTCTGTTTTCAATGCCATACCGGGTCCGGAAGTAGAGGTAATACCCAATGATCCGCCATAGCTGGCACCGATGGCTGCAGTAATACCGGCAATCTCATCTTCTGCCTGGAAAGTGCGGATACCAAAATTCTTATACTTGCTTAATTCGTGCAAAATATCGGAAGCCGGTGTAATCGGATAAGTGCCGAGGAATAGTGGCAAACCACTTTTTTCGCCCGCGGCGATCAATCCCAATGCCAAAGCCTGGTTACCCATGATACTGCGGTACAGACCCGGGTTCATTTTGGCTTTTTCTACTTTGTAGCGGCTGGTAAAGGTTTCGGTGGTATCTCCATAGTTATAACCTGCCTGTAATACTTTGATATTACTGTCGAGAATGGTTGGCTTTTTGCCAAATTTCTCTTTCAGAAAATCAATGGTGGTTTCGAGACTGCGGTTGTACATCCAATAGATGAACCCGAGTACAAACATGTTCTTGGCACGGTCCCTTTCCTTGTTACCCAGTTCCGTAAAGTCTTTCAGTGCTTCGCGGGTAAGCTTGGTAACATCTATTTTAATGAGTTCGTAACTATCTAGACTACCATCTTCCAATGGGTTTATACCATCGGCATAATTGGCCAGGCGGAGGTTCTTGGCATCGAAACCTTCAATGTTCACAATGATCTTTCCGCCGGGTTTAATGGCTTTGAGGTTTACTTTCAATGCGGCGGCATTCATGGCCACCAGCACATCGGCAATATCTCCCGGGGTAAATACTTTGTTGGAAGAGAAGTGGAGCTGAAAACCACTCACACCAGGCAGGGTACCGATCGGGGCACGGATCTCTGCCGGAAAATCCGGGAAAGTAGCCAGATCGATCCCCAGCATCGCTGTATTGTTGGTAAACTGTTGTCCGGTAAGCTGCATACCGTCGCCGCTGTCTCCTGCAAATTTGATCACGACATCTTGCAGTAATTCGTCTTTATTAGCCATCGAAGATTAAATTGTGCCCGCAAAGTTACAGAGAACAGGGGCTGGATAAACACTGATTTTTAGGACTTGTAAAGTCGGTCTTTTTTCTGAAAAAACAAGCCGCTTTCTTAAGGATTCAGCCCAATGTTTATATTCGTACCCTAAATGAGCGAAACGGCCATGAAGCGCAAAAAAGAAAGGATTATGTATGCATTGGTCTTTACCACGGTTCTGGGGTACCTGATGGCCTGTTCAGGTATATCAGAAGGAAACAATACGGTTGCGGGCATAGATAGTACTCATAACAAGCAGCCAGTAAAACCGGTAACCGACCCTTTTGCCTGGCAACCTATTCGCTACGATAGCACCAAACAATACATCTACCTTAGTTTCGACGATGGTCCGCAACACGGTACGGTTACCTGTTTTGATCTTTGTAAAAAAGATTCCATCAAAGCCAGTTTTTTCATGGTGGGGCATCATTCTGAAATGAAGAGCGATGGCAAAAAGATCGTTGCTGATATCCGGAATGCCTATCCGCAAATACTGCTGGCCAACCACAGCTATTCGCACGCCAATAACAGGTATATTTATTTTTACCAGCATCCTGAAATGGCGGGAGCCGATTTTTTCAAAGCGCAGGAAGTTTTACAGGTTCCATATAAAATTGCCCGCCTGCCCGGTAACAGCGCCTGGGTTAGAACAGGGGAAGTAAAAGCGACGCATCTTGTATCGCCGGTCTCGCATCTGCTGGATAGTGCCGGTTATAATGTAATTGGCTGGGATGTGGAATGGAGCTTCGGTAAAAAATCGGCCCGCCCGGTGCAAACACCTCAAAAACTGGCGAATATGGTTGACAGCGCTTTTGCCAAAAACCAAACCCATATACCCAATCACCTGGTAATCCTGACCCACGACCGTATGTTCCAGCATCCCGAAGATGTGGATTCACTGGCCAGGTTCATCCAGATCCTGAAACAGAACCCCCGGTATGTTTTTGAAACAGTGGATCATTATCCAGGGCTGAAGAAGCCGGTGAGCGCGCTAAAATAGCTTTCGTGAGTGGTGAGATGTGAATCGTGAGTTTTGTTCTCACAATTCACGTCTCACCACTCACCAATTTTAGAGTTTCCTTAAACAAACACCCCTTCAAACCCCTCGGGGATTTCGTATATTTGGGGTATAAAATTTACAACTATGGCAATTTTTAAATCTGGTAACCCTACATTAACGCAAAAGATGTTCGACAAGAGTCTGCACCTTGAAGCAACCGTGCAGGGAACCATGAGTGTGCGTGGAACGATTAATAAGTTTGGCTTTCTGTTATTGATGATCATTGCCGGCGCCGCTTATAACTGGCACTTGTATGAGCAAGGACAGAACAGCATGGTAAGTACTTTGATGATGGTGGGTATTTTCGGCGGACTGGTCACTGCATTAATTATCACTTTTAAGCCTAACTGGGCAGGTTACCTGTCTCCTTTATACGCATTGCTGGAAGGTTTATTCATTGGTGGTATTTCTGCTATCATGAATGCCGCTTTTGCGGAAAGATACCCTGGCCTGATCATGCAGGCGGTAGGTTTAACTTTTGGTGTTGCACTGGCTGTATTCCTGTTATATAATTTCCGTGTGATCCGTGCTACTGAAAAATTCAAATCAGTCATTATTGCATCAACTTTAGGAATCGGTTTGTTTTACCTGCTTACCATGGTACTCGGTTTCTTTGGTGTGAATGTGAGCTTTATGCATGATAGCAGTATGCTGAGCATTGGTATCAGCCTGTTTATTGTAGCCATTGCCGCGTTGAACCTGATACTTGATTTTGATATGATCGAACAGGGAGCGGAAAGAGGTGTACCCAAATTCATGGAATGGTATGGTGCTTTTGGTCTAATGATCACACTTGTTTGGCTGTACCTGGAAATACTCCGTTTACTGAGCAAACTTTCCAGTAACAAATAATCTATTGATACCTGTTTCAAAAGCCATCTCCGCAAAGGGGTGGCTTTTTTTATGGTATCCTTTTTACAGAAACCAAATACGAGTAACTTAGGATCGTGAATGGTGAGACGTGAATCGTGAGAATAAAACTTACGCCTCACGATTCGCCACTCACGTCTCACGATTCACGCAAAAAACCTCTCATGGATTTCAACCGCCACAATTTCACCAACGAAGAACTGGTAAACATATACCGCAACCTGTTGCTGCCCCGCATGATCGAAGAAAAAATGCTGGTGTTGTTGCGGCAGGGTAAGATCAGTAAATGGTTCAGTGGTATTGGACAGGAGGCCATTTCGGTTGGCGCCGCCATGGCTTTGCAATCTGATGAATGGATCATGCCCTTGCATCGTAACCTCGGCGTATTCACTTCGCGCAAGATGCCGCTTAGTAAATTGTTTATGCAATGGCAGGGTAACAAAGAAGGTTATAGTAAAGGACGCGAAAGAAGCTTTCATTTTGGCAGCAAGGAACATTTTATCTGTGGCATGATCTCGCATCTCGGTCCGCAGCTGGCTATTGCAGATGGGGTAGCACTTGCTTACCAACTCAAACAGGAAAACAAAGTATCGCTTGCATTCAGCGGCGATGGCGGAACGAGTGAAGGTGATTTTCATGAAGCATTGAATGTGGCCGCTGTATGGGACCTGCCGGTGATTTTTGTGATTGAAAACAATGGCTACGGATTAAGTACACCCGTAAATGAACAATACCGCTGCGAAAGCCTGGTTGAGAAAGCCAAGGGCTATGGTATGGAAGGGATCCGTATTGATGGAAATAATATTCTTACCGTGTATGATACCATTCGTGGGGTAAGGGAGTATTGTATTAAAAATCAAAAACCCTACCTGATCGAGTGCATGACTTTTCGCATGCGCGGACATGAAGAAGCCAGCGGAACCAAATATGTTCCCAAAGAACTGTTTGAAGAATGGGGCAGGAAAGATCCGATCAAAAATTTTGAACAGTTTTTATCAGAACAACATATTCTTTCCGAAATGCAGGTGGCTGATATCCGTAATGAGTATAGGGCATATATAGAAACAGAATTAGCCACTGCAACACAGGCTGCTGAGATGGTGTTTGATGAAGAGGAAGAGTTGAGGGATGTGTACGCTGTGAACCCGTCAATGGTGAATCGTGAATCGTCAGTAGTAAGAATCGATGCTCAGGATTCACGATTCACCTCTCACGAACTCCGTCTTGTCGATGCCATCCAATCCGCTCTCCGCCAGAGTATGCAGCAACATTCCAATCTCATTCTTATGGGACAGGATATTGCCGAATACGGTGGGGCCTTTAAAATAACTGAAGGTTTTGTAACCGAATTTGGCAAAGCACGCGTACGCAATACGCCACTTTGCGAAAGTGCTATTGTAGGAGCCGCATTGGGACTGAGCCTGGAAGGATATAAATCGGTAATGGAAATGCAGTTTGCCGATTTTGTAACGGTTGGGTTTAACCAGATCGTGAATAACCTGGCCAAGATACATTACCGCTGGGGGCAAAATGCGGATGTGGTGATTCGCATGCCAACAGGTGGTGGTGTAGGCGCCGGGCCTTTTCATTCACAAAGCAATGAAGCCTGGTTTACGCATGTGCCGGGATTGAAAGTTGTGTATCCAGCAACACCGCATGATGCGAAAGGTTTGTTGATCGCAGCCATTAATGATCCCAATCCTGTATTGTTCTTTGAACACAAAGCTTTGTACAGAAGTATCAATGGGTTGGTGCCGGAAGAATATTATGAAGTGGAGATTGGCAAAGCGAGATTGGTAAAGCAGGGAGAAGATATAACGGTGATCACCTATGGTGCTGCCGTGCATTGGGCCACAGAATACCAGGAACAACATCCTGATGTATCGCTGCATATACTTGATCTGCGCACTTTATTGCCATTGGATTATACGGCCATCAAAGAAGCTGTTGCACAAACCGGGAAAGTGTTGTTGTTGCACGAAGACACATTAACCGGTGGTATTGGTGGAGAGATCAGCGCCTGGATCAGTGAGCATTGTTTTGAGTTACTGGATGCACCGGTTATTCGATGTGCATCGCTTGATATGCCGATCCCATTTAATATGGAACTGGAGAAAAATTTTATGGGAAAGAGCAGGTTGCATGATGCTATTCAAAAGTTGAGCAGCTACTAAAAAACTGCGCCTTTGCGTCTTTGCGAGCAAAATTTATCGCAAAGACGCAAAGGCGCAGTTAGGTGTTTTTATTTTCCTGATGGCCTGTGATAACGGATCGGTGCAGCCGGCTCTTTTTTCAGTTGAATACCTTGTGTTGGTAATAACTTCAAAGCTTCCTGCACGGCTTTTTCCAATTGCGGGTCATGTCCATCCATGATGGCTTTAGGATCCTGGTGCACTTCTACATCGGGTGAAACACCAACCGCTTCTACAGCCCATTCTCCGTTTGTATCAAAGAAACCACCACGCGGCGCTATCATGGTTCCGCCATCTATAAAGGCAGGCGTGTCCCATGTACCAACCAATCCACCCCAGGTGCGTGTGCCTACCAGTGGACCGATTTTCATTTTCTGGAACATATAGGGAAGCAGGTCTCCGCCAGATCCGGAACTTTCATTCGCGATCATTACTTTAGGTCCCCAGATACCAGCCATAGGTGTAGTGGATACTTTATGACCTTCTACATGGTTATTAAAATACCCCTGCAGTTTTCTGCTCATGATATCGATCATATAATCAGCCGCAGACCCACCGCTATTATTTCTTTCATCAATCACCGCTCCTTTTTTATCCTGCTGAGAAAAATAGTAGCGGTTAAAATAAGTATAGCCGGGATTACCAGTACTGGGTACATATACATATGCCAACTTTCCACCGGATAATTCATCTACTTTTCTTCTGTTCGACTCTACCCAGTTACGCGAACGCAATGCATTTTCATTGGCAAGTGGAACAACGGTAATCAATCTCGACCCTTCCATACCCGGTTTGTTGTTTACACGGATCTTGATCTGGCGATTGGCGGTGCCTTCAAACAAACTATAGATGTTCATGGAAGAGGTAAGTGGCCTACCTTCTACTTCTACTAAATAATCACCTTCTTTAACATCCATACCCGGCCCACTCAATGGCGAACGCAGATCGGGATTCCAGTTCTCACCGGTAAAAATCTTTTTGATCCTGAAGTAACCATCTGCTGCTTCATAATCGGCGCCCAACAATCCAACCGGAACTGTTGGTACATCCGGAAAATCGCCGCCCCGGGTAAAAGAATGCCCTACAGAAATCTCGCCACCTAAAATATCAATGATGTAATTCAGATCAGAACGATGTTTTACATGCGCGATCCAGGGCTTATACCATTCATATATTTTATCCCATGGTGCGCCATGTTGGTTATCAACGTACAGGAAGTCGCGCTGAAAACGCCAGCCTTCGCGATAAATCTGCTCCGCTTCTTTATTGGGATCCACATATACTTTCATGCCATCTGTTGCCAGTCTTCCTTCGCCGGGTCGTGGTGGTGCAGTAGTGCCGGCAATAAACCAATTGCTACCGCTTCTGTACAAGATCGATTTTCTGTCGAAGCTGGTAGATACACTTAATACACCCCGTGCAAACTCAGTTCCTTTCTTGTCTTTTAAACTATAACGCGACACTACTACACCGGGTTCATTATCTATATTCTCCGCATAGAACACTGTTCCATCCGGACCAGCTGCCAATCCCGCATAATTACGGGCGGGCAAATTGGTAGAGATGATGCGCTGCTGAATGCCATCAAAATCGATTTTCACTTTTACACTTCCGGCAGCGGGTGTTTTCATAACTGCTTTAGAAGTATCGCCCGGTTTCTTTTCTTCTTTGGCGGGCTCTTCATCACTTTTGGGTTCCAGGGGAGAAGGAGATTCTTTACTTAGAACAGCTACATACAACGCACGGTTTACAGGATAATTGAAACTGCTCATATCCAGCCAGCCACTGCTTAAACCATAATCGGTACTGGCAAGAAAATAAAGGTATTTCCCGCTCTCATCCCATTGCGGATCGATGGCATCAGATAATCCATCTGTTAATTGTGTGCTCTTTGCTGCTTCAATATTGTACAACTTCACAGCTTTGAATTGGTTTTCCTGTATCTGTACATACGCGATCCATTTGCTGTCGGGCGACCATACCGGGTTCATGGTCCGGTTGGGATGTGCCATACGATCGGTATCAGCTAATTTAATAACACCTGTTGCCAGGTCTATGTACCAGAGATTATAATCGGTATCCGTAAACGCAATGTATTTTCCATCGGGCGACCATGCCGGCAGGAAATAAAATTTCTTATTCGGAATGGCATACGCTTTCGGTGTTTGCAAACCGGATTGATCGCCAACCATTAACTGGTATTCGCCACTGGCATCGGAGAACCAGGCAATTTTTTGTCCGTCGGGCGACCAGGTAGGATATCTGTCAGCCGCGCCGGTTGAACGGGTAATGTTACGCCAGTCGCCATTCTCTTTCGGCACACTGAATATTTCGCCCCGGCTTTCAAACAAAGCTCTTTTGCCGGTGGGCGATAAACTTGCGTGGATCAATGAGGCACCGGTAAGATTGTTCCATCGTGGTCTGCCCCAGTTCAGATCTCCATTGGCATTAATTGCCAATTGTTTGCCTTTATTGGTACCGAGATCAAAACTATGCAGGTACCCGCCTTGCTCATATACCAACACATGGTTATTGGCGGTGAGATTTTTGATATCAAAATCTTTGTGAAAGGTTAGTTGTTTCTGCTTTTTTGTTTTGGGATCGTATGACCAAACATTGTTGATGAAATCCTGTTCAGATAAAAAATAAAGGATGCCATCATCCCATACCGGGCAACTTTGTCTTTCCCTGTCGCCCTGCGTTGTCTTCACCGTTTCCTTTGTTTTCAGGTTGGTGATCCAGATGGGTTGTGCCTGTCCGCCGCGATAATTTCTCCATTCCACATCCCATAACGGATAAGGCTGGTAAGCCATGTTCTGCCCATCTTCAGATAAACTGCCCGCGCTGCCAAAAGGAAGGATCATGGGTTCCGGGGTACCGCCATTCACACTCACTTTATAAAACTTGCTAGTGGCTGTTGGGTATCCTTCTCTTCCGGAAGTAAAATAAATATACTTGCCATCGGGTGTCCATCCCTGCACCTGGTCGGGAGAAGGATGCCAGGTAAGTCGCCTGGGTTCACCACCTGCAGTCGGGATAACATATACATCCGTATTACCATCGTACTGACCTGTAAAAGCGATCCATTTTCCATCCGGACTGAACCTGGGATTGCTTTCGGCACCAATGGCGCTGGTTAAACGCTGCGCATCACCTCCTTCCCGGTTCACCGTCCACAGATCATCGCCGTGCACAAAAACAATTTTGTCTTTGCTCATAGAAGGCTGACGCAAAAGCATGGTGCCCTGCGAAAGCACATTGCCGGAGATGAGAAAACAGCCTGCCAAAAACAAAAGTTTCGGGAAGCTGCGGATGGATTGATTCATATGTAGTAGGTTTTGGATGACTAATGTAACCAAAGAATATAAGAAATGCTAGTGTTCCGGGCTTTTAGGGGAATGACTCATTTTGCAGTTTCATAACCGCTAAGACGCAAGGGCGCTAGGGTTGGCTAAGTAATCTCTTGAAAAATCCTTGCGAATCTTCGTGCCCTTGCGTCTTAGCGGTAAGTTTTAATAAAAAACCGGTATCTTAATTACTCCTTTAAACAAAATGAGGTTACACATGACTCGTACCGTTACAACAATCATTTTTTTGGTTTCAGGTTTGCTGAGCGGGATTGTATATGGCCAGCAAAAAACAGGGGGTTCTAATCCCAATGCTGCATATCAACCGCCAGCGTTTGCGGATGCATCGCGTTTGCAGAAAATAGAAACCTGGTTCCCGATCGTTGAAAAGATCTATAAAGAATATGCGGAGAAAAATCATTTTCCCGGCTATGCATTTGGTATTATGCTGGATGGTAAACTTGTGTATTCGGGAAGTGGTGGATATACGGATATCGCGAAGAAAATTCCCGCCACTACCCAATCCATGTTCCGTATTGCTTCCATGAGCAAAAGTTTTACGGCTATGGCTATTCTCAAATTGCGTGATGAAGGCAAACTGAAACTGGATGATCCGGTGTACCTGTATATTCCTGAAATGAAAGGGCAGAAATTAACCACTGATGCACCGGAAATTACGGTGCGGAATTTATTAACGCATTCGGCGGGTTTCCCGGAAGACAATCCCTGGGGCGACAGGCAACTGGCCGATACCGATGCGGATCTCATCGCATTGATCAAAAAAGGGATCACATTCTCGAACGATCCGGGTATTGCTTATGAATACAGTAATCTCGGTTTTGCCATGCTGGGATACATTATCAAAAAAGTTACCGGTATTCCGTATAGTGATTATATCGAAAAAAACATCTGGAAACCTTTGGGTATGAACCAGGCACAATGGGAATACACCAAAGTGCCGGCCAATGAACTGGCACATGGTTATCGCTGGATCGATAATAACTGGCGCGAAGAAGCTTTGCTGCACGATGGAATTTATGGGGCGATGGGAGGCATGATCACTTCTGTTGAATCATTTAGTAAATATGTGGGGTTACACCAATCTGCCTGGCCGGTAAGTAATGATGCAGAGACCGGTCCGGTAAAAAGAAGTTCTATCCGCGAAATGCACCAGCCATGGCGGTTTAATGGGTTGAATACAAATTTCAAATATCCGAGTGGCCGTGGCTGTGCAACTGCTTCGGCTTATGCGTATGGGCTTGGCTGGACAAGAGATTGCGAGGGCCGCGAATACATTGCCCATAGCGGTGGATTACCGGGCTTTGGCAGTAACTGGCGCTTCTTACCCGAATATGGGCTCGGCGTGATCCTGTTTGCCAATGTTACTTATGCACCCACAACGCCTCCGAATATGGCCGTGCTGGATACTTTGATCAGGATGGCTAAACTGCAACCGCGACAATTACCACCCTCAAAGATCTTAACACAAAGAAGAGATGAACTGATAAAATTGTTACCAGATTTTACCAATGCGGTTTCTTCCGGCATCTTTGCAGAAAACTTCTTCAACGATTATTTTACGGATGCTCTGAAGAAAGAAGCGAATGCTGTTTTTGAAAAAGCGGGTAAGATCGGTAAAGTGAGGGAACTGGTTCCTGAAAACCAATTGCGTGGTTATTTTATCATGGAAGGAGAGAAGGCGAATATTTGGGTGAGTTTTACGTTAACACCGGAGAATCCAGCATTGATACAGGAGTATCATATCAGAACGGTTGATAAATGAACCGAAGCTGCCGGGAAGATTAATGTGATGTTCCAGCTTACTGTTATTTTCGCCACAGATTCACTGATTAGTACAGACCAGTCTGCCGACAGGCAGGTTTTTTCTCTGATAATCAGTGAATCTGTGGCGAAAGTATTTCTCCCGAATACCTGTTGCCAAGTTATCATAACAACACGTATCCCACCAGAAATAAACTTAATTTTGCCTCGTGAAATTATACATCAAAAATATGGTCTGCCCCCGTTGTATCAGTGCGGTGGAACAGCTGTTAAAAAATGCAGGTGCCGAACCTATTCATATACAATTGGGTGAAGCAGTTTTGAAAGAACCGCTTACGGTAGTACAGCAGCAGCAACTGGCCGAGCAATTGCAGCAGGTCGGTTTTGAATTACTGGATGATAACAAGAAACAACAGATCGATAAGATTAAAACGGTTGTCATTGAAAAGATACATTACCAGGATGATGAGAAGTTCGATTTTCCCGAAGTATTGGCCAAAGCATTGAACAAAGAATATTCACAGATCAGTAAACTGTTCTCGGAAACAGAAGGGATTACCATCGAACAATATGTAATTCACCAGAAAATAGAAAAAGCAAAAGAACTGCTCGCGTATAAAGAAATGAACCTGAACGAGATCTCTTTTAAGCTGGGTTATAGCAGTGCGGCGCATCTATCTGCCCAGTTTAAAAAAGTAACCGGGCTTACACCATCTCAATTCAAATCACTTGGTATTCATCTGCGTAAACCGCTTGATGGATTATAGGCCTCAATAAGATATAAATCTTACCCATTATTGTATAAGAGCTCCGGCAGGGATGCATAGTAGTTTTGTGTTAAATAAAGAATCATGACACATACCTACAATGTAACCGGCATTACCTGCGCCAGCTGCGAGAAAAAAGTAAAAGGCGCTTTAACGGCTTTGCCGGATGTACAGAATATTACCATCGACCGCCTCAGTAATACCGCCACCATTCAAATGGGAAAACACATAGCTACAGAAACCCTGCAGGCGGCATTGCGGGAATATCCTAAATACCAATTAACGGAAAGAGCGCATACACAGGTAATACCAGCTTATAGTGAAGAAGAAACCAAATCCTGGTTTGCCACCTATCGTCCATTGTTATTGGTGTTCGGTTATATCACGTTGGTTTCTGTGGTAGCCGGAACAGCTTCCGGATCATGGAACGTTTGGGAAGCCATGCGGGTATTTATGGCGGGCTTCTTCCTGGTATTCTCCTTCTTTAAACTGCTCGACCTGAATGGGTTTGCCGACAGTTATTCCATGTATGATATTGTTGCCAAAAAGATCAGGGCCTGGGGATATGTTTACCCCTTTGTAGAACTGGCATTGGGTATCGCATTTCTGACAGACTTCCAACCGGTAACCGTGAATATGATTACCTTTATTGTGATGACGGTAAGTATCATCGGCGTATTGCAAAGTGTATTCAATAAACGAAAGATCAAGTGTGCCTGCCTGGGAGCCGTGTTTAATTTACCCATGAGCACGGTAACCATTATTGAAGACCTGTTAATGATCGGCATGAGTTTGGTAATGTTATTTAAAATGCTTTAAACAAACGATATGAAACAAATAATCATCCTTTCCGTTTTGTTGTTAACCTTGTTTGTGGCCCAGGCGCAAAAGAATGCAACGCCACTGCTTACCGCCTATTATGAAATGAAAGATGCATTGGTAGCGGCCGATGCGGCCACTGCTGCGGCAAAAGCAACCGAGTTCAATAAACAACTGGCCAGTACCCCAAAAGCCAAAGAAGCTTTACAGGTAAAACTCAGTGCCGATGCGGAAAAAATCGCAGGTTCAAAGGATGTTGCCAAACAAAGGGATGCATTTGCCACACTTTCTGCAAACATGCTTGTTCTTGCCAAAACAGAAAAGCTGTCTGCAGACCCTATTTACCAGCAATATTGCCCAATGAAAAAAACATACTGGCTGAGCTACGAACCCGCTATTAAAAACCCTTATTACGGTAAAATGATGTTGACCTGTGGTTCTGTTACAGAAACCATCAAACCGTAACACAACGACCTGCATGAAACAGTTTTTACTTTTATTGTCGGGCTTTATCAGCTCACTGGCAATCTATGCCCAGGACGATATGATGATGAACATGCCTACTGGCAATAAAGAGGGCCGTATGCCTTTTTATACGCGCCAGGGACACCGTGTGATCTATCATTTATACATTACCGACACAACGGTAAATTATACAGGGAAAACAAGGCCCGCCATAGCCATCAACGGTTCCATACCGGCACCCGTACTCGAGTTTACAGAAGGAGATACGGCTGAGATCTATGCGCATAACCAGACCATGATGGAAACTTCCATTCACTGGCATGGATTGATATTGCCCAACCGCTATGATGGCGTTTCCTACCTTACTACCGCGCCGATCTTAATGGGGCAAACACATTATTATACATTTCCCATTGTACAGAATGGAACCTATTGGTATCATTCGCATACCATGACACAACAGCAAAGCGGGATGTATGGCGCTATTGTGATCCATAAGAAAAAAGAACCACCGGTTAAAGAATATACATTGTTGCTGAGCGACTGGACCAATGAAAATCCCGACCAGGTAGACCGGTCCCTGCACAATGCAACGGATTGGTATGGTATTAAAAAAGGAAGCACGCAGAGTTATGCCGAAGCCATTCGTGAGGGATACTTCAAAACAAAATTGACCAATGAATGGAAACGGATGACGGCGATGGATGTGAGTGATGTGTATTACGACCGCTTTTTCAGCAACGGAAAATCTGAAAATACAGTCCCGCAATTTAAAGCGGGCGATACGGTGAAGCTGCGCATTGTAAACGGAAGTTCTTCTACCTATTTCTGGTTGAATTATGGTGGTGGAAAATTGATCGTTGTAGCGAACGACGGAAAGGATGTGGTACCGGTTGCCGTAGACAGAATGATCATTGCCGTAGCAGAAACCTACGATGTACTGGTGGTGATACCAGCGGATAAAAGTTATGCGTTAACAGCAACCGCGGAAGACAGAACCAAATCAACAACGCTATGGCTTGGTAAGGGCAGTAAGGTTGCGGCAGATTCTATGCCAAGGCTGAAATATTTTGAGGGGATGAAGATGATGAACGGCATGATGAAAATGAATGGCGGAATGAATGATATGGGGATGCAGATGAGCTTGCAGAAAATGGACATGAATACCGTAATGTATCCCGAGATCAAGGAAGGAAAAAAAGAGATCACTACCTTGAATTACGGCATGCTGCGTTCTCCTGAAAAAACGAGATTGCCGAATGCGCCAATGAAAGAACTGGTATTCAATCTGACCGGGAATATGAATCGCTACGTGTGGACGATCGATAACAAGACCGTTTCGGAAACGGATAAGATCCTGATCAAAAAAGGAGAAAATGTGCGCATCATTCTCTACAATGAAACCATGATGCGGCACCCAATGCATTTGCATGGTCATTTTTTCAGGGTGCTGAACGGACAGGGCGAATACGCGCCACTGAAGAATGTGATAGATATTATGCCGATGGAAACCGACACACTTGAATTCGCGGCAACCGAAAGCGGCGATTGGTTCTTTCATTGCCATATCCTGTACCACATGATGAGCGGGATGGGAAGATTGTTCAGTTACGAAGGCTCACCAGCCAACCCCGAATTACCCGACCCGGTAAAAGCGCTCCGTAAAATTTATGCAGACGATAGAAAGATCCATCCCATGGCTAAAATAGGATTGGAGAGCAATGGCAGTGATGGAGAGATCGTATTCGCGAATACAAGATTTCAACTGCAAACAGAATGGCGGGTTGGCCTGAACAAAGAAAAAGGGTATGAAACCGAAAGCCATTTTGGAAGATACCTCGGTAAAATGCAATGGTGGTTCCCTTACATAGGCTGGGATCTTCGCTACCGGAAAATGGATGAGCCGGAAAAAGATTTGTTCGGGAACATAAATACCAAAAACGATCGCCGAGCTTTTTGTATTGGCGTGGAATATACATTGCCCTTGCTTATGAAACTGGATACAAGATTTGATACAGAAGGAAGACTGCGGTTTCAACTGGGAAGAGAAGACTTGCCGGTGTCGAAAAGAGTGCGGTTTAATTTTATGGTGAATACCGATAAAGAATACATGGCTGGTCTCAGGTATGCAGTTACCAAGTATTTTTCAATCTCTACCCATTACGATAGCGATATGGGTTATGGTGGAGGAATTACGATTACCTATTAATCATCCTGCCTCTGTGTAACTCATAATCTCTGTACCTCTGTGTTGAAAAAATATTATTACGAGGTATATTTTTTCAACACAGAGGTACAGAGAACACTAAGTTGCACGGAGAAAATGTAAAGGGTTCGATTTCTCTATAACCAATCTATTTTTCCCCAAGCCATCCTTTGTAAATAGCGGTTTGTAAAGCAGTAGGGTTGCTGATAGGTTGAATGGTATATTGCTTTTCTTTCTTGGTGCCCAATGGGATCACCGCTTCCTTGGGAACACCCGCGGACATAAAATTCAGCTTCACGGTATCACCTTCTTTAGCTGCAGCTACCAGATCACGAAGTGCTTTTTCCGAAGCGGGCTGTCCATTGATCTGCGTGATCACATTGCGATTACGCAAGCCTGCCTGCCATGCCGGCGATTGCCACTCAACATTACTTACGGATAATGTATCATTGCGGCTCCTGGTTGTTGCCCCAAGCCATGCACCAGGTAAACTGTGAACCGCTGTATCGATGTGTAACCCCGCATAGCCTAAATACGTAGAATAGTCAACCGGTTTTAACGTGTAGATATAATCAAAAAAATCAACCAATGACGTACCCGCTGTTTTTTCCGCCTCAGCTCTGAACTCATCTTCGGTAAACCCACGGCCTTTCTCTTTATAGTACTTCTGATACAATGCACGCATCAGGTCATCTAAAGATTTTTTATTTTTTGTTTCATGGCGTATTTTAAAATCCAGCACAATACCAAGCGCGGGTCCTTTATCGTAGGGCGAAATGGTTTTGTTCACTTCATCTCCGGTACGGCCAAAGGGTCCATCTTCCCAGGTAGTATAACTGGCATCGGCCGGGGTTTGAAAATTACGACCGGGTTTATTCTCATAGTCTTTGATCGAATTACTGAAGGTTTTTAAAACTTCATCCGCATCGGTAAAGCCAGCTCTTTTTAACACGATGTATTCGTAATACACAGTAATGCCTTCAGAAAGCCAGAGCATTTTGGTGCGGCTGCCTTTATCGTAATCGAAAGGACCAAGTTCAACAGGCCGGATACGTTTTACATTGTAATGATGAAAATATTCATGCGCAAGGAAATTATAAATGCGTACCATGGACTCCTTGCTGCTATACATACGACTTCCTTCAAAAGAAATGGAAGCGGAATTCAAATGCTCGATACCACCCCCACCAGGCCCAATGGAAAGAAATGTATAATGATTGTAAGGAAGATCCCCAATGATGCCTGAAGCAGTGGCAACGATCTTCTGCAGATCGTTCATGAACCTTGCTTTGTCAAAATCGCCGGGTTTATAACCAACAAAATAATGCGGGATATTATCTACCGTGAAGGAAGGAAGAGATTCGAGTTTACCCATTAAGAACGGGCTGTCATACAATACATCATAATCGCTTGCTGAATAGCTGAAAGGTTTGTTCTTTATTTCATCCAGGCCCGTAGCTACTGCTGTCCAGCCGGTATACGGAACGATGGTAACCGTTACCGGCGTATGGATGCCATTTGCCGGATGCAGGAATACACCCGCGGGAGAAATATAAGCCCTGTCCGCATCCAGGTAATTGCCGGCTACAAATGCACGGGTGGCTTTTACATCGTAACTGAGAAGGATGCTTGATTGATTGGCAGTATTTATTTTCCAGCCATTGGCGGTTGATTTTTCCCATGTCAGCTTTTCTCCTGATGCAGAACCGGCGCTGAAACCGGATACATTGTCGGCATAATGCATCAGCTGGTAATAGCCGGGTGTCCATTCCGACAATTTGAATTCAGTCGATTCTTTTGTAAGACCCTCACATTTCATTTCCACATGAAACAAATGGGCGGCAGCATCTTTTACGGAAACGGTAAAAGAAATAGGCAGTTTATTTTTCTGGGCAGTAACCGTATTCACCAGCAGCAAAAGACTTACAAGGGATGGCAGGAAGAACTTTTTCATAACAAGGGTTGTATTACTAAGATAAACCATTGCCCTTTCTTTATCAGAATATGGTCAATATCAGTACATAATAAGTTAATATCTGCCTGCGATACCAGCCAGTGGGAATAGGCGTATTCTTGGTTACAGAATAACATGTTTCACTTCTGAATAACATAAAAAATCAAACCGTGCCTTTGTGCCTCCGTGTGATATTTTTTCTCACACAGAGGCACAAAGGCACGGTTTGAGAGAACCCGTTGACCGTTTGTTGTACTATTATTTCTTATTCTCCGGGATGATAACTTCTCTCTGCATGTTTCAACACATCTTCTTTGTAAAACAACACTTCCTTGAACTTTCCCTTGGTATACATTTCTGCCTGGTCTCCAAAATGTTTGGATCCCATGTCGCCGCTTTCGCCGCCGGCCAATAATGATTTGGCGGTTACTTTCTTCCCAAATTCAATGGCGCAAATGAAACTGTTTCCATTATACCCGTAACGGAGATTGGTGCCCGGAGAAGTTCTGCTTACAAAGGATGGCAGGCAACCCCAGGTAGAAGCAGCAAAACCACAGGGAATACTGGGTTGAGTATCATCATGTTTGTCGGCAATGGCCGATGTAATGCGTTGGTAACGGTTGATCTCGCCCCAGGGTTTCTGCCAGGTGCCGAATTTTTTAGTGAGGTCGGTAACTGTGGTTACCAAAGGTTGTAACAGTTCCTGTGCCGTGGCCCTTGCTGCGAAGCGTTTGGTTTTCTCTACCTGGTCGGGAGATTCGTTCGGGTCACCGGTGCCGCGTAAAACACTGCGCCAGATCTTTTCGCCCCACTCAACGGCAAGGGTAGTGGCAACAGATGTTTCGGCAGCGTTCCTGTTCCATTCCTTCAGTAGTTTCATTGGTTCTGTCAATGACTGATAAGTGGGGTCTGTCTGCTGTGCATCGTATGCTTTGGTTAATGCAGGGATAAGAATATCGAATGCGGCCAGGTGTGTATCATAACCCGATGCAATGGTTTTATCGATAGTGTATCCGGTATTTTCGTTCAGTATTTTAACGGCATTGATGCCACGGAAGTTCTCGCCGTTCGGCGCCATATAAGCGGGGAAGTTTTCTTTTTTAGGACTACTGCTTCCGGAAACGGTGAATGGGGTAGAGTTACAATTCTGTATAAACCCGGACGACGGATTTTTTACCTGTATCAATTCATCCAGCGTATGCAACCCCTTCCATTCGGTAAGCGGGGTACTGCCATCTACCGGTTTTGACCAATTGTATTTTGGATCACGTTTGGGCATAAAGTTTCCATGCCAGTAAGCAATGTTTCCTTTATCATCGGCATATACTGTATTGTTGGATGTATTGGCCAGTAGTTCCATGCTTTTTTTAAACGATGCGTAATCTTTCGCCTTGGTTCTTTCCCATGATTGAATAATGCCTTTGACGGAGCGGTTATTGGCCCGTACGCTGATCCAGTTGCCATTTCGTTTGGCCATGATGGGGCCATGGTGTGTGTAGTACGTGGTAATCGTTTTGGATAAAAGGTTTCCATTGGAGAGGTACCGGAGTGTGATGTCTTTTTTGGTTACTGCTTTTTTCTGACCATCGTATTCATATACCCATTCGTTGTTCTGCCTGCTTATTTTTTCTATATAAGAATCGGCCACATCGCTGTAACTGGAAGTATGCATCCAGCCGCAATGTTCGTTGAAACCCTGGTATACAAAGAACTGTCCCCAGGTTACGGCACCGTAAGCATGTAAACCTTCCTCACTCTGTACCGCCACTTCGGGACGGAAATAAAAAGTTACATGCGGGTTAATATATAGAATGGAATTCCCCGATGCTGTTTTGGAAGGTGCAATAGCAAAGCCATTGGAACCACCAGGCAATGGATCGGGTTCTTTGGAAATAACCGCTGCAGTAACAGCAGGCTCACCTGAATAAAAATTCTTCAATTCATTCAGGGTAATATCCGCCACATCAATGGCGCCAATGCTTCCATCGGTCCATAATAAGGGATACCAGGGTTGAAAACGGGTAAGCAAAGCAGGTTTAACGGAAGGATGTTTGTAGAGATAATAGTTAATGCCATCCGCATATGCATTCAGTAATTGCTTTAACCAGGCAGGACTGTTCTGAAAATCTTTGATGGCATCGGCAGTATCAATGATCATGCGGATCTGGAGATCGTTGTAGAGATCTTTTTCACCATTCACTTCGGCTAAACGACCCAGTTTATCAATATAATTCATCTCTACACGATTGAAGTCGTCTTCGCATTGCGCGTACAACAAACCAAAAACGGCATCCGCATCCGATTTTCCGTATACATGTGGAATGCCCCAGTTATCACGGATAATGGTTACTTTTTTTGATTGCTGCTGCCATTTACCAATCTCTGCCCTTGTGAAAGGCTGGGCAGTGGCTAACAAAGGGAATAATGCTAAAACGAACAGAACCTTTTTCATAGAAATTGTTTATTCTTTTTCCTGGAGATGATTAATTAAGAATGTATTGGCTATTGAAAATACTCCGTGTAACTCTGTGTACACTGTGTCTCTGTGGTGAAAAAATGCAATGTACCCAAGTGTAATTTTTTCACCACAGAGACACAGAGGTTAGGAGTTACACAGAGAGCCACTATGATTTTAATAACACAGTATATTATTCAATAAAATGCTGCGTTAGTTTTCATTTGCTTTTAATACACGCAGCACATTGCCGCCCATGATTTTGGTAATGTCTTTTTTACTATACCCTCTTTCCAATAATGCTTTGGTGATAAGTGGGTAAGTGGTCACATCATCCAGTTGTTGCGGAGCCGAGTTGATGCCATCAAAATCGGAACCCAGTCCTACATGGTCAACACCAGCCAGCTTAACGATATAATCCAGGTGATCCAGCAACATGCTTAATGGTGCACGGGTAGCTTCTGCTTCGGATGCATATTTTTCAGACAGCAAGGTAAGCGCATACTCATTTTGTACGCCGGAGGCTCTCAATGAATCAAGTTCTTTTTTATGTGCAGCAATAAAAGCCGCTTCTTTCTTTTTGGAAGTACTATCAATAAAACCCGAGTAAAAATTCAGATCGATCACACCACCATTTTTTCCAACAGCTATGATCTGATCATCTTTCAGGTTGCGGAAAATAGGGCAAAGTGCATACGCATTGCTGTGCGAAACGATCACAGGCTTGGTTGTGGTATTGATCGCATCCCAGAAAGTCTGTTCGCCTACATGCGAAAGATCTACCATCATACCCAGCTCATTCATTCGTTTCACTACCTGTTTGCCAAAATCGGTCAATCCTTTGTGCGCTTTTGCCAGGCTGTCTTTTTGGGTTGTTTCCAGCATTGCAGAAGTGGCCCAGGCTGTTGAGTTGTTCCAGGTAAGCGTCATATAACGGGTTCCCCTTGCATAAAGCTTGTCGAGGTTTTCCAGGTTGTCTTCGATCATATGTCCGCCCTCCACGCCAAACATGGCGGCCAGTTTTTTTTGCTTAACGGCTTTCTGTAATTCTTTTGAATTACGAACAAGTGCAATCTTATCCGGGTTACGGCTGATCACCGCATCCAGTGTATCCATTTCGCGGTTGGCAAAAGCATACGGGTTTTCTTTGTTGCCATCGCACCAGACAGAAAAGATCTGAACATCTACACCACCTTCTTTAAATCGTTTCAGATCAGAATGGGTTCGGCCCTTCAGGTTATTATCCATGCTTACTTTCTTCTCGATGCAGGCAGTAAGAATATCGTTATGAGAATCTACTACAATGGCCTTGTTATGGATCTTTTGATAATCCTGCGCAACGGCAGTAATAGGCAATAACAACAGGATGATTTGTTTAAGCATAGAGAAGTTTATTGACTGGTGAGTACGGAACGAACTTGTTTGATGATATTGTCGAATTGGTCAGATGCATTGTTGCAAAGAACGATCAGGGTTTGCCTGCTATTCAGGAAACGCATGATCAAAGTTTTGTACCCCGGGTTATCGCCATTATGCCATACAATTTTTCCAGAAGGGTCATTTGGAATGATCACCCAGCCAAATCCATAATTTGAAATTTTTCCATCATTCAAAAGCATGGGTGTAAATGCTTCTTCAATGGTTTTGGGGCTTACCAGTTTTGCTGAATACAATGCCTGGTCCCATTTCAGCAGATCTTCTGCGGTAGAACTGATGCGTCCCGGCCCTTTGCGGTTGCCCAGCCAGATGGTATAATTGGAAGATGGAAAAGAATCGGCACGTATGTAAGCATCTTTTTCTTTTATATATACATGCCCAATTGCAAAATCGCGAACGGCTGCTTTTTGTACAAGTGTGCGGATGGCCGTATGTTTCATTTTTAGTTTCTGAAAAATTTCTTTGGTACAGAATTCGACAAAATCCCTGCCAGATGCTTTTTCGGCAATACTGGCCAGTAGTACATATCCTGTATTGCTATACGCATATTTTGCGCCGGGCTCTGACAGCTTTGGCGGACTGTATTGGTTGAGATAGGCAATGATATCGTTGTTCCCGGCTACTTTGGTCTTATCCCAATGCGCATCCATAATCGCCTGGTAATCGGGCAATCCACTGGTATGCGTTAAAAGATGCCGGATAGTAATTCCCTTGTAAGGGATAGTAATGTATTTCTCCGCCAGGTCATCGTATTGCAGCAATCCTTTTTCTTTCAGCATCATGATCACCATGGCAGTGAATTGTTTGCTTACAGAAGCAAGTTCGAACAGGTCTGTTTTTTCTAAAAGCATTTTTTCTTCGAAATTCCGGTAACCAAATGCTTTCTCATATTTGATCTTTCCTTTGTCCGCAACCAGCACAACCGCATTAAAATGATCTTTTATTGCAGCATTGGAAACAATAGAATCAATACTGGCATACTTATCCTTTTGTGCATAAACAGATGCACAAAGAAACATCCCAAAAACAAGCAGGTATTTTTGCATATTATTGATTCAGTCGTAAAGTGGTACCGGCCCGGGTGCCATTGTGTTTTCCTTCCGCAACCGTAACCTGACCATTTACCAATACATATTGAAAGCCCGTGGAGTATTGATGCGGCTTATCGTATGTAGAAAGATCCTGCACTTTCTTTTCGTCGAAGATCACGATATCGGCAGCAAACCCCTCGCGCAGCAAACCACGGTTGTGCAACTGAAATTTTTGCGCAGGCAAAGATGTCATTCTGCGAACTGCTTCTTCCAGCGTAATTACTTTTTCTTCGCGCACATATTTAGCCAATACCCTGGCATTGGTACCATACCCGCGCGGATGCGGGTTACCCGATCCATAAATGCGGATGCTGGCATCGCTGGCAAACATGTTAAAAGGATATTGCATGATGGCTTTTACATCCTTATCGCTCATGCCATGAAATACCATACCGGCACCACCCTGTTCCATCATTTCCATAATGGTTTCGGCTTCCTCTTTGGCTTTGTGTTTGCGGCCCTTCATCAGGTTTACTTCCTCAATGCTTTTTCCGTTATACGAACTGTCTGCCCGAAAACTGGCCACTACCGGGTAACTGAAATTCTTAAGCCTGCGTTTTTTTAATTTCTTCAGCATGTATTCGGTCACTTCTTTTCTCACTGCAGGCCTGGCCAATCTTGCCCTGATGGAATCCTGCCCGTCAGCCAGAACCCAATCAGGCAATAAAGTGCTGAGTGAAGTACTGCTGGCTGTATAGGGATATTGATCGATGGTTACATCCAGGCCTTCCTGCCTTGCTTTGATGATCATGGGAACCGTTTCACTGCTTCTTCCCCAGTTCTGCTGCCCGCTTAATTTAAAGTGCGAGATCTCAACCGGCATTTTGGCTTCGCGACCGATATGCAATGCTTCTTCAATGGCCTGTGTTACACTATCTCCCTCATCGCGCATATGGCTTGCGTATACGCCATTGTACCTGGACGCAACTTTCGCTAAACGAACCACTTCTTCTGTTTTGGAATAGGTACCCGGGATATAGATGAGCCCGGTAGACATACCCACGGCCCCATCCTTCATGGCCTGCTCTACAATGGATTCCATTTTTTTCATTTCCGCTTCCGATGGATCCCTGTTGGCCGAACCCATGGCGGCTTTGCGAACATCATTGTGACCGATCAGGGATGCCACATTGATCGAAAGCTTCAAACTATCCAGCATCGAAAAATAGGTTCGCATATTCACATTCGATCCGCCACAATTGCCGGTAACAACGGTGGTAACACCATCGTAAATGAAATTGTCTGCGGTAGGCTGTCTTTTTTCCTCACCCTCAATATGCGTATGCACATCAATAAAGCCGGGGGCTACCACCAGTCCGGTGGCATCAATGGTTTTGGCTGCGGTCCATTTAGCCAGTTTCCCCATGGCCACGATCTTGCCGCCTTGTACAGCAATATCACCATATATCCAGCTATTGCCGGTACCATCCAGGATTTTACCGTTACGGATCAATACATCGGCCTGCTGGGCCATTGTGGAAAGGGGGATTAGCAGGAAAAAACAGATTACTTTTCTCATTCGATTAGGATTGGTCTTTCTGACCGTTTTTGGGCGATTAAGGTACTGATTTCTGCCAGCAGAACCGCCTTCGGGATTCACATCTGTAAAAACGCCTTCAAAACTGTACTTTTGCAGCCTGAAAAAAAGTTGAGATATGCTGGATAAGCTTGATTCGATAAAAGCAAGGTTTGAACAGGTAGGGATCGCCCTTACCAATCCTGAGATCATTAATAACCAGAAGGAATTTGGCGCATACAGCAAGGAATACCGTGCGCTTGAAAAGATTGTGCAGCCTTACGAGGAGTACAGGAAAGTGCTGGACGAATACCGGTTTGCCAAAGAGGCCCAGAACAGTTCTGATGAAGAAATGCGTGAACTGGCTAAAATGGAACTGCCGGCACTGGAAGAAAGAAAAACCATACTGGAAAAAGAACTCACCAAACTGCTGATCCCCAAAGATCCCCAGGATGATAAGAATGCCATTCTCGAGATCCGTGCCGGTACCGGTGGCGATGAAGCCAGCCTGTTTGCCGGTGATCTGCTGGGCATGTACCTCCGCTATTGTTCACGCAAAGGATGGAAAACAGCCGTGGTAAGCGAAAGCGAAGGAACCGTAGGCGGATACAAGGAAGTGATCCTGGAAGTAACCGGTGAAGATGTATATGGCACCTTGAAATTTGAAAGCGGTGTTCACCGTGTTCAGCGGGTGCCCGATACGGAAACACAGGGACGCGTACATACATCTGCCGCAACCGTTGCGGTAATGCCCGAGGCGGAAGAAGTGGATTTTGAACTGAAAGAAAGCGATGTGAAAATGGAAACGGCCAGAAGTGGCGGTGCGGGCGGACAAAACGTAAACAAAGTAGAAACCAAAGTATTCCTCACGCATATACCTACGGGTGTGGTAGTGGTTTGCCAGACCGAGCGCTCACAGCTGGGTAACCGCGAAAAAGCCATGACCATGCTGCGTACCAAACTGTACGAGGAGCAGGTGAGAAAGCAGGAAGACGAAATCTCCCGCCAGCGTAAAACCCTGGTGAGTACGGGCGATAGAAGCGCCAAGATCAGAACCTATAACTGGCCCCAGGGCAGGGTAACCGATCACCGCATAGGCCTTACCTCATACAACCTGGATGCCGTGATCAATGGCGATATTGATGAGTTCATCGAATCGTTACAGATGGCAGAAAATGCCGCCAAGATGGTAAATCAGTAGTTTTTAAAGAAATATATATGACAATAAAACAGCCGGTGTAACACACCGGCTGTTTTATTGTCAATAACGCATTGGCCATTAAAAATGCTATATGGATAGGGCGTTACATTAGGTGTTAGCCGTGTTTTCTTCGGGTCTGCTTCGGGATTGGTTCGGGGTTTCTTCGTATTAGCTCCACAGTAAGTCCACATTAACTCCACAGTAGCTCCACATTAATGTGGACTTACTGTGGGTTTACTGTGGACTTACTGTGGAGTTAACACGAACCAGGTACGAACCAATCCCGAACCAACCCCGGATAAACCATGGTTATGGGCAAGGCTTAGCCAGGCAGGTTCATAGTAGCTGCCAAAAACTCCCTGTTCTCATATTCTCTGCGGTTGGCAACACACGACAATCAGTTTTTGGTTCGATACTTAAACCAAAATAGATTTTATGAGCTTGTACGTAAAGATTGAATTTCTTAATTTTACCCGATGCGAAACAAGAATACACGTTCGGTTTCCAACTTCAATAATGAACTAAAGCTAAAAGGCTTTAATGTTTTCCAAATAGAAAGCGATGGAGCGGCAACTCGTGTTTATAGTAGGAAAGACTTTTATAAAATTTGCCTGACAACAGGTAAAAGCATCATTCATTATGCCGACAAAAGTTTTGATGCAGAGGGAACTGTTTTGTTTTTTGGTAACCCCCATATCCCATATTCTTGGGAGACAATCTCAACAAGTTATGTAGGGTACACCTGTTTATTTTCAGAAGAGTTTTTAAAATCAGACCGTTCTGAAAGCTTGCAGCATTCACCACTTTTTAAGATTGGCGGGACACCTATTTTAAAAATTACAGAGCAGCAAAGGGAATTTTTGAGTACGCTTTTTCAGAAAATGATTGAGGAACAACAGGCGGATTATGTTTATAAAGATGACTTAATTCGCAACTATATTAATCTTATTATTCACGAAGCATTGAAATTAGCACCTTCTGAAAATTTTGACCAGCATAGAAATGCCTCGTCCCGAATTACATCAGTCTTCTTAGAACTTTTAGAAAGGCAATTTCCTATTGAAGACACCGAAAAGCCGCTTCAATTAAAAAAGGCACAGGACTATGCAAAAAACCTGAACGTGCACGCAAATTACCTGAACCGTGCAGTAAAAGAAATTACAGGGAAACCAACAACTGTTCATATCTCTGAAAGAATTATCAGCGAAGCAAAAGCATTATTACAACACACAGATTGGACCATTGCTGATATTGCTTATGCACTTGGTTTTGAATACCCCACCTACTTCAACAATTTCTTTAAAAAAATCACAGGCACCAATCCTAAGTCATTACGAACACAAGAGGTTTGAAATTCTTAATGATTGGTTTGATAATCGTTACTTCCACAGGTAATGAGTGAAATACCTTTGTCTAAGAAAGCAGGTTCAAAACCTGCCATCGTAAAAGCACAATAAAAGGTATGGAAAGTAAGACAGCAGATATTTTTGAACGATTGAGAAATGGCGAAACTATATCCTCAAACGACCCACAAGCCTACGAAATGAGAGAAGCCTCATTTGCTACAAAGCAATTACTTGTACAAATGAACAACACTTCAAACCCACAAGTAATTAGGGATTTTTTGGGGCAAATCACAAATTCAGCGATTGACGAAACCACCACCATTTTCACGCCGTTTCATATCAATTATGGGAAACACACTCAAATAGGTAAAAATGTGTTCATCAATTTTGATTGTGTGTTTTTGGATTTGGGAGGAATTATCATTGAAGATAATGTACTGATAGCACCCAAAGTGAGCCTGTTAACGGAAGGACATCCTACCTCAATCAAAGACCGACATTCTTTAATTCCAAAACCTATTCACATCAAAAAAAATGCGTGGATTGGCGCCAATGCTACCATACTTCCTGGAGTAACTATTGGAGAAAATGCTATTGTAGCTGCTGGTGCAGTAGTTTCTAAAGATGTTGCTGACAATACTATTGTTGGTGGGGTGCCTGCGAAATTTATCAAAAATATGTAATCCGTAAATTATGAAAATAACATTCGCATTTTTAGTGAGCTTAATCTGCATTCAATTGTTTGCTTGTAGTAAGAACAATGAAGTTGAGCAAACACAAAATTCTAATGATATGTCAAATACTAATACAACAAAAATGAAAATAACAATTGGTTCTGCCGTTTTTACAGCTACACTAAGCAACAATGCAACAGTAACAGCATTCAAAGCAAGATTGCCAATAACTATCAACATGACAGAGTTGAATGGAAACGAAAAGTATTTTAATTTACCTAATGCCTTGCCTGCTAACGCATCAAACCCAACAACTATTCAAAGCGGAGATTTGATGTTGTACGGGTCTAACACATTGGTACTTTTTTACAAAACTTTTTCAACATCGTACAGCTACACTCGGATGGGACGCATTGAAAATCCTTCTGGACTTATTGCTGCATTAGGATCAGAAAGCGTAACAGTAAAATTCGAATTGCAATAACTAATAAAAAATTTCAAAGCCAAATAAAAATATGGGTAATCAAAATAATAAATCAAGACGGAAATTTATTCAGCAAGCTTCTATAACTGGTGCAGGTCTAGTGCTTGCAAATACAACCCAACTTTTTTCACAGACAAATAAATCAAACAATATGAGCAAGAATATAAAATCTAAAGGCTATGCAGGAAAAGACGAGCAAGGAAAATTAGACTTTTGGAACTTTGAACGCAGACCTGTTGGCGACAACGATATTTTGATTGAAATAAAGTATTCAGGAATTTGCCATTCCGACATACATACCATAAAAGGACATTGGGGGAAACAACAATACCCACAGGTTCCTGGTCACGAAATTGCTGGCATAGTTACAGCTATTGGTAAAAATGTAACCAAATTTAAAGTGGGTGATAAAGCAGGTGTTGGGTGTATGGTAAACAGTTGTATGCAATGCGAAAGCTGCAAAAGCGGCGAAGAACATCATTGCGAAACTACTGGAATGACTGGCACTTATGGCTCACCAGAAAAATCTTCGCCAACAGGAATTACACAAGGTGGGTATTCCAACAATATTGTGGTAACAGAACATTTTGCAATCAAAATTCCGAACAATATGGAATTACAATTTGCAGCACCCCTGCTTTGTGCAGGAATCACCACTTATTCGCCACTAATGAAAATAAAAGTAAAAAAAGGTGATAGGATTGGCGTAGTTGGTATTGGTGGTTTAGGGCACATGGCAATTAAGTTAGCCGTTTCTAAAGGTGCAGAAGTGTATGCCTTTACAACTTCTGCCTCAAAAGTAAATGACAGTAAAGGGTTTGGTGCAAAAGAAGTAATTGTTGTGAATTCGGGAGAAGATGTAAAGCCTTGGTTTGGTAAATTGGACTTCATGATTTCGACTGTTCCTTATGCTTACGATATGTCGAATTATATTTCATGTGTTAAACCTTACGGCTACTTCACTCAAGTAGGACAACCAATCAATGGCGAACTCACGATTAATAATTTCAACATGATTTTTAATCGTGTAAACTTCAACGGCTCGTTGATTGGCGGTATTCCCGAAACACAAGAGGTAATGGACTATTGTGCTGAACATAAAATATACCCACAAATACAAATCATTAAAGCGGAAGAAATAAACGACGCATGGAAGAAAGTAGTGAATAAAGAAGCCCGTTACCGCTATGTTATTGATGCAACAACTATTTAATTTAAAAATATGCTACACATAATTAGTAAGCTTATAAAAGAAAAACAGAAGAACAAAAGAAGAACTTTGAAAGTGAAATAGGCACCCTTCGGAGAATAAGTTGTCAATATTGCGTAAATTACTCGCTATAACAAAACTCACTCACCACTGACAACTCACGATTAGCGCAACACTAATTGCTTTTTACTTTTTCCTCGGCCTCTGTAATTTTCAGCTGCCAGTCCCAGGCGGTTTTCAGCATGTCTTTCAGGTTGTATTGTATGTTCCAGCCCAGTTCTGTAACGGCGAGGTTGTTATTGGCATAAATGGCCATTACATCGCCGGCGCGGCGTGGACCGATTTCATAATTCAGCGAGAGGCCGCTTACTTCTTCAAATGTTTTGATGGCTTCCAGAACAGTAACGCCATTGCCGGTTCCGAGATTGAAAATATCGCAGGCGGTTTTGTTGTTATTCTTTTCGAGGTATTGAATGGCCAGTGTATGGGCATGCGCGATATCGCAAACATGGATATAATCTCTTACACAAGAACCATCTCTTGTGGGATAATCGTTGCCATAGACCCACATCTTTGGCAGTTTACCAACAGCGGTCTGGGTAATTACCGGAACCAGGTTTTGCGGTTTACCAACGGGCAATTCTCCAATCAGGATAGAGGGGTGTGCGCCTACGGGATTAAAATACCGGAGTAATATGGCCGAAGTACCCGCTATTGCTTTGGTAAAATCCTGCAGGATCTGTTCACCCATTTGCTTGGTGGCACCATAGGGTGATTCGGCTTTTTTGGTAGGTGATTCTTCTGTTACCGGAATGCTGTCGGGATTGCCGTATACGGTACAGGAGGAAGAGAACACGAAATGCGGTATATCAAATTCCTGGATGCATTTCAATAGGTTGATCTGGCCGAAAATATTATTCTCGTAATACATGACCGGTTCATCAACGGATTCGCCAACCGCTTTATAGGCCGCAAAATGGATCACACCGCTGATATCTGGGTTTTCCTGGAATACAGCGCGGGTTTCATCAAAGTTCTTAAGGTCTACTTTGTAATTCTTTACTTTCTTACCGGTGATCTGTTCAATTCCTTTTACGGAATATTCCATGGAACGGGAATTGTCGTCAATAGAAACAACAGCAAAGCCATTCTCCAGCAGATCAACAATGGTGTGTGAGCCGATATAACCGCAACCGCCGGTTACCAGGATTTTAGACATACTTGTAAATTATGCTGCAATTTAAATTGATATGCAGAACAAACATCAATAAAGATCCTTGTTAAATAAATAGTTTCAGGATAAAGTAAACCGTAGCGGCTAAGATAGCGGAAATGGGGATGGTGAGGATCCATGCCCAGAGCAGGTTTACGGTAACGCCCCATCTTACCGCACTCAAACGTTTGGTGGCACCTACTCCGATTATGGAACCGGTGATGGTATGCGTGGTAGAAACAGGTATTTTAAAGTGTTCGGTAAGAAATAAGGTAATGGCACCGGCCGTTTCGGCAGCAACACCTTCCAGTGGCGTTACTTTGGTGATGCGGGTTCCCATGGTCTTTACAATTTTCCAGCCACCGCTCATGGTTCCCAGGCCAATGGCCAGGAAACTGGTAAAGGGTACCCATCCGTATTGGCTTACAAACTGGTTAAAATCCATGTGATTACCCTTGGTTCCTTCGTAATAGATCATGGCTGCTCCAATAATACCCATTACTTTCTGTGCATCATTACCGCCGTGACCAAGACTGAATGCTGCAGAAGATACCAGCTGTAACCGTTTAAACCAGCTCTCGGCCCGGTAGGGGTTCGATCGTTTGCATAGGTGTACAATGAGTATCGTAATAAAGAAGGCGATGAACATACCGATCAATGGGGCGAAGAAAATAAACAGGAATGTAGGAACCACTTTGGCGTAATTGATCACATCTACACCGGCTTTGCTGAGTCCACCCGCATGAGCCAGTGCCGCACCCACAAAGCCCCCCATTAAGGTATGCGAAGAGCTTGATGGGATTCCAAACCACCAGGTGATCAGGTTCCAGATAATGGCCGCGATGATACCCGCAAGGATCACTTCCAGGGTAATGAATTCCGCATGTACCCATTTGGCAACCGTATTACCGATACCGAATTCCTTGAAAATATATTTTGAGATAAAGAAAGCCGCGAAGTTGAAGAATGCCGCCCAAACCACGGCCTGGAAAGGGGTAAGCACTTTGGTAGAAACGATGGTGGCAATGGAATTGGCCGCATCATGAAAACCGTTGATATAATCGAAGATGAATGCGAGAACGATGATGATGATAAGTATCGTGAACATAGCAGTAATTACTAATTATTAATTAGCAATTAGTAATTAGTAATTATTAGCTATTCAATAAACAGAGGTTGGTTACAATAGCGCCTCTCAAATTATTAATCACTAATTACTAATTATTAATTACCTATTGATTACTTATGCGTATTTGATAATAATGGATTCGATCACATTCGCCGCGTCTTCACATTTATCGGTTACGATCTCCATTACCTGGTAGATCTCGCGTTTTTTGATCACTTCTTTAAAATCATTCTCCTGCTGGAACAGCATTTCAATGCTCATGTCAAATACATCATCCGCCTGGTTTTCGATACTGTTTACTTTTACCATGGCTTCCGTCATTTCGCGCAGGTTCTTCATATCGCGAAGGCCAAACACCGCTTTTTTTATTTCAATGGAACCCTGCAAGATCAGGTCGGCCATTTTCTGGATACCGGTATCGTTCGGGTTTACGCTGTAAAAGTTGATCTTTTTGGCAGAAGCATAGATATAATCTGCAATATCATCCAGCGAACTGGCCAGGTAGTGAATGTCTTCGCGGTCAAAAGGAGTGATGAAGTTTCTGCCGAGTTCGGTAAAAATGCGGTGGGTATTATCGTCGTTTTTATGTTCCAGGTCTTCGATCTGGGCCAGGATGGCGGCACGTTTGTTTACATCGGGCTCGCTTACCATTTCCTTGAGCTTAATACCCATCTCATGTACTTTTTCTGCTACATCTTCAAAGAGTTCATAGAAGACTTTGTTCTTTGGCATAAAAAAGCGCCCGAAGTTATTGATACCCATACAATAAAAATTTAGGCAAAATTAGTGTTATGAAAGGAATACTTCCCCCAAAAGAAAGAATTAATGATTAGATAACATTGGATTTTCCGGCTTTTTTGTAATTGCTTAGGAACAGATGAATATCGAACAGACGAACAAGGTATGATGAACGCTGAAGTATCTTTTTACTTCATCATTCAATGTTCCTTGTTCAATGTTCTTCTGTTCCCTCACTCTTTCCTCGTTTCCAGCGTAAACCCAATCGTGGTTCCCACATCTAATTTACTTCTTACATGCATGGTTTGTCCATGGGCTTCAATAATGTGTTTGCAGATGGCCAGTCCCAGTCCTGTTCCACCTACATCACGACTCCTGCCGCGATCGGTACGGTAGAAACGCTCAAAAATGCGGGGGAGATGTTCCTCGGAAATGCCAATGCCATCGTCGCTTAGTTCGATCAGCACATGTTGCCCATCGGTTTTATAAATACTGGCTACTATGCTGCCATCCTGTTTTCCGTATTTGGTGGCGTTCTCGAGCAGGTTATTCAGCACCTGGCGGATCTTTTCTTTATCAGCAAAAACAGTAATGGGCGATTCACATCCTTTTTTAATGGAACACCTGATATTCTTTGCGCTGGTTTTGATCGAGAGCGCTTCGTAGGTTTCGCGGATCATCTCCTGAATCACAAAATTCTCTTTGTACAATGGCTGCTGCCCGCTTTCCAGTTTGGAAATCTCGTCCAGGTCCTCTACCAGGTTTACCATCCTGTCTACATTGCGCGCGGCATTCTCCAGGAAGCGTTTGCTGATCTCCGGGTTTTCCATGGCGCCATTCAGTAAAGTATCTACATAACCCTGTATGGCGAATATGGGTGTTTTGAATTCATGGGCCAGGTTTTGCAGGAATTCTTTCCGGTAAGCTTCATTGGTTTTCAGCAGCTCAATCTCCGCACTGCGTTGTTCGGCCCATTGCTCCACATCCTGTCTTACTTCATCAATGCCTTTTTGCGGAAGGATGTATTTGTAATAGGTCTCTTCGCGTTTGGTGGCCTTGGTCTGGTAAATGAATTTGTAGATGAGTTTGATCTTCCGGTAAATAAACGATTCCAGCACAAAGCGGATCAGAAAATAACTGCCGATAAAAGTGATCCCGAACGATACCAGTGCAATGATCCAATCCGGCCTCAATAACCAGATACCCACCGAAATAGGCACCGATAAGATCAGCGCGGTAAAAGCGGATAATTGTTGTGGAGAAAGGTTCTTGGTTTTAAACATGGGTATCGTCCATGGTCCATAGTTGATGATCCATAGTGTTTATGCAAGTTAGTTTTTTACCATTGACTATGGGCAATGAACTGTTCTTTCAGGCTACAAATCAAATTTATAGCCTACTCCTTTTACAGTGGTAATGCAATCCACGCCCAGTTTCTGGCGCACTTTGCGGATATGTACGTCAATGGTTCTGTCGCCAACGATCACATCATTGCCCCATACCTGCGAAAGGATTTCGTTCCGTAAAAAAACACGGCCGGGGCGTGAAGCCAGCAGGTACAGCAGTTCAAATTCTTTTTTGGCCAATACCAGTTCCTGCCCGTCGATGGTTACCAGGAATTTTACGGGATCAATATTGATATTGCCTATCACAAGGCTCTTTCCTGTTTCTTTGTTGTTGACCCTTCTGAACAGTGCGTTTACCCTGCTTACCAGCACTTTGGGGCTGATGGGCTTGTTTACATAATCGTCGGCGCCTGTTTCCAATCCCTTGATCTGCGAAGCTTCGTCGCTCATGGCAGTGAGGAAAATAATGAGCGTATCCTGGAAAATAGGCTGTGAACGAAGGATCTGGCAAACCTCTACACCGGTTTTCTTGGGCATCATGATGTCGAGGATGATCAGGTCGGGGTGTAATTGCTTGGCCCTTTCTATGGCTTCGCTGCCGTCTTTGGCAGTATAGATCTCGTATCCTTCCTTTCCGAGGTTATAACTTACGATCTCGAGAATATCCGGTTCATCGTCTGCAATCAGTATTTGTTTCGGCTTGCCTTCCATGTGTTAACCTAATGTTTACACAAAATTAATTTTAATGAACCGCAATTAAGGGTTTTGGCTTTATTATGTTATTGTTAACTGCAAAAGACGCAAAATGAGTGTCTTGGCAGAAATGGCAGTATTTTTGCATAGGAGTATGCAACAGATGAAGATTTATACAACGATCACAGCATTATTGGTTAGCGTCATGGTTTTTGCACAGGCAGAATTGCCTATGCCACCCATTCCCGCATCGCATGAATACCATCATGAAACGATTATTAATTCGTTGGGGATCATTTCCAGGCTGAAATCCAAATCGGATACCCTGTTCCCTTTCACGGGCAATGCCAGCCTCGATCAATCCATTAACCGTTCGGTGCGGGTACGGGTCAACAATCTTCGTGCCCGGGTAGAAATGAATACGGTGCTCAACGATAATGCCAAATTCACCTGGCTGCGCGGTATCAACGAAATGCTTACCGGTTTTATCTCGGCCTATCGCGCCAGGGTAATGAACGCTTCGATGCTGCCTCCCCTGGTAAAAGCCTATGAAGATGCCATGAAAGCGGAACTGGCGGGTAATTCCATCGAACCCATTATCGCGGAGAATGCTTCGGAAATCGACAATATCCTGCTTGATAATTTCGCTTTGAAAGAGAACCAGGGCATCAATTCGTCAAAAGATATCCTCGTGCTGAAGACCTGCCAGCGTAACCCGAACGATATTTTACCCATCCTTACACGGTATCCGAATAACCGGTATGCCGACAGCCTCATTATCAAAGCGGCTTTCCACGACCAGGAAGAACTGTATCGGTATGCGGCCGTGCCGAATGAGCTGGGCAGAAGAATTCAGGCAGTAAACCATCCACTGGTGAAGATCATTGGCCGGCTGGCGCTTACCAAAACGGGCAGGATGTATTTCCCTTTCCTGGATAATCTTTACCATGGCAAGGTCTCCATGGATTCCATCACACCTTATGTTTCGAACGATACTTCTGCGGGGTATTATAAATTACTGGTAAGAACCCGGATCGATTATGCGCAGCGCATACAGAAAGGCGATACGCCCATGGCCGCACAGGTGCTTACCAACAGGCTGCAATCGAAAGCGATCGAATTGTATATTAATGAGATCAATGCCCTGCACGATGTGGCCAACGAAAATATCCGGTTTAAAAAACTGGAAGGATTGAGTCCGGAAGAGCTGTACTATTTAGCGGTATTGGGAGAAGAGGAGATCTATACTTCCAGTTTTGTAGTAGGGGTGTATCCCAGGATTTTCCAAAGAATGTCGGTACCCCGTTCCGATTCACTGCTGCATTTATTGCATGATGATTATTACAAGAAATTTATCAAGATCTGCGCAGCGTATAATACACTGGATAATTTCCTGGGAAGAATGGAGAAAGCCACTGCTGAAAACCTGATGCGGCGCTTTGTGAATGGTCTCGACGCTGCCACAACACTGGAAGATGCCGTAGATGTGGCTGATTCGTATGCTAGTATTTACAACAAAGACCTCCGCAAACTGATCCTGGCACAGGTGCAGTCGAACCTGGCGCAGAATACACGTAAACAGAATAAAAAGGGTGCACTGATCTACGACCTGATGAACACCATTTTTCTTTCAATGGATTCATCCAATAAAGTGGATGTCGCTTCCAAACTCGGTATCGATCCGGTGTATATTATGCCGAGAAAATCGTTGCAGGATTCATCTGGCCGCATCATCATTCAGCAATTTTCTTATGGCGATAAGGATGCGGTTACTTATTTCGCCGCCTTTATGAGCCGCTTCAGCAATCCCAACTGGAAGATCACCCGCAAGCCACAATGGGTTGAGATCAATTCGACCAAAGGGGGGGCGCCCGTTACTATTTATGCCAACCTGCCATTGGATGAAAAACAAGAACTGGACATTCAGGCACAGGACAGCCTGATCAGTTATTTTGAAGCGAATAATCTTGCGCCAACAATTGTTATTCATCGTGGTCATAGTTATTACCTGCCGGAAACCATCAGTCGTTTGCCATCGAGCGCCAAGATCGTATTGTTGGGCAGTTGCGGTGGGTACCAGAAACTGAATGATATTTTGAAGATCTGCCCCACCGCGCAGATCATCTCCTCCAAACAGGTAGCTGCAGGTGTGGTAAACCAGAGCCTGATCGATGCCATTACAGATAAACTGCGCCAGGGCAAAGACCTGAACTGGGAGCAACTCTGGAAAACCGTACAGGGAAGGGTGGGCGCGGGTTACAGGGATAAGTTTGATGATTATATCCCGCCTCACAAAAACCTGGGAGCCATTTTTATTATGGCGTATGATAAGGCGATGAAGAAATAAATATTTTGTCAGCCGCAGATTCGCAGATTTAGGCAGATCTAATCTGCGAATCTTCGGCTAACAACTTAACTCAAAAAAGGATTATTCCGCTTCTCATATCCAATAGTAGTGCTTACACCATGCCCTGGGTACACTTTTACCTCATCAGGTAGCACAAATATTTTTTCGCGGATACTTTTTAATAAGGTTTCATGATCGCCGCCGGGCAGGTCGGTACGGCCAATGCTTTCGCGGAACAATACATCACCGCCAATCATAAACTGCTGCTTCTCACAATAAAAACAGATACTGGCCGGCGAATGGCCGGGTGCCAGTATTACACGCAGTTCATCTTCTCCCCAAAAAACGGTATCGCCCTCATTCAGAAAATGAAGCGGGCCTGTATAATTCTGAAACGGCAACCCCCATTTTTCACCGGATAGCGGAGCCAGTTTTAACATTTGTTCCTCTCCGGGGTGGATGAATAATTCAAGACCAAAGGTTTCATGCACCCATTTGTTCCCGAAAACATGGTCCAAATGGCAATGCGTGTTCAGCAACCTTACTGGCTCGAGGCCCGTATCTGTTATAAAGTTTTTTAACGTTTCCTGTTCAGCACTGAAGTAACATCCGGGATCAATTATAATAGCTTTGTTCTGATCATTGTACAGGAGATAGGTATTTTCCTGTACGGGACTGAATGTAAAAACCTTGACCTTGATCATAATCGTATTTTTACCTGCTTTTAATGGTAAATGCCTAATTTTAAAACACTAAAGTTCGGATATGCAACTGAATCGAATCGCTCATTTCATTGTTTTTGTGGGTTTTCTTTTACCGGTACTTTCCCATGCGCAGGTAAATTCTGTGGAATTCGGGAAAAACCGTGTGCAGCATAAAAAATTCGTCTGGAAATTTTACCAGTCGCCCAATTTCAATACTTACGTGGCACAGGGTGGAGTAGAGCTGGGCAAGTTTGTAGCGCAGGTAGCTGAGGAAGAATTGCGTTCCATTGAAAACTTTATTGAATATTCTTTACAGCGCCGGGCGAATATTGTGATCTATAACAATTACAACGATTACAAAAGCAGCAATATTGGTTTGGGTAGCGATTGGCAGAATTCCGGTGGCTTAACCAAACTGGTAAACAATAAGCTGGTAGTGTATTTCGATGGCAACCATGAGCACCTGAAACGCCAGATCCGTGAAGGGATTGCCAAGGTATTGACGGATAATTTATTGTTTGGAGATGATATTGGCGAGTTTGCCAGCAACCAGGCCCTGCTTGATTTGCCCAAATGGCTGGTGGATGGATATGTTGCGTATGCGGGCGAACCCTGGAGTACAGAAAAAGACGATGAGCTGAAAAGCGCTATCCTGGGTGGCAGGTACAACTCTTTTTACCAGTTCGCTTTTGAAAAACCCGTACTGGCTGGTCATGCTTTCTGGAATTATATCGGAGAAAAATACCGGAAAGAAAACATCACTTATTTATTATACCTCGCACGCATTTACAAGAACCTGAACAATGCCTGCCTGCGTGTTTGTAAAAGAAAGTTCAAAGATGTACTGTCTGATTTTATGCAGTACGAACAACAATTGTATTCGCAGGATATACGCCAGCGGCGTAACCAGCCCAAAGGGCAATTGAATGTTTCGGAAGATGTTTCGAAGAACGATTATTTCCGTTTCCAGGCAAACCCCAATCCGAAAAGCAGCACCTATGGTGTGGTGGAATTCAAAAAAGGCCAGTACAGTGTAAAGCTGATGGAGAATTTTTATGATGCCCGAACCTTGCTGAAGATCGGCGTAAGAACCAACCAGGGAGATATCAATCCCAATTATCCCATTCTTGCCTGGGATGGCAAAGGCACGCGTTTGCTTGTGGTGTATTGGGAAGATGGCAAGATCAAAATGTTCGTGTACGATGTTCTTGCCAAATACAAACGATACAAACAGGAGATCACCGGTTTTGACCAGATCCTGGATGCATCGTTTATGCTGGATGCCAATTCGCTTATCTTCAGCGCGGTGAAGAACGGGCATTCTGATATCTTCACGTATAAGATCGAGGAACAGAAAACCACGCAGATCACCAATGATGTGTATGACGACCTGGATCCTACATTTGTATCCTTCCCCAACCGGTCAGGCATTATTTTCGCATCCAACCGACCCGATCCGAACTCACCAAGTTCAGATACCGTATTACCGGGTAAAAGCCGTTTCAATATTTACATGGTAGATATTCTGAACGACAGCAAACAGAAACAACTGGCTAAATTAACCGATATTAAATTTGGCAATGCTCGATATCCGATGCAGTACAATACCAATCACTTCACATTTGTATCTGATGAAAATGGTATTGGCAATCGTTGGGCCGGGTTCTTTGCAACACAACGCAATGGATTGGATACCCTGTATTATATAGGAGAAGAGTTGTTGCGCAATCCATCAACCAAAGAATTTGATTCAACCTTACGCGCCTGGCAAAAACAGGAGCCTGACAGTGTAAGTTATTTCCAGGTGTACAAAGATTCTACCTATACCTTCCCGATCACCAATTACCAGAGTTCATTGCTCGAGACGCGCATTGCCGGTAACAACGGATTGGTTAGTGAAGTAAGAAGGGAAGGTGATTTTAAATTCCTCTACAAACTGAAAGTGGATGAGCAGGCACTTGCCAAACGGAATGTAAGTGCAAGACCTACTGCCTATATCAAAAAATTAACTACCGAGAAAAAAGCCACGGACGGGAAGGCCATCATTTACAACAAACAAGCCGCGGCCGACACGACCAAAAAAGCCAAAGACTTTTTCCAGAACGAATTTGCGGATGAAAAACCTGACAGTAGTGTTGCCGCCTCGCAGAATAAAAACGAATTGGGCTTACCCAAAACATCTGTTCTTAGCAAATCGCGCTTGTTTGATTATCGGCTGAAGTTCAGTTCGGATTATGCATTGGTTGGGTTTACCAATAATATCCTTGTTAACCGGTACCAGGCTTATAACGGCGGTACGGGTCCGATACAATTGAATAATGGTAACGATTTCAATTTCACTTTCCGTGTTGGTGTTAGCGATCTGATGGAAGATGTGAAATTTGTTGGCGGTGTTCGTTTCGGTACCAACCTGAGCGATAAAGATGTATTCTTTACCTACCAGAACCTGCGCAAACGGTTTGACTGGGGACTTACGTATTACAGGAGCAACGTAAGTAATTTTTACAATACCAGTTTCAATAACATGCTCTACACCAACCTGTACCAGGTGAATGTAGCCTACCCACTTAATGAAGTAAAAAGCTTACGTGCAACCATCGGGTACAGAACAGACAGGGGGGTATTAAGACCTTATGATAACAATTCGGGTTTGCCTGATCCGAATGCGTTGAAATACAATGATACCATCAGCAAATATTTCGTTTCGCGTTTGGAATATGTGCATGACAATACCATCAATCCAACACAAAATATCTGGGTAGGTCTCCGGTATAAAGTTTACCTGGATGTAAATATGCCTAACCTGAGCACATCGCTCAACAAAGGCAAGGCCACGTTTAATTTGGGCTTTGATGCCAGGTATTACCATAAGATCTACCGAAACTTTATCTGGGCGGGCCGCGCGGCAGGTGATTTTTCGTGGGGTGGACAAAAGATCCTTTATTACCTCGGTGGGGTAGATGGATGGATCAGTCCGAAATTCAATAATAACCAGCCTGCAGCCGATCAGACGTATGCGTTCCAGTCGCTCACGGTAAATATGCGTGGCTACAACCAGAACATAGCGAACGGAAACAATGCGATGGTGATCAATAGTGAATTCAGGTTCCCTGTATTTGCTACACTGATTAACCGGCCGATCAATAATGCACTGCTGCGTAATTTCCAGCTGGTTCAATTCGTGGACCTGGGTACCGCATGGAACGGTAAATACAATGGTATCAGGCGTCCGGGTGAAGTAGTTCAGGGTAATAATATCCTTGTAAGACTTGATGCGGGTGGACTGGGACCATTTGCTGGTGGGTATGGATTTGGCGCACGGAGTACTATATTGGGCTATTTCCTGAAAGTAGATGCGGGCTGGCCGATGAAAGGCGTGTTCGTAGGCAAACCGGTTTGGTATTTTGCTTTAGGATTTGATTTCTAACAATAAATAAACACTTTGATACGAAAAGCCCATGCTTATAGCATGGGCTTTTGTTTGCCGGTAACTCAAGCTGCTTGCATGCTGCCGTGCCTGGGTAATTTTTTCAGGGTGAAGTAAACGATGGTGAGTAAAACGGAAAACAGAATGGTAAACACCCAAAGTTTGGGATACTGCTGCGGTAATAACACATGATGTGCCGATGTATAGGCCAATGTGCCGGGTTCTGTAACAATATCCCAGCTGTTAAAACGAAGAAACCGGCCAATGAAAATGCCATAACTGCACAATAACAGACTGCAAAAAACACTGGTGGTAACCCAGATGGGTTTAAGATGCCGGGAAAGAAACTGCTCAACATTCATTAATGAGATCATGCCCAATAAAAGACCGTTCCAGGCTGCTGTTACTACAATAAAAAGGTCATACCAGTATGGAGCGGAACTTCTTTCCTCATAATGAAAAAGATCCGTTACGAGATAAGGCGCATTGGGTAAAAAAACCAACCATAGTACGATCAATGCTATGGAAAAACCACCCGGCTTTTTTTGTTTCAGCAAGCGGGTACTGATCACATAAGGAACGATGGCAAGAAAACTGTTCCACACATAAAACCCATAGTACACAGAATGCGAGTAATAAAAACGTACCAGCAACAGGCTCATTAAAAAAGCAACAGACAATGCCATCATTTTGCTGGTGGCAGAAATTTTCAGGTTCATAAGAGAATAACTATTTTAGGAAGAAAAATAAGGGCGCCGATGATTGCGGCAATGATGGCCGACCATAGAACAGCCGCCGCGGCAACATCCTTAGCTGTTTTGATTAATGGATGATGTGCTTCATGAACGGCATCAGCAAGTTTTTCAAGGGCATGGTTACACATTTCCAGCGAAATAACGAGTGCGAAACAAAGCAATACGATCATCCATTCAAATGACGAGATCTTGAAAAAGAACCCGCCCGCAATTACCAGGCAGCAGGCAAGTAGATGCAACTTACCATTCCTGTCTTTTTTGACAAACTGGAACAGCCCGTTGAATGCATGCTGAAATGCCTTAGCTAATGTTTGTGTTTCCATGTTTGGAGGTTGAAGTTTTTTCGGCGATCCATTTCCACCAGAAAGCGGTACAGGTGCCATATACAAAAAGTTGGTACAGGTCGTCAGACACGGAATGCCCATTGCGCAGCGTGGCAAAACAAACAGGTACCATGAAGATCATCGCGAATACCGTAACCATCCATCCTTCTACACTTATGGGCAGGTATAGCAGTCCGTATTGTTTAAACCATCTCATGCAATATGTTTTTTGGATTGGTAAATATGGTTTCTTAATTGCAGTGTGTCCAATGGAACCAATGCAAACCAGTTCCACTGGTGTATGGGGTAACAGGATTTTCCTTTTTGGTAAGCCAGCCGCATGTTATGCCAGTGTTCGGGTGAAGTGAAGACCCCAAAAAGAACCGTAGCCAATACAGGAAAAGAAACCCGGCCATTGCCAAGCATAAAAGACTGAAGGCATAGTTCGCCTTCTTCTGTTGTATCGTATCCGAGTACCACATGTTTCATATCATGCCGTGCGTAATGTGAAAGTAGGTCCAGTTGTTTGTTGCCCAAAAAATCAGCGAGATCCCTGCCAACGGTTCCCTTCTCCATGGCTAATAACTGCTCTCTGCTGTAAGGGAAAGGCCTTACTTTCCGCACATGCTTTAAAACGGGCAGGGCCAGATTATGTGTTAATGCCACCAGGCAGGCACAGCGGATTTTTTGAAGAGAGGTTAACATGGTATTGTTTTATTGAATATTCCTGATCATCTGTTCCAATGCTTCGAGGTGCGATTTAAATGCTTTTTCACCTGCCCTGGTAACTGAATACGTGGTATTGGTTTTTCTCCCCACAAATCCTTTTTTTACTTTGATGTATAGATTGTCTTCCAGTGTTTTTAAATGGCTGGCCAGGTTGCCGTCGGTTACCTCTATCAGGTCTTTGAGATCATTAAAGTTTACAGCCTCATTCACCAGCACGGCGCTCATGATGCCGAGCCGGATACGGCTGTCAAAAATTTTATTCAGGTTTTCGATGGGGTTCTTCATGTGGTGGCGCGGGTTATTGTTTTTCATATTTCCACCACATCATGGCACCGTAAACAATATGCAGCACACCAAAGCCAAATGCCCAGAACATCAGTCCATAACCAATCAGCCAGAGATTAACGATACCCAGTACCAGTTCACTAAAACCCAGCCAGCGTATTTCTGAAACGGTATACTTGCTTCCATTGATGAGGGCCAGCCCGTAAAACAACAAACAGGTAGGCGCCACTAATCCGCCATAGCCCCATTGAATAAACCGGATGGTAACAATGCCGCCCACCAGTAATGGGATCATGGTATTCCACAAAAGTCTTCGGGCCGATACGCTCCAGATGGCCATTCCTGTTTTCACACTACGCATATAGGTAAAAGTGAAGGCAACCAGCAGTGCCGCTGCAAATGTTACCGCGCCGATCAGCAAGAGGTTTTGCTGCACCTCGCTTCCGGTTTCAAAAGCCATTTGCCGGTAATTGATCCCCTGCGCTTTTTCTGAAGTGATCATCCCGAAAGTAGCAAAAGCCCCACCCAGTGCGCAAATGCCGGCACCAATGCCGCTTAATCCGCTCAGGCTGATGAAACGGCTGCTTCTTTCCATCATTTGTTTGATGTCATGAAGTGTATCGAGGTGTACATTTTTTTCATTCATAAAAAGTACTTTGTATTTCAAAGTAAATTCATTGTTTTCACTCCTGCAAGTATTTTTCAGGGGGATGGGAAGGGGGGAAGGCAAAAGCAATGATATTAACATGGTTTTTGCGTTAAGGGGCTATATCGCAATGCGATTGAGTATGGAGTTAGTAGTCTGGAGACTGAAGACTGGAGACTGAAGACTGGAGTTGGAGTGATGAAACAGTTCTGATCAAATCAGAGGCCAAAGCAGCCGGTGGGAGCCTTAAGCGTCACTGAATTTCGAATAATTGAGATCTTGAACTCTAAATGCCGGAACTCCAGTCTCCAGTCTTCAGTCTCCAGACTACTAACTCCAGACTTAAGACATTGCGCTATATCGATGATGGTTTATTTTGCCCTATCGGTATCTGTATGACCGGTTTCTTCGGGTAGTTGTGGTTCGCGTAATTGAACGGGGACATACTTTTTCCGCACCCGCATATTCAGCAATTCTACCAGGAAAGAGAATGCCATAGCGAAGTATACATAGTTTTTGAGGTGCATGTCATGCGAACGTTCACTGTCCCATCCTTCCACCAGCAATACAAAACCGATCATCACCAGAAAAGAGAGGGCCAGCATTTTTAAAGTAGGGTGTTTGTGAATGAAAACGGAGATCCTGGCACTGAATAAAAACATAATGATCATCGCGATAATTACCGCACTGATCATTACCTCAAGCCTTTTAGCCGTGCCACCTGCCGTAATAATACTATCAAAACTGAATACCATATCGATGAGCATGATCTGCGCAACGGCATTTCCAAAACTGAGCGGTTTGGTTTTAATACCCGCGGCCATATCGGCTTCGCCTTCCAGCTTGTGGTGTATTTCTTTTACGGTTTTATAGATCAGGAACAGGCCACCCGCCAGCATTACCAGGCTTGCCAGGTCAAAATCCTTCCCGAATAAACTGAACAGCGCTTTTCCTTTTTGCGCCAATAACCAGCTAAGTCCCAGTAACAGGATGCTTCTTGAGATCATACCTGTGATCATCCAGGTAAGCCTTGCCTTGGGTTGCAATGCCTTGGGCAGGCGGTTCATGATGATACTTACAAAGATCACATTGTCGATACCCAATACAATTTCCAATACCACCAATACAAAAAAGCTAATCAGGTTCTCAGAGGTAAACAGCGTTTCCATGCAGTAAGTAAGGTTTAAGGTTTGGCGGCAAGATATTGACAAATATTTTTAACGATGGAAGGTCCCTCGTACACAAAGCCCGTCCACACCTGCACAAGCGAAGCGCCTGCCGATAATTTTTCTGCTGCATCGGCTCCGGTAAATATGCCGCCGCTGGCAATAATGGGAATTTGCTGATGGGTTTGCTGTGAGAGGTAGTGTATTATTTCTGTGGCTCTTTCTCTTACTGGCCTGCCACTTAATCCTCCGGCACCTATGGTCTGGAGTCTGGAGTCTGGGGTCTGGAGTTGTGTGCGGCTGATGGTTGTGTTGGTGGCAACCAGTCCGCTGAGCTTTACTTCAAACGAAAGCGATACAATATCATCAAGTTGTTCCTGTGTAAGATCGGGTGCGATCTTCAGGAGCAAAGGTTTTGGTTTTGCTTTGCCATGGTTTTGATTTTGCAGTTGGGATAAGATCTTCCGCAAAGAATCTTTTTCCTGCAATTCGCGCAAGCCGGGTGTATTGGGTGAGCTTACGTTCACCACAAAATAATCCACTTCTTCAAACAGTTCGTCAAAACAAATGCTGTAATCTTTCCAGGCATCTTCGTTGGCAGTAGCTTTATTCTTACCGATGTTGCCACCTACGATTAATTTTGAATTTTGTCCCGCCGATGGCGGGATGAATTTTGAATGATTCCAGTCCGCAAGCCTTTGTTTGATGATGTCAACACCGTCGTTGTTAAATCCCATCCGGTTGATCAATGCTTTATCGGCAGGTAAACGGAATAACCTTGGTTTGTCATTTCCGGCTTGTGCTTTAGGCGTTACGGTGCCAATCTCTACGAATCCAAAACCCAGGGCTTCGAGTTCTGTGAGGTACCGGGCATTTTTATCGAAGCCGGCGCCAAGTCCTATCGGGTTCTGAAAATCCAACCCGAAAACCGTTTTCTGCAAAGCAGGTCCGCTGAACGAAAAACTATTCTGAACAACCGACCTGACCGGCGCTAAGCGGCAGCCTGCTTTTAACAGGTTCATCGAAAAATAATGCACATCCTCGGGTGGGAAGCAGAACAGCATGTTTCGGATAAGCGGGTAGATCATGCTGCGAAGATAAGGAGGGCGGATTTTGGAATTTTGGAATTGGGAAATTTTGAAATTTGGATGAATAACCAGGCAATTTCAAAATTTCCCAATTGCCCTTTTCAAAATCTCCCCAATTTGGTTGCATAAACAACCTTTTATTCATTTTTTTCCTACATTTGAAGGGATAAAACTGTTTGTTATGCAGGAAGCGTATATCGTAGCGGGATACCGTACCGCGGTAGCCAAGAGTAAAAGAGGTGGTTTTCGTTTTTTCAGGCCCGATGACCTGGCCGTGGAAGTGATCAAAGGATTGATGGCTTCGGTTCCGCAACTGGAAGCCAAGCGGGTGGATGATGTGATCGTTGGCAACGCCGTTCCGGAAGCGGAGCAGGGTTTACAGTTTGGCCGAATCATTGCCGCGCGAGCATTGGGTATTGAAGTGGCGGGTATTACCATTAACAGGTATTGCGCCAGCGGACTGGAAAGCATTGCCATGGCAACTGCCAAGATCCGTACAGGTATGGCAGATTGTATTATTGCCGGTGGAACAGAGAGTATGAGCCTGGTACCTACGGCAGGATGGAAAACCGTTCCTTCCTATTCCATTGCAAAAGACGAACCTGATTATTACCTGGCCATGGGTTTAACCGCGGAAGCTGTTTCGAAAGAATTCAAGGTAAACCGTGAAGACCAGGACCTGTTTGCTTTCCACTCGCACCAGAAAGCCATGAAGGCGATACAGGAAGGTTATTTTAAAAGCGGCATCTTACCCATTACGGTTGAAGAAACCTACCTGAACGAAAAAGGAAAAAAAGCGACTCGTTCCCATATAGTAGATACCGATGAAGGGGTACGTGCCGATACCAATATAGAGGCCCTGGCCAAACTGAAGCCCGCATTTGCGTTGGGTGGTAGTGTAACCGCCGGTAATTCATCTCAAACCAGTGATGGTGCAGCTTTTGCACTGGTTATGAGCGAAAGAATGGTTGTTGAGCTGGGATTAAAACCCATTGGCCGCCTGGTGAATTGCGCTTCTGCCGGTGTGCATCCGCGTATCATGGGCATTGGCCCGGTGGCTGCCATACCCAAAGTATTGAAGCAGGCCAATATGAGTCTGAATGATATTGAGCTGATTGAACTGAATGAAGCGTTTGCTTCTCAATCATTAGCGGTGATCCGTGAACTGGGATTGAACCCGGATATTGTAAACATCAATGGTGGGGCTATTGCATTGGGGCATCCACTGGGTTGTACCGGTTGTAAATTAACGGTGCAGTTATTGAATGATATGAAGCGGCTGAATAAAAAGTACGGAATGGTTTCGGCCTGTGTTGGTGGGGGACAAGGCATCGCGGGCATTATCGAAAATCTTTAGGATTTGATTACATACAACATGAGAAGGCAGGCCCCGTTGAAAGCGGGGTTTTGCTTTGGGGCAATGCTTTTGTTTCAATAAGAGGATAAGAGAAAAAGAGTGTAGCAGGAGATCAATAAACTTCTCTTGCTACACTCTTTTTCTCTTAATCTCTTATTGAAATATCCTGATTAAGAAAGATACTTCCCAACAATCGGCACCCTTCTGCCCACACCGAATGCTTTTGGTGAAATACGTATGATGGGACAGAACTGGTTACGCTTGTATTCGTTGGTGTTTACGAGTTTTAAAATTCGATCAACTTCGGTTGCCTCAAACCCCTGCGCTTTGATCTCTACAGGTCCGAGGCGTTTTTCGATGTATTGATATAATACCTGGTCAAGCACCGTATAATCCGGCAAGCTATCGCTGTCTTTCTGGTTGGGTCTTAATTCCGCACTGGGTGCTTTGATAATGATGTTTTCCGGAATGATCTCTTTGTTGCGATTAATGTAACGGGCCAATGCATATACCTGTAATTTGTAACAATCGCCCAATACGCCCAATCCGCCGGCCATATCTCCGTATAGTGTGCCGTAGCCGGTGGCCAATTCGCTTTTGTTTGAAGTATTCAGTAAGATGTATCCGAACTTATTGGAAATTGCCATCAGTAAATTTCCGCGACTGCGGCTCTGTATGTTTTCTTCTGCAAGAGAGAACGGCAGATCATTAAATACGGGTTGCAATGTTTTTAAAAAAGATTCGTACACATCATTGATGCGGATGATATCATATGGGTTGCCCAGGTTTTTACTCAATGCCACCGCATCGTTTACGGAATGATCCGTTGAATAGGGTGAGGGCATTAAAATAGCACGCACATTTTCTTTGCCCAATGCATCGCAGGCGAGGGCAAGGGTTACGGCCGAATCTATCCCTCCTGATGATCCGAGAATGGCTTTGGTGAAACCCATCTTACCAAAATAATCGCGTATGCCAAGGATCAATGCATCGTATACCTGTGCAATATTCAGTTCGGGTTCCAGTGTGGCGGGGTTCAGCTCTTTATCCGGTACACGGCTGGCGGGTTCTATCACGGGCGCATCAAGGGTTCCGTCATCCAGTAATGCCACGCTTTCCATGGCTTCTTCAAACATGGGTAATGCTTTACAGAGATTGGCGTGCTTGTCGAATATCAGCGATGCGCCATCGAATACCACTTCTGTCTGGCTGCCAATGGCATTGCAATAGAACATGGGCAGTTTGTATTTTACCACATTGGCCTTGATCACGGATTTGCGGTCCTCATCATGCGTATAATCAAAAGGTGAGGCGCTGATGTTAAGCATCAGGTCGGGCTGCTGTTCCATCAGTTTATCCATCGGGCAGATGCGGTAGAGCGGGTTATCGCCAAGGTTCCAGATGTCTTCGCAGATGGTGATGGCGAGTTTTTTTCCTTTGAACGGAACTACCTGCCAATCGAAAGAGGGTTCAAAGTAGCGGTACTCATCAAATACATCATAGGTAGGCAATAATGTTTTGTGGATTTCGGCTTTGATCTCTTTTTCGTATAAAAAAAATGCCGCGTTGAACAGGCTCTTGCCTTTGTGGTTTGTATTTCTTGCCGGACTACCGATGAGTACACCAATGGTATCCGCTTCCTGCCTGATCAGCTCAACCGATTCATAGCATTTATTGATAAAGTCATCAAACTCCACAAAATCCCTTGCCGGGTAACCGCTCACACACATTTCGCTGAAGAGGATCAGGTCGCCGCCCTGCGCTTTGGCCTCCCTGATGGCTCCGATGATCTTTTGGGTATTGCTTTCAAAATTGCCGATATGATAATTCTGCTGCGCTAAAAATATCTTCA
>JAZJYJ010000029.1:0-80061 GCA_040390405.1 Bacteroidota bacterium
GATTGATTTATTTAAAGGGGTTGGGATGGTGCCGTATTGAATTATTATTGATAATAGGTTGGTTATCAATGGGAGGAGGGTATTTTTTGTTCGCTAAGAGAAATCCAGAGAAAAAGAGAGAAAGAGAATGACTCTTCGTACTCTTTCTCTCTTTTTCTCTGGATTTCTCTTAGCTTAACAACTGTTCATTGAGGGTCGCTGTGCGGGTTGGGGGAGCCTGGGATTTGCTATCTAATTCAATAGCACGATGCGCGGTGATTAGGAATTAAAAGCGATCAGAAAATTAGCTTTTGCTGTAATTGGGTTTGCCCTTATATTTGCAGCCCTGAAATAAGGAAACAATTACTAATTACTAATTATTAATTGTTAATTACCCTGCCCAGGTGGCGAAATTGGTAGACGCACTGTGTTCAGGTCGCAGCGTTCGCAAGGATGTGATGGTTCGAATCCATTCCTGGGCACTGAAACCCGTTGAATATCTTTGATAATCAACGGGTTTTGTTTTTACACCCGTCCCAGATCAGTTTTTCCTTCTTTGTAGGGTATCCCACAATAAAAAAAAGAGTTCTCCGCAAATGTCTCCCGCAAGAGCGGGGATTTTGCGTATTAACATTTCCGAATATTTAGGATGGCAGAAATCATGATGAGAAAACCAGGTATTGTTTTCTTAATAGGATTTTGTTTACACTTGGGAGAGCAGTAATCCCAAGCGCAGAGTCCCCGCTCTGGCGGGAGACATCTGCGAAGAAGTTGTTGTTTTTGAGAAGGAGAGTACAATTATGGTATAAGGTTACTTAAACGTTGTATTTAGACCTATACTCAACGGGAGTCATATTTGTTATTCGCTTAAAAACGGTACGAAATGCCTGTGTATCTGAATAGCCGACATCCAGCATAATATCCTGTATGGATTTGCGCCCGAATTCAAGGAGTTTTTTAGCAGCTTCGATCTTTACCCTTTGAATATACTCCGCAACGGTAATATAGGTTGCCTTCTTAAAGCGGCGCTCAAAGGTCCTGCGTGTCATATTGCAGCTAACAGCGATCTGCTCCACTGTGATCTTTTCCCTGAAATTATCCTCAATATACAGCTGCGCATTTTTGATGGGATCATCATCATGGTCTTTCAGTCCACTGAAAACAACAAAAGGTGATTGGTTATGCCTGTCAATATCAATTACAAAATATTTAGCGGCGAGAATGGCCATCTGGCGATCGGTATATTTCTCTACCAGGTACAGCAACAGGTTCCAGTATGCGTTGCCGCCGCCGCTGGTATATAATCCATTCTCATCCGTAATGATTTTTTCTTCGGCAAGATTCACGGATGGATAATACGACCTGAACTCATTTGCATACGACCAATGTGTAGTGCATTGCCTGTTCTTAAGTAAACCGGAAAAAGCCAGTAAAAAAGATCCTACGCAAAGACTCGCTATTTCAGATCCGCATTTGTATTGCTCTATCAGCCAGCTTGCATAGCTTTTATTCAGATGGGTCGCTGTCATCATATCACCGGTCATGGATGGGATGATGATCAGATCGGCATGTGCCAGGTTTTTCGTGAGTATATCGGGCCTGAGTGTATATAAGCCATTGTTTAATTTTATTTCTTCCCACAAACTCACGAGCTGCACTTCAAACAATGGGGGATGCCCCGCTTGTTTTAAAAACTGGTTTACCATTGTAAAAACCGATTGGGTGTCAGCGATTGCCGCAGGTTTTGCGTTCCTGACCAATAATATGGCTACCTTTTTCATCAGGTAAAATTAATCCAAATATATGTCGCAATCACCTTGCATAAAATGCCGCTTTTACATATCCTCGGGTATGTGTATGGTCACTAATTTTGATTTTCAAAACCATCTGAAAGCAGTTAAAATTAGTTTATGTCAAATGCAATCGAACTGACAAAAAATGCCAATAAGCGAATGCAGGCCCTCGCAAAAGGAGCCATTCTCTCTGCGGGTTTATGTCTTTTTATTCTGGTGCTCATGCACTTTCTGAAACCGGATTATGATCCAACCTGGCATTTTGTTAGTGAGTACGCAATCGGTGATTATGGATGGGTAATGCAGCTCGGTTTTTTTTGTTGGTCAGCCAGTTGTTTTTTCGTTTACACAGCTATCCGGAAAGAAATCAAATCGGCCAGCGGAAAACTGGGACTTTTTATCCTGTTTATTGTCGGTTTCGCCTTGATTGGTGGAGGCCTATTTATCATGGATCCACTTACTACTGCCAGGAATGAAGTAACGGGCCACGGCAATTTGCACGGCTTATCGGGTACCATTGGTATTCCTGGTCAGGCTATCGCTGCTTTGTTAATCAGTATAAGCCTGGTACGGAATGAAAAATGGAAACCTGCCAAAAAATCCATTCTCTGGGCCATGGTTTTTATGTGGGTAAGCCTGGTAATCATGTTTGTTACCATTGGTGTAATGCTGGGAAAAGCAGGTGGCAAGTTTGGTCCTGATGTATGGGTTGGATGGCCTAACCGGTTGTTAATCCTGGCATACTGTAACTGGCTGATCGTGGTAGCGAGGCAGTGCAAAAAGATATATCAATGATAAAAGAAAGCGGTTGCGATACGAGTCCTGGTATTTTACAGTTAAGGGTTTGTCGCAAATGCCTTCTGCAAAATGTCGCATTTCCCCATACTCGTAAATAAATACAACAACTTATTTTATTCAATAATTTAAAACCATAAATCAAATGCTACATCTCGATCCTTACCTGAATTTCCCCGGTACTACTGAAGAGGTCATGATTTTTTATCAATCGGTACTTGGCGGGCAATTTGCCATATTCCAACGATACAAGGATACTCCCGGTGGTGAAAAAATGAATGAAAGCGACCAGGAAAAAATGCTGCACATTTCTTTAAAACTGGAGAATGGGATTACCATTATGGCAACTGATTTTCTGGAGAGCATGGGCCAGCAACTTGAGCCGGGTAATAATTTCCATTTGTGCATCCAGGCTGAGAGCGAAAAAGAGGTTGATAAATTATTCGCCGCTTTATCCGCGGGGGGTAGTGTTGAAATGCCCGTTAATAAAACTTTCTGGGGAGCCTATTTCGGAATGTGCCGTGATAAGTATGGAATACAGTGGATGATCAATTTTGATCTCAATAAGAAATAGCGCGGTAAGCTTCTGCTGAAAATGCAGGGATCTCAATTCACTTTATAATGCAATGGTTGGGTTGTCTGGTAAACTGCCAGGCGGTCTCTATACCGTATTGCCCGCCAGTAAAGCTGGTGTGGTAGTAGTAATGCTTGTGTCTGAGCATATCAATTTTTTTCATCAGGAAAATTAAATCAAATGAATACACTTGTTTTTCTCTTACTCATCATTGTTGCCCTTGTTATGGTACTACTGATCATTGGATTGTTTTCTCAAAGAGGATATTCCATCAAAAGGAATATTGTTATTCGCCAAAAAAAGGAGGTCGTGTTTGATTATATAAAATTGCTAAAGAACCAGGACCACTACAATAAATGGGTGATGATGGATCCCGCAATGCAAAAAGTATTTACAGGTACGGATGGAAAACCCGGGTTTGTTTATGCGTGGGACGGAAATAACAAAGCAGGCGCCGGAGAGCAGGAAATCATGACTGTAACCGAAGGAAAAGGTATTGTTACGGAAGTGCGGTTTAAAAGACCTTTCAACGGAATTGCCTATTCTACTATTTCCTGTGAAGCAATTGAACTCGGCCAGACAAAACTAATCTGGGAGTTCAATACCGAAATGAAATATCCTGCCAATATTATGCTCCTCTTTATAAAGTTTGACAAAATATTGGGTAAGGATATTGAGTTGAGTTTACAAAACCTGAATGGCATTCTTCGGGATCAGTCAAGCCATCACTGGGATATGCTTAAGGTAATTTAATTGATACGGTATGCCAGCGCTTATGCACTTGTTTGAACATTTTATTCCATTATACCTGCTGTTGCTTCTGGCAGTAATCCTTCTGTTTCTTTTGACGGGATTATTTATCAGGAAAGAATGGACGGCCAGTGAGGTACTGGTGATTGATATACCTGTGCTGCGCGTATACCAATATGTTAGACAACTGAGGAACCATTATTCGTTTAACCAATGGATATCGCTGAATTGCCGCGATATACCGGAATTGAAAGGACCGGATGGGCAGGCTGGTGCCGAAGCAATATTTGAAGGGAAGGGGAGTAGCAACAATAAGACAGTTATTGCCATCAGTAATCTTGTGGAAGGTTTCTGGATTGATTTTGAGATCAGGAGCCAGGGATCAGCGGTGGAGAAGATCAGAATTGTAACACAATCGGTAAATGATATACATACCCAAATAAGTTTGCTGTACAGTTTTCGCAGCCGCTATCCGTTCAACGTGTTTACGGCAGTTTCGGGCCATAATCATACGATGAATCGAAATGCCCGGCAGAGCCTGGTGAGACTGAACAAGGCGCTTAAAAATACAAAAGAGCCAGTGATGACTTGAACGAATGCGTGTTGAATAAGCATAATGTAAATGCTTAGACGCTGGGTGGATGATACCTACTATTTAATGCATAATGGAATTGTTCTGTCCGGGCTTAGCTAATATACCTGGATAGAAAGGATGGTATTGTAATAGGTGAAGATGCAATGCAAAATAAATAACCTGTTTTATCCAAATGAATAATCAAATAACATGAAAAAAATAATTGGCTGTCCCCTTTTAATTTTCCTGGTTGTAATTGCCTGTACGGAAGCAAGGGCACAAAGCAATCCGGTGGCTAACGGTATTGTAACGGATGATAAAAATGCCCCGCTTGAAGCTGTTACGGTAAGCCTTTACAAAGCAACAGACAGCAGTCTTGTTAAAATAGCGCTTACAGATAAATCCGGTAAATACGAATTTGTGATTGCTACAGGGAAATACTATTTATCCTATGCGTTATTGGGTATGGAAGCATGCTACACGCGTGCTTTTGATGTAATACCATCCAGTGTTCTGGTCTTCGATCCGGTAAAACTACAAGCGTACACAAAAAAAATACAGGGCGTTACTGTTACAGCTTCAAAACCATTAATTCAGTTTAGAGCCGACAAAACGGTGTTTAACGTACAGAATAGCATCAATGCCACCGGAAGCAATGCGCTGGAACTTTTGCAGAAAAGTCCCGGGGTTATTGTTGACAACAATGATAATATTACGATGAAAGGGAAGGCTGGTGTAAAAATATTCATCGACGGAAGAATGATACAGGTAAGTGGGGATGACTTGGCAGCGTATTTAAGATCGATAAACAGCAATGATATTGAATCCATCGAGATGATCAACAATCCGGGAGCCAGGTACGATGCAAGTGGAAACGCAGGGGTGATCAATATCAAATTACGTAAAAATACCTCTTTCGGTTCCAACGGAAATATAACAGCCGGGCTGATACAGGGCGTTACACCGAAAGGAAACGCGTCGATCGGATTTAACTACCGGAATAAAAAGATAAACCTTTTTTCAAATGCAGGATTTGCATTGGGCAGAAATGAAATAGATATTTATGCGCCAAGATCGTTAAAGGATACCAGTTACAATCAAAAACTATTGATCGTCTGGTACAATAAAAGCTTTAACGCAAAAGCAGGAGCAGATTTTTTTATCAATAGCAAACATACCATAGGCATTTTAGCAACTGCCAATACCAGTAACGATAACTGGATCAGCACGGGCAATACGCCTATTTATTATGAACCCACAAACACCTACGAAAAAAGACTGGATGCTACCAACGCAATACCGAGGAACAGGACCCATTTTAATTCGAATATCAACTACCGTTTTGCCGACACTTCAGGGTTTGAAATTAATTTCGATACCGATTATGGTGTATTTCGTGGAAGGGCCAACAGTTACCAGCCCAATTATTATTACGACAAAGCTAACGCGATCATTTCGTCCGTAATAACCCGGAACCTGACACCTACCAATATCGATATCTATACGGCCAAACTCGATGTAATAACTCCTGCGTTTAAGGGGCAATTGGGTTTTGGTGTTAAATATGCCCAGGTTAAAACGACCAACCAGTTCGATTTCTTTAATGAAGTAAATGGATCTGTAACATTAGACCTTCGGCGTAGCTATCAATTTGTATATGCGGAAAAGGTATCCGCCGCTTATCTGTCTTACAATCGCCAGTTTGGGAAAAAAGGGACTTTGCAGGCAGGACTAAGGTCTGAACATACTTCCAGCGAGGGACTATTAAACAGGGGCGATGGGATTGTTCAGCCGGATAACAATGTGAGGAAAAAATATTTCGACCTGTTTCCTTCCATGGTATTGTCATGGAATGTAAATGACCATAATACACTAAGCCTTTCTGCGGGCAGAAGGATCGACAGGCCCGTATACCAGAACCTGAACCCTTTTGAATTAAAATTGGATGAACTCACTTATGTAAAGGGGAATTCTTTTTTGCGCCCGCAGTATACCAATAGTGTTGAATTCTCTTATAGCTTGAATAATAAGCTCACCATATCGACAGGGTATAGCCATGTAAAAGATTATGCTACGCAAACAACGGATACCCTGAATAATTTTACCTATGCCTATCAAAAAAACCTTGCCAATCAGGACATTGCCAATCTTAGCATCAGTTTCCCTGTTTCGATAAAGCAATGGTGGAAGGGCATTGTGAATGTATGGAGTAACCATCAACATTTTACGGGTAAAGTGGTGGATGATTATGTAGACCTGAATTTTATCGGATACGGTGCATTTACACAGAATACGATCTTGTTAGGGCATGATTATTCAATGGAACTGACCGGATTCTTTAATGGCCCTACAGCAACGGGACCAACCTGGCTGGCAAGGTCAATGGGTTCGGTGGATCTGGGGATTCAGAAATTATTCCTCGATAAAAAATTGGTATTGAAAATCGCGGCAACAGATATTTTCAGAACCACAGTGCCTTATCGGGCCGTGAATGATTTTGGTGGCCTGGTGCTGAGGATATGGGTGAAAAGAGAAACCCAAACAGCAAGGATCAGTATTAGTTACCGGTTTGGAAGTAATTCAGTAAAAGCAGGAAGAAAAAGGCAGACAGGGCTGGAAGCGGAAGCGAAAAGGATCCAGGGGGATTAGAAGTTCCATTGAGTTAATTAGAGCCAATCTTTTTTATCTCTTATCATTTACAACGAGTGTATAAATTGTATACCATAAAATAGAATTGTATGTCATTTCAAGCGTATCTCGATACGATTAAAAGATTAACAGGGAAAACGCCGGAAGATTTTAAAAAACTGGCAGCAAAAAAAGGCTTCTTACATCCTGAAATAAAAGCGGGTGCGATCATTGCCTGGTTGAAAGAAGATTTTAGCCTGGGGCATGGTCATGCAATGGCCATTTACACGGTCTTTAAGGGAACCAGTGAAAAGAAAATTCCTTTGGAGGATGTTATAGCGAAACATTTTACCGGTACCAAAGCTGAATGGAAGCCCGTTTTTGATAACCTGTGCGTAAAAGTCAAAAAGAAATGCGGCGACTTTACCATTTCACCGGTTGCCAGTTACCTGAGCTTCCTGAAAAACGAAAAGAAGTTTGCCATTGTTCAGGTTACAACGCAGCGAATGGATATCGGTATAAAAAGAAAAGGGGAAGCCATATCCAGCCGGTTTGAAGCAGCAGGTTCATGGAATGCAATGATGACGCATAGGGTTAAAATAACGGAAGCCCGGCAGGTAGATGCGGAACTTTTAACATGGTTAGATGAAGCGTATAAAGCAATAGATTAAGATACAGGAACTCATGCTATATGATGCCAGCGCCCGGAATTAAGTCGCTTTTTTTATAATGCATAGCAGTTATGCATAAGTCAAACGGGATTCTCATTTGCTAAGGTGGTAGCATCCGGATACAAGTGAGGTCCCTTTGATGTTTTATAAAATAGGTGCTGAGCGAATTACACTTCTCTGATTACATAATACGAACCAGTATGCTATTTAAAACTCTGTGTAACTCCGTGTACACTGTGTCTCCGTGGTGAAGCCTTCGTTTCGATCTTTTTCACCACAGAGAACACCTGAAATGCCAGCGGCATTTAATAAAATAATACATGAATAAACTGCCTGAATATTTCTTCAGGATGCTAAATTATTGACTCCCGTACTATGAATAAGAACCCAAACTCACAATATAAAATTCGGTTTACCGACTGCGATATGTTGGGGCATCTGAATAATGCCAGGTACATTGATTACCTGATCAACGCAAGAGAGGATCATTTAAAAACGCATTATAACCTGGACCTAATGGAATATTATATGAAGGGGGTTGCCTGGGTAATACGCAGTCACGAAATCATTTATTCGCGGCCTGCCATGTATAATGAAATGGTAGAAATAAGTTCTTCGCTACGCTATGTCGATAACGAATTGCTTCACCTGGAAACGGTTATGCAGAATGAAAAACGAGACCATGTAAAAGCTATCATGTGGTCGAGATTGGTACCAGTAAATAGTATGACAGGCCGGAAAATACAGCACGATGCAGCTTTTTTGAATTTGGTTCAGGGGCTTGTGAGTAACGGTGCGGCAATGAAAGGAAGTCTTCAGGATAGAATTGATCAATTACAGGTTGAACATAACAGGAAAGATGCGTAACTTTTCATTCAAATATAATCACCATTTCAATTGCCGGTTATATTGCATCAATGGTAAAGATCAAACGCATATATGAAGCGCGGGAGCCGAATGATGGTTACCGGATTTTGGTAGACAGGTTATGGCCAAGAGGCGTTCTGAAAAAAGAAGCGCATGTTGATTTATGGATGAAAGAAGTTACGCCTTCCACGGAACTGCGCAAATGGTTTAACCACGAACCTGAAAAATGGGCCGCTTTCAGCAAAGCCTATATTGCTGAATTGAAACAGACAGGAGCCGTAAAAGAATTGATCACTATTATCCGCAAACAGAAAAAGGTAACCTTACTGTATGCCGCCAAAGATGAAGAACATACACATGCCCTGGTGTTGCTTGCCTATATCAAACCCCTCCTTACTTAGTGTAGATATAAGATACTTCAACCAGCCATCAGCTTGATCGTAAAGAAGGTATTGGGTCAAGGGTATTAATTCGAGTTGATTCTGTGATTGTGAGATCATCCTGCCATTGTTGGCGTTATCATCACAGGTGTTCGGAAGAAATACATCCGCCACAGATTCACTGATTAGTAGAGAAAAATCTGTGGCAATCCGTGAATCTGTGGCGGAAATAACCCTAAGAACGAAATTCACATTGTCTTCCGAATACTTTAGGTATTATCACCAACAATCCTTGGTTGCGTTGAAGAAATAGCGGGTAATTGTCATACAATTTGTAAAAACGAAATGGATACTGGTAAAATCCAGGTGCCCTGAATTAACAGGAACACCTGGCCTTACCACAATTAAACCCAACTTCACCTGCGTCTGTTTATAGGGCCTTCATTGTACCGCGTTATGGCTGCACCGTTATTTTTCCTTTCATTACCGGGTGAATACTGCAGTAATAATTCGCAGATTCAGTTACTTCCAATGTCCATGCCTGGTCAGGTTGCAGGGGAGAAGATGACCAGGCTTTTGTTGCTTCTTCCGTTATGTCATGCGCTACCATATCATGGTTGATGAATTGTATCTTGTCTCCTTTGCTCACGGCTATTTCTGCAGGAGAAAAACGCATCTGTGTTATTTCCACAACAAAAAGTTTTCCTTTATGAGGTTCTTCCATCCGCTCTGAAGGAGATTTGCAACCTGACTGAAGCAGCATGAATATTCCCATACATAATACCGGTATGAGAAGCTTACCTGTCTTATTTAACGCTTTCATTTATGGATCATTTTTTGTACCATTTCCGCATGTGCGAGATGGGCTTTTAAAGCCGGTACCACGTTCTGCAATAAGGTTTTCAATTCACTGTTCGCTGTTTGGGGAATCAATACCGTTTCAACCGCGGCGATAACAGCCTTGTGGTAAGCGACTTCATTGTCTATATACGCTTTGTCAAAAGCCTCTCCCTTATTGGATTGCAACCTTTTTTTTGTTTTTTCTGCATCGGCCAGCAATGATTGGGTCAGGTAATTTGTTTTGGGTGTTACTTTCAATTTTGTAACGAGTGCCACAGCCTGTGCGATCACGGCTTTGTGGTCATTGGACATGGTTTTTGCGAAATTTAAAACTTCCTTGTTTTGGGAATGCTGAAAAGCGATGGCGGCAAATTCAATATCGATCTGGTTTGCGGTTACAGCTGCTGAAGCCACTTCAGGATCGGTAAGCTTGCTGGTTTGCTGGGCAGTTCCGTATAGTGCAAAAAGCAGGAAGCATACAACCGTAATTAATTTTGGTGTTAGCGGATTTTGTTTTTTCATTTTCTATTTTTTTATGTGGTTCATGTATTGGAGTATGCAGAAATAAAAAGGTTACAAATGCCTGCAATTATATTTCTACGGTGATGCTGGTCTGATCAATATCCAGCTGTTGTAAGATCAGCATCACGGCATCCATCATGATAGGCGGGCCACATAAGTAAATATTGTCTGAAGCGTGAACCATGTTTTCCCTGATGAGTGTTTTTGTAACAAATCCCTGAACATACCCTTCTCGAAAATCATTTGATAAAACATGAACAATATTCTTTTCGAGTAAAGCATTCAGTTCATTTTCCAGAATGATATCTAAATGGGTCTTGTTCGCAAAAATCAATTTGTTACCCACCAGTTTATTGTCGAGTGTCAATTGCCGGAAGATGGAAATAAAAGGCGTGATACCGGCGCCCCCGGCTATAAAGAGCCCCGAACCCTGGTAACTGATGGCTCCCCATGGCTCTTCAATAATAAGGGTATCACCAACAGCAAGGGTAGCCAATTCCCTTGTCACGCCCTGGTGTGAAGGATACATCTTGATAATGAACTCTAGGTAACCATCTGTAGGGATGGAAGTAAATGTAAAGGGTCTTTTTTTACCCTTCCAGTCTTTCCGGTTAATGGCAAGCTCTGTTGCCTGCCCGGGCAGAAATGCATAACCATCTGGTTTCTCTGTTCTGATTTCCAGCACATCGTGCGTAAGTTTCCTGATGGATAGTATGGGAACCGTATATGTTTTCATGTAATTTCTTTTATTTTAATGCGGATAGAAATTCCTTTTTTTTCTCTTCGTTTCTGAATTTGCCATCAAAAAAGGAGGTAAGGGTGCTGCTTTGTATATCCCGGATACCTCGTGCGGAAACACATAAATGAGCGGCATCGACTACTACCGCGATGTCTTTTATACCCAGTGCGTCCTGCAATTCAGATGCGATCTGTACTGTTAGCCGTTCCTGAACCTGTGGGCGACTGGCACAATACTGTACAATCCGGTTAATCTTTGATAGTCCGATGATTTTACCGGAAGGGATATAGGCAACATGTGCCTTGCCGATAATGGGAACAAAATGGTGTTCGCAGGAAGAATACACCGTGATGTTTTTCTCGATAAGCATCTGGTCATAACCATATGTATTTTCGAATAGGGTCATGTCAGGCTTGTTTTTTGGATTTAACCCGCTGAATGTTTCATGCACGTACATTCGCGCCACCCGGTGCGGCGTATCTTTCAAACTATCGTCTTCGAGGTCAAGGCCAAGGGTATGCATGATCTGTTTGAAATAATTTTCGATCAGGTAGATCTTTTCAGCATCTGTTTTTAAAAAAGCATCCGTTCGAAGAACTTGACCGCTTACAGCTTCTGATGCTGAATCATCAAGCCGTATGGAGTCATCTTCCAGTTTTTTTACAAGCATGTTTCTGTTTGATTTAAGTGTGATGTGGTTTTTATATCGTTAAATTGGAGTTAGGGACAGGCAAAAGGTTACAGAAAAGAAAAATATTTTGTAACCTTTAGAAGCTGGTGTACTCTAATCAATCAACCAACAAGAAGCATGAAGAACGATGACCTGCGGAATTTTGCCGACACTTCAGATAGCGAATTGATTTCCAGAATATTACAGGGAAGTAAACACCTGTACGAAGTCATCATCCGCAGGTATAACCAACGCTTGTACCGCGTTGGGATGTCTATTGTAAATAATGAGTCGGAAGTGGAAGACATTATGCAGGTAGCCTATATCAGTGCATATGAGAACCTGGGCAAATTCGTGTTTAAATCCAGCTTCGCAACCTGGCTGACAAGGATATTGATCAATGAATGCCTGCTCCGGATCCGGCAGAGTAATCGCTCCGTAGACATGGACGACGAGAGACTGAAAATGGTATTTGATCAGCCCGCTAATAATCATTCCCAAACCCCAGAACATTCAGTTATGAATTCGGAATTAAGATCCATCTTGCATGAAGCGATCAATAAGCTACCCGAGAAATACCGCACCGTATTTGTGATGCGTGAAATTGAGGACATGAATGTTGCTGAAACGAAGGAATGCCTTGCTATCAGTGAGGTAAATGTTAAAGTGCGCCTGAACAGGGCCAAGATCATGTTGCGGGAATTATTATCCGGCTATTATCAAAAAGAAGACATACTTCATTTTCACTTAAGTAAATGCGATAGGATAGTTGCTTATGTGATGGATAAGATTTAAATGTATTGTAGATCTCTGGGTTCTGAAACCTGCCAGGCTGATTAACAGCGAATATTTATTTCAATAAGAGCAAAAGAGAAAAAGGGCGAAAAGAGAATGACTCTTTTGCCCTTTTTCTCTTATTGAAAAAACAGGTACAGTTCCGCTTTAAGTGTACAACATGCTAAAACATTAGTTGAACTCTTTTTTCTGAAAACGGGCTTGCTTTACATCACCAGTTGTTTTCTGTTGCAGCATCAGTGTTATGGCTACCAAAGCATAAGCGCCTGCCGCCATTACAAGATCCCTGACCGCTGTATCAAAATGATGGGCTCCGAAGATGAGCTGAAAAGCCAGCGCAATGAGCCAAAGCATCACTATATACGCACCTATCAACGGACGGATCAATACCAGGACACCTGCGATGATTTCAATAATGCCGACGATTTTCATAAAGAGTAACACATCGATCGGGAGAATATCCCTGAGGTTCCCAGCCATGTAATCAGGCCAATAAGTAAGAAGGTTAGTGAATTTGTCGAGACCGGCCACAATGGGAACAATACCAAAGACCAGCTTTAAAATGGTTTGTAATTCTTTTAGCTTGTGCATATAAGTTAGTTTATACCAGTATTAGAGTTAATGACGGCTGATTGGTTACAATTCTTTGCAACTTATTTTCGGAGAGGGAGCAAAAGAACTGTAGAAGATTTTTCACGCAAAGAAGCGAAGTTGGCAAAGTCGCAAAGCTTTGTGTCAAAGGCATCTTTCTTCGCCTCTTTGCTAACTTTGCTTCTTTGCGTGAAATGGCCTTCATTCCGGAAAGCACCGAGTTGCCAAGGAAGTATAATAGCAAAATAGATTATCTTGTATTATATGAATGATAAGCGGTTACTTTATTCTAACGAACCACCATATCACATTCAATGACCGATCGAAAGCAGAACATCTTCATTCGTATTTCTCCTTTCCTGAAAGGGATCGGACAGATCATGTTACAAAATAATACCTGGACAGGTTTATTTTTTCTGGCAGGTATTTTTTATGGCTCCTGGATGATGGGGATCGCCGCCCTTTTGGCTGCAGTAACAGGAACCCTGACCGCCAAACTGCTGCGGTATGATGAAACTGAAATAAACAACGGGCTTTACGGTTTTAGTGCCGCATTGGTTGGTGTGGCATTGGTCTTTTATTTTCAGCCAACTGCATTTACCTGGTTCGCCATCCTATTGGGTTCCGTTCTGGCAACAATGATCCAGCATTTTTTTATCAGCAGAAAAATCCCCGGGTTTACATTTCCTTTCATTTTGGTTACCTGGCTTTTTTTATTTCTTTCCCATTATTTTCCCGCTTTAATACAATCCAGATTACCGGTTACTGGGGTACCAGATACCAATAGCTTTTCTGTTCTGTCTCTCGGGTTCGGGCAAGTGATTTTCCAGGGTAGTAGCTTGGCTGGAATTCTTTTCTTACTGGGTGTTCTTATCAGCCAACCTATCGCGGCGATTTACGGCATAATCGCTGCGGTAATAAGTGGTTTTATCGCGTATCGGTTAGGAGTGCCGGTAAAAGATATTTATATGGGGCTGTTGAGTTATAATGCTGTTTTATGTGCCATTACTTTCGCAGGTAATAAACTGGAAAATGGTTTACTGGCATTTGCAGCCGTTGTACTTTCCGTACTGATTATGGTGCAAATGAGCGAGATGAATTTACCCGCACTAACCTTTCCTTTTGTGTTGGCCAGCTGGCTGGTTCTTTTTTTACAATCGCAATACAAGCGGGTTGGTAAAAAGGATACACGTAAATGAAATAGGACGCATATGCTGAAAATAAGTGCATCATTAGAGTATTGTGCAAAACCGGAACTCTTGCATGCCTGCCAAACGCCCCGTTTATGATTGGTAACTTATCGAGTAAGTTAGCTGCAAATTTTTCTTCTCTACGAAAATTGTTAGGTCTCTGTGGTGAATAGGTTCTTTTCACCGCAGAGACGCAGCGGACAGGGAATTTTCGCAGAGTGAAGCATCGAGTAACAGACATTACGAATTGTAATACTTGCCTCAAACAATTTTTTACATTTAAAAGCATTTTTGTACCTTAAATGAGCCAATGAAAGCTGGCATAATATTGCTTTATTACCCCTAACTCACCAAACTATGAAAACAAAAATTAGTTCACTCATTGATTTGATGAAGGCACTGAATAATGCAGCTCCTCAGAATTTAGAATTACAAACATCTATTCTTTGTCCCTATTCCATTGTTTTACCGGTTGGTTTCAGTCTAACGGGGGCTGACAAAGAAAGTTGTATCATCAGTTTTACCAATAGCGATGGGATTGGATTAACCGCGAACAATGAAATTGCCAATCTTACCATTCAAACCAATCCCAATCACAGGGCAATCTATGCACTGAGTAATCATCCTGACCTGGGTGTTTTAGCTTTAAAGAACCTTACGGTTTCAGGACAGGTGCAGATACTAACCCGAGCCGGCACGAACAAAACAAAGCTGGTTGCCGACAATATCGATATTGTGGCCTGCGATGCCCGCCGATATTCCGAACAACCACAGAAATATGGCGTGAATGTTTACCAGGGTGCGTTTACCGTATATAATTTTAACAGTAACCCGGATAGTGTGATCAACGCTAGTTTGACAAACATCAGCCTGGGACGTAAAGGGGCACCGGTTATCGGAACAGGTTTATTTGTCTGCGGTTTTGGTGACAATGGCGGATGGGTAATGGCAGATAAGATAACAACCGGCGACATTTATTCAAACGGAATGCTTCCTTTTGGTCAGCCGGATATGATTACTGCGGGTGTTTTTATCGTGAATGGTACCAAAGTAAAAAACATTACCCATCATGGTTCTGTAACTACCTATGGCGTGAATGATATGGTATTGGATACCTGGGGACAAGTGGAGAAATGGGTCGCCGAAAAACCCATTACATCATACGGACCAAGTGGCATTGGGTTTGTGAATTTTGGTACCGTTACTGAATTTGAAGCAAAAGATAAAATCGAAACTTTCGGATTAGGCGCCAGGGGATTTAACCAGTATGATGGTACTGTTGGGAAAGCGAGTTTTCATTCCATTACTACGCACGGCAACGGATCTATCGGAATGCAGTTCAGCAAGCCTGTTGGCATCATTGAAGTGAAAAACGATGTTGTTACCAATGGTTCGGAAGGAGATACGCTTGTGAAAGGCGTTATTGTATCACTACCGGCTGATGCCATCAGCGTAAAAGCAGGCGGAGTGATCAAACAACTGAAAATAGCCGGCAGCATTATTACCCATGGCAGCAATGTACATTCTTATCATGTAGAAGGAGGGAGCGTAAATCAATTGAGTGTTGGAGGTAGCATAGAAGCCAATGGCGATAATGCTGTTGCGGTAGCTATAACCGATAATGGAGAAACGCCCTTAACCAATATTTCAGCTACTTCAAAACAAGGGATAGCTGTTCAACTGTCCGGTGCTAAAGTAACGGATCGTACGGGGCTTGTTGCCAAAGGTGTAAAAGGAAATATTGTAGAATCGGCATAGTGGAGTGCTGTGTTCTGTAGCGATTTTTTTCAACACAGAGGTACAGAGAACACTGAGTTACGCGGAGGAGATTAGTGTACTACACATTAATTGGTAGTATTTTTTGCTTTCATCTCCGGATCAAAAAAGATACCTGCGGGACTGTTGGTGATTCCCAACTGCGATGAGACTGGGATAGCCGTAAACATCCATTTTACCGGCGTTTGCCAATCGCTGGAACGGAAAGAAGCTACTGGTGCTTTAATGAGAATGGTGTTCCATCCTTTTTTCAAAACAACGGGAACCGGTTTGCGGTATTCATACCCTTCGTCAATGAGTGGATCTTCCAGTGTTGATTTTCTTCCGGCCCTGCTCCAGGAAGGTGCTGTAATTTCCTGTCCGTTTATCCATATTTTACTGTTACGATTATCCCATTTGCCCGAATCAGGCGTTGCCGTATTGGTACTTCTTGAGATATTGTAGAACCCTATCCACATACCAATCGTCTGCTCTGTATTGCTGTACATTTTTGTTACCGCATAATAGGTTGAATTCTCGACAGGATTTTTCAAATGTGATTGGATCAATGGATGCCAGAAATGCCGCAACCAGATCGTACCACCCCATAGAGAAGGATATTTTGTGAGCATTGCCGTATCAACAAAACCTGGTTCTTCAGGTAAGAAACGCTCGCTTGTATTTCCGCCATTCTTAAACGGCCCGATCAGTTTCCATTGGATATTGCTTTGCTTTACATAAGGGAAGGGCTGCGCTGCAAAAACGGTCGTCTTATGATCCAGTAACCGCCTTTCAAATTCACCGAACGCTGCGTATTTTTCTTCACCTGGCGAACCAATATCCGATTGATAATTTTTCCAGCCACCACCTTTCCAGGTTCTTTCAGCAAATGCCAGCATCGACGGGTATACAGGATTCATGGTTAAAATATCTTCCTGCCGGTTGGTGCGCCTATCGGGCCATACACATAATATGGCGCCTTGCTTTTCATCATCACTCTGCACTGCATCGCAGATACTGTGATTGAAAACGGAGACCACACCATCGATGGGATCAAAATGATTCACATATAAATGCCGTGAATCAATTTTTATTTTTCCTTTCACAGGGGCCGTGTTTCCTTCCCACATCTGGTAGATGGTTCCTTGATAAGGAAGTTTTGCACCGGGATCCCAGGCAACCGGTATCTTGTTGAATGTGCGTACCAGTCTGCAAATTTCTGGTAAAAAACCGGTGTCGCGGATCTTTACTTCATCGCTTCCAATATGGATGTATGGAACATCGAGCTGGGTACAAACTTCTGTGAGAATATTTTTACAGGCAATCAGTCCTTCGGGTGTTTGCATGTCAAAGCCCAATACGCGTTTAAATGCTGCGCTATGACCGGGCATATCAATTTCAGGAATAAGGGTGATAAATCTTTTTCTGCAATACGCGATCAGGTCTTTTAGTTCCTGCATCGTATAATAGAAGCCAGGATCGCGAAGCATATTGGTGGTGGCGGTTAATTGCGGGTAGGACTTTATTTGTAAACGCCAGGCAATATCTTCTGTGAGATGAAAATGGAAAATAGAAAGTTTGTATTGCGACATAAGATCGATCTGCTTTTTCAGAAAATCGATGCTTTGAAAATTTCGCCCAACATCATGCATCAATCCCCGCCAGGGAAAAGCAGGATGGTCGCTGATCTCACAACCGGGAATGGTAATGCCGTCGCGCATCAATTGTCTTAGGGTCTGTATCGCATTAAAGATGCCATGTTCTGTTGCAGCCGTAATGGAGATGCGTTCCGCACCGGCTTTGATTGTGTAGGCTTCTTCAGGCAGGTGTGATGCATTTGTTTTTACATAGCTGAGATCAATTACGGGGTAGCTGGTATCTTTTGTTTCAACAACTGTAATATTTCTTTCGGTCAATAGCTCGCGTAAAGTACCCAACTGTGGGTTCATTTTTTCATCCGATACGATACGAACACCTCTGTATAAAGGGAACGAAGTGTTTTGCCATTTTAGAGAAACGGGTTCAGGAATCAAGGCAGGCTTTGGGGATAATCCGTATACATAGGGGAATACAATTGATTTCCACAGCATATATCCTTTTCCTTTTAAATGCAGTCCATCGTTGGTAAGGGAGGAGTCCATCAACTGGTCACGGTCAGCAAATGAAGAGAACAGATCAATAAAATGGAAATGTTTTTTTTCTGACAAAGCAACCAGCTTTTTATTGAGCAACAGTATGGAATCTTTCTTGTTTGTATGCGTAGGAAATTTATGATAGACAGGGTTTGTTGGCAAAATACTTTGTACATAGATTTTTGTAGCCGGGCTTTTCTGGAGAAAACTTTCTGTGAATGCTGCTATTTTTTCAGCGATCACGCCTGTTGCCGTTCCTCTTGACAGATCATTGGTGCCGATCAGTAGAAATAATTTGGAAGGCTGGTGCCTGGTGAGCTCATCAATCCTGTCAATAACACCTTGTATTACATCGCCACTGATGCCCCGGTTGATAATATTGAGATCATTAAAGATTTCCTGCCATTCTCCGCCATCGGTAATGCTGTTTCCACAGAAAATGACCTTGTTTTTTTGAACGGGCAGGCTTTCAAATAAGGTTTGTTGCTGGTAATAATAAGTTGAATTGGGTTGTGCGCTTATTTTTGTTGAAAAGCAAACCATCAACAAATAGCAACATACAAAAAGAGATACATTGAATTTTCGGTTCATCCTTTAAAATTTAGCAATAAGCAGGTTACTTGTCTGTTCTGAAAGGCGATGCGGGTAATCCCTCACTATTGGAAAGATTGGCATCATAAGGATTATCTTCCCAGGCATACCGTGCGGCAACAGGACGCAACACTTTGACGGACGATAACCACAGTTCATTTTTTTTGAACACGGCCGTTGCGGGATAAAACAGTTTGTCCTCACCGCAGATCAATATCCGCCTCACCGACTGACCATCCTTTGTGCTGAGGCCATTGCCGGTATTGCTAAAAGAAACAATGATCTTATCATCAATAACCCTGTAAGAATTGTAAAGAGGACCGGTAGGTACCATGTTTTTATGGTACACGTTTCCCAATGCAGCTATCGCGGCCCTTTCTCCCACGGTTTTCTTATCCCTTGGATGAACATCATTGGCATTGCCAAGGTCAAGTGTTACTACAAGACTAATGTCGTGCATTTCTTTTGCGAGTTCCAGTTGTACTTCGCGGTATAATTCCCAGTCACGGTTAATGGCAGGAAGCTGGATCATAATAAAAGGAAGTTGCGGGTCCTTAAAATGTTTACGCCAGCTATTGACCAGCAATTGCAGCTTTAATTTGTTCAGTTCAGAACGCATGGCAGTACTGTCGCCGGTATAGGTTGCATTCGATTCTCCCTGGTACCAGATAACACCCTTGATGGCCAGTTTTTGCAAAGGCGCAATGCCCGCATCGAATAAATAACCGGGTTGGTATGGATGACCAGGCATTGGTAATTTACTTCCCTCATCCTTCCATGCCTGGAGATTTTGATTAACACGTTCAGCCGTCCAACTGGGATACAATGAATCGGTGAGCCAATTATTTTCCGACAAAGAATGCAATACAGGATCTGCGGCCAATGCCTGTAAGGGTATATAGGTTTCTACAGGAACACCGCCAATGGAATTGTTGATCAACCCGATGGGAATATGCAATGCCTGCTGCAGGGAATTCCCAAAATAATAACCCACTGCGGAGAACGTGTTTACAGAAGCAGAATCTGCAGTTCTCCATGGGGCAGGCGAATAATAATTACTGCTATTCAGCTGTTGCAAAAGAGCCAGTGTGTATTTTTTATTGATGGGCTCCAGTCGGCCTTCCCAATCTGCCAGGCGAAGTTGGTTATTGGATGCGGATAAAACGGCAAGCCTGGCATCGAATGCCTGGTTTACGCGTAAACGCATATTGGATTGTCCTGCACAAAGCCATACATCACCGATCAGGATATCATTTACTGATAAAGTATTGGCGCTTCCTTCAATGCGCAGTGTAAAGGGGCCACCAGCCTGCATTGCGGGGAATTGCACTTCCCATGTATGGTTAATAGATTGTGTAGTAATGCTGGTTCCTGCAAATGAAACAGTTACTGATTCTGAAGCATCCGTGGTGCCCCAGATATGTATATCCGCGTTACGTTGCAATACCATATGATCGCTAAAAACAGGGGAGAGCTGCACATTGGCAAAACAATATACTTGTGATAACAGCAAGGCAAGACAAACAAAACGAAGCCTTGTATTTTGTAATGATGTAGACAAGGGGGAGGATTATTTTGCTTGGTTCCTGGTATTGATCGTTTTGTCGAAATGTATTTTGAGGTGCCTTTTCATGGCGTCTCTGTATATTTCAGGGTTGCCTGTTTCCAATGTTTCCACGATCATGGTATGTGTAACATAATTTTTCGGTAGTTCACTCTCTTTTAATTTAAAGCCTTTTTCGTGTACGTACTGGAAAATAGGCAGTAGCATTGATTGAAACCGCAATAGGGTATAGTTACCGGCAATTTCATAGATACGACCGTGGAATTTAGCTTCAAATCCCATCTCGAATACATTACCGAATTTCTTTTCTGTTTTGAGGATGTCTTTCAGGTCTTTAATATCCTTATTTGTTTTTCTCGTGAAAAGTAGTTCTGCAATTCCCATTTCCAGCACAAGGCGCATTTCAAACATATCCTGCAATGTTTCTTCGCTAAGGATCTTTGGCATCAATAATTTATCGAGGCCGATCAGGAGGTCTGGTTCAGTAAGTGTCATGCCTTTGTTCCTCTTTGAATCAATCAGTCCGATGGTCTTCAGCCTGGTGAGCGCTTCACGGATCACAGTTCTGCTTACGCCCATCGCTTCGCTCAGTTCATTTTCTTTCGGGATAGAGTCGCCGTTCTTAAGATCTTCTTTTTTAAACAATTCCAGGAGCTTTGTTTCTACCAGGTCGGTCAGGGAATAGTTTACGATGGGTTGAATTTTATGCGTAAGGCTTTTTTGTTTTTTTGTGGCTATGCTCATGTGTGCTGGTATTGAAAGCTAAAGTTATCGGAAAAGAGTAGGCTGACAAAATTATGTATTATGTATTACATATTAAAGCACCTTTTCGGGTACCCAATATTTTTTTTTTAGAATTTTTATTGACATACCAGTGCATTTTTAATTTACGTATAATTTATTAAATAACAATAAGTTAATAAAAATTATTGCTTCCAGATCGTTTTTCCACTCCAAGTTGTTCACGATAAAATAACAGGATTTTATAAAATAAATTTTGGACTGTATTATTATTTCATACTTTTAATATGTCATACATAATACAATATAACCAAAACCCGCCTTTATGAAATCTGCTCTTCCAAAGAAAATGTGGCTTTTCCTGGCTTCTTTTCTGGTATCAATGACCTTATGGTCTCAATCTTCCAAAATTTCGGGTAAGGTCGCTGCCGAAGATGATAACAGGCCACTAATACTGGCAACTGTTTCGGTGAAAGGCAAAGCGGTCAAAACGGAAACCAATTCAAACGGAGAATTTACCATTACAGCCGCTAAGGGCGACATCCTTGTAATTAGTTATACAGGATACCTGCAGCAGGAAATTAAGGTAGATGCTTATTCCGGCGCCACCGTAATCCTTAAACCAAGTGAATCAAAACTTGATGAAGTAGTGGTGGTGGGTTATGGTAAACAAAACAGGCAAACCTTAGCGGGTGCCGTTTCCTCGGTTGATGCACGCGCATTGCAATCTTCACCAAGTACCAATATCGCTACTGCTTTGCAGGGAACGGTTTCTGGCTTGCGTGTACAACAGTCTACCGGCCAGCCGGGAACATCGCCCAGTATCTCTTTCAGAGGCGGTACCAATTTTGATGGTTCCGGATCTCCACTGATTGTTGTAGATGGTATGATCGTACCTTCTATGTACGGAATCAATATGGATGATGTAGAATCCATGAGTCTCTTAAAAGATGCCGCCTCAACCGCTATTTACGGTGCGAGGGCTTCCAATGGCGTGATCCTGATCTCTACCAAAAAAGGAAAAAGAGGAAGGGCACAATTGACTTATAATTTCCGCCAGACAGAAAATTATATCCGGAGAAATCCGCTTGATTATTTAGATGCCGCACAATACATTCACTTGAACAGAAGCGGTCTTCAAAGCAGGTACGAAGCGGATCTTGCTGATGGAAATGCAAGTGCCGCAGCTACTGATAAAACACAATTGGTAGGCTCATGGGGCTGGGCGGTTAACAGTGGCTGGACATCTCCGATCGGTGTGTATTCTACTCAATTGGTAAGCAGTGCAAACAGGTCATTGATCGGCAACCCGCAATGGGGGTTATTGGTTGATCCCAATCCTTTTGCCGCAGGCCAGATGGATAGTCTTCTTTTCAGAAATTCTTCTGCAAAATCAAGGGAGAACCAGATCATTAAAAACACTCCAACACAGGAACACACGATTAACCTTTCCGGCGCCAGTGAACAGGGGGCATTTGCCCTGGGTATTGGTATGGTAAAAGACAATGGTATGGTGATCGGTTCTTCTTTAAAAAGATTGAACATGAATTTCAACGGCGGACTGAACGTGGGTAAGGATCTAAAGATCACGATGAACACGGCAGCATATACTGTTACTTCTTTGCTTCCTTATATCGACCCTGCCGGCGGATCAACCGGTGGCCTGATGCAAAGGTTTGTGGGTGTGGCACCAACGGTACGATTTACCAATGATACATCGGGTGCCATCATTCCCGGCCCCAATGATAATTCGCTGGGCAACCCTGACTACTGGAGCAACCTGTATACAAACGTTACTACCCAGCAACAACTGAGAGGTTCGATTAACCTTGAATATACGATCCTGCCAACACTTAAGTTTCTGGCTTCGGGTTCAGGATATCTGCAATACACGAATAACAATGCCTTCACGAAATCTTTCCAGCAGGGAAATGGGGGATCTATCAATACAACAAGACCCGCCTCTTTCAGCAATACGAATGATTTCCAGTATTCCTATAATGCATTTCTGCAGTATGATAAATCATTCGGCGAACACCATCTGAGTGTATTGGGTGGGGCAGAGTTTTATGATTTTAAAGAATACAACTATTCAGGATCGGCCAGTGGCGCATCAACGGATATTATTCCATGGTTAGCGGCATCACTTCCGGCCAGCGTTTTAAACGGATCGCTTCAGAATCCGGTGAGTGCCAACTCCAATTTTGGTATCTGGGATCGCCTGGCTTCTGTTATCGGTAGTCTGAATTATGTGTACAGCAACAAGTATATTTTCAGTGCGAAAGTTCGTTACGATGGAACTTCAAGACTCGCTACCAACCGGTATGGATTGTTCCCAGGCTTTTTAGCCGGCTGGAATGTTCATAACGAAAAGTTTTTTCAGAAAAGCAATCTCAGCAAGTACATAAGTGTATTGAAACCACGTATCAGCTGGGGACAAAACGGTAGCCTTAGTCCAATTGGTTATTATGCAACTGCACAGGTGTACAGCGGCATCAGTACCTATAATGGATTGGGTGGTGCGTACGCTCCTTCCTTTATCAATAGTGACCTGAAATGGGAAACTGCATCTTCCTTAAACCTCGGTGCTGATATCGGGTTGTTCAACAACAGGATCTCTATCATCGCGGATTATTTTATTAGGAATGTATATAATAAAGTGGCTTCCCTGCCTATTTCTGCACAAACCGGTTTTACAGGCTTTACCACCAATCTTGGACAATTACAGAACAGGGGTATTGAACTGGAAGTAAAAGCCAAATTATTAAAACCAACCAAAGCAGATGGCCTTGGTATCGATATCGGTGCCAATTTCACCAATGTGAGAAATTATGTGATCAAACTGCCTTACAATGGTCTTCCTGGTAACAGGCAAAGTACCATACAGGTATGGGATCCCAATAACCCCGGCCAGTTAATGCAGGTTGCGGGTTTGCAGGAAGGACGTCGTGTTGGCCTGGATGAAGTATGGGCACCAAGTTATAACGGTATCTATCTTACAGCAGCCGACCTGGCGAAAGATGGATCTGTTTACAATTCCTTCCTTCCCTACACGCATAAGAACCTGCATTTATTAGGCGATGCACAATGGGCGCAGGTTTACAAAAATGATACAATCGACAGTCGCCAGTATAAATATGTAGGCAGAACAACGCCAAGCATTCAGGGCGGTTTCTCAACGGTTGTCCGTTACAAAGGATTCAGTCTTTATGGACAGTTTGATTATGCATTGAACTTCGTTATCCTTAACAATGAAAAATTAAGGGGACTTAGCCAGGTTCAGGGTTCTCAAAACTCTACAACAGACGCTTTAAATACCTGGTCGCCAACCAATCCAACCGGAACCCTGCCACGTTTTTACTGGGCCAACCAGGGAAGGAACTATGCAACAGATGCATCCGGTAATAACCCGTTTGCTGAATTCTGGGAAAGAGGCGACTACCTGATGATCAGGGAACTCACTTTGAGTTATGATATGACCCCGCAGGTGATTAAAACGGCTTTTCACAGTAAAATTCATGGAGCAAGGATCTTTATCAGTGGAAGCAACCTCGCTTATATAACAAAGTATAGCGGCAATTTACCAGAGGTGGGAAGTGTTGACAATGGAAAATACCCGCTTCCAAGAAGACTTACTATTGGTGTAAACCTTAACCTCTAACCAAGTAAAACCGTTACATAAATTATTAAAAAATAATCAGATGAAAACACATACTTCATTATATAAAATGGTGCTTGGTTTTAGCCTGCTTGCCTGCATCGTATCCTGTAAAAAGGATCTGCAGGAAGTGATCCCGCAGGACAGGTTAAGCACCACGCTGGCATTAACAGATGCTAATGCGGCCCAGGCATTATACACAGGCGTCTATTCTGATTTCAGGTCTTTTAACAGCACATTTTTCCTTTTGGGAGAAATGCGCTCGGAGATCTGGACAGATGGACTTTTTACAGAATCGGGTGACCCGGCGACTTCCGTTTATTACAATCACAATATCAGCGCGTTGAATGTGCCCGCAAGTAACTGGGCAAATTTTTACAACCTGTTGTACCAGGTGAATAATGTAATTACGCTTTTCCCGAAAAGTACTGTACCGGCTGCGCAACGTAACCAGCAACTGGCGGAAATGTACGGACTCAGGGCGTACATCTATTACACCATGCTGAAAACATGGGGTGCCGTGCCATTAACTACGGGACCTATTGCAGCTTTGAGTAATGCTGCCGATACTTATAAACCCCGCACAAAATCAGATTCTATCCTGATACAGGTGAAAGCGGATATTGAGCAATCACTGGTGCTTTTTAGTGGCAACAATGCATTTCCTGCGGGTAACCGCGTGTATTGGAGCCGGGTAGCTACCCTGATCTTAAAAGGGGATGTATACCTGTGGTCAGGCACCCTGATGGGTGGCGGTGCGGCTGACCTCACTGTTGCACAGACTGTTTTGCAGGAAGTAGAAAACCTACAGGGTGCTACCTTGAAATTAAATGCAAACTACCCGGACATTTTTGATCCAACCAAAAAAGCAAATAACCCAGAGATCATTTTTGCATTGAATTATGAATTGAATCAGTCGACACAGGGATCATTCGGGTCGTTTACGGTAAACAATATCCAGGCAGGAACCTTATCTTTTCAACAGGCTGCTTCGCCAACGGTACAATCTGTCTATCCTTATGTGAATGGCGCAAACAGGGTTGGAATGACACAGGCCATGATCACGAGATTAACCAGCGGTCCTGCGGATCAACGGATAGCGGGTACCTTTCGTGTAATGTATAGTAACAGTTCGCCTTACTCGGTGAGAGGCGTTATGCTAACCAAATGGATCGGAACCACTTCCGGAACCACACAGGTGTATAACAATGATTATCCTATTTACCGTTATGCGGATGTATTGTTATTGATGGCAGAGGCGAAAGCAAAACTTGGCGGAGATCCTTCTCCGGAGATCAACCAGATCAGGCAGCGGGCCTATGGCAGCGGCTATACACCGTATGTGAATGGCAGCATAGATGCTAACCTGAAAGCGATCCTGGAAGAACAACTGAGAGAATTTATCGGTGAAGGAAAAAGATGGTGGGCATTGAGAAGAGCGGGTGATGCGTATGTATTTGCGAATATCAACCCAGCTTATCTTTCTCCGGCTACAGTGGCTTCTCCAAAAGGACCTAACTTCCTGTTGCCGATTTCAACCAGCATGCTGAACAATGATCCCTTACTGACACAAACCCCCGGTTATTAAGCAATCTATAATGGCAGACTAGATCAGATTCAAGTTTGATTTCAGTTGGTAACCGGGGATGTCTATCCCCGGTTTATTAAGTATGTTTTTTATTAGAAACCATGGACGTAACGAATTAAAAACAATTAACTCAAACAACTTCGTACTGAAAAGGGGTAAATAAAAAAAATGAAAAATTTAATTCTAATATTTTGTCTGATTGCATTTTCCTGTCAGAAGAACGACACATCTACTGCTGTTAATCCCCCGAGCCCAACTCCACCCCCAACTCCCAAAGTATGGAATATTATATTTGAAGATAATTTTAATGCTACCGGAAGTTTTGACAATAGCAAATGGTCTTATTGTTCCAGGAATAATAATGTGGCATGGACAAAATATCTGACTTCCACATCAGATTATGCATCATTGGATGGGAGTAGTTTAGTTTTAAAAATGGATAATAAAATAATTTCCGGCGATGCGGTTCCTTACCATTCTGGTGGTATTGAAACCAATGGAAAATTTCAGTTTATGTACGGCAAAGTTGAGGTAAGTGCAAAATTTACCCAGGGCACCGGCTCGTGGCCCGCAATCTGGATGATGCCTGCAACTCCTGTGGCTTATGGTGGCTGGCCCAATAGTGGTGAAATTGATATCATGGAACATATTAATAATGAAAGTGTAATTCATGAAACCATTCATAATGGCGCTGTTACCAATTCCAATGGAGCAAGTTCTGCAACTAACGCTGCGGGTTATAATGCAGCCGATTTTAATACCTATGGTATTATTTGGGCGGAGAATAAAATAGATTTTTATTTGAATGGGGATCTTAAATATACTTACAATAAACCGGCTAATGCAACGAGTGCCCAGTGGCCATATGATAAACCATTTTATTTAATCCTGAATCAATCGGGGGGCGCAGGATGGCCCGGGCCCATTACCGATAGCAATCTGCCTTTTCAGATGCAGGTAGATTGGGTACGGGTATCCCAATAAGAATGGAACAACAGACATAAAGAATTAAAAAAAAATAATTCAAACAACTTATTTTAATATCAGCAATCATGAGAAAAGAACAGCATATAAAAGGATTAGTAGCGGCGCCGTTTACACCAATGAAAGCAGATGGATCATTGAACACCGCTTTAATACCTTCCTATTATGAGTTGCTAAAAGAGAATAATGTAAATGGCGCTTTTATCAATGGGTCAACCGGCGAGGGCGTATCACTTACGTTTGATGAAAAAAAACAAGTAACTGAAGCATGGGCAGCCTGTACACGGAATGATGCTTCTTTTAAACTGATCAGTTTATTGGGTGGTAATTGTGTCAGCGATTGCATTGAACTGGCCAAACACGCCTGTGAACAGGGATTGGATGCAGTGGCAATCACTTCACCCTCTTATTTTAAGCCGAGGTCCGTTGAGGTACTTGCAGAGATCTGTATTGAAATTGCCAATGCGGTACCGGATATGCCTTTTTATTATTACCATATTCCTGTATTAACCGGCGTATCTTTCCCTATGTACGCGCTGTTGCAACTGATGGATGGAAAGACCCGTAATTTTGCAGGTGTAAAGTATACGCATGAAGACCTGATGGATTTTCACAGTTGTCTTGGCTACCAAAATGGTAAGTATGATATGCTGTGGGGCCGTGATGAAACCATGCTTTCTGCGTTGCCATTGGGTACCCAGGGCGCAATCGGAAGCACTTTTAATTATGCCGCACCCATCTATCACCAATTAATGGATGCGTTCAATGCGGGGGATATGGTTACCGCACGGGATTTGCAACTAAAAGCCATTCGCATGATTGAGCTGCTCGGAAAATATGGTGGCATCGCAACCGGAAAATCCTATATGCAGCTGATCGGCCTGGATTGCGGCGGCTTCAGGTTGCCTGTGAAAAACATGAGCAGTAACGAGTTTACATCTTTCAAAAAAGATACCGATGCGATACAGTTTGATACATTCAGATCGCGAATGCCTGCCCTTAGCCACAAGTGATGCTATTCTCATGAAACAGATTATCCATTTCTTATTTTTCTCCGTGTCAATATTACTCTCCAATATCTCTATTGCTCAAAAAGCAAACCCGGTAGAATGGATAGTTGCCGGAAACTTACCCGGAAAGAATGCTGGTTTGGCAGGCGCTTTTGTTGGCGTATCGGATCAATATCTATGGATTGGCGGCGGCGCAAATTTTCCCGATCATCTTCCATGGGAAGGTGGTATCAAACAATACCATAACCTGGTTTATTTTTTTAAACGTGATGCCCATGATGAGCGGAAATTCATCGCTATGCCCAAAACAACCCTGCTGCCGGCATCGCTGGCATATGGTATAAGTGTGCAGACTGGAAATGCAACGATCTGTATCGGTGGCGAAAATGAGAAGGGGCATACGGCTGGGGTATACAGGATCAGCGTAAACCAGAAAGACACAAGTCTTGTGATGGAACAATTGCCAGATCTTCCTGTCGCTTTGTCCAATGCATCCGGAGCCTATTACGATGGCAGACTGTTTATTGCCGGTGGAGAAACGGACAAGGGTACCTGCCATTATTTTTTTGTGATGGATACCAGGGATAAAGATCCCAAGTGGAAAGAACTATCCTCATTACCTATGCCCGTATCGCACAGTGTGTTGGTCGCGCAAAGCAACGGGAAGCGGACTTCGCTTTACCTGATCGGTGGCAGAACAAAAACGAATTCAGGCATCAGCCATTTTTACGACAATGTATACGAATATGACCTGCAGCATGACCGCTGGAAAGAACGACATAAAATGCCGTTCGCGCTTTCTGCGCATACTTCGGTTCCTGTAAATAACAACCGGATACTGGTTGCCGGTGGTGACAAAGGTGAAACCTTTCGTAAGGTGGAACAAATGTTGGTTGCGATCAAAGCGGAAAAGGATTCTGTAAAAAAAGAGCAACTGGTTCAGAGCAAAAACAAGTTGCTCCGGAATCATCCCGGGTTTAACAGAAATAGCCTTGTATACAATGCGGTGTCAGACCAATGGGAAACATTGGCCCCGATGCCCATAGAAGCAAGGGTTACCACAACCGCTGTGATATGGGGCGAGGATATTGTGATCCCCTCCGGGGAAATCCGGGCAGGCGTACGCACACCGCAGTTATTATCCGGCAGATGGATAATGAAATAAGCTGTCTCATTAATAAGAGATAATAAAATGATTGGGTCTCTCTGTGAACCTCCCAACCTCTGTATCTCTGTGTTGAAGAAAAGAAAATACCTTTAGAAGAAACTTTTTTTTTCAACACAGAGATACAGAGAACACGGGGTTACACAGAGGGAACTTAATAGCACAGGTTTCACCAATAACCAACATACCTAATATAACGCGCATGCAAAACACAAAAAAATACCCGTGGGTCCTGGTTGGATTGTTATGGGGCGTGGCGTTATTGAATTACATGGACCGGCAAATGCTATCCGTGATGAAGCCTTCCATGCAGGTGAATATTACCGAATTACAATCGGCAACCAATTTCGGGTACCTGATGGCCATCTTTCTCTGGATCTATGGATGCATGAGTCCTGTATCCGGCATTTTTGCCGATCGTTTCAACAGAAAATGGCTGGTGGTGGTTAGTCTGTTTGTATGGTCAGGCGTAACCTTCGCCATGGGCTATGCAACTACTTTCCAGCAACTGTATTGGTTGCGCGCCATCATGGGCATAAGTGAGGCATTGTATATACCGGCAGGCTTATCGCTGATCGCCGATTTTCATTCATCCAAAACAAGGTCACTGGCAATTGGGATTCACATGACAGGCTTTTATATGGGCCAGGCCCTCGGTGGTTTTGGTGCAACGGTAGCGGCCTCTTATTCATGGCAAACTACTTTTCATTCCTTCGGAATTATCGGGGTGGTTTACTCGGTGGTGCTTATCTTTTTCTTACAGGAAAAAACTGACCGGCATAAGCCAGACGATCAAACTGAATCGTTCGCAAATGAAAAACCCCCTTTCTTCAAAGGGTTGATCTCATTGGCACGCAATCCATCTTTCTGGGTAATCCTTTTTTATTTTGCCATGATCAGTATTCCGGGCTGGGCCGCCAAAAACTGGATACCTACGCTGTTCGCGGAAAATCTGCAAATAGATATGGCAAAAGCGGGACCGTTATCTACCATCACAATCGCGGCTTCTTCGTTTCTCGGTGTATTATTTGGTGGCATATTGTCTGACAGATGGGTTCAGAAAAACAGCAAGGGAAGAATATATACAAGTGCCATCGGTCTTTCATTAACCATACCCGCCTTACTGTTCATGGGATTTGGCCATACGGTTTTTCATGTGATCAGTGCGGCTTTCTGTTTTGGCTTTGGCTATGGAATGTTTGACGCGAATAATATGCCGATCCTTTGCCAGTTTGTTTCACCAAAGCATAGGGCAACGGGGTATGGACTGATGAATATGACAGGTGTGTTTGCCGGTGCCTTTATCACGAATGTATTGGGTAAATCAATGGACGATGGAAACCTGGGGAGAGATTTTGCCATGCTCGCGGGCATTGTACTGGTAATTGTTGTTGTTCAGTTATATGCATTACGGCCAAAGACAAATGGCGTTGCAGAGGCATAGTGTTCATATCAGTAAAACGTGTGGTGCTATTAAAATGTGTATTTGAAACAGCATTTATAATATAACGTTTTGTGTTATTAAATTTCCTCTGTGTAACTCATGATCTCTGTGCCTCTGTGGTGAAAAAAAGATCGAAGCGAAGGCTTTACCACGGAGACACAAAGTACACTGAGGTACACAGAGAATGCCTGGCATTTTAATATCTTTTAATAGCACAACAGATTAGTGTAAAACAAGCGTAAGAAAAGGGTGTCTCACTAAATAAAGTGTAAATAATGATACGGTTTAAAATATGGATCGGACTGGTAGCTTTTGCAATAAACGGGTTTGCCTGTACCAAAAAATCATCCCCGGTAGTGGTGCCGGCCGAGGTCGCTATAACTTCTTCCGCACCGGCCAATCCTGTTTTGCAGGGCCTGCCAACAAACCCCCAGTTGCGGATCGGGATCAGTATACCTGTTGGTAATGCTGAAATCAATTACCGTAAGATCAAATGCAGGATCAACCCGGAAGCGCTAAATGCCATTCAGAAACTTGATGTTTTCATGCCGAATACACAAAGCTTTGCGGCAACCAATAGCATTGCTTCCATCATTCCTTCCGGTACCGATTTTGAGATCCCGGTTGATCTGCACCTGGGCCCCGGGAATTATTATATCTGGATCAGCGTGGTAATAAAATCCGATGCAGATATCAACGCGAGTGTTGAACTTCATTGTACAGAGATGGTTGATGCCGTTAATAAATCGGTAAGCATAACAGAACTGGCAAATAGTGTCTATAAAAAACAGGTGGGCTGCGCTATCCGGAAAGGAGGCGATAATGGGATAGATACTTACCGTATTCCGGGATTGATTACAACAGATAAAGGAACACTGATCGCCGTATACGATGCCCGTTACAATAGCAGTGCCGATCTTCCCGCTAATATTGATGTAGGCCTGAGCCGTAGTACCGATGGCGGAAAAACCTGGGAGACCATGAAGATCATTATGGACATGGGACCACCGCAAGATCAGAATGGGGTGGGCGATCCGTCTGTTCTTTTCGATCCTGTTACCCAAAAAATCTGGGTGGCCGCTCTTTGGAGTAAAGGCAATCATTCTATCAGTGGGTCAGGACCCGGATTATCACCCGATCAAACGGGCCAGCTTGTATTGGTAAGCAGCAGCGATGATGGCCTTAGCTGGTCGGCCCCATTCAGCATTACACCACAGGTTAAAGATCCTACCTGGAATATACTTTTCCAGGGTCCGGGCAGGGGTATTGCGATGGAGGATGGCAAAATTGTGTTCCCGGCTCAATACTGGACCGCTGCCAATACACCTTATTCATCATTGGTATACAGTTCCGATCATGGAGCTAGCTGGCAACGGGGCGGTACTGGTGCCAAATCAAATACAACAGAGAGCCAGCTGGTTGAAACAACTCCGGGCACACTTATGTTGAATATGCGGGATAACCGCGGCAGTTTCAGAAGTGTGGCAACAACAACCAATATGGGTAGCAGCTGGACAGAACATGCAACCTCTTACAATACATTGCCCGATCCTGTTTGCATGGGCAGTTTGATAAAAGCAAAAGTGAACGTGAATGGTACGCTGAAAGATGTTTTGTTTTTCAGTAACCCTAATAGCGCAACGGGCCGTTACAATATTACGATCAAAGCCAGCCTTGATTTAGGGCAAACATGGCTTCCTGCCAATCAACTGCTGATTGATGAACGCCAGTGTTACGGCTACTCCTGTTTAACAAAAGTGGATGATAATACGATCGCTATTTTATATGAAGGAACCAAAGACCTGTATTTTGTAAAAATTCCGGTGAGTACTATCATTAAATAAACCTGAACCCGCTTTTCATTCATTTATGACCTACTCCAAACAAACCTTACTTGAACTGAAAGAATTTTATTCAAACCAGTTATTGAATGATACCATTCCGTTTTGGTTCCCGCGCAGTTATGACTCTGAATATGGCGGATTTTTATTGATGCGCGACAAGGACGGTTCTTTACTGGACGACGACAAAGCCGTTTGGATACAGGGAAGAAGTACCTGGATGCTGTCGACCCTGTATAATACCGTGGAACCACGCAAGGAATGGCTGGACGGAGCAAAGCTGGGATATGAATTTTTGAAAAAACATTGTTTCGATGCAGATGGCAGAATGTTCTTTCACGTAACCCGCGATGGGAAGCCACTGCGTAAACGCAGGTATTTTTTCTCTGAAACTTTTGCTGTGATCGCATTTGCGGCCTATGCCAAAGCAACTGGAGATGCTGCTATCGCGGAAGAAGCCAGAACCCTTTTTGGAAAATGCATTGAATACGCATCAACGCCGGGATTACTTCCCCCGAAATACACAGACACAAGACCCGCCAAAGGAATCGGTGTTCCCATGATCATGATCAATACCGCACAGCAGGTTCGTGATACGATCGGTGATCCGAGATGCGATGAATGGATCGCCAGATGGATCAAAGAGATTGAAGATGATTTTGTAAAAGATTCCATCCAATGCGTGATGGAGCAGGTGGCACCCGATGGGTCTATCATCTATCATATCGATGGAAGAACCCTTAACCCGGGGCATGCCATGGAAGGGGCCTGGTTTATTCTGGAAGAAGCCAAATACAGGAACAACGACCCGCATCTGATTGAGCTTGGTTGCCGGATGCTTGATTATATGTGGGAGCGTGGATGGGACAAGGAACAGGGCGGAATTTTATATTTCCGCGATGTGCTGGATAAGCCCGTACAGGAATACTGGCAGGATATGAAATTCTGGTGGCCGCATAATGAAGTGATCATTGCAACCTTATCCGCCTACCTGCTGACAGGAAAAGAAAAATATGCGGATTGGCATCGCATGGTTCATGCATATGCGTATAAACATTTCCACGACAAAGAAAACGGCGAATGGTTTGGATACCTGCACAGAGATGGAACCCTTGCCCAAACAGCCAAAGGAAATTTATACAAAGGACCCTTTCACCTGCCACGGCAGGAATGGTTCTGTACGATATTATTGAATGAATATTTAAGAACTGGTTGAGTTAATTGAAATAAGGATTAACGTGTTGTGCTATTAAACGTCCTCTGTGTAACTCAGTGTTCTTTGTATCTCTGCGTTGAAAAAAGAGTTTAACTCTAAAGATGGTTTTATTTTTTTCAACACAGAGATACAGAGATTAGAAGTTGCACAGAGAATCTTTGCCATTGTAATGCCTTATAATAGCACGACAAGTTCGATTTAATCAATAGAAACAAGCTCTAAATGAATATTTTAAAATCAATCTTTACAATGATGAATTATTATAAACTGGCGCGTAACTATTGTCTGGTTATCCTGTTGTTTGGATGTGTACATGCAAAGGCACAGAAAACTTCTGTTGTATTCGAATCGGGCAAAGATGGGTATCGTTCTTACAGAATTCCAGCCATTATAGGATTCAAAAAAGAACTGCTTGCATTTGCTGAAGGCCGTGTTCATGGTGCTGCAGATTTTGGTGATGTAGATATCGTTATGAAAAAAAGCAGGGATGGCGGTAAAACATGGTCCGGGTTAATGGTGGTGGCTTCCAATGATACCTTGCAGGCCGGCAACTCGGCTCCTGTTGTAGACTATACCGATCCCGCTTATCCAGAAGGCAGGATTTTTTTATTTTATAATACCGGTAATAAGAACGAAGGAGATGTAAGAAAAGGAAAGGGGCTGAGAGAAGTATGGTACAAAACTTCGACCGATGGCGGCAACACCTGGTCAGATGCCGTTAATATTACCACACAGGTACATCGCCCCAACCAACCGCAGATGAATGCGGCGTATCATTTTCAGGAAGACTGGCGTAGTTATGCCAATTCGCCCGGGCATTCTATGCAGTTCGCAACAGGAAAATACAAGGGAAGGATCTTCATATCCGCCAATCATTCTACCGGGGAGCCGAAGAAAACTTTTGAGGATTATGTGGCGCATGGCTACTATACGGATGACCATGGAAAAACGTTTCACCTGGGCGCTAATATTCCTTTGCCCGGCAGCAACGAATCCATGTCGGCAGAATTGTCGGACAGTAAACTCATGATGAACATGCGTAACCAGAAAGGAGATGTACGGGCACGGATGGTTGCCATCAGCAGTAATGGAGGCAGCAGTTGGGATACGGCTTATTTTGATAACAACCTGCCCGATCCGGTTTGCCAGGGAAGCATTCTTAATATTGGTTCAAAGAAAGGAAAAAATATCCTGGCATTCTGTAATGCGGCGGATACGAAAAGGAGGGATAACCTCACGCTTCGCATCAGTTTTGATGAAGGGAAAACATGGCAGCAAAATTACCCGATCGATAAAAGCCCGGAGGTAAGCAAAGGCGATTATGCAGCTTATTCGGACCTGGTGAAACTCGCGAGAAAAAAGGTTGGTATTTTATATGAAAGAGCCGGGTACTCGCAAATTGTTTTTACCGAATGTAACTGGAAATAAAAATTACCGCTTTAAGGCAAACAGTTTCTTATTTTTATTGCTTGTTATGTTAGGTATATGCTATTAATAAGAATACGTTTCAGCAATAACCTGTAAACAGGATCAAACCGTGTCCCTGGCCTCTGTGTGAGAAAAATGGCACACGGAGGCCAGGGGCACGGTTTGGAAGGGCTGATGGAATGCTACCGTTATTATTTCTTGACTCAATTTGTTAAACACAGCATATGAATGCACGCATACAAAAGATCCTGGTTGTTTTTTTAATGTATAGTCAATGCGCCATGGCCCAAACACCGTCTGGCATTCATTCCTTTGGATTTAAGGGAAATGTATTTGTATTGGACAACAAGCCGTTCCAGATCATCAGCGGCGAGATGCATCCCGCCCGAATACCGAAAATATACTGGCGCCACCGCATACAAATGGCAAAGGCAATGGGCTGTAATACCATTGCCGCGTATATTTTCTGGAACTATCACGAAACAAAACCCGGGGTATTTGATTTTGTATCGGAGAACAGGAATATCGCGGAGTTTATCAGGATTTGCCAGGAGGAGAAAATGTGGGTGCTGCTTCGTCCTGGCCCATATGTATGTGCGGAATGGGATTTTGGCGGGCTGCCTTCCTATCTTTTAAAAATACCCGATATCAAAATCCGGTGCAGCGATCCCCGGTACCTGCAGGCGGCGGAAAGATATATCAGAAACCTTTCCCTGCAGGTAAAGGATCTGCAATGCACCAAGGGAGGCCCGGTATTAATGGTGCAGATAGAAAATGAATATGGCAGTTTTGGCAACGACAGGAAATACCTGGAACAGCTGCGAAGTACATGGAAACAAAACGGAATCACGGTTCCTTTTTATACATCGGATGGCGCAACAGCCTATATGCTCGATGCCGGTAATATAGATGGGGCCGCAATCGGATTGGATAGCGGGGGCAGTGACAAAGATTTTGAACAAGCACAAAAACACAATCCCAATGTACCCGCATTCAGTGGAGAAACTTATCCAGGCTGGCTCACCCATTGGGGCGAGAAATGGGCAAGACCCGATACCGCTTCTTTAAAAAAGGAGATCAGTTATTTACTGAACAACCATAAGTCGTTCAACCTCTATGTAGTACATGGCGGCACCAATTTTGGGTTTACCGCCGGTGCCAATGCGGGTTCGGCAACACAGTTCCAGGCCGATGTAACCAGTTACGATTATGATGCGCCTATTAATGAACAGGGCAATGCCACTCCTAAATATTATATGCTTCGCAACCTGATCGCTAATGCAAAACAATTGTCATTGCCCGCGGTTCCTTTGCCGGTACCCACGATCAGCATACCTGACATATCATTGCAGAAACACAGTACCATCTGGCAGCATCTTCCCAAAGCAATTCATTCAGCACAACCCTTAACCATGGAAGCAATGGACCAAAACCAGGGGCTTGTGGTTTACAGAACAAAATTGATCGGTCATAAAAGTGGCAGGCTTACGATTACAGAGCCTCATGATTTTGGACTGGTTTTCCTGAATGGAAAACTGGTCGATTCCGTTTGGCGTGATGGAGGCAAGTGGACCGTGGCATTACCCGCTTCCGATGTCAAGGATCCTGTTCTTGAAATTGTAATGGAAGGGATGGGGCATATCAATTTTGCTCAATTCATGATTGACCGGAAAGGCATCACAGACAGGGTTACTTTAAATGGAATGACCTTAATGGATTGGGAAATGTTTCCATTAAGTATGCAGCCTGCCAGTGTGCAGGAGATGCTTTTAAAAACAATGGCCGGGGAGGATAACCGGAACGGCACTTTCTTTACCGGTAGCTTTATGCTGAATACAAGCGGGGATACTTTTTTAGATATGAGTACCTGGCGCAAAGGGATGGTGTATGTGAATGGTCATCTGCTGGGAAGATACTGGAACAAGGGGCCGCAGCAAAGATTGTATTGTCCCGCGTCGTTTTTGCTGAAGGGGAAAAACGATATTGTGGTGTTCGACCTGTTTCAGCAAGTGGCCAGGCCAGTGAGTGGTAAGGAATCGATGGAATAAAACAGAATCTTCGGAGAACTTGCAAAGTGAAATTATGAATAGAGGCCAACGCAAAAAGAGGCTGCGCGGCAGCCTCTTTTGATTGACAAAATGTTACAGAGGAAATTATTTCTCCAGCACAATCACCTGGAATGAACCAGGCACCATTTTAGCTCTTGCATTTTTAGCTGCATCCGCGGGCAATGGCTCATAATCTGCTGTTGGTAAATAGAGACGATGCGTTTTTTTATCAAGGGTAATGGTACGGGCTCCTTTTTTGGTAGGAACGTTCTCCAGTACTTTATATTCATTGGCACTAAGTTCCTTAACCACGGTAACGGTACCTTCGCCATTAGCGGTAAAGATCAGTTTGGTGGATGGATCGAACGCAGCACCATCGCAACCATCTCCAATGGGCAGCTGTGCAACAACTTTGCCATTGGTACAATCCATCACCACCAGCAGCTTATCGCAGGTAGTAAATAATCTTTTTGTTTTGGTATCGATGGCAAGTCCTGTAGGCGCTTCCGCGGCGCCGAGCGACCAATGTGCCAACACTTCATTCTTCATGATATCAACCGCTACGATTTCATTTTTATCTTCCACATTTACGAATAGCTTGCCTGCATTATCGCTTACAACCGTTTCCAGTTTTCCCGGAACGATAATGGTTGCTACGGCTTTATCGGTCGCTGGATCAATCACGGTAAGACTACCGGCACTGTGGTTGCTGGTAATTACCTTTTTTGAAAACTCGTCGTACATGATCCAGTCGGGATTGGTACCTGTTGCTACCTGTCCGAGTATCGCATGGGTTTTGAGGTCAAATACAGTTACGTTATTGCTTCTTCCGTTACTGGTATATCCTTTACCGAACGAATTGGCAAAAGCAATGCCGTGAACACCGGTTGTTCCCGGGATCACACCAACGGAGTCGCCTGTTGTTTTATCGAGGATATTTACCTGCGAACTGTGTGAGATATATAATTTGTTGGAGCCAGGATCGGAAGCGGGGTAATCCCATCCGCCGGGACTTGCGATATGGAATGTTTTGGTTAGATGGTAACCACTGGATTGGGCATTGGCTACCGTTGCGGCGAGCAATGATAAAGCTAGTAAGCTGTGGGTGTAAGGTTTCATGGTGAGTAATTAAGAATTATTAATTAGCAATTAAAAATTAGCAGGTGGGGCTATTAAACTTCCTCTGTGTAACTCTGTTGCTTTGTGTCTTTGTGGTGAAAAAGGATCGAAGCGAAGGCTTTACCACAGAGACACGGAGTAACAGAGTTACACGGAGAACAGTAAGGTATTTTAATCTTTTGATTCTTTCAGGAATTTGCCATTGGCATCGAACAATACATCTTTGCCTTTTATAGCGGCTTCGTAATTGATACTGCCATCTGCTTTGGTGATCTTGGCAGCGCCTTTTACGGTGATTCCTTTGTAATGCTCTTTCATGTACGCCTGGATATTGGCAGGCAGTTCCGATACTTTCATTTCATGCTCCGACTCCTGTAAAACCCCTTTTGCATTGTAGATGGCGGAAAGCTCATTTCCTTTATCCACAAAACTAACTTCGTAATTGCCATCTTCTTTTTCCCATTTCACTTTGGTGGCATTGGGATATGCTTTGGCAAATGCCGCTTTGGCCGCAGCGGGTGCCGCATCATTTTTTTGTGCAGTTACTGCAATCGTAAGCATAAGGGCTAAACCGAGAAAGATCTTTTTCATAAAGCTGATTTTATTGTTTGTTCAAACTTACTCATTCATTTTGTAGACATTCTGAATTTTGCGCTTATACACCAGCCTGATGAGGCTGGGCAGTACAATTAATAACAAAGGAAGCGCCGCAATAAACCCGCCGATCACCGCAATGGCCAGCGGCTGATGTAGTTGCGCACCCGTACCAATGCCCAGGGCAATGGGTAATAAAGCAATGATAGCGCCCAATGCCGTCATCAGTTTCGGACGCAGCCTGGTGGAAATGGAATAAATGACGGATTGGTCCGCATCCCCGGATTCATGTAACGATTCCTTAAACTGGAGAAAAGTGAAAATGGCGTTCTCTCCAATGATCCCAACGATCATGATCAGTCCTGTATAGCTTCCTACGTTCAAAGGAGTATGGGTAAAATAAAGTCCCATATAGCTGCCGCTGATACCAAGCACAGCAATCAATAAAATAATGCAGGCAATCCGGAAGTCTTTGAAGAGGAAGAGAATCACGCCAAACACCAGCAAGCTGGAAGTGATCAGGATCATCAATAATTCTTTGAACGATTGCTGCTGATCGGCATATGCGCCGCCATATACAATGGCATAGCCCTGCGGCAATACTATTTTCCGGGAAACTTCCGATTGTATGTCTTTGATCACACTGCCCAGGTCGCGGTTTTCGAGGCGGGCCGTAATTACACCCATTGATTGGAGGTCTTCCCGCTCAATCTCCGCGTCGCCGGTATTCATGTGTACACTGGCCAGCTGATCGATGGGCAATAGTTTGCCATTGGGCAGGAAGATGGGTGTTTTGTTAATTGCCGCAACGCTTAATGTTTTATTGCCCGGATAAACGAGACGGATATTGCTCAATTGATCGCGATCGTAAACGGTACCTGCCAGGTTTCCTTCCAGTGATGATTGCAACTGGTATTGTAGGTTGGCTGGTGTAATGCCAAACTGTGCAAGCGTAGCCGAATTGGGTTCAATATTGATGGATGGCCCGGCGATCACAATACCGTCAAATACATCCGCCGCCCCTTCTACATGCGTGATCAGGGCGGCTACCTGTTTGGATAGCTGCTGTAAGGTATGTACATCATTGCCAAAGATCTTTACTTCTACGGGCTGAACGGATGTCATCAGGTCGCCCAGCATATCGCCGATTACCTGTCCGAAATCAATGCGCAATGCGGGTTGGGAAGATTCAACCGCTTTACGGATATCGCTGATTACCTCTTCGGTTGATTTCTCACGTTCTTTCTTCAGCTGTATCAGGTAATCGCCCCTGTTGGGTTCGGTGATGAAAAAGCCCATCTGCGTACCGGTTCTTCTGCTATACGCTTCTACTTCGGGAACTTTTACCAGGATCTTTTCAACCTGCCTGAGCATGCGGTCGGTTTCTTCCAGTGAAGTGCCGGGCGGCGAAGAATAATCCAGTACAATACTTCCTTCATCCATCTCGGGCAGGAAGCCGGTTTCTAGTTTAGGATAGATATACCAGATAGAAAATACCAATCCCAATATCATCAACAGGCTGATCCATGGGCGCTTGATAAAAAAGCCAACCCATCGCTGGCTCTTAACATTATGTGGTTTTGTTTTTTGTTTGCGGGACGGAACCTCGCCCGACTTGCGTGTAAGGAACAGGTAGATGACCGGTAAGATGATCCAGGTAACAAAGAATGAACATACCAGCGTTATGATCATGGTATCCGTCATCACTTTAAAATAGGCGCCCGCCACACCACTCATCAATACAAATGGCAGGAAGATAACGATGGTACTGAGCGAGGAACCTACCATGGCTGGTAATAAGTAACTAATGGCTTTCTGCACAAGGGTAGTAGTGGCATCGCCGGGATGCTCCTCGTGTGTGCGGTGGATTTGTTCCACCACCACAATGGCATCATCAATAATCAGTCCGATGGCAGCCGCGATCGCACCAAGTGTCATGATGTTCAATGTTTGCCCATAGGCGAACAGGCAGATCACCGAAAGGCATAAGATAACGGGAATGGTTATCAGTATCACCGCACTGGCTTTGAACGAGCGTAAAAAGATGATGGCTACCAATATGGCCAGGCCCAGGCCGATCATTAAACTGTCTGTTACACTTTTGATGGAGTCTTTTACAAAATCGGCCTGTTCATAAAATGGATTGATGATAACATCTTTGGGTAAGATCTTTTTCAGCTCCCTGAGCTTCGCATCCATTTTATCACTGATGCTGACCAGGTTGGCATTGGGCTGTTTGATGACGGCAAGTAAAATACCATCATGCCCGTTCGCGTTGATCTTGATGTATTCCTTCGCTTCCTGGATCTGTACATCGGCGATATCTTTCAGGAGGATAATTCGTTTGCTGTTATTGCTGAGTACGATATTGCCTAGCTGTTCTTTGGAGGTTACCGCGGCATCTGTTATAGTCAGGTATAATAAACGGTAGTCAGACAGGTACCCATTCGACCGGATGAAATTGGTCTGGCTGAGTGCGGTATTGATCATATCCGGTGTTACGCCCAGCGTGTTCATTTTCTGCACATTCAATACCAGCCAGTATTCTTTTTCTTTTCCGCCAATTACACGGATCTCCGATACGCCCTCTACCTGTGATAAAAACGGTTTGATGGTGTACATCGCCAGTAATTTCATTTCAATGGGCGAACGTGTTTTGCTCTCCAGCGAAAAACCGGTGATGGGAAGGATGGATGGATTCATTCTTTCCACCGTGATCTGTATATCAGGCGGAAGCGTGTTCTTGATTTCATTGATCTTTGATTCGATCCGTTGCTGGCTGATATCGATATTGGCATTCCAATCCATAAAAGCCGAGATCTCGCAGCTGCCACGGCTGGTGGTGCTGCGTATCTTCTTCAGATCGGGTACCTGTTTGATGGCGTTCTCCAGCTGGCGGGTAACCGTGATCATCATTTTCTTTACCGGCTGCTGGCCCGCATCTGCTATGATCTTGATTTTTGGGAATGTGATCTCGGGGAACAGGGCCGTTTGCATTTTACTGAAAGCAAACAATCCACCCATGATGATGATCACCACCAAAACACTTACCGGGTTCTTATAGGTAGTAAAGAAATTTCGCATAGCGCTTATTTGATAACGGTTACTTTGGCGGTATCGCCGAGTCCATAATTTCCGGTCAGTATGATTTTGTCTGTTGCCAATAACCTGGGCGAGAGGATCTCTACCTTATCCGTTGATTCCAGTCCTTTGGTAACTGGTAATTTTACCGCGGTTACACTGTCGATCATTTTCATGATCCAGAACTGGCTTTGCACTTCATCCGTTAACACCGCCGATTTTAATAGGGATACGGCATTGGGCCTGGATTGTTTTACAATGCGCACTTTGGCGATCAGGTTTTCGGGGATCTGCCGCTCGGTATTGACCCTGATCACAAAATTCTGTGTTTGCGAAACAGAGTCTACCGTGGGCATGGCCATTTCAATATACCCGTTCAGGATGGTCTTATCCGGAAGGGTTAGCTGTAAATTTTTATTGGCTGCCAGGTAAGGCCTTAGCTCATAGGGCAATGAAAGAATGAAAACAAAACTTTTGGTATCGGTAATGGTAAGCAGTTGCTCTCCATCCTGCACATAATCGCCTGAACGGTAATTGACCTGTGTAATAAACCCATTGCCGGGCGATTTGATATGGATCGCTCCGTCAAAATGTAAAGAAGTATCCAATTTGGTAATGGTATTCCCGAGACTCTGTGATTCTTTGGTTCTTACCACGAATAATTCCTGCCCCCGGGTTACATATTTTCCGAGTTCGGCATTTACCAGTTGCAGGTAACCATTGGCGCTTGATTTTACAAAAGTCTTTAACCTGTATGATGATACGGCATTGAGTTCAATGCTATCGGACAAATTGCCGATCTGTGGTTCTGTTAAAGTAACCGGGGTTACGGCTTCTTCTTTTTTTTCTTCAGCGGGTGCGGCTTCTTTTTTGTCGCCCGGTTTGCAGGCGGCAAATGATAAGAGAACAAATAAAAGACAGACCGGTGTATGATTGGGCATTCTCATGTGGTTTATTTTTTGTTCCAGTAATTGATCTGGTTGATGATCTGTAATTTATTGATCGAGTTTTGCCGGATGGCATTTTTTGCATTCAGGTAATTGCCGATGGCGAGGATATAGTCTGCCATTCGTGCATCGCCTGTTTCCAGTAATTTCCGGTTGGCTTCAACCAGTGTTTCTGTGTATTTGATCTGGCCGTTCAGTTGTTCAATCAGCTGCTGTGTGTTTTTCAACTGCTGACCCAGTTGTGCCAGTTGCTGGTTGAATTGTTTTTTAAAGAAATCCCTGTAGCCTTGCCGGGTGCGTTCTGAAATACTGATCTTATCGTGCTGCATCTTTCTTTGCTTGCCATCATAGATCGGTACGGTAATATTCAGGCCCACGCTTACACCGAAATTTTTATAAAAATCGGATGGGAACGCTGTGAGGTAACCGCCATCGGCATACGCACTGATCTTTGGTTTATAAGTGTAATCGATCAGTGCATCGCTATTGCGTAATCGCAAACTATCCATCCGATACTGTTCATAAAAAACAGTGCTTTGCGCATCGGGTACAATACTTAGTTCAATGGATGGTGCGGGGATAGAGAGGGTAGTGGTATCCGTAATACCCGACAGGTAATTCAGTGTGGCAAAATCATTCTGATAAAGCAATCTCGCCTGGCTGATCTGTATTTCCTGTTGTTGAATGGTTACCAGGAAACTTAAATAATCTGTCTGCCGGTAAACCCCTTTCTCCGTCAGGTTTTTTAAGATCAGTTCCTCTTTTTTCAGGAGCGATAACATGTCTGTGCTGAAACCTAACTGCTGCCAGTCGCCATAGGCGGTAATGTATTGCGCGGTAACGGATTTGAGCAGGTCCTGTTCGGAAATTTTTCCTGATAGGGTCAGTGATTCATTCAGTAACCGGATCGCTTCGTATTGGTTCTGCAGGTAATTCTTTTGTGTAAAGTTTTTGGATACGGAAACGAGCTGGCTGAAATTGGCGCCATTGGTTACGGCACCATCGTATCCGAAGCCATTGAATGAGGGGGCATAGCTGTTGCTGCTGATTCCATTTACCTGGGGTTTCATACTGGCATTGATCCGGAGACTGTCGATCAGGTTGGACAGCTTCTGGTTATTGTAGTCGTTCAGCAGTGGACTGTTTGTAATAGCCGTGCTGATATAGTATTCCAGGCTTCTTTCCTGTGCGCCAACTGAAAGAGATGACAACAGCAAACAAATGCCGAGGATACCGTGTTTAAATAGTTTGCGCATTGGATGGCTTGAAATGGATGGTAAAATCGTGTTCGTGAAATGCATATTGATACGTGATGGTAAAACCCGCCAGCACGCAGATCTCTTTGATAATGGCAAGCCCCAACCCGGTACTTTCCGCAGACTGTTCTTCTTTGTAAAAGCGCTGGAATATTTTATCCGTGTTCAGCGCCCCGTTTGCCGCATAGTTCTTAATGGATAATACCTCATTGGTAAGTGTAATGGAAACCGTTCCATGAACCGGCGTATAACGGATCATATTGTTAAGCAGGTTATTGACCATAATCTCTGCCAGGTGACGGTGAAAGCTTAAGACAACCTCCTTCATGGTAACACTTAGAACCAGTTTCCTAGCGGCAATCAGTTCCGACCTTTCTGCCAGTTTGCTTTCGATGATCTCGGTAAGATTCACCGCTTCGCTTAACTGAAACTGCCGGTTCTCAAGTTTGGTAAGCAATAAAAGAGATTGATGCAGCCGGGATAATTTCAGCGTAGCATCTTCAATGGTAAGTAATTGCTGTATTGTTTTTTCTTTTCCTTCAGTATCCTGTAACAAGGATTCTATTTTGGAGCGGATCACGGCCAGTGGGGTCTGCATCTCATGCGATGCGTTTTCTGTAAAGGTTCGCAGCGCCTGGTAATCCTGGTGAATCCGCGCTGTCATTTTATTGACGCTGGCATTGAGCAGGTTAATTTCTTCAATGGATTCAGCGGGTAATTGCAAAGGTTTTTTTACAGATAACTGCAGGTCCCGTATGCTGTCGATGGTTCTGTAAAACGGTGCCCAGAGCCGGGTTACGAGTTTGCGGTTGATCAGGTAATTGGAGAGCAGGATCAGCGCGATCATGAGTACCGTAACCAGTATGATCAGTTGCAGCAGGTCCTCTGTTTCGGTTTTAGACTGGTTAACGGATACTTGATATGATTTTCCTCCGGCATTAACGGTAAATACCAATTGACGGATAGGTTCCCGTTCATTCTCGATCTTATTGAACGCTTCCGTGGTGTTTGGTTTGGGATGGGGGATGGGGTCGGCAGCTGGTACGATATCGATCCATTGGTGTCTTGTAGTCTGTACCTCGGGCAGTTGATTGTGCTCTTTTACAAAATCAATGATCTCCTGCTGTTCTACACGCAATCCACGGTCGAGCTGACGGGTCAGTACATAATCCATTACAAAATAGAACCCGATACTGCCAACCAGGAACGTAATAATGGTTGCAGTGATATTAACGCGGTTATACCTGGTAAACAATTTCATGGCAACTGTAATTTATAACCCTCTCCATACATGGATTTGATACAATCAGGACTTCCCGCTGCAACGATTTTTTTACGAAGGTTTTTAATATGAGAATAAATGAAATCATAGTTGTCTGGAAAATCCATATCGTCTCCCCAGAGATGTTGCGCAATGGCATTCTTGGAAAGGATCCGGTTACGGTTAACGATCAGGAACAGCAATAACTGGAATTCTTTCTGGGTAAGGTCAACCTGCTGGTTATTGACCAATACGGTTTTACCCATGGTATCCACCTGAATATCACCGGCCGTGATTACTGACTGGCCATTGAAGTTTTTTCTGCGGATAATGGCAGCGATCCGCACACTTAGTTCCGACAGGTGAAAAGGTTTGATGAGGTAATCATCTGCGCCTAACTGCAGCCCCTCGATCTTATCTTCCAGTGCGCCTTTGGCTGATATAATGATAACGCCATCCGTTTTTTTATCCTGCTTCAGAAAGCGTAAAATATCCAATCCCGAGCCACCGGGTAACATAATGTCAAGCACAATACAATCGTAGGTATGGTATTCGATCTTTTCGAGCGCGTCCTTGTAACTGAACACCGATTCGCATAAATAGCCCGCGCCGGATAGAAAGTCCAGCATGGTTTGGTTAAGGGTAAGCTCGTCTTCAATAATCAGGATCTTCAAGTGTGGATCATTTGCTATACAAAATAGAACTATAATTCTGGAGAGATTCTGTATTTGATGGTTTTGATGGGAAATACAGCATTTTCATAACGCTAACCGGTTGCGACGGCACTCCTCTGCGTATCTCTGTATCTCAGTGCCTCTGTGGTGAAAAAAGATCGAAGCGAAGGCTTTACCACAGAGGCACTGAGATGGGGAGTTTCACGGAGGGGGGTGGAAGCTCTTTTTATTGCGCAGGCAACCATGCAGGATAGTGGTTACGTATTCCTATAGATACCGTAACTGTATCAAAATGAATGCATAAGGGATGGCCAAAAGCAAACTGATTTCAGACATTTCATTTAGCGCTGTACAGGGTATTTTTAACCAATTATCCGGGGTGCTGGTGTTCCTTATCATCTCGCGCCAGCTTAGTAAAGCCGAGCTGGGTAATATCAACTGGACCCTTGCATCTTTACTGCTTGTATTCTCTGCCCTGGGGTTCGGACTGGAACAAATTGCCGTTCGCAAAACAGCGGCCGGTAATGATCCGGCTACCTTGCTACGGTCTTATTGTTTCCATGTAGTTGTTTCAGGAACCGCTTTCCTGCTGATTTTATGGGTGGTGTTATTGATACTACCTGTACCAAGGCCGATGGCCTGGCTGTTAATGGGACTGGCCATCAGCCAGTGTTTCTCTTTTTTCGCAATCCCGTTCCGGCAGATCGTGAACGGGTTGGAAAGATTTAAACCGCTTTTCGTAATGTCGTCTATTGGCAATACCATCAAAATGGTTGGGTTGCTGGTATTAACCGTAATGCAGGTCAATATTACGCTTCGGGCTATCGTGATGGTTTACCTGTCGGCATCGTTTGCAGAATGGATTCTTTGTATTGTGGTGTACCGGTTTGTGCTGAAACTGCCTGTTGCAGCAGGATTTGATCGCCGGGGATATATTTTATTGCTGAAAGAAGCCCTGCCCCAATTTGGCATCACGGTACTGAATACGGCTATGCAAAGGATGGATTGGGTATTGCTTGGTTTTTTATCCGGTTCGGTGGTTGTGGCTGAATATAGTTTCACAAATAAACTATTCGAGTTGTCTACACTGCCATTGCTGGTCATTGGCCCGGTATTGCTTCCCCGGATCGTTAAATTATTCGGGCCGGCAGTTTCAGCTGCTGGAGCTGCTGAAAAGATACAGGCATTCATCAAAGCCGAAATGATCATTGCCGTTTTTGTGGCGCTGACCATTAACCTGTGCTGGGAAACTGTGGTTGACGCGCTTACCGATCATAAATACGGGCAATCAACCGTGGGCATCCTGTTGATTTTGTCGTTTGCCATGCCGCTTCTTTACCTGAATAATTTTTTGTGGAGCATCCATTTCGCGAAAGAAAAGATGCGGGTGATTTTTTATTGTATCCTGTTTACCATCGGCACCAATATCGTAGCCGATCTGTGCCTGATCCCTTTTCTTGGCGCGAAAGGGGCCGCTGCGGGATTCCTGGTAGCTACCCTGGTGCAAACATTGTATTATGCCTATCAAACAAAATTTCTTACTATTCAACCATTTTTCTTCCAGGCGATGGTGATTGTTTGTTATGGAACGGCGGCCGGATTACTCGCGAATGGTCTGCTACAAAATTTTATTGTAAAGGAAATAATCGGGTCACTGGTATTCTTTTTCTTATTGATCATTACGGGGCAAATGAACAGCAGGGATTGGACATTTTTTAAAAGAGGAACAGTGGTATGAATCTATTATACATCTGTAATGAATATCCCCCCGGTAAAAGCGGTGGTATCGGATCGGCCACGAAAAACCTGGCAACGGCAATGGCCGGTCTGGGTCATAAGGTTTTTGTTGCCGGATTGTATATGCCCGGTTATGGTAGGAAAGATTATGAAGAAACAGATGGGGTAAAAGTATGGCGTAAGCGGATCGGTATGGATATTGGTCCGGCGAAGGACGGTGATTCTTTTGCCGGAAAGATCGCGTATTCTTTGCTAAAAAGAACCGGGCTGTTATCGCTCAGTTACCAGAAAGGGTCAGCGGATTTTTTCGCCTTTATTCAATCCCTTATCCACGATAACGCAATCGACCTGGTGGAATGGCCCGATTTTAATGAATGGTTTTCGTTGGTGCATGATGTTTCGGCGATCCCGGTTATTCCGGTTCCATTGCTGGTAAAATTACATGGCAACAATTCTTATACCCAACATCAAACGGGTCGGCCATTTAATGAAAAGGAATATGCAACAGAAAAAGCACATATACTGGGCGCCGATGCGTTAGTGGCCGTGAGCAAACATACTGCCATCCAGTATGCGTTGTTTTATGGGCTTGCTAAGGAGATCCCTGTTTTGTATAACCCGATTCTTTGTAACCTGCAGGAGCCGAATAGGGCTGCTATGCGCTCAGGTATTGTATTCGCCGGATCGCTTACGCAATTTAAAGGAGTGTATAATTTATTACTGGCATGGAATCATGTTCATCAAAATTATCCCGACTGCCAGTTAAGGTTGTATGGAAAAGGGCGACCTGAAAAATTCAGACACCTGCTAACGAATGAAGCAGCAAAGACCGTACACTTTATGGGACATGTTACCCAGCGAGAACTGCAAACCGTTTTTTCATCAGCGGCCGCTGCCGTGTTCCCTTCTTTTTCAGAATGCTTTTCAATGACACCCATGGAAACGATGAGTTGCGGCTGCCCGGTAATTTATACGGAAAGAAGTTCCGGGCCGGAACTGATCGAGAATGGTATCAATGGGTTGCTGGTAAATCCTGGCGACCCTGCCGCAATAGCCGATGCCATTGTACGGCTTCTTTCCGATGAGGTATTACGCGAAACGTTGGGTAACAAAGGACGAGAAACGGTGAACCAACGGTTTTCTATCCAAAAATCCGCAGCGGATCATTTGTTGCTGTATCAAAAACTGGTAGATCAATATCATAGGAATAAAACGGCCTTATGCGCAGGATAAAAGAAAGCATATTACGCGGCATGACAAAGACAGACTGGGAGCTGCTGGTATTTCTATTGCTGGTGATGAATGTGAAACTATGGGTGAAATTACTGGCAATTGTTTTTATCTATTTCAGGCGGCCGGATTTTAGTTTTACAAATTCCCTCAAACAATTCTCAATCCCCCTGTTTTACCCGGCAATGATCCTGATCGCCATCATTGATCTTCTGCTGTTCTCCCTGTATAAAGAACAAAATTATTTACCCCTTTTCATAACCGGTATTTTTTTCTGGGTAGGTTGTATACTGATCGTTCACCAGCTGCTGCTGGTGTTCAGGTATAGCGATCCGGAAAAAATACACAATGCTTTATTCCTTTTTTTTCTGATCAACGTACTCGCTTCGTGTGTAAATCTAGGGTTGATTGTCCGGGAGATACACCAGGTCAATCCCTATACTTACCAGGGAATGCACCAGAAGTATTTTATTGGCACAGGAGATTATATCAAGGGCATTTCATTCGATACCTCTACCACCAATGCGATGTTGAATGCATTCGGAATCGTTTATTTCCTGTCGCGCAAACAATTTGTTATGACCCTGCTTTGTATGGCGGTGTTGCTGCTCACCTGCAGCAATTTTACCAACCTGCTGGTATTGGCTTGTCTTGCGTATTTTTTCATTTTCAAAACAGACAGGGATCAGAAAAGTATTATTGTGGTGCAATTGATAATGCTGGTTGTGTTTATGGCGAATGTTTCACCACAGAACAATAAGTATGCGATTAAGGTTATTGAACGAACGGCAGGACATGGCCAACTGAACCAGAAAAATACACCGGAAGAAAAAATCATCCCTATTGCCGAACGACCCGACAGCGTACTTTCTACTGAAGAAAAAAAATATAAGACAGCAAAAAAATACCTGGATAGTGTGGCTACCATTCGGGCGGCAGAAAACATCGATAAAAATCACGGGACACTTACTATAAAACCAATCATACCCACCGTTAATATTCATGCTCCGGAATACCAGCATGTGCCGGATTCTTCAGAGGCCCGTATGCAGGCAGTAAGGCTACTTCGTACCATACAGGAACGAAATAAGACAATGGGATCTGATACCATTGCTGTTAATAGCCAGGTGCCCGGTAAAATACAGGCGTTTAAACAGCTTGCACGTTTTATGCAAGCGCATCCGTCGAAAATAGTTACGGGCGATGGCATGGGCAATTTCTCTTCCAAGCTCGCATTCCGGGCAACGGGATTACAGATCGCGGGTAGCTATCCTTCATCGCTCTGGTATATACACGAAGATTTTAAACAGAACCATTTAACGGTTTACCTGGATTATTTTGCGAGGGATTCGGGCTATCATTCCGTCACACATTCACCCAATTCGGTTTACGCACAGTTATTGGGTGAATATGGGATTGCCGGGATACTGGCTTTTGTGGCAGGCTACCTCTTCTATTTTTCAAAGCGGATACTTACAACCGCCAGTGGTGTACCGCTGCTGTTACTGATGCTTGGCGCTTTTATTACCGACTACTGGTTTGAACAACTATCGATCGTTATCCTGTTTGAATTGCTGATAATTCTGAACCGGCAGGAAATACCGAAAACAAAATCCGCGAATCTATGAGCCATGCTATCCGGATAACTGTTCTGATGCCCGCATACAATTCGGAGAAGTATATTGGCATGGCTATTCAGTCTGTATTGGATCAGTCGTTCACCGATTTTGAGTTACTAATCGTAAACGATGGCTCAGCCGATGATACGGAAGCGGTGATCCGCTCTTTTACAGACGAACGTATTGTACTGGTAAACCAGGTAAATGGCGGTGTTTCGGTTGCTTTGAATACCGGCCTACAGATGGCACGCGGAAAATATATCGTGCGTTTCGATTCGGATGATATCTGTTATGCAGACAGGCTGGCCGTTCAGTTCGCGTTCATGGAAGCCAACTCGGATCATGTATTGACCGGCAGTGATGTGGATTATGTTACGGAAGAAGGAGATTTTATTTATCACCATCATTGTTTTGCGTATGGGGCAGAAGAACTGTCGGCAAAACTGTATTTCTATTGTCCTTTTATTCACTCTGCCGTCATGTACCGGAAGGATGCCGTGATGAAATTGGGTGGCTATGATACAAGAGCGCACACATTCGAAGATTATTTTTTGTGGGTGCATCTTTTTGCAGAAGGGAAGATGGCCAATCTTCCCAGATCGCTGATAAAGGTGCGATTGAATCCAGCCTCTGTTACCATTGATGAAAAATGGCGTGGCAGGAAATTCCGGAAACTGAAAAAGAAAATAATCCTGAAAGCAAGTATTTCACAAAAAGAGGAAGACGCTTTGTTACGGATCCTGCAGGAGCAAGACAGGCATCGTGTTAAGCACGGCGCTTATTATGCCCTGGTAGGAAAGAAATACCTGGTAAATAATTATAAACCGCAGAAAGCGAGGGCATACATAAGAAAAGCGATCAGCATACATCCGTACAGGCCCGATCTGTATGCATTGTACCTGTTAAGTTTTTTATCCAAGAAAATGATCGACCTGCTGCATTCATTCAGCCTGAACCGATTATAACAATATTGAACAAAGAAATATGACCGGCGCAAACAAGATCCGTTTATTTGTAGATGCTCACAGTTTTGATACTGAGTTCCAGGGTGCGCAAAGCTTCCTGTATTCACTGTATACTTCCCTGATGAGGCTGCATCCCGAAATAGAGATCTATTTTGGGGCCAACGATACGGAAAGGCTGCAGCAAAGATTTCCCCAGGTTAAGAAACAGTATTTTTTGAAGTACCCGAAATATTGCGCGGGACTGCTTCGCTTTTTTACCATCATACCTTTTTACATCCGAAAGTACCGGTTTGGGTTTGCCCATTTTCAATACATGTCTCCCTTGCCGATGGCCTATTGCCGGTATATTGTTACTTCACACGATGTGTTGTTCATGGATTATCCTGCCTATTTCCCGCGTTTGTATGGGTTGAAACGTTTTTTCTTTTTTAAATGGAGTTTCCGGATGGCGGCAATTAAAACCACGGTTTCTGTTTATTCGAGAGAGCGGTTGGCATTTCATTATAACATTCCTGTAAATGATATTTTTGTTATTCCCAATATGGTAGAAGAGGATGCTGTTCCTGCTGAGGCTGATCTTTCTCGCGAGCGTGACTATATCCGTAACAGGTATAGGGCGGAGAATTATATTTTATATATAAGCCGGATAGAACCGCGGAAAAATCAATTGTTGCTCCTGCAAGCCTACCTGAAACTTTCGCTCCGGGAAAAAAATACCATGCTTGTTTTGATCGGAAAAACATCTATTCGTGTAAAGGATCTGGACGCTTTACTGCATTCGCTGGAAGAACCCGAGCGCAGCCATATCAAAATCATTCCTGCTGTTGAGCCGGATGTACTGGCTATGTTTTACAGGAACTGCCGCTTATTTGTATATCCTTCTGCGGCGGAAGGATTTGGTATTCCGCCCCTGGAGGCAGCCATGCATGGTGCACCGGTACTGTGTGCCAATGTTACGGCTATGAAAGATTTTACATTTTTTGAACCCTGGCGTTTTGATCCGGCCAATGTTCCAGATTTTGAAAACAAACTGGCTGACTGTATCAACGGTAATACGATCAGTGTTGACAACAAACGGATCCGGTCGGCCATCCGCGCTTCCTATGATCCTGATACGGTTGCCGCTGATTTTTTTCAATTACTTAAAAAGACAGTCATATGAAATCCATATCCATTGGTATCATTGGCTGCAGGGGCATACCCAACCATTATGGCGGGTTTGAACAGTTCGCTTCTTTTCTGTCGAGAGGGCTGGCGGCGAAAGGCCATAAGGTAACGGTTTACAATACGCATACACATCCTTACCAGCAAAAAAAATGGGAGGGTGTAGACATTGCGCATTGTTACGATCCATCGGCTTCCATGGGTACGATGGGACAATTTCTATACGATCTCAATTGTATCATGGACGCGAGAAGAAGAAAATTTGATATTGTATTGGTGCTGGGCTATACCAGCAGTTCTGTATGGGGCTGGCTTTACCCCGCGCAATCGGTTGTGATTACTAATATGGATGGCCTGGAATGGAAACGTTCCAAATATAGTGCCCCCGTGCAAAGCTTTCTTCGGTATGCCGAAAAATTGGCGGTGCATTTCAGTAAAAGACAAGTGGCCGATGCGATACCTGTTAAAGAATACCTTGACGATAAGTATGGGATCCAATCAACTTATATCAGTTATGGTGCCGAAAACTGTATAGAAACAGATAAAGCAGTTCTGGAAAAATATGGTGTTTCGAAAAACAATTATCATTTACTGATCGCGCGTATGGAACCCGAGAACCATATTGAAACCATATTGAAAGGATTGACCAGGCAGGCAGGAGCAGAAAAAATATTGGTGGTGGGTAGCCTGGCAAACGGGTACGGAAAGAAAATGAAAGCGTTGTTCGGATCCAATCCAGCTGTACAGTTTCTGGGAACCATTTATGATGCGCCTGAACTGGATAATTTACGTGAAGGATGCCGGCTCTATTTTCACGGACATAGCGTAGGCGGAACCAATCCTTCGTTGTTGGAAGCCATGGCTTGCGGCGCTATGATCTGTGCGCATGATAATGTATTCAACAGGTCTGTATTGCAGGAGGATGCTTTTTATTTCAGTAACGAAGAAGATATTGAAACGGTCGCATCAAGAATACACCCGATAGAAAAAGTGGACAATATCCGGAATAGGAACAGGCAAAAGATACGTGAACAATATTCCTGGCAAAAGATCATTGCGGATTATGAAACCTTATTTATTCAATCACTGGAAAAAGGAGCATGAAAGAATTATTTTTTATACGGGAGTCCCTGCGTGATAAGATCACTTATTATCACCTGCTTTTTTTTGTAGCATCCCTTCCATTTGATCGCCTGTATAGTGAACTTGCACTGATCAGTCTTTGCATACATACCCTGATCCATTTACAGAAAGTAACTGCCCATAAGCCATCGTTCCGTCGCTTATTCCTTCCCATTTCCCTCTTCCTGTTAACGGTATTGGGCACCGCATACACCCGTTTTTATGATGAGGCTTTTTATGAATGGGAACGGCAACTCGCTTTCCTGCTTTTTCCGTTAGTGATCAGTGTACAGCCGTTTGACGTAAAGCGCTACATTCCCAATATCATAGCAGTGATGGCACTTAGCTGTTTTGGCACATTGGTCTATCTTTATTATACCGCGGTTGACATTATCCGGCTGAACCATCTGCCTTTTACTTCTTTGTTCAGCAATGCTTTTATCAATCATAATTTTTCAGCACCCATTGATATGCATGCCACTTATTTTTCGATGTATATCGCATTGGCGGCCGTAGGAATAGTTACCCTGATCAAAAATGAGACACACACTGGTAAAAAGATTGTGTATGCAGTGATATTATTTGTGTTACTCGCAGGCCTGCTACAACTTTCTTCACGGGCGGTATTGATCGCATTCGCCCTGATTGTAAACGGGGTGATGCCTTTCCTGCTTGTTTCAAAAAAGAAACGATGGCTGTTTTTGTTGCTGACAATAAGTATTTCGGTTTCGGCTTTTTATGCTTTTACACGAATGGATGACCTGCGCACAAGGTTGATCATTGATCTGAAAGAAGACCTTACACGAACAGTCAACAACAATACACTGGAGCCAAGGGCCGTAAGGTGGAACTGTGCTTTGGAATTGATAGGGCAATCGCCGGTATACGGTCATGGTAGTGGAAGTGAAGTGGCCTTATTAAAAGAATTGTATTATAACAGGAAGCTATACAATTCTTACCTGAACGACCTTAACGCGCACAATGAATACCTGAGCATGCTGATTAAAACAGGTATAATTGGGTTGATCGTATTACTGTGGATTTATATGGCAGGGTTTAAACAGGCGATCGGGGAAAAGGACCTGCTGTTCTATTCCTTCCTGGTGATTACAGGGGTAGTTTGCTTTTCGGAGAATATCATGGATGCAAACAAGGGCATCTTTTTTTTCGCATCTTTTTATTCCTTTTTTTACCTCGGTGGGCCGGGTAGGAGCGATGCGGTTATTCAAAAATAAAATTGTTGCAATAAATAGCAGACCCGGGCCGCTGGTGCGAATCAATGTGAAATTCCTGGATATGGTTTACGTCGTTGCCCATAATATAATAACCCGTGTAACCCAGTTGCTGAAGAAAAGAAAATGTTTCCTGTACCCGTGCTTCGCCTACAAACCGGGCCTCGCATTCAAATAATATTTTCGGTTTGTGATGGAACAACATATTCGCTGCTCCCTTGAAAACAGATAACTCATTTCCTTCCACATCTACTTTCAGGAAATCCGGATAAGTATGGTGTTGATCGCAATATTCATCTAAAGAAATGGTGTTCACTTCAACACGCGACTGGATTTGGAGATCCATCCGGCTTTCAATAATGGTGGCACAGGGTGAAGATGCCCTTCCATTGTTATATGGAATACTGAGCAAAGCTGTACCTGAATGATCGGATACAGCGGCTGCTTCGATCTTTACATTGTTCCAACTAAACAACCGCTTTAGTTTCTGGAGGTATTGATATAGCACTGGTTGCGGTTCAAAAGCGTGAATGGCGCCGTTGTTCTGCAACTGTTCCAGGAAGAAATAAAGATAACCCGCTTTATGTGCACCGATATCAAAAACAACTGCTCCTTCTTTAATGCTGCGCTGTATATAAGCAATCCCGCCGCGGTCTTCCCTGGTTCTGTATTTTTCCGCCCGGTGTTGCAACCTGATCCTTTCAATTGGCCGTGCAAGCAGATCAGTTACCGGTACATTTCCGGATTCATGGTAAGCTGAGATACTATCAATGGCTGTTTTTTGCATCAGAATGAATGATCCGGTTCGGGCTGTTGCCTTGGTTTGGAGGGTAACAAAACAGAAAAGTAACGAAACATTGCAAAACATTTCTGCAGAATGGTTCTTGCAATAATGCGGCTGTCCTGCCATACACCCAGATGGTATATATAATAACGATCCCAATAAAATCGATTCTCAATAGCTTCCATCGATGCGGAAGGACCATGATATCCTTTTACCTGTGCCAGCCCGGTTAATCCCGGCTTTACCAGGGTTCTGAATTTATATCCCGGAATCATTTCACTGAAAGTCCTGCAATCCGTATACATATGCGGCCTTGGGCCAATGATGCTCATATCACCTTTCAATACATTCCAGAACTGTGGAAATTCATCCATATTCGATTTGCGCAGGAACCAGCCAAGCCTGGTAATGCGTTCATCGTATTCGGTGGCTTGTAGCAGATCCGCTTCATCGTTCTGCACCATGGTCCTGAGTTTGTAACAGGTAAAAGATTTTCCACCCCTGCCGATCCTTTTTTGAAGAAAGAAAACAGGACCCCGGGAGCTGAGCCAGATCAACAGGCATACGACCGGCAACAGCCAACTGAGTACTGCAATCATAAACAGAATGGAGAAAGAAATATCAAACAGCCTTTTCAGGAGCAGGTAGTTCATTTTTCTGTCAACCAACTCCCTATGCCTTACAATCCCCGGCACCACCGTAAGGGTGGATTTTGCTATTGGAGTGGGCGCGATGCTGATAGGGTCTATCATGCTTTTTCCTTGCCTTTTATTCATTAGGGGCTTACCTCTCTGATTCGTAAAAAGGGGTGGTTGGGTTGCCTGTAAAAACTTTTTTTGTTACAACTAAAAATGGTTCTTTTGGGATGGTATTTAGTCTTTGTTTTTGCTGTCACGGCAGCCTGGCAACGCAGCACTTTTGTTATTGAAAAACGAATACAGCATATTAAAGGCCCTGGCTTATTTCGACATGTTCCAATACCCCATTACGGTACTGGAGATTCATCGTTTTATGGATAACGGAATGGATGTTGCGGATGTGCGGGCTGCATTGGAAGACCTATGTGAGAAAGGGTATGTGTTTTTGCATGAAGATTTTTATGCTTTACAGAACCAGCCTTCCTGGATCATAAGGAGGATGGAAGGCAATGCCCGTGCACAGGAATTGCTGCAAACAGCTTACCGGATCGCCGCTGTCTTGTACCGGTTCCCGTTTGTAAGGGGAGTGGGCATATCCGGCTCCTTATCCAAAGATTTTGCAGACGAACGGGCCGATATAGATTTCTTCCTTATCACAAAGGCCAATTGGTTATGGATTGCGCGGAGCCTGCTGCATGGCTTAAAAAAATTGAGCTTCCTGGTGGGCAAAGAAGATTATTACTGCATGAATTATTTTATTGATGAAGAAGCCCTGCTGATCGCTGAAGAAAATATCTTCACTGCTACTGAAGTAGTTACACTGAAGCCTGTTTGCGGCAAAGAGACAATGAATAATTTCTTTACAGCAAATAACTGGTCTGCCGGCTTTCTGCCCAATGCCGGGCTGTATTATCCTCCCATACAAAACGCGTGTCATGATCCATGGTATAAAAAACTGCTGGAAAAAATGTTCTCAAACAGGGCGGGTAAATGGCTGAACCATTACCTGATGAGGGTTACCCGTAAAAGATGGGAGAAAAAAGAACGCGACCATCGGCTGAACAGCAAGGGCGACCCATTCGGCCTGGCAGTAGGGGTACATTTTGCAAGGCCCAATCCCGCCCATCTTCAGAAAAAGTTGCTGGATATGTATGCGGAAAGATTGAATGCAATGGAAAAGAAATGGGGAATGGTATTTGATAACAAATCTATTTCTTCCTGAACGAAATAATATAATAATCGCCAATAGAACGCCAGGGCCAGCTATGCTTGAAACGGCTCTCCAGTTTACGCAATGCCACAAACATACGTGGATGCTTTTCTGCAAAAAAACGGATATACGAAGGCGGAACAAAACTGCATAGTCCTTCCGTGGCTATCGAGTTAAACTCTCCGGCAAGTTGTTGTTTTACGAATGAAGGATTGTAATACCAGCAAGTGAAATAAGTTCCCTCCACATGCGATCGGGCTCCTTTTTTTCCGGTAAACCTTCGTGTGGCTGTACGCCACATTCCTTTGAACAATAATAGAAATTCCCATAAGCAGAATCGGGGCAGGATCACTAGCGTAACTGTGCCACCGGACTTTAGAAGGCCACTGAGTGAATGCAATACATGGTCTAGTTTGTCGGTACAATTCAATCCGGCAAAATTTGAAAAAATATGGTCATACGGCCCTTTCTGTACCAGGCTTTCGAGAGCGGTAAAACTGCATTGCTCAGATGTGATCAGTTGTTCCAGCCGATTGTGTATAGCTTTTTCATGCAAACGCGACAGCATCCCTTCCGAAATGTCGGTAGCATGAACCTGGTGCCCGTTCTGCGCAAAATACATGGCATCTTCGCCCGTGCCTGCATTCAATTCCAGTATGTGGCTATTGGGTTTTAATAGACTGTTTACATGGGTTCTTACTCTTTCCCTTTTGTAATGCACAATCGTATCACTGGCGTATAACTCATCAAATACAACAGATTGCCTGCTAAATGCGAGTGCTGCCTGTTGTTCGTTGGTAGACGATATTGATTCGGTCATACTTATATTTTTTCCAGCTGCCGCATTTGTAACCTGGCCAGAAAACTGGCAGGCGCATAGTATAAAAGGGAAACCGCTTTTTTGAATGAGTGGAAACGGATAGATGCCGGTTTCTTCACCAATGCTTTTACCTGCTCGATGGCCAGGTGCGTACGGTAAGATTTGTGTACATAGCGGTGCAGCTGTTTATAAAAATCCGGCCGGAACGTATTGGTGAACATCATTTGCAGTTCATCAGAATCAGTCCAGTTGGATTTCTGGTGCAGGTCGCTCTTTACTTTCTCATAGAAAACGGTTCCAGGTAAAGGATATGAAACTGAAATGCCAATACTATGTGGAAGCAGACGGTTGATCATGCGTATGGTGAGTTCAATATCCTTCCGTGTTTCTCCGAGATAACCGAATTGAATGAAGAAAGAGGGTTTGATGGCATGTTTCTTTAATAACGCAGTAGCCGTTTTGATCTGTTCAACAGTGATCCCTTTGTCCATCGCATCCAGTATTTTCTGCGATCCGCTTTCGGCGCCCATCCATACATTATCGCAGCCCGCGAGGGCGAGTGCCCTGATATAGTTTTCCTGCAGCAAAAGATCGGCGCGGGCCTGGATCTTAAAACGGAACCGCAAATCTTGCTGCTGTACCAGTTCGGCAAAACGATCAACCCATCCCGGTTTCAGTCCGAAAATATCATCGCAGAACCAGATATGATCAAAACCGAAACGCTCCTTCAGGTATACCAGTTCTTTCACTACATGCTCAGGTGACCTTGAATTGTAGCGGTTACCGTAAATAGGTTTGGCGCACCAATTGCATTTGAAGGGACAGCCCCTGGTAGTTCCGATATTAAGCGAAAAATAGCCGGTAGTTTTTAACCACATGGCTTTGTAGGGAGCAATGTTTACCAGGTCCCATGCGGGCATTGGCAATTCATCCAGTTCCCTGATCACCGCACGGCGCTGGTTTTTTACAACCGATTCTTGCTGCCGGTAGGTAATGCCCTGTATGGAATGAAGATCTGTTTCATTCGCGGATATGGCGTTGACCAATTCCAGCAAACTGTATTCCGCCTCGCCCAGCAAAACAAAATCGGCTCCTTCGGAGAGATATTGCTCGTAATGGTCGGTTGCATCAGAACTGGAAACGATAACCGTGCATCCATTCTCTTTGGCGATCCTGCACATGCGGAAAGCGGCTTCCCGCATATTGGTCAAACACATTTTAGTGAGGTAGTTAAATCCATCATCATAGACCACTACAAAATCGGGCTGGTATTCATTGATCGCTTCCGTTATGCTTTCTGCGGTTGTGGCAAACATGGTATCGTGCAAATGCACGGCATACCCGTTTTCGCGCATGAGTGAAGCAGCATACAAAGTTCCGAGAGGCGCATAGGGTTGTCCTGTTTCCCATTGCTTGGGATCGAAACGTAAAAAATAGGAATGGGTAAATAGTATGCGTTTCATGGGTTCATTAATTGATGGCCGAACGGGGTGGTAGGTTAAGGTAACAGACACATTGCTGGCAGGTAGGATTTTGCTGGACATCCAGTTCCTTTCTGAAACGGATGGATTCCTTACTGTTTATGATTGCGTCCAGCGGGTGTTCCTTGATATTTCCCATGGCTTCGTGAAAAAAACAAGGCCTTACCGTTCCATCCGCTTCAATCACTGCCGACACCCACGGGGCATTGCATTTTTTATAAGGATAGGCATTGTGGCCATATACCGCATGATAATGATCAATGATCTTTTGCAGTTTCAATGCCGGTTCCGCTATGAATCCGCCAGCGAATAACGGTTGGTAATTCACCAGTATTCCATCCAGGATGCTTTGCATGGAATCCAGTTCCGTTTCGGTGGGTAAAATTTCTTCCTGTCTTTCTTTCTCCCAAAGAATGGCGCGGTTGAATGCATGACTGCTGGTGTCGGCGGGTAAAAAGCTGATCTGGTCAAGCCCCATTTCAAGTGCGGCTTCTATAATAGCGGGCCATTGCCTGTAGTTGAGTTTATGTATCACTGTTCTTGCTGTAATACGATACCCCGGATCCAGTGTTTTGAGCAGTTGTACGCCCTGCCTTGTTTTCTGAAATGCACCGGGAATATTCCTGATCCGGTTATGCAGTTCCTCATCACCATCCAGAGAAATGATCAATTCATCTGTATACTGCAACAACTTTTCCGCATTTCGTTCCAATGTTAAACCTGTGGATAATACAGTGATGCGGATCGCTTGCTTTTTCAGGATTTCACAAAGCCGGAAAAAATTGGGATGCAGTAAGGCTTCGCCGCCCGACATCAAAATCTGTTGTGTTCCAAAATTGCGTAAAGCGCCCAGCAAATTTTCAATATCCGCTTCGGTGAGTTGTTTCAGGTTACGGTTGCCTTTCCAGATATCGCACATTACACACTGGCAGTTACAGGCGCTGTGCGGCATAAGTATCACAATCGGCAATGCACTCACCCGATGCGTTTGTAATGTGCGGTAACGGTGGAAGGTATGGTAGAGTGATTGTTCTGCCATAATCAGTTTACGTTTTCATTTTTAATGCAGACCCAATGAAAAGGAGAACGGTTGCGCGATAGCTTATGAAAAACAGATTCCGGGTCATAGAGAATACTGTATCTGAATGGTGCCAGATCCGAAAGACTATGATGAAAATAATAACCTGCCATTTCTGGTAATCCCTGGTTAGTAAAGTATTGAATGCATCTTTGTTTTGCCTCGGTTATTTCGTGCGGCTTATAAAACCTGGAATCCAGTATATGAATTTCGCCGCCGGGCAACAAATGTTCAAAACAGCGGGTGATGATCTCATTCAGCGAAGAGAAATATGGGATGGATGCCGCGAAGATGATTATATCAAACAAGTCATCACCTAAAATGCCTGAGCGGATATCACCATGCATAAAACGCAACCGCTTATTGGCGGAAAATACTCTTTCCGCCTGTTCCAATTCCGCCAGGTTGATATCCGTTCCGGTTAGCAGGCTATCGGGGATACCTGCAAGTGTTTTTAAGAACCATCCGTTACCGCATCCTACCTCTAGAATGTTCAACACCTTTTTTTGACGCAAAAGATATTGATACATTTTTTGAGAAGATCTTTTCCGGATCGCCCATTCCTTTGCGTGTTCCTGGTTAACGAAGCGCTCCGGGAGCTGTTTTACTTCCTCATCAGAATAGATCCTCTTTTCAATTGCACGGCAGAGAAGATAATTTTTTTCAAAATCATTATTTGTCCGCTGCTTTCCGGCAGGCAAATGTTTTTTTGGTATGGATGCTACTTCGTTCACATACGTTGGTTAAAATCCCTGTATCTCCGGCTGTCGGTAACTCCAGAGCCTGTGAAGGAATTTAATTTCATAAGGATATTTATACAAATTGGTCTTATAACGCAAACCTGAAATCAGTTTAACCAGTTTTCTTTTGGCGTTGTTCAGCCGGATATCTGATACAGTAGGGTAGTATCCATTCAGTACTGTTTCGAAATTCCGGATCTTATCGATCATCTCCGGTGTTAACCAGGGAGTTAACGGGTTCTTGCGCAGGTCGAAACGTTCCCATTGTGGATTGATCCAGTCTTCCAGGTGTTTCGGAAACCGGAATCCTGCGGCCTGCACCTGCTCATATAGCGCAGAACCTTCCGTAGCAACCGGGCTATAGGTATATAAGATGATTTCCGTTCTCGGGTTAATGGCTTTGATCTGTTTGATGTATTGAATATCAAAATCGATCTGCTCCATTACTTTTTCCGGTGTTTCGGCAGGAAGTCCCAATACAAAAGAGTATTCAGGAATGATATCATATTTTTTCAAACGTTCTGCAAAACGGGCAATCTGCTCGCCGGTTTGTGTGCCGCCTTTGTCGAGATGTTTTAAGATTTTATCATTGCCACTTTCCGCGCCAAAAAAGATCATCTTGCAACCCGCTTCGCGGATGGCAGCCAGCGATTCGTCTTTAAACTTATCCATCGTATCGATCCGCGCCATACCCCACCAGCTCATTTTCTCTGGTGTAATCAGTTTTGCAAATGCAAGGGTTCTTTTCTCCGATACAAAGAAATTATTATCGTGAAATTCTATGGCGTCGGCACCCCATTTGTCTTTGATATACTTGATGTCGCGGTAAACAAGTTCCGCGGATTTTGCCTTCCATCTTGCTTCATACGTTGGCACTACGGCACAAAAAGAACAGGTAAATGGACAACCGATGCTGGAATGATACGCCAATGTTTTATTTCCGAGATAGGTTTTGCCGAGGTATTTTTCAATGGGATAAATCCTATCCAGTTTATCGTAAGGCAGTGACGGAAGGGTATCTTGTTCAATCAGATCCTGCTTGGTGGTTTTGATGATATTACCTTCATAGGAATAGATCAGGTTTTTGATCAACTCATATGGTGCGTTTTTTTCCAGCGCCGAAATCAGTTGCGGAAAAGCATGGTCGCCGGGACCATTGATCACAAAATCAACATAGCCCGACTGCAGTACCGGTTTGTATTGGTTGGTAGGAAAATAACCTCCCCAGATCATTACCGTATCCGGGAAATCTTTTTTAATGCGCTTTGAAAAAGGAACCGCCTGTTTTAATTGCGGACCGGGCATTACGGTAAAGCCAACATATCTGTATTCGCCTGTGGCGAGATGGCTGGCAATGGTTTGATAAGGGTCGGTTTCCCTGTTCCCGTCCACAATCATCCATTCCGTCAATCCTTCCAGTGAGGCCGCAATGTTCATGATGGAATTCGGGATCCGGTATTTCTTTTCCGCACTTTTGGGGTTGAATAAAAGTACTTTTTTCATGGTATGATCAACTGCTCATATAGTAAACGGAATCAGGCATGTTTTGGTTGCCTGTTACGGGCTGATTAATTATCCCTATTTTTATCGTCCCCGTTGCTATTTTAAATTCTGTTATGTCGTTGATCGCTTCTGTTCTTACCCGTATGCGCCGGTTGTTTGCTTCACCTCTGAAAGAAACGGATCCCGAAGCTGCGTACGATCTGTGGGCCGCAGGCTATGATGCTCAACCCGAAAACCTTATGTTATTTCTCGATGACGCATTGTTTACAGAATTATTGAAACCCGTAACCATTACGGGAAAACGATTGCTGGATATCGGCTGCGGAACCGGACGGCATTGGCAAAAACTGCTTCAGCTGCATCCGGCATCCCTGGCAGGCTATGATGTTTCTGAACAGATGCTGCTGGTGCTGAAGCAGAAATTTCCTTCGCAAAAAACAACACGTCTTACAGGCCATCTATTAGAGGAGGCAGATAATTCCTGCGACCTGCTGGTATCCACCTTAACCCTGGCGCATATTCCCGATCCGGCAGAAGCATTGGCCGAATGGACAAGGGTGCTTACACCCGGCGGCGATATCATCATTACCGATTACCATCCCGGTGCATTGGAAAAAGGGGGTAACCGTACTTTCCGATACAATAAGCAATTGGTAGCGGTAAAAAATTATGTGCATTCTCTTGAGAAGCTGATGGCTATCGTCAAGCAACTTGATCTCACAGTTGTGCGTATTGCCGATAGGAAAGTAGATGCATCGGTAAAAAACTGGTACCAAAAACAGGGCGCCCTTGCCGTGTATGAAAAATTTGAAGGCACACCGATTATCTACGGGATCCACTTAAAAAAGAAGGATGCTGCTACGCAATGTTTCGATACCAGGTGATGCAGAAAAGCAACCCAAAGATATTTTGGTTGAGAACAGCAGTATCCGGGCTGTTTTACCTGCGGGAACGACGGTAGAAGAAGCAGATGTTGTTTATCCTTTCACTGATGCCATCGCATTTCCAGGTCTTATCAATTCACATGAGCACCTGGAGTTTAACCTGTTCCCTAAAACCGGGAACCGGATCTACGCCAATTACCGCGAATGGGGAGATGATATTCATTCGCAAAATCAGCAAACGATCAGGGAAGTGTTGCAGGTTCCGCTTTCTCTCAGGATACAATGGGGTATGTATAAGAACCTGTTGAACGGATTTACCACGGTGGTGAACCATGGAGATCCGTTGCCGGTAACGAACCCTTTTATTACTGTTCACCAGGCAGCCAATACGATTCATTCTGTTGGCTTTGAAAAAAAATGGAAATGGAAATTGAATCACCCCCGATGGAATAGGCAGGTTTTTGCGATCCATATCGGCGAAGGAACGGATGCCGTTGCCGCAGAAGAGATCGATACCTTACTCAGGTGGAATGTATTTAACCGGCCACTGGTAGGTATACATGCAGTTGCCATGAAACCTGCCCAGGCCCGCTGTTTCAAAGCATTGGTCTGGTGCCCGGAATCCAATTATTTTTTATTGAACCGTACCGCAGCGATGGATGTGCTGCAAAAAGAAACGACCATTTTATTCGGAACCGATTCTACACTTACAGCGGACTGGAATGCCTGGCCACAATTCAGGATGGCAAGGGAAACGCGGATGCTGAGCGATCAAAAGCTGATAGAAGGTCTAACCTTGCATGCCGCACGGATATGGAATATGGGATCTGTTGGCATATTGCGGGAAAACCAGCGGGCCGATATGGTGGTTGCCAGGCGTAATGGAAGGGCGGATCTCTATGATGCTTTTTATGCAGTAAACCCGGAAGATATTCTGCTTGTTGTAAAGAATGGAAAAATAGTTCTGATCGATGAAGAGATACTTCAGCAACAAACGCATGCTGGTAACATCACTGATGGTATGTCTGAAATTTATCTCAACAAAACCCGGAAGTACATAACAGGCAATCTGCCAAAACTGGTGCAGGAGATCCGTGCTTACTACCCTGCAGCCGATTTCTCAATGATACGTAAAGAACTGGTATGATCCGCTTACTTGATATTAACTTCTATGCCAATACGGAGTATGGCAATACCACGGACTTAGTGGCGGCGCAGTTCAGTTCATTGAATTATATGGATCATACCGGTAAAGAGCTGGAAGTGGAAGTGGTCAAGCACATAGATAATCCGGATACCATCATTCAGCAACACCGGCAGATCCTTTTTTTTAATGGTAGAAATGGGTTCTTTTACCTGCCATTGCGCACCCTTCGGTATGTAAAACAACAATCACCTGACCTTGTAATGATCCAGGGCCTGGCATTCCCGTTCCAGGCGATCGTATTGAGATGGTTATTGGGAAGAAAAGTAAAACTGTTAGCGAAAGACCAGGCCGATCATCCGCCTTCACATTGGGTGAAAAAAAGAATGCAAAGAATAGCCGACAGCTATATTGACCAATACCTTTTTACCTCCCGGGGAAATGCAAGGGAATGGATTGAAAAGGGGATGATACAGGATCCGCAAAAGATCAGCGAAATACCCGTAACCTATACCGGGTTCAGCAGGCAGGATAAAATGAAATGCAGAACAGCATTGGGAATGGATGAGGGTTTACAATATCTATGGGTTGGACGAATGAATGCAAACAAAGACCCCCTAACGGTTTTGTATGCATTTGAAAAATACCTCCTGGTACAACCCGGGGCAAAACTTCACCTGGTCTATCAAACCAATGATCTGCTGAATGAGGTTGAGAGAAAAATAAACAATTCGGCGTTACTGAAACAATCGGTGTACCTGCACGGAAAGAAACCGTATACAGAGCTGCCTCAATGGTATAGCGCGGCGGATTTTTATTTGTCAGGCAGTCATAGTGAAGGTGGCAGTGGGGCTTTACTGGAAGCGATGGCCTGTGGCTGTATCCCCATAGTTACGGATATACCACCTGCGGTAAAAGTATCAGATAATGGCAGGTATGCATTTCATTTCAAAGCCGGAGATGCGGCTCAGTTGCTGGAAGTTTTATCCCGCTCCGCGCAAGTTGACCGTAACGCGCTCTCTGAAAAAATAATGGCGCATTTCCAGAAAAACTATTCACTGGATGCGGTAGGAGACAGGTTGTACCGGATCTGTCTGGCGCTCTTGGCCAAATAATTCCATGAACTGAACAGCCGAATCCAGCATGGAATAAGCCATAACAGGTGCGTGATCTGTTTCGGACGAATGTAAAAATGCCAGGATCTCTTTCGGCATATTTACTTCATCGGGTACAATATGCCAATGCGCGATCGGCTTTTGCTGTGCACCAAAAAAACTAAACACATGTGCACCTGCATACAATGCTTCCAGGCAGGCACCGCTGAAACCTTCAAAGGAAGAGGTATGTAACAGCATACGGCTTCGCTGCATGAGTGAGAGCATTTGAGTATGGTCAATCTCTCCGGTAAGTGTAATCACGGTATCCAGCTGGTATTGACGGATCAGTTTTTTTAGCGAGGTTTCTTCCGGCCCTTGCCCGCATAGCAGCACTTTTAATCCAGGAATGTGTTGATGAAGCTGGTGAATGATCTCTATAAAAAGATCGTACCGTTTCAACGGGATCAGTGAACCCGCACCAATAATATCAATATCGCGTAGATGATGGTTTTCTGAAAACAAGGCCGCTTCAATTCCGTTCGGAATAATGTGCGCGGGCCCGGTACCATAGTTCCGTAAAAACAAAGCGGCCGTATGTTCGGATATGGCGGCCAATACCGTTTTGCCCGAAATGATTTTTTGGGCGAAGCGGTTATCGGTCTTTGCATCCTGTCCCAATAACCAGCTAATATGCGGGATTTTGTAGAAACGATTGATATAATGCCCGGCCAACGCACATTCCCCCAACCAGAAACTCAGCAACCCGATGCAGTTCTCTTTTTTGATAAGTGCCGATAGCCGTATCCAGGCTTTACACCAAAGCAGGCGCCTGTGCACGCCACCCCTGTTGTTTCCTCCCAAAGGGATCACTGTATTACCGTTCCATTGATAGGGGAGTGTGGTATGCGGATACTGAAAAGACAAAATGAGCAATCTTAATTCCGGAAAACAAGTGTTGAAACACCGGACCAGTGATTGCTGCGCGGGTAAACAGTTGGTATCTGTTTCACTGGTGGGGAAACCGGGTGTGAGAATAATCAGTGTTCTTGGTTTTGTCATAGACTAAGGTGGGCATGGAACTTACAATCTTCGTTTCTTTTAAAGGATACGTAGTAAACGCGCAAATCGTTTCTTCCGGGTTTTAGACGGCCGCATATTTGTTTGTTTCGGTGTTTTACACAGATAAACTCAGTGTTTATAACTACGACTCACTGAGTTAGATAGAATACCTTGCTGTCAAATCAATATCCCTGGAACAGCAGTTTCTGGCAGTAAGGGATATGTTTTATCATCCAAATTCCTATGTTAAAACCAATAAGTTTTGTTTTTTAGTTGATCGGGGTATAAAGGGGTTGCCAATGGCGCCCCTTTATTTATTTTGAGGAACCGGTATCGGCAGAGTCAGGGAAGAAGGAACATAGAACTTTGCGGTGATAAACAGAAACATCCGGGGTTAGATCGTTAGTTGAAAAGTAGTAACTTTGCACGGAAATTGTTATTTTACCAAATCTATAAAAGCAACTTCCAAAAAGAACGAGATAATGAGAATACTGATTGCCGATGATCACACACTGATAAGAGAAGGATTGAGAAAGATCCTGGTAGAGTCATTCCCCTTTGCAGATATTCATGATGTTTCTGATTCGGCGGATCTTTTAAAGAAAGCCATCCAGGAAAAATGGGATATCATTATTTCCGATATCAGTATGCCCGGCTACTCCGGAATTGAGATCTTAAAGCAGATCAAAGAAAATGCGCCCGATACACCAGTGCTTATGTTAAGTATGCATGCGCCGGAACAATATGCGGTTCGCTCCTTAAAAGCGGGTGCCTCCGGTTATCTCACCAAAGAAAGTGCTCCCTACGAACTCGTAAAAGCGGTTCAACAGATCCTGAGCGGACGTAAATACATTACCAGCGAAGTGGCCGAAGTACTTGCCGGTTCTATCGAACAAAACAATACACAGGCTCCGCATGAACAACTGTCGGACAGAGAATTCGAAGTATTCAAAATGATCGTTCAGGGCAAAAGCATTTCCGCCATCGGAGAGATTTTGTCTTTGAATGTGAATACCATCAGCACCTATCGTTCCCGAATTATGGAAAAAATGCATTTGCAGAACAATGCCGACCTGGTTAAGTACGCAATCATTAATAATATAATATAAACGGCTGTTAGTATTTAATGTAGTATAAATACTACACAATGACAATAAATAACTATTTGTGACAGGTTCGTGATTGTGTTCCTTTGTTTCACGTTTTTTACCCTGCCTTTTATATTTCCCATATCCTTAAGATTTACCTGACCAACGCACGATTGCTTGCCAGTTTTTTTGCGTAAGATATTTTTTCCTATAAAAACCATGGGTAGAAAACTAAAAGCTTTGCAGCGTTTGTTGCAAAGCTTTTTTATGTAAAGTAGCTTTTGTTTGTTCCTGAAACCGCATGTGACTTCAAATCTAGCTGAGCATTTACTTGGTATACGGTAGTTCTCGAACTACACCAGCTTTGTAGAGTATGCTACAAAACATGATTCACGGCACACATAACTTCGGCTCTTATTATTATTATTTTACATGGAATCGAAAGGGTTGAAAGTTTTGTTGATAGATGATACCGTGATGATACTGCAGCATTTGCAATTGTTGTTGTCGCAAGTAAAACAGGTAAGTAGTACAGAATCCGTTACGAGTGCCGAAGAAGCCCTTGTGCTGCTGGATGGTTACCAGCCCGATGTTATGGTGCTGGATATAAATATGCCGGGTATGGGCGGGATTGAAATGCTCCGCAAACTGAGCGTTACTAAAATGGTGAAGCCGGTTGTAATTATGCTTACCAACAATACGTTTGCGGGCTACCGCGATGAATGCATGCGCTTGGGTGCCGATTATTTTCTCGACAAATCGAGGGATTTCCTGATGATCCCTTCCATCGTAGAAAAAGTGATGGAGCGCAATGTGTTGCAGTATTGATTTCCTGTTCAAATTCCCAATGCCTGTTTCAGTTTTGTGTAACCTGATCTACTTACAGGTAATTTTACACCGATACTCAATACAGCCAGGTGATTTTCTTTTTCATACGGATCGATCCGGGTAATCAATTGCACATTCACAATATAAGAGCGGTGTATCCGGATAAAATTCTGTGATTCCAGTGTCTCTTCAAAATAGCCCATGGTTTTGTTCTTCAGGAATACGCCTTCTGAGGTGTGGATCTTTACATAATCATCCGCGGCTTCCAGGTAACGGATGTTTACGGTTGGAATGATCTTGATCTTGCCATTGTCTTTCACTACCACCCGGTTTTGCTGAGAAGTGGTCAGTCCTGTTGTATTCAGTAGTTTCTGGGTTTCGGTATTTCTGTCCTGCTGGTTTTGTTGCTGCCATTTCCGGATGGCTTTGTCAAACCTTTCTTTGCTGAATGGTTTCAGCAGGTAATCGATCGCGTGTGCCTCAAATGCTTTGATGGCATATTCTTCGAAAGCGGTGGTAAAGATCACGGCAGGCGGCTGATCTATCAGTTCCAGCATTTCAAACCCGTTGATCTTGGGCATTTGTATATCGAGAAATACAATATCCGGCTGGTGTTGCTGTATGGCTTTAATCCCTTCAAACCCGTCATTGCATTCCTGCACCACTTCAATATCGGGGTAGGCCCGTAAATATTCATTTACCATGCTCCTGGCCAGAACCTCGTCGTCGATAATAATTGCTTTCATAAATTGTATTGCGGTATCAAAACGGTGGTGGTAAAAATAGTGTCTGTTTTGGATGTTTTCAACAGGTCGTGACGCGCGAACAAGAGGAACAAACGCCTGTGTATGGAAGCCAATCCAAACCCGGTTCCCTGTGTGCTGATTGCGGTTGCTTCATCAAAAGGATTGGTAATGATAACCTGCAGCAGGTTCTCCTGCCGGGTAGCATCAATGGTGATCATTACATCGCCCGTGGTATCATATAAGCCGAACTTGATGGCGTTTTCTACAATGGGCTGTAACAACAAAGAAGGTACCAACATGCCGTATACGCTTTCCTCAACCTGTATATCGGTTTGCAGGCGACGGCCGAAACGTACTTTTTCAATATCGAGATAGAGTTCCAGGTGATGCAGTTCTTCTTCCAGTGTTACCGATTGGTTTTCATCACGCCTCAGTGTGCCGCGTAAGAAATCGGATAACTGCTGTATCATATGCCTTGCCTTCTCGGGCTGGCTGCCGGCCAATGCACTGATGGAGTTTAAACTGTTGAATAAAAAATGCGGCTGCAGTTGCTGGCGTAACCTGGATAATTCGGCATCTTTTGTCATCTGCTCCGCTTCTTCTTTTCTTTTATTGGCCGCCTGCTGTTCCTGAAGCGTATACCATAACAAACTCATTATAGCCATGCAGCCGATCATGAGAAAACCGATCACGTAACGGATATAAATGGAATGATCAAGAAAAAGAAGATAGGCCTCATCTCCTTTATAGAACAGTTTTAAAATGGTTTTTACCACCAGTAACCAGATACCGCTTAATACCACGCTCATAATAAGCACGTACCAATACCTTTCTTTTTGCGGAAGATAAAACTTCATGTTATTGGTAATCAGCAAACAACTGCCTGCCAATAACAGGTTGCAGAGAATGCTGTCGCAGAAACTTTGCGCTAAACTGGCACCATAACTGCTTACCACCATTACCTGAACAAAGGTCCATACCAGCCACCAGCTGATGAAACTGAGGCGAAACCTGGCTGCGGTGGTAACGGGGTAGGTCATGGGTTAAATGGACTGTATGAATTGTTCGGTACAGTACTCAGACAAATATCTGGCTTTTACCTGTACTACATGCTGGTAATGATCGCCATCATCGTCTTCATGAATACGGGAATATACTTCAGCGCCATCCGTGATCTCTTCGAGTTTATGCAACTCGGTTACGTTGATGAATTTCCAGTGAACGGGCTGGTCGTGGTGATTCTGAAAACAATCCTGTTCCTTTTCGCCGATCAGTTGTGCTTTATTGAAAGCATGCAATTCATCTTCGGCAAAAATAAGCCGCAACTGTTCATCAAATTGTGCCGAATGATTCCCGTTTCCGCAGATGATCCGGTAAACCAGTTTTGCAAGATACCATTCCATTATGAGGTAGTTGTAAGTTAGGAGTTAGAAGTCTGGAGTCTGGAGTTGGGGAAGTACTGTTCAGACTCCAGACTCCTAACTCCAGACTTATTTTAATAGCTTCTGATCTCAATTCCTCCAAAAATGCTGGTTCCTTTCAGGATCAGTATTTTATTGGGATCGAATGCACCGGGTTGTGCCGCACGTTTGTCTTCAAAACCGGCAAAAATAGCCACCGTTTCTGTACGGATTTCCCAATGCGGAGGAACGATCAGCTTGGTTCCACCGAATGCCTGGATAATTTCAATGGAGATGGGGCCTGTAATATCAGCCTGGCTCAGGTTATACTCTGCACCACCCATAAAGCAGATGATCTCGCCGCCTTTGAAATCTTTGGACGTAATTACTTTTTTTACCCCCCCGAAAATAGAAGTGCTGTCTATCACATCTTCAGAGGAATGGGATTCCTGCCCTGTGCCAAAATTGATAGGCTCATCAAATACCCCCCATTTCTCTCTTCTTTCACGGTACCATTTTTTCCTGGGGCGCAGAATAAAGAGCAATCCTATTCCAATAATCATAATGGGCCAGAAATAAGGTTTCAGGTTGGTATCGATAAGTATTTCATCCCAGAGAAAAAATACACCAATACCTGTAATGATCAGCCAGGAAAAATTCCTGAACCTGGATTTCAAACCGGTTACCAGGCCGATCACTACGAGGATCATGGGCCATGAAAATAACCAGTAAGGAAGATCGATCCCCATTTTTTGCAGCAGTAACCCGCCACCAATGATGATCAATACGAGGCCGGTCCATAACCTGTCGTTCCTGTCATCCCTGCGTAATCCGCTTTTTTCGTTATCGTTGTTCATATGTTGTGTGATTGATAGAACAAAACTAAACCGTAGCACCAGCAGCGTCAATGGTCTTTAGGTTGTTTGCATAAAAGTCTCGGTAAGTGGCGGAAAAGCTTCGGTAAGGTGAGTGGGGAATCGTGAGTGGTCAGTCGTGAGTCGTGAGTAAAGTAGGGTATTTCAAAACTTACTCACGATTAGCATTCATTCGAATATCGGTACCCAGGTAATTTCTTACCTATGGCCTTTATGGAAGCTTAATGCCCCTACTGTTCCTTTCTCCGTTCACCCCCGGAATCCGAGGAGGAACAGAGGAGGCATCGAGGACGAACAGAGAACAAACCGAGGAGGCAAAGAGGAGGCAATGAGGAGAATCCGAGGTAAAAAAGACATTCATCCCACCATTTCCCGAAGACCGTCCCACCATTCTTCGAAGACCATCCCAACTTTGAACGTAAATCCGAGGAGAAAATGCGTTTCGTCCCACCATTTCCCGAAGGCCGTCACACCAACTCTCGAAGACCGTCACATTTTTGAGCAAAAAAAAAGCCTCTGACTGTAGATTTGCTTTATCGGTCAATGCTAAAAGCGTTTCGCACAGGATTTCCGGGCCCGCGAACCCGGAAGACCTCGGGTAGGTGAATGGTGAGTGGTGAGTAAGTTTTGTAGTACCCTACTTTACTCACGACTGACGACTCACCTCGCCAAGTTCTTTGAAAATTTGTTTTAATGTGTTGTGTTAGCTATCCGGTGCTGCCGGCGTATTTGGATTGCCAGCCGATCAGGATCACACCCAGTATCACCAGTGCGGTACCTACTACCTGGGCGGCAATGATCTGTTCTCCCAAAAACCAATGCGCCTGTATAATGGTAGAGACCGGGCCAATACTGGTAATGATGGATACATTGTTACTGCCGATCTGTTTCATGCCAATGCTCATCATAAAGGAGGGAAGCACGGTTGCTATAATGGCCAATGCAATACTGTAGCCAATCAAACTGTTTGTGAAAGGAATTTCCTGCACGCGATGGGTTACCAGGAAATTAATAAAGATGCCAACAGTAGCGGCCAGCATAGCATAAGCGGTATACCTTGTTACACCCACTTTTTGAACCAGCCTGCCCGTGCCTACCAGGTAAAATGAATACGTAATGGCACATAAGAAAATCATAAAAGAGCCGAAGAAAAATTTGGGATTTGAGGTATCCAGTTTCAGCTCGCCAAAATACGCAATGCCAATGCCCGCATAAGTTAGTACCAATGCAATGACTTGTACGCGCCCCAGTTTGGTCTTGAAATAAAAAGTATTGATGAGTACCGCGAAAGTAGGATAGAGGAAAAGAATCAAACGCTCAAGTCCCGCAGATACATATTGCAACCCGATAAAATCAAATAAACTGCTTAAATAATAACCCAGTATGCCCATGGCCAGGATCAATAGCCAGTCTCTCCGTGTTAACACGGCTTTGTTTTCTTTTTTCGCTACCAGCCATGCGGCAAATAAATAAAACGGCAGCGAGAACAGCATCCGCATACTCAGCAGCGTAACCGCATCTACATGTGTGGATTGAAACGCGAGCTTTACAAAAATGGCTTTGGTAGAAAAAAAAATCGCCCCCAGCAAGGTTATGAGAAATCCGGTGAGGGTGATTCTTTTGTCCATAGTCAATAGTCCATAGTAAAACAGTATCTATGGACCATGGACTATGGGCCATGGTCTACGAAATAATTAAGCGCTTACATTAAAATCGCGCAGTGCATCGTTCAAACTTGTTTTCAGATCGGTGCTGGCTTTGCGCTGTCCAATAATAAGGGCGCAGCTGACGCTGTATTCACCCGCGTTGAATTTTTTACTGTAGCTGCCCGGTATTACTACGCTTCTGGCCGGAACACGGCCCTTGTATTCAACAGGCTCAGATCCGCTTACATCGATGATCTTGGTAGACTGGGTAAGCACCACATTGGCGCCCAGCACAGCTTCTTTCTCTACAACCACACCTTCCACCACAATACAACGGCTTCCGATAAAGCAGCCGTCTTCAATAATTACCGGGCTGGCCTGTAAGGGCTCCAATACGCCTCCAATGCCCACACCACCGCTCAGGTGAACACCTTTGCCGATTTGGGCGCAACTGCCTACGGTGGCCCAGGTATCGACCATCGAGCCCTCATCCACATAAGCGCCAATGTTTACATAGCTTGGCATGAGTACCACATTCTTGGCGATATAGGCACCATAACGTGCAACGGCATGCGGTACGGCACGAACACCCAGTTCCTTATAATTGCTTTTCAGCAGCATTTTATCGTAAAACTCAAAGGGGGGCAGGTTCCAGGTCTGCATTTGCTGGATCCCGAAATACATCAGGATGGCCTGTTTTACCCACTCATTCACTACCCAGCCATTCTCCGAAGGTGCAGCAGTACGCAGGCGACCCTTGTCTACCTCTTCAATCACCGCTTTCACCGCGTCGGTATATTTCGAATCTTTTAAAAGGTCCCGGTTGGTCCAGGCTTCCAGGATCATTGCTTGTAAAGACATGCGTAATTTTTTTGCAAACATACAGTATGAAAAGTTTATGAGAACTTTAGGTTGTAATTGTTCTGTCACAATTTGTAATTTGCCATTCAAATCAATGGTCTTATAGAAGCATGTTGCCATTTAACAACGATATCGAATGCTGCCTGGAAAAGCTGACGCAAGGCGGGCTGATCCTGTATCCCACCGATACGGTATGGGGAATCGGCTGTGATGCCACCAACCCGGAAGCCGTGGAAAAGATCTACCAGTTAAAAAAACGTTCGGATACCAAGGCTATGATCGTTCTGGTAGCTGATGAGCGCGACATCCTTAAATATGTTACCCAGCCCGAATTACAGATCTTCGATTATATCAAAGGGGTACAAAGACCTACTACCGTTATTTATGATGGGGCCGTAGAACTGGCCGATAACCTGCTGGCAGCCGATGGGTCGGTGGCCATCCGGATCTGCGAAGACGAGTTCTGTAAGAACCTGATCAAACGCTTCCGCAAACCTGTGGTAAGCACTTCGGCCAATATCAGCGGCTACCCGGCGCCGATGTGTTTTAAAGAGATAGAACCGGCTATTGTAAATGGGGTGGATTATGTTGTAAACCACCGCCAGGAAGAAACTGAATACCGCAAACCCTCCTCGATCATCAAATGGGAAAAAGACGGAACCCTGAGCATTATCAGGCCCTGAGATGTGTAAAACCCTGTGTGAAACTTCCAATTTCTGTTAACTAACCGGATGCGGATCACGTAATCCGCATTTGCTGAAAAATTAAACAGAAATAAAATACCAATTCCTTGCATTAGCCAATTATTGTAAGTAGTTTAAAGTAAGAATTAACAACAATGGCAAGGGTAGTATTAGAAGTTCCCAAAGAAAAAATGAAGTCTTTTCTGAAGGCCATACTTGGTCTTGGAATAGATCCCTATGCCATTGCCAATAACCGTTTCGGAAAATCTTTTTTGCGCAAGCGCCGCCTGGCCAATTCGCTCAAAAAAATCTCCTCCAGTTTTATTCTGTTTGATTGGGAGTTTTTTAGCAATGAGCTGGAGTATGAGTAATTAAGAATTGGCAATTAGTAATTAGCAATTGCGCTATTAAACTCCTCTGTGTAACTCCTAACCTCTGTATCCCTGCCTGCCGGCAGGCAGGTCTGTGTTGAAAAAAAGAATTTCATCCTAGAGGAATTTTTACAGAGAATTTCACAACGCAACCCGTTTAGAAATTTATTATTGGGGTATTAATTTCCTTTTCACACTATCATCTTCTTGGTTAATTTTGCAGGATGCAGAAAATCCTGGTCATTCAAACAGCATTTATCGGGGATGTGGTACTGGCAACCGGCCTCCTGGAAAAACTGCATGCGAAATACCCGGCCGCTGCCATCGATATATTGGTTCGCAAGGGCAATGAATCCCTGTTTGCGGATCATCCTTTTTTACATGAAGTTTTGGTATGGAATAAAAAGAAAAACAAGTATAAAAACCTTTTTGCTGTTCTGCAAACCATCCGCAAAACAAAATATGATATCGTAGTAAATGTACAACGCTTTGCCGCTACCGGATTGCTGACTGCTTTTTCACGGGCAAAAAGAACGATTGGGTTTGATAAGAACCCGTTCAGTTTTTTATTCTCCGATGTGGTATTGCATATTGTGAGCGAGGGCGATCATGAATTGCACGAAATAGAAAGGAACCACCAGTTGATCCGCGCGATAACGGACGGTATAGCGGCAAAGCCGAAACTATACCCATCCGCAAAAAATACAGCGTCTGTTGCTGTATGGAAGCAACATCCCTATATATGCATTGCACCCGCTTCGGTATGGTTTACCAAACAGTTTCCCGCCAAACAATGGGTACAGTTCATCATTTCCATTCCACCCGCATACCCTGTTTACCTGTTGGGTGCACCGGGAGATACATCGCTTTGCGATGAGATAAAAAAAGAATCAACGAATAGTGCCGTTACCAATCTTGCCGGTAAACTCAGTTTTCTTGAATCGGCCGCTTTGCAAAAAGATGCGGTAATGAATTATGTAAATGACTCGGCACCGATGCATTTTGCTTCCTCTGTAAATGCGCCGGTTACTGCGGTATATTGTTCTACCATCCCCGCTTTTGGCTTCGGACCCCTGTCTGATCAAAGCCATATTGTTGAAGTGGCGGAAACACTGACTTGCAGGCCCTGTGGACTGCATGGTAAAAAAGCTTGTCCAGAGCAACATTTCAATTGTGCCAGGCTGATCACTAATGAACAATTATTGGCTGTTTTACCCCGGTAAAGCGCACAAATCAATCTGCCTTACCTTTGCCCCGATGGAGATCCGTTGTACCGATAAAGAATTAGCTGTTTTTGAAAAGATAGCCGCCGCCGCTGAAGCATTGCAGGTACCCTGTTACCTGATCGGTGGTTTTGTGCGTGATAAGATCATTGGCCGCCCCACCAAAGATGCAGATATTGTTTGCATGGGTGATGGAATAGAACTGGCACACAAAGTGGCCGCATCCTTTCATCCCAAACCCATGGTCGCCTATTTTAAAACCTTTGGCACGGCACAGATCAAACTGGATGATTTTGAAGTGGAGTTTGTAGGTGCCCGGAAAGAAAGTTATAGCCGGCACAGCCGCAAACCTGATGTGGAGCCGGGAACTATTGAAGACGACCAGGATCGCCGCGACTTTACCATTAACGCGCTGGCCATCAGTTTGAATAAAAAGGATTTTGGAAAACTGGTTGATCCTTTCAACGGGTTGCATGATATTGAAATGAAGATCATTCAAACGCCATTGGCGCCGTTACAGACTTTCAGTGATGATCCCTTGCGGATGATGCGTGCCATCCGTTTTGCCGCGCAATTGCATTTTACCATTGCGGAAGAAACTTTTCAGGCCATAACAGGTAATGCGCACCGCATCAAAATCGTTTCGCAGGAAAGGATCACGGATGAGTTCAATAAAATCATGCTCAGTAGAAAACCATCCGTTGGCTGGGATCTTTTATTCAGGACCGGGTTGCTGAAAATTATCTTTCCACAAATGGTAGACCTGTATGGCGCTGAATATGTAGACGGGAAGGGGCATAAGGATAATTTTTACCACACTTTGCAGGTGCTGGATAATATTTCCGTTAATACAGATGATCTATGGCTTCGCTGGGCGGCTTTGCTGCATGATATCGCCAAGCCCGCTACCAAGAAATTTGAAGAGGGCCATGGCTGGACCTTTCATGGTCATGAAGTAGTAGGCGCCAGAATGGTACCCAAGATCTTTACGAAACTGAAACTGCCGCTGAACGAGAAAATGAAGCTGGTACAGAAACTGGTAATGCTGCACCTGCGTCCCATCAGTTTAACCAAAGAAAATATTACCGACAGCGCGATACGGCGGCTATTGTTCGATGCGGGTGAAGATATCGACAACCTGATGATGCTTTGTGAAGCGGATATTACGAGTAAGAACCCCACTAAAGTAAAGCGTTACCTCAAAAATTTTGAACTGGTCAGAAAGCGCTTGCAGGAAGTGGAGGAGAAGGACCAGATCCGCAACTGGCAGCCGCCGATATCCGGTGAAATGATCATGGAAAAATTCGGACTTACGCCCGGTAAACCAGTGGGATTGATCAAGGATGCCATCCGCGAAGCGATACTCGACGGACTTATCCCCAATGATTTTGAGGCAGCCTATGCCTTTATGCTCCAAAAAGCCGCCGAACTGAACTTGTCGGCGGTGGAATAAATTGTAATTTCGCTTTTTGTGAATGGGTAATGGTGAATAGGCAATGGGCAATGGTGAATGAAAGACTGTAACTGTTACTTAACCAATAAACCAATAAACAAATAAACAATCAACCCAAAATATCAATCCATCAGAATGGCTATATTAAAATTCCGGATCTATTTAGAAGAAGACGACGCAGTGTACAGGGATATTGTGATCAAACATACACAGCATTTCCAGGACCTGCATTTTGCAATTCTGAAATCGTATGAGTTTGATTCAAAGCATAAAGCCACTTTCTTTCGCAGCAACGATAACTGGCAGCGGGGAAGGGAGATCAGCTTTGAACGCTACGATAAAGCATATGTGGTTGAACCTTTATTAATGGCCGAGATAACCATCGGCTCTGAAATACGCGATACCAACCAGAAATTCGTTTATGAATACGATTTTGAAAAGCATTGGGTATTCCTGGTGGAACTGATCAATGTTAGTAAGGAGGAAAGCAGCAAGATCGCGTACCCCGCCACCACTAGAACGGAAGGCATCGGTCCACAGCAATACGGAACCAAGAGCTTGCTGGGAGATAAGTTTGCCGATATTGAAGAAAAGTACGACCTCGCTGAGGCTGCCGAAGGCTTTGGTACCGAAGGTGAGGGTGGTGATACTGAGTCTGAGTCTGATGAGGAAGGGGCAGGGGAAGATGCAGGGCAGGAAGAGGAGTTTTAAGTAGTACCGTTAAAAAATAGTAGTTCTCCGTGTAACTCCTGATCTCTGAGTCTCTGTGGTGAAAAAAGATCGAAGCGAAGGCTTTACCACAGAGACTCAGAGATCAGGAGTTACACAGAGGATGTTTAACAACGCAACACGTTAGTAGGTAATAAGATTTCGATATTAATTAATTCCCCTCCTCCCAGGAGGGGACGTTTATTTTCTGCAAGGC
>JAZJYJ010000030.1:0-17995 GCA_040390405.1 Bacteroidota bacterium
AAAAAAAATGGCAGGCTACTCACATCGCACCGCTACAACCGCCTATCCTTGCTGTATTCCTACCCTGGGGAGGTTCAGCAGGAGCTGGTCGTGTAAGACCTGCCGCCGCAAAACTAAGGATTAGGCGCTTATTTTCCCGATTTTTTTGAATGATTTTGGTTTGTATTGTATCAGTCTTAACATGTTAGCCGCAGATTCGCAGATTCAGCAAGAAGAAATCTGCGGATCTACGGCTAAAAAAGTGATTTAAAACCCGGCTCTCCCCGTTCTGGAATTAATGGTGCTGATACCTATCAATTCATCGTGCCTGGCGCTGAAAGAGCGGTAATAAAACAAGATGGTATAGTCGTTCTCCGTTTCCCAATAGTTGCCTTCAGTTAAAGCGGGATCCGATTTGGCTGTTTTATCCCGGTTATCTTTCGTTACATAGGTATAACTGTAATAACCCTGTTTTAAAAAAAGTGTTTTGGTATATACACCCTTTGCCGCATCATATTCCATCCGCGAAGTATCGCCTACCTGGTTGGCGGTAAGCTCTCCCAGTAAGTAAACAGATTTACCCGCGAAGGGCTGGTTATTGGTGGGCGCAAAAGTAAAATGCACATAGGCATAATCGGTTTGCCACCAGGGGTTCACCGATTCTGTAGAAGCGATCTGATCCCAACCATTCCTATCCTGAAAAAACAAATAGCGCAGGTTATTTCTTTCCACATCGGGCTTTATGTAAACATCCACCGGTTCTTTGGTCTTATCAACCCTGTCTACCCTGTCGCTCTGGAAACGGAAACTCTGCAGATCCGCCCAGCGGTATTCTTTGCCAGCGGGAAAAATACAATCCTGCTCCGCATTATATTCCATGGTATTGTTACGGATAAATGTGGGTTGAATATTTTTTATGGCATCGTCCCAACGGTTATTCTGCAGTATGATCAGCCTGGTTTGTTGCGGGCTGAGAATATTCAGTTGTTGTGTATTAACGGCTACCTGTATTTTCTGATGTGTGCGTGATATTTCATTATCGAAAGGTTGCTGTACCTGTGCGCCAACACCCACCCTGCTATCCACTACCAGTAAACGTTTGGTAAAAGCCAGTTTAGAAGTATCCGCATCGAGAAATACTTTTAACAGGTAGTTACCGCTTTTGGATGGCATACAATTTCTTTCAGGCAATACCACCTGGTAGTGTACATACTTGGTAGCGGCAATGGTGGATACCCGGTATTGACTGAGGCGGTTCTGCGTAAAGCCTTTGATGTAATCAAATACATTCACATCAGCAGGTGTCCAGTCGGCATTGCAGAGTGTATAGGTGTAATAATAATTTTTGGGGTAGCCGCTCATATCGTCAAAATGCAGTTCCAGTTGTTCTTCCGCGCCCAGCGAGATCAATGGCATGCTTTGCTGGTTGGTGCGCTGAAACAATTTGGGTGTTCTGATATCGGCCATATAGGCATGATCGGGTAAACGCTGGGCTGCCAATGGCTGAACCATGATCGATCCCAATAGAAAAAAAAGGCTGAAGCGCATAGCGGTAATTCTTGGTTTAAACATACAACATTCTCTATTATGGAAATGCTTTTGCTGTATTGGCATGGGCAATGTAGTTTTGGTCGAACCAAAATCATGCCGACTGAATCTTGCCTTCCATATTGCCAAACGAATCGCCTTTAACCGGCAGAAATCATTTTCGCGGTTCATTATCCGTTTATCGGTGGCGGCAACGGCATTGAGCGTAATGGCCATGATTGTTACGCTGGCGTTTGTAAACGGGTTTCAGCAAACCGTATCCGAAAAAGTATTCAGCTTCTGGGGGCATGTTCGGGTACAGAAATACGAGCCAAATAAATCGCTGGTAGCGGAAGAAACCGCCATCGAGAAAAACGACAGTATTGAAAAACTGATCCGGCAGGATCCGGGGGTGGCACAGGTACAAAGCTTTGCCACAAAATCTGCCGTACTGGAGAAAAAGAAAGAGATCGAAGGGGTACTACTGAAGGGCGTTGAGCATAATTACGACAGCACTAAGCTCAGAAAATACCTGTTACAGGGGCGATGGCTTCGCTTTGATGATTCATCCTATAACAAAGAACTGCTGGTATCGGCACAACTGGCATCGCAGCTGCGGATCGCATTGAATGATACCATTACCGTTTATTTTATTTCAGGTATCGATGGAAGTAAAACTTACCGTAAACTGAAAGTAGTGGGCATTTACAAAACGGGAATAGAAGAATATGATAAGCTTTTTGTTTTGGGCGATCTGAGGCTGATACAAAGGGTGAACGATTGGGCGCCGAACCAGACAGGCGGCTATGAAGTGTTCCTGAAAGATTATAGGAACATCGATTCTGTAAACAACCGCTTATCCGATGCATTACCGGCCGAATGGATGAGCCGGAGTATCCGAGAAGTATATCCCAATATTTTTGACTGGCTGAATATCCAGGATGTGAACCGCAATGTGATCTTTATCGTGATGGCAGTGGTTGCCATCATCAACCTCATTACCTGTTTGCTGATCCTTATCCTGGAAAGAACCCGTATGGTGGGTATCCTGAAAGCATTGGGTGCCGAAGACGGATTGATCCGTCGCATCTTTCTCTACCATGCTTCCGTGATCACATTCGCGGGCATTGGTATCGGTTTTACCGCGGGTATTGGCTTGTGCCTGCTACAGCAGTATACAGGCTTCATTAAGCTGGATGAATCTTCCTATTATGTGGCTACCGCTCCCGTTCATATCATCTGGTGGCAGGTACTGGCCGTATGCGTAAGTACGGCATTGGTCTGCTATCTCTCGCTGATCATCCCTACCTGGCTGGTTAAAAAGATACGACCCGTGAAGGCGATACAGTTCAGGTAACCTAACTAAAATAGAACGGATACCGGGATCTTAGCTGCAAATTTACCGACCCGCCGTAAGCCCTTACCGGCTAATATGTCGACCAATCAAAAAAAAAAATTGCGAAAACGATAAGTTGCAAATATATTTGCAACCGATTAGTTTCATAATAAAGATCCCACAAATGCGGGAGGCATTTTTCAAGCAATAGCAGACCCGACAAGACGAGGTATCATAGTCTTAACCTGTTGTGCTATTAGAATATTCAACCTATGGATTGTTTTAGTCAAATGAAATTTATGAATATAAGTTGATTGATGAAACATTTCTAATCAGTGCCTACGGACGGGGCCCAGCGGCCATGAGCGCCACTGAATTTCGAATAATTAAGATCTTGAATTGTAAATAGCACAACGCGTTAGTCTTACTTGCATTAAGGCAATGACACCTAACGCCATTGCCAAACATTTTGACACAGCAAGACAAGCAGTAGCCTACAATTCTCTTACAGGCTTAACAACTGTTTGAGTTAATTAATACGAATTGTGTAAACCTCTGCGAAAGCTCCCTGTTCTCTGCGGCTCTGCGGTGAATGTAAACCGCAATTCACCGCAGAGCCGCAGCGTTGCCGGAGTTTTCGCAGAGGAACAAGCGTCATAATGAATTAAAAAAAATTAACGCAAACAGCTTCTTAGGAACTGTTATTCAAATGGGACTAAAGGATGGTTTAGCTTCTACGCTTGACCGATTAGACACTTTACTATTAACCTTCAATAAATAAACCAATGGCACAATTAAATAAAAAAGTTACCGAATACATAAGTAATTCAGCAGAGTTTGCACAGGGAATTATGGAACACTTGCGTCAAATAATTCACGAAACTTGTCCAGATGCAGAAGAAGATATAAAATGGGGAACACCGCATTATTCATACAAAGGCGACCATTTATGTATGATGGGAGGTTTTAAAAACCATTGCTCTTTCAGCTTGTATAAGGCAGAATTTATCAAAGACAAAGAAATTATGCTAAGTGTAAAAGCAGGAAAGAAATTTGGCTATATGGACAAACTGAAATCTATTGCTGATTTGCCTTCAAAAAAAATCCTGGTTTCGCTTCTTAAAGAAGCAATGACAATTAATGAGAAAGGAATTAAAAAAGAGAAACCAGTTTCGGACAAACCAAAACTGGTAGAAACACCCGACTATTTAATTCAAAGACTATCTACTGATCCAAAAGCAAAAGAAATATTTAATACCAAATCAAATTCTTTTCGCAAAGAGTACATTGTTTGGATTTCGGATGCTAAAACTGACGAGACAAGGCAAAAAAGGTTAGCCGAAGCAATGGAATGGATAGCAGAAGGGAAAAGCAGGTTTTGGAAATCAAAAAAATAATTCAGTCTTTGCTGACAAAAAACTGCCGCTAACAAGGTATTGGCGTTATAGGGGCTGGCGTTCTATGATTTTCTCAGGTGAGATAAGATGATGCCTGTGGCCACAGCGGCATTCAATGATTCTGCGCCACCTATTCGTGGAATGGTTACCGGATGATTGATAAACGGCAGTAGCGCTTTGCCGATGCCTTTTGATTCATTGCCTATTACCAGCAGCCCTTCTTCAATTCCGGGTTCTCCATGGATATTTTTTCCTTTTAACAAAGCGCCGTAAACAGGTATTTTAACGGATGGTATCCATGCTGCAAGCGGCTTATACCAAACCTGTACCCGGGTAAAACTGCCCATGGTACTCTGGATCACTTTGGGATTGTATACCTCAACTGTGTCTTCGCTCGCGATTACCTGGGTAATGCCAAACCAATCCGCGATACGGATAATGGTGCCGAGGTTGCCCGGGTCCTGTATCCCATCCAGCACAAGGCTTAGCTGGCCATTCAGTTCGGGCTCCTTATGCGGCTGTTCTTGTTCTGCCACGGCCAGTACCTGGTTGGGGGTTTGCAGGTTGCTTATACGCTCCAATTCAAGTGGGGTAATGGTTTCAGTAGCTACAGAAGTCTTATGTGCCGCTAGCCATTCCGGCAAAGCATATATTTTACGCACCCGGTAAGCGCTCTGCAAAAGCTCATCTACCAGCTTGGCACCTTCAACCAGGAACAGGCCTTCTGACTGCCTTTGTTTTTTCTGGCATAAAGATTGAATATATTTGAGCTCATTCTTGCTTAACATTCAGTATGCATTTGAACTTGTATAAAACGGACCGGTTTTCTTTTTCCTTATTAGTACTGCTATTGATCCTGATCAGTTCCTGTTCCGTTTTAAAAAAGACCATCGTTAAAAATCCTCCCCTCAACAAAGCCTTTGTATACGATAACAAGATCTCCCTGGAAGGGAATATCACCAAAGATGAGAAAATTCGCTTAACAAATGAATTGAATACTTACTGGGCCGACAGTGCCAAAGTGAATAAGCTCCAATCGTTCCTGATTTTATACAAGATCAAGAACCCACCGGTATTCGATTCAACCAATATTACCAGGTCCATTTCATTGATGAATGCATACCTGAACTCGCAGGGATATTATTATGCAAGCTTTACCGATACGGTGAAGATCGATACTGTAAAAGACCAGATCCGTGCCAGTATTGCCATTAATATCAATGTGGGCAAAAACATAACGATTGATTCCCTATCATTCAATCTTGGCGACAGTACCCTTCAGCAACTGGCCAAACAGGCCGAACCCAATACCCTGCTCAAGAAAGGAGTCCCTTATTCAACAGGCATCATCAGTGCCGAGTTAGACAGGCTGGTTGGCATTTTCCGGCAGAACGGTTTTTATAAATTTACCAGGGAAGATATTTATGCGGAAGCAGATACCACGGATCCGAGATTACTGCAGCTGACACTGGATCCATTCAAACAGGCGCAGATCATTGCGGATGCGGCGCGCATCAGGCGGGAAAACCCTACTTGGGATATTACGGTTTTAAAACGGCCCAGTTTCGATTCATCCCGATTAACGCAGTACCATATCGGCAAACTGTATTATTACCCGGAAACAGGCATATCCGATATTCCCGACAGCCTGATGAACCGAACGGATTTCCTGGAGGTGAAACGCAGGTCGCTTACCATGCGGTATAAGAAAGGACTCTTCAATTACCGGCCCCTGCGCGAACATACGTATATGCGAAGCGGCAGCCTGTACAATGAAGATGAGTATTTCAAATCCATCAATACACTTAGCCAGATCGGTACCTGGCAACAGGTGGACGCCAAACCCGTGATCAGGGACAAGGATAGTCTCGATATGTATTTCTTCCTGGTTCCTGCTATTAAACAGAGTATTACCCTTAATCAGGAAAACAGTTTGAACACTTCTGATATCGGGCAAAGTAATCTCTTCGGAATTTCTGCCAGCGTTACCTACAATAACAGGAACGTTTGGAAAAGCGCGATACAGTCGATCGCCACTTTCCGTACCGGTGTGGAATTAAACCTGTTAACAGGAAATAACGCGAGGGTACTGCAAACCTTTTTGTTAAACCTTGGACATACCTATGCATTCCCAAAACTGATACAACCCTTTAAGAACTGGCGCGCGCTAAACAAGCTTGACAACAAACGCACACTGTTTTCAGTAAATGGCTCTTATGTTGACCGGACAGATTATTACAAGTTACGTTCGCTGAATGCCAGCTGGGGTTATGAATGGAAAAAAGGGAACAATGTATGGTTATACAAACCCTTGAATGTGGAATTGTATTCGTTGGATACCTTACAGGGATTGAGAGACCTGTTTGTCTCCAACCCTTTCCTCAGAACATCTTTCAACTCAGGAAAAATTCTAAGCCAGAACCTTTCGATGATCCGGAATTATACCGACAGTAAGAACCCCAATAAAAGTCATTTTCTCCGTTTGGCGATTGAAGAGGCAGGTGGTTTATTTGGTTTGATCCCCGGCCTGAAAAATGATATCTACCGTTACCTTAAACTGGAGGCAGAATACAGGCAATCCCTGAAATTCAACAAAGGTAAATCGGAGCTGGCCTATCGTGCCTATGCAGGCATGGGTTACAATTATGGGAACGATACAGCAAGAGATAAAACCCTCCCTTTCTTCAAACAGTTCTTTGCCGGCGGACCATACAGTATGCGGGCATGGGGATTGCGGCAATTGGGATTGGGCAGTTCCTTACTAAGCGATTCAGGGACCAATGCAAGCAGTTACCGCGACAGGTATGGCGATATGCAGCTGGAAGCCAATGTGGAATACCGTTTCCTGTTAACATCCATTGGTGATATTAAGGTTTCAAGCGCTTTGTTTGCAGATGCGGGCAATGTATGGAACATCAAATCCAATTCGATTGATCCCGAAGCGCGGTTTGCGTTTAAAAATTTATTGAGGGATGTAGCGATTGGCGTAGGAACCGGTGTGCGAATTGATTTCTCTTATTTTCTCATCCGCCTCGATCTCGCGTATAAACTAAAGGATCCCGCGCGGCAATACAATAACGGATGGGCCGACAGGTTTCAATGGTTCGAAAACCGCACCAATGGTCTGAAAGTGAATAACTATGCCGTACAGTTAGGCATCGGCATGCCCTTCTGATAATTGTAATTGCCTGATCTCTTTTTCAAAATCTTCGATTGACTGTGCATTGGCCACCTCAAAAGATCCGATCCGTGTTCTGCGCAGGCTGCTCATATAACCTCCCACCCCTAACGCGGCGCCAAAATCATTGGCAAGACTTCTGATATAGGTACCTGTTGAACATACCACGCGGAAATGAATAACCGGCAGTTCTATTTTTTCGATCGTGAAGGAATAAATGGTAACGGGTCTGGGCTCGAGTTTTACATCAACGCCTTTTCGCGCAGCGAGATATACCGGCTTCCCCGCTTGCTTGATGGCTGAGTGAATGGGCGGCGTTTGCATAATGGCACCGGTGAACTGCGTGGTGGCGGCCCGTATCATTTCAGCTGTGAGATGTGAATAGTTTTTATGATCCTGTGGTTCGCTTTCCAGGTCGTAGGTAGGTGTAACGGATCCTAACGTAAACGTACCGGTGTATTCTTTTTCCATTCCCATGTATTCATTGATCTTCTTGGTAAACTTACCGGTACAAAGAATCAATAAACCGGTTGCCAGCGGATCAAGTGTACCTGCATGGCCCACTTTAGGAACCCTGATCAGGTTACGTACTTTTCTGACCACATCAAACGAGGTCCATTCCATGGGCTTGTCGAATAACAAAACCTGTCCTTCAATAAACTTTGCGATTGGCTGCATGCGGCAAAAGTAAGAAAAGCCGTTTCCTTCAGGCAAAATAATCTGTAATGTGTTATGCTATTGAAATAGGCCCGCTATCTTCTTCCCAGCGAAGCGCCCAATGCCAAAAAAACAATGGCCAATACTGCGATTATGAATATAATGATCAGGAAAAAAACAAGGATCTTAAAATAGGTCTGAAGATTATATAGCCCCGTATTCAAAGCATCCTGGTCATTTGTTTCAATCCCTTGTTTAACAAGATTGCCAAACCTGAAAAGGTAGAGATAAATAAATACGGTAAGCGATGCAGCTATCAATGCACCGAAGAAGGAACCTTTTTTCAAACTCACCAGTAATGATATAACACTGGTGCTTATGCTGATGATGGCAATCCATCTGCCCCAGTTGGCAGCAGCACGCAGGTCATCTTTTAACCGCGGGGAAACGGAGAGCCCGGATGTTTCGTGTATTTCTGATTCCATATAAATGGTTTATAAGAGTTTAATTAATTTAAAGATGGCTGACAATAAAGAAAAAATACTAAATACACAGGATATAGCCAGGTAAATCCTTAATGAGCTGATGCCTTTTTCCAAAACCAATTGATCCTTCCAATCAATCCCTTTCCTGGTTTGAGTGGAGAACCGGTACAAATAATAAGTAATCACACCCACGCAAAGCAACATGATGAAAAAAATCATGCCTATCATGCCAGAAACCATTCCGCTAGACAATCCCGAAAAATTGGTGGATCCATACTTGTTAAAATACGGCGCAAGGTTGGTTCCCAAAAAAAGAAAGGCAATCAGGCCCAAAGCAATAAAACCCATGCAAATCATCAACACAATAGAGATGATACCCGACCATCGGGTTGTGTCTTTTAGGGATGCACAGGCAGTTTCATCAACCAGCAGATCCTGAGATGAAGAAGTTTGTTCTTCCATATACATAATTTAGCAGGTGGGAATAAATCAAGCGGTAATAAAGGGGGTGTTACCTGTTTTAAAGATAACCTATTGCAAATAAAAAAAGAGGCAGTGCCTCTTTTTTTATGCTCTTTAACCCTCTTTTAATAAGCCCGTGCAAACAATACTCGTTGCGTAGAAGCATTGCCGGTAAGAATACACTTACCTGCTTCCTGCGGATTATCCAATGGTATGCAACGGATCGTTGCTTTGCTGAGTTCTTTGATCTTGTCTTCCGTTTCGGCCGTTCCATCCCAATGCGCGGAAATAAAGCCGCCCTTGGTATCGAGCAATTGCACAAACTCATCCCAGTTATCCGTTTGGGTGATACGCGCTTCACGGAATTGTTTTGCCTTGTTATACATGTTCTGCTGAATATCTTCCAGCAGGTTTTTGATATAGGTTTCGATCCCATCCATGCCTACACTCGCTTTCTCTTTGGTATCCCTTCTTGCGATCTCTACCACATTATTCTCCAGGTCCCTAGCCCCTATTGCCATTCTTACCGGAACCCCTTTCAATTCATATTCCGCAAATTTCCATCCTGGTCTTGCATTATCCGAATCATCGTATTTTACTGATACGCCCAGCGCTTTCAGGTTCTTTACAATGGCGTGCACTTTTTCATCGATCAATGCTTTCTGCTCTTCTCCTTTATAAATCGGAACGATCACAACCTGAACCGGTGCAATGCGTGGTGGCAATATCAATCCATCATCATCGCTATGCGCCATTACCAATGCGCCGATCAAACGGGTGCTTACACCCCAGCTGGTGGCCCATACATAATCCAGTTTGTTTTCCTTATCGGTAAATTTTACGTCAAATGCTTTGGCGAAATTCTGTCCCAGGAAATGCGAAGTTCCCGCCTGCAAAGCTTTGCCGTCCTGCATCAATGCCTCGATACAATAGGTATCTTCCGCGCCGGCAAAACGTTCGTTGGGGCTCTTCACTCCTTTGATCACGGGCAAAGCCATCCAGTTCTCTACAAAATCGGCATACACTTCCAGCATCTGTTTGGTTTCGGCAATGGCTTCTACTGCCGTTGCATGCGCGGTATGCCCTTCCTGCCATAAGAATTCTGCCGTACGGAGAAATAAACGTGTACGCATTTCCCATCTAACCACATTGGCCCATTGGTTTACCAGGATGGGGAGATCGCGGTATGACTGGATCCATCCTTTATACGTATTCCAGATAATGGCTTCACTGGTTGGACGAACCACGAGTTCTTCTTCCAGTTTCGCTTCCGGATCTACCATCAGTTTTCCCTTGTTGTTTGGATCGGCCTTTAAACGGTAATGCGTTACCACGGCACATTCCTTTGCAAATCCTTCGGCATTCTTCTCTTCGGCCTCAAACAAACTCTTTGGTACGAACAAAGGGAAGTAGGCGTTCTGGTGGCCGGTGTCTTTGAACATCTTGTCCAATACATCACGCATATTCTCCCATAAGGCAAAACCATATGGTTTGATCACCATACACCCCCTTACGGCACTATAATCAGCTAAACTACCTTTGATCACCAGGTCGTTATACCATTGCGAATAATCCTGTTCCCTGGATGTAATTTCCTTACCCATCTTATTTATGATTTCATTAACATATTAAAATCCTTACAACTGTTAGTTGGCGCAGGATTTGACGCATTGTTGTGAGCGGTCTTACCAGCAGCGCAAATGTATGTAACTTCGTCTTATCTAACCCTTCAATCCTGACCTTATGAAACAAGCTTTACTTCTGTCCGTACTCAGCATTGGCTTATTAAGCAGTTGTGCTACTGCTTTCAAGACCGGTCAGACACCGGATGATGTTTATTTTTCACCCGGTAGGGAAGTAACTGTGGCGGAAGAAGTGGTACCTGAAAAAGAAAAGCAGCAATACCAGGAATACATCAGCAGTATGGATGACCGTTACCTGCGTATGAAAGTAGCCAACCGTTACCGTTGGGGTGCCATAGACAATTACGATTACTGGTACGATAGCCGTTATGATTTTAACGCTTACAATCACAGCTATTACAATGCGCTTAACCCATACAATTCCTGGAATCCTTATCTCTCTCTGCGGTATGGGTATGGAGCCATTCCCGGTTATTACGGATATGGATACGGTTATGGATGGAACAGTCCTGTATATACATTGATCGGCTATAAGAATCCAACCATTATTAATAAAGGTTATACCGCAGGTAGCAGCATAACCGCTTTCCGCAACAGGAGCTACAATAACAGCAATTACGGTTATAAAGATCCTAAAACAGGCGCTTTTGTACCCAGTGGCAGCAATAACAGTTTTGGCAGCCTGGTTAAACGAATCTTTACAGGGTCTTCTTCTACCAATAATAATACCAGTTACGACAGGCCGCAAAGAACCTTTCAGCCCAGTAATACCAATACCAACACCGCCCCTGCTACCAGCAGCAGTGCCGGTGGTAACAGTGGTGGCTTTAAAAGCACCGGTTCCAGTACCTCAACCGGGCGCGGAGGAAAAGGTTAATCTTAAAACATAACAGAACATTACTGACGATAAGCATTCGTCGTCTTACAGCCATGTGTATATCCAAAACCAATTGTATGAAAAGAATACTGATCGCTATATTTTCCTTCACTACATTTTCCGCTTTTGCACAGTCGCCCGAAGATGCTTTGCGTACGGCCTGGTTTACCCAAAATGGTACGGCGCGTAATATGGCAACAGGTGGTGTTATGGGTTCTTTGGGTGGTGATATTACCGCCAACCATGTTAACCCCGCCGGTATCGGCTTATTCAAAACAAACGAATTTGTTTTATCACCCGGCTTTGCTTTGAATAAAAACAAATTCAATTACCGCGGAACCGATACCGCTAACAGCAAGAACAATTTCAATTACGGTACATCGGGTATTATTCTCAGTTCATCCAACAATGGCAAACAGAGAACCTGGACCAGCAGCGCGATCGCTTTATCCGTTAACCAGGTAGCCAATTACAATAACCATGTACAGTTCAAAGGTTTTAACAATGCCAGTTCATTTTCGGAACAATACCTGGAAGAACTAACCAAGGACAGGGCCGATACCAATGCCGCATTAAGCAATTATATTTTCGGATCATCCCTTGCCTTCAGAACTTTCTTGATCGATACCATTAGCGGTCCGGGAGGCAGCGTAGCGGGTTACCAGAGTATGGTTCCTATTTCAACGGGTGTTAACCAGATGTACGATGCTGTAACCCGAGGCGGTTACCATGAGATAGCCTTAGGAATGGCGGGTAACCTGGAAGACAAAATGTATGTGGGTGGAAGTTTAACCATTCCCATCATCAGTTACCAGCGCGATCTTACGTATAGCGAAACAGATGCAACCAGCAACCCCAATAACCATTTCAAATCTTTTGAGTACAAAGAAACCTTTAGCTCGCAAGGTATTGGTGTTGGCGCCAAGCTGGGTATGATCTATAAGCCCCAGGAATTCTGGCGCATAGGTTTCGCTTTTCATACGCCACAGTTAATGGGCTATACCGATAAGATCAGCTCCTCTATTGCAGCCAACCTGGAAACAGACGGCTCACGTACAGTTACCAGCAATCAATTGAACAGTGGCCGTGCAGGTGAAAGAAAATACAATATGATCACACCCTGGAAAGCGATCCTAAGTGCCAGTTATGTTTTCAGGGAGATCAGTGATACAAGAAGACAACGTGCTTTTGTGAGTGCCGACCTGGAATATGTAAACTACCGCGGCGCACGTTTTTCTGCGGCGGATAAACAGGATGATGCACTGAAGAATTATTACGATATCGTAAACAGTACGATCAAAGAAACCTACAAAGGCAATATTAATTTCAGGCTGGGTGGCGAATTAAAACTCCATACCATCATGTTCCGCCTGGGTGGGGCTTATTATGGAAGTCCGTATGCGGATGCCAACCTGAAAGCCAACCGCATTATTGCGGCAGGTGGTGTAGGTTACCGCGATCATGGTATTTTTATCGATCTTACCTATTCGCATACATTCAATAAAGATGCGCAGTTTGCCTATCGTTTAAATGACAAGCCCAATACATTTGCCGAGCAGGCTGGCAGCAGGGGAATTGTTATTCTGACATTCGGATGTAAGTTCTAATACAATTTCAATTTGTTATCAAACAAGAACAGGCGACCAATATTGATCGCCTGTTCTTATTGCTGAAACGGTTGCGTTTATTTCAAATCATCCGCTTTTAATCCCTGGTTTACTTTCACCTCTTTAATATCAAAATTGAGTTTAAACTGGCCGGCATCCAGTATTTGTTTTACAGGCAGTTTTACTCCGTTAAAGGTCTTGTATTCTGTTGTGGTAATAGAAACCGTAACATTGCCACCCGGAGATTCCTGGGTCCTGTTTTCTTTCACGCGCATGCCGGAGGCAAGATCATAAAAGAAATTCATCGCTCTAGCCTTCGGCGATTTGATCTCTATATTATAAGCATCCTTCCCCTCTACCTGCTCAATACCTTTTACGGTAAATGTATAACCCCCTTTCTTGGTCATATAGGTTTCCAGGAACAGCGCCGCGGTTTCATCCAGTTCTTCTTTGTCATCGTCTTTCAAAGGCTGTTCCATTCCCTGCTGTTTGCTGGAATACACGCCGTTCTTAACCATTTGTTTCACGAAAGAGTTTCCACCTGCACTCAATTCCTGAACATAGCCGCCGGGTATCACGTATTGCACGGCAAAATCAAGGTTCTGCCCCATTACACTGGCCGTTCCTTTCATGATTACATCCTTAACAGCATTGATCGCCGCTTCCCCACCCTGCGCTTCTATGGATTTTTTAAGTATGGCTTCGGGAGTAACAGAGGCATCCGCTTTCTTTTCCGAAGGTGCCGCCTGTTCATTGCCATACACATCAAAATATTTTACTTCCCCGTATTTCTCCAATCCTTTCGCGATCTGTTTGGCATTGCCTACGATCACAATATGCATATTGGTGGGCAATACATATTTATCGGCTACTGTTTTCACCGCGTTCACATCAACTGCCGACAGGTTTTTGAGATAATTCTGGTAGTAGTCTTTAGGCAGGTTATACCTTGCCACATTCAATGCAAAATTGGCAATGGTGGCGGGGCTTTCCAGTGAACGGGCAAAGCTGCCGCTCATTTCATTTTTAGACATACTTACTTCATCCGCAGAAACGGCTTCGTTACGGATGCGGTTCAATTCAACCAGGAACTGGCCAATGGCACTATCTGTTTTATCATTTCGCACAGAAGCACTGGCTGTAAAATTACCTACTACCCTGTCTGATTGTAATTGAGAATAGGCACCATAGGTAAACCCATATTTCTCACGAAGATTTTTATACAGTCTTCCCGAAGCGCCATTACCCAACAGGTTGTTCATTACAGAACCGGAAATCGCATCCGGTCCGCCGGGTTTGAAGTCAATGGGTGTAACCAGGTTGATCACACTTTGCACCGAACTGGGCCTGTCAACAATAGCGATATAGGTTTTGGCCGGAGGTGCCGGAACCGGGTAAGCTTGCGCAGGTACCGTTCCTTTTTCCCATGCCCCAAAATTGGTTTCAGTTAATTTCTTTGCTTCTTCCACCGTAATATCTCCTACAAAAATGAGGTACGCGATATTGGGCTTCCAGTAACTGCCATAATATTTTTTGATATCATCCACGGTTACTTTTTTCGCTGTTTCTTCTGTTTCCACTTCGCCGTAAGGATGGTTCTTTCCATACACCAGTTTGCTTACCACATTACCAGCAATGGCATTGGCATCTTCTTTATTTTGTGCCAGGCCCGACAATTCCTGCCTGCGGATCTTCTCCAGTTCATCGGCCGGGAAAGAAGGGCGTAAAGCAATATCGGCCATCAATCCAAACACTTTCGGGAAATTGTTTTTCAATGATCCGCCACTAACACTCCGGGCCGATGCATTGATATTGGCGCCGAGGTAATCGATCTCTTCATCCAATACCGCTTTATTCATCTTCGTTGTTCCCCTCCTGAAAAGTTCCCCGGCCATACTGATCATTCCCGCTTTATCGCCTTCCTGGATCGCTTCCCTGTCGATGGTTAGTGTGGCAGATACCCTAGGCAGTTTGGTATTCTGTACCACAAATACTTTCAGGCCATTAGCCAATGTAAAGGATGCGGGCTCCCCTACTTTAATCACCGGTGCGGGACCAGGTTTGGGCGCTTGGGTTCTGTCGATTTTTACCTGTGCCAGCAGGGCGGCAGGTGCTATTATCAAAAGAGAAAGAAATATTTTTTTCATGGTAATGCTGTTTATCGTAATAAGATCATGGTAACACTATGCCAACGGCACCGTTTATTTTTTAGAACCTTTCGGTACATAATACAGGGTTACACGGTTGTTTTTGTTAAGGTATTTTTTGGCCACATTCACCAGGTCTTCGCGCGTTACTTTGTTGTAACGGTTGATCTCTGTATTGATGAGATTGGCATCACCAAAATACACCTGGTAATTGGCCAGTGATTCGGCAATACCGGCCATGGAAGCGTTTCGGTTCACAAAATCAGTGGTGATCTTGTTGCGCACTTTTACAAATTCCCTTTCTTCAACCAGTTTATCTTTTACACCATCCACCACTACCTGGATTTCTTTTTCCAGGTCTTCCGGTTTCACATTCATGTTCGCGATACCATACGTGATAAACAATCCCGCATCTTCCAATGCATAATTAAATGCACCAGCCTGAACGGCCAGTTGCTTTTCGTCCACAATGGCTTTGTTCATACGGGAAGAATTACCGCCTGATAAAAGCTGCGACAATACATTGAATGCATAATATTCATCACTACCCTGTTTGGGAGAGCGGTAAGCCTGTACCACAGCGGGCAGTTGAATATTGTCTTCGATCACATCCCTTACTTCAGCGCCCAATGGTGGTTCGGTAATATTCGGACGTGGAATGGGTTTGCTCCCTTTGGGGATAGAACCAAAATACGCTTCGATCTGCTGCTTTACCAGCGGGATATCAATATCGCCAGCCAGGCTTAACACGCAGTTATTCGGAACATAGAAGGTTTTATAGAAATCAATGAAGTCCTGCAATTTGGCGCGGCTCAGGTGTTCGAGACTACCGATGGGCTGCCAGGAATACGGATGCACTTTAAAAGCCCGCTTGAATATTTCGCCAATAATGGTACCATAAGGCTGGTTATCTATGCGCTGGCGCTTTTCTTCTTTTACCACTTCTTTCTGTGTGTTCACACCTACATCTTCAATTTTAGCATGCAGCATTCTCTCACTTTCCAGCCAGAGACCCAATGCAAACTGGTTGCTGGGGAAGAGTTCAAAATAATAGGTTCTGTCCTGTGTTGTGTTGGCATTATTATACCCACCCGCATTGGAAGTGTATTTGTCGAAATCGCCACGCTTAACATTATCACTACCTTCGAACATCAGGTGTTCAAAAAAATGAGCAAAGCCTGTACGAGCTGTGTCTTCATTTTTCGACCCAACATGGTACAGTGCCGATACGGCCACCACCGGGGCGGATTTATCCTGGTGCAGGATCACCGTTAACCCGTTGGGCAGGGTGTATTTTTCAAAAGCAATTTTCGGAGCCTGCGCATAACTGCCACCGGTAAACAACAAGGCAGCCGGCAAGGCCAATAACCATTTTTTCATACAAAGTTTTTTGATAGGTTCTGTTCTGCAATATGCGAAAGATAAATGAACCATGCGTATTTGTAAAACAATGTCTCCAAATATTACATAACCGGTAGCAAATAATTTATAAAGCGATGCTTATTAAAATGTAACGTATTGTGCTAGTAGAATCTAGTGTTATGTTAATCGTGAATGGTGAGTCGTGAGTGGTCAGTGCTCAGTAGCGTTCGGGAGGCGATAAAACGCAGGCAGGTAGTTATTCATTTTCAACAGATATGGTAAAATTGAAGTGTACACCAAGCCGCAGATTCGCAGATGTAGAAACAATCTGCGAATCTGCGGCTTATTTTTTCTTCTTCATACATATTTTTCCACGCACCATAGCTAAAAACTCCTTCATTCACCATTCACCACTCACCTGTTTGGCAACAAACCCTCCCACGCCTTCTCCCGGTGATTGCCATTGAAAGCCAGTATCTTTCTTAAACCAGGTCATCTGGCGCTTGGCATAATGGCGGGTATTGGTTTTGATATGGGCAACAGCTTCTTCAAATGAATTATTTCCGTCCAGGTGTTCAAACAATTCGCGGTAACCAACGGTTTGAAGTGCATTGTGTGAACGATAAGGCAGCAGCGATCTTACTTCCTCCAGTAACCCATCCTGCATCATCTGGTCCACACGCACATGAATCCGTTGATGCAGTTCTTCCTTCGGCAATTCCAGCCCAATCTTAATGATATTGAATGGACGTTCCGCTTTTTTGGCCGTGCGGAATACAAGGATTGACTGCCCCGTTGCATACAATACTTCCAACGCGCGCATAAGTCTTTGCGGGTTTTGTTGTTCGGCCTGTTTCCAGAAATCCGGATCCTTGGTCTGCAGTTCTTTTTGCAGCCAGATCAATCCTTTCTGTTCGTATCCGTCGGTTACTTGTTTACGCAGTTCTTCCGGAATAACCGGCATAGGGTCAATGCCTTCACAAAAAGCCTTGATGTACAATCCTGTTCCACCAACCATCACCGCTACTTTGTGTTGTTGAAATACCGTATCGGCCGCTGCCAGTGCATATTTTTCAAAGCTACCTGCATTCAACTCTTCGGCAACAGAATGGGAAGCGATAAAATGATGTTTTACTTCTGCCAGTTCCTGTTCAGAGGGCCGTGCCACACCAATCTTCATTTCTTTGTAACACTGCCGTGAGTCGGCCGAAATGATCTCTGTTTTATAATGTTTGGCCAGTTCAATGGCGAACGATGTTTTACCAACGGCTGTAGGACCGGCTATGATGATAATGGTATTCTCCTGCTGCATACAATTTAAAATAAACGGGCTTTACC
>JAZJYJ010000031.1:0-17054 GCA_040390405.1 Bacteroidota bacterium
TCAACTACTTCTGCTGCAACAACCGTTGCCGTGAACACGTTAGAAACCGTTGTATCACCGATCAATATCAGTGTTTGTGTAGGTGGACATACAACACTCGCCACCACTTCAACAGGTGGCACATGGAGCAGCAGTGATAACAGTATCGCTACTGTTGATGCCGCAGGTGTTGTTACCAGTTTTGTATCCGGCTCTGTTGCCGTTATCAGTTATACAAATGCATGTGGTACAACTGCTAATGCTGTTGTAAATGGGGTTAATCCACCAACAGCAACCATTACCCCGGATGGTGAAGTTGCTTTTTATGCGGGTGGTTCAGTGGTGTTAACGGCTAACCCGGGTTATACCTATCAATGGAGTAATGAAACGGGTACCATCAATGGTGCAACTGCTTCAACTTATATAGCATCTGTTTCAGGCAATTATACGGTTACAACAAGCAATGGTAGTTGTTCAGCATCGGCTTCCATAATCATTACCGTAACCTCACCGCCCGTGGCAGCCATTAGTGGAACAAAAGCAGTTTGTAAAAATGCAACAGCTCCAACCATCACTTTTACCGGCGCCAATGCTACAGCGCCTTATACGTTTACTTATACTATCAATGGTGGTACTGAGCAAACAGTTACTTCTTCGGGCAATATCGCTACAGTAAGTGTTCCTACGGACTCAACAGGCAGTTTTGAATATAGATTGGTATCGTTTAAAGATGCCAGTGCTACCACTTATTCGCGAATATCAACAGGTTCTGCAACTATAACAGTGAGTGAAATGCCGACAGTGACAGGACCACTTCTTCGCTTAAGTGGGCCACCAATTTTCTGTGATGGCGATTCTTTGATCATAACTGCTCCTAATGCCAGTAGTTATTTATGGAATGATGGGGAAACAACTTCATCAATTACAGTTAAGAGTGGTGGCCTTTTCCAAACAAGCGTCTATTCTGTAATCATAACATATCCATCTGGCTGTTCAGTAAACACCAGTGGAAGTCCAGTAATTGTATCTGTAATGGGCAGCCCCCAGGTCGAATTAATTGGTTCAAATGTTCAAACGATACCTTATGGTCATGCGATAACTCAAATTGTTTATCAGGTTTTTGCAATGGGAGGGGTAACCCCTCAACCTTTTGCCCACATCAGTGGATTGCCTCCGGGTTTAAGTATTACTCCGACTACTACTGGTGGTATTTCCCAATATTTCATTAGTGGCACCCCAACTGTAGCAGGCACATTTAACTATACCATTACTGTTGATCCTGGACCCGGTGGCTGTGGCACAACAATTATCAAAAATGGTAGTATTACAATAACTCCATCAGCCCCTGGCATTTCTAACTGCCCCGTTACTGGCTCTCAGCAATTGTATGCCAGCGCAACAAACTGTTCAGCCATCTCTAATTATAGTCCCGTATTTACTGGCTATCCTGCTCCGCAAATCAGCTATACTTTTAGCGGTGCAACTATAGGAAATGGCACAGGCACAGGTAGTGGTTCATCCTTTAATGTTGGAAACACTGCTGTAACCATTACTGCTTCCAATAATATCGGCAGCACAACATGCAGTTTTATTGTTACAGTAATAGACAATATGGCTCCTGTACCAGCAATAGCCACACTGCCAACAATCACCGGCCAGTGCTCAGCAGCAGTAACTGCGCCAACAGCAACAGATAACTGCGTGGGAACAGTTGTGGGAACCACACCGGATGCCACCAGCTTTACAGCACAGGGTACTTACACTATCCATTGGACCTATGATGACGGTCATGGCAATACCTCAACACAAACACAGACGGTAATTGTAAAAGATATTACAGCGCCGATTGCAGACATAAGTGAATTACCGGTGATAAATGCACAATGTTCAGTAACGGTGAACGCCGTACAAACATCTGCACCACCTGCATCAGCGCCACCTGTATCAGCACCACCTGGATCAGCGCCGCCTGCAGATCCATCAGCAGCACCTGCATCAGCGCCGCCTGCATCAGCAGCACCTGCATCAGCGCCGCCTGCATCAGCGCCGCCTGCATCTGCACCACCTGCATCAGCGCCACCTGCATCAGCGCCACCTGCATCAGCACCGCCTGCATCAGCACCGCCTGCATCAGCAGCACCTGCATCAGCGCCGCCTGCATCAGCACCGCCTGCATCAGCGCCACCTGCATCAGCAGCACCTGCATCAGCGCCGCCTGCATCAGCACCGCCTGCATCAGCACCGCCTGCATCAGCGCCACCTGCATCTGCACCAGCGCCATCAACAGTTTTTTTGAACGCGCCTACTGCCACTGATAATTGCAGCGGCACAATCACAGCTACCACTGCGGATCCGTTAACCTATAGTACACCCGGCACATATATCATTCATTGGAACTTTGATGATGGACATGGTAATATTTCCACACAAGCGCAAACGATCATTGTAAAAGATAATGAGATCCCTGTGATCACAACCAATGGCGATAATACGCTAACCAATGACGCAGGCAAATGCGGAGCAACGGTAATTGTGAATGCAACTGCTGTAGATAATTGTGGAGTAAATGCACCCTCAGGAGTAAGAAGTGATGGGCTGTCTTTAACAGCTTTGTACCCTGTTGGAACCACTACTATTACCTGGAGTGTAACGGATATGCATGGTAATGCAGCAATACCTGTTACACAAACGATCATTGTAACAGATAGTGAGATTCCTGTTATTACAAGCAATGGAAATATATCAGTGAACAATGATTTAGCGAAGTGCAGTGCAATCGTAGCAGTAAGTGCATCGGCAACAGATAATTGCAGCGTAGGCACACCGTCAGGAGTAAGAAGTGATGCATTGGCATTGACCGATCCATATCCAGTGGGAACCACAACGATCACCTGGAATGTAACAGATATCCATGGTAATGCTGCAACGCCCGTTCTACAAACGATCATCGTAAAAGATAATACGGCACCTGTACCAGCAGTAACCATACTGCCAACAATCACCGGCCAGTGCTCGGCAACCGTAACCGCACCAACCGCATTGGATAATTGTGCGGGAACGGTATATGGAACAACGGTTAATGCAACTACCTACAATGCACAGGGAACTTATACGGTTACATGGACCTTTGCTGACGGTAACGGAAACACGAGTACACAAAACCAGACGGTGATCGTGAAAGATAATATGGCTCCAGTACCAACAATAGCCACACTGCCCACCATCACCGGTCAATGCTCAGCAACAGTAACTGATGTACCAACTGCATTAGATAATTGCGCGGGAATGATTAACGCAACAGTATATACAATTGGCTACATTACACCTGGCGGTCTTCTCGTCATTACCGGAAGAACCATAAATTCAAATTCCTTTACTGGACAGGGTACTTACATCATTAACTGGATCTTTGATGACGGTAATGGAAACACCATCTCTCAAGACCAAATGGTGATCGTGAAAGACAATACGGCTCCAGTACCAACAGTAGCCTCACTTCCAACAATCACCGGCCAGTGCTCAGTAACCGTAACTGCCCCAACCGCAATAGATAATTGTGCAGGAACGGTTACAGGAACAACGGTTAATCCAACCAGCTACAATGCACAGGGAACTTACGCCATCACCTGGACCTTTGCTGATGGGAACGGAAACACAAGCACACAAAACCAAACGGTGATAGTGAAAGATAATATGGCTCCTGTACCAACAGTAACCACATTGCCAGCAATCACGGGCCAGTGCTCAGCAACAGTAACCGGAGCACCAACCGCATTAGATAATTGTGCAGGAATCGTATACGGAACAACGGTTAATCCAACTACCTACCATGCACAGGGAACTTATACGGTTACCTGGACCTTTGCTGATGGGAATGGAAACACGAGCACACAAAACCAGACGGTGATCGTGAAAGATAATACGGCACCTTCCATTACCTGTCCGGCCAACATAACGATTGCCTGTGGCTTATCCGCACTTCCAACTTTAACCGGAACCGCAACTGCAACAGATAATTGCAGCGGCAGCATAACCATTGCCTATAGTGATGTTGCGAACAGCAATGGGATCAGCCGTACCTGGAAAGCCACCGATGCGGCCGGTAACTCAAGTACCTGTGTTCAAACGATTACGCAATCCCCGCCGTTTACAACCACGATCAGTTCATTGCCAACCAGTAATGTATATACAGGCGGTATAGCTACCAACCTGTATCTGGGTTACGGTGCGCAGAGTACCGTATTACGGGCTAATACGCCAACCGGCAATGCGTATACCTATGCATGGAGTGGCAATGGCTCGGGCATGCTAAGCAGTACAACCAATAGTAATCCTGTATTTACACCAACCAGCGCGGGCAGCTACCTGTTTACAGTTGTGGCTACGAACAACCTGGGATGTAAAAGCACAGCTTATATCTCCATTTGTGTAACGGATGTGCGTGTACCGGGCAGCAATGGTAAAGTATATATTTGCCATTTACCGCCAGGTAATTCCGCAAACAGGCAAACACTATCCATCAGTGTGAATGCGGTGGATGCGCACCTGGGTAATCATGCGGGTGACAGGTTAGGAAGTTGCGACCAATCGCCTTGTAACAAAATTGTAACGGCTTCATCAGAAGTGTTCAATTCAAAAACCGCGAAGGTAAATGTTGATATAGCAACATCAACAGAAGAGGCGTTGAAAGTAACTGTAATGCCAAACCCAAGCACCGGGTACTTTACCCTGAAACTGGAAAGTAAATACCAGACCCCGGTTGAATTGCGTGTGATGGATGCGAGGGGTAGGGTAGTTGATGCGAAATCCAAACTTGGTGCAAACAGCACGTTCCAGATCGGGTACAACTACAGCAGCGGAACCTACTATGCAGAACTGATACAGGGAACGAAGCGCAAAGTGGTTCAACTGGTTAAAGGAAGAGGATAACATCATTCGTTTATTGATGATTTACAAAAAAGCCTACTCAATTACGAGTGGGCTTTTTTATAATTATTAGAAGTTGTTTGAGTTAATTATTTCTCCGAGGGGTCTCTCGCAGAGGCCCCTTCGGCTTAGTATTACCCTACAAGCTCGAAAACAGAAAATCATCTTCATCAAGTATATTTTGCGCTCCGAATGCGCAGGGTCCTCTAACGAGAGACACCTGCGAAGAATCTCTCTTTTTTATTAGCGGCGAGCACACCTTGAGAAAGAAAGGACACCCTGCGAAGAATAAAAATGGAACAAACGCTCTGTGTAGCTTCCAATCTCTGTACCCCTGCCTACCGGCAGGCAGGTCTGTGGTAAAGCCTTCGCTTTCATCTTCTTTCACCACCAAGGCACGATACACACCGAACTGCCCAGAAGAAGCTAATAGCACAATACGTTATTTATTAGATTAGTGTTTATATTCCGAATAGTTAATAAATGTTTTTCCGTTGAACAGGTATAGACCTGTTTCTCTCGTACCTACCCAAAGGTTTCCGGTGTTATCTTCCAGAATTGCCCAAATCCCTTCATTGATTAGTCCGTCTTTAAAACCAGTGAAAGATTTTCCATCGTAACGGCATATGCCGCTACCGCCAAACCAAAGGTTTCCCTTTTTGTCTTCTACAATCCGCGCAACCATACCAAATCCTGGCAAACCGTCGCTTTTTGTAAAACTTGAGAATGTTTTTCCATCATACCGGTAGGCACCAGCCCAATTGCTGAACCAAATATTCCCGTTTTTGTCTTGCAGTTGGGGCCAGCCCCAACTATGACCGACCCGTCTCGATTCGTTTACTACCAGTTCTTTCAGTTGAATGTTTTTTATAGATTTACCATCATAACGATACACACCCTTAATACCACGTCCACCAAACCAAAGATTACCTGCTTTATCCTCCAAGATCCGTTCCACGTAATAATAGTTTTTGGTAGCTGAATCCTCATTGATTACAAACGGAGTAAAAGATCTGCCATCGTAGCTATAAACACCATCTCTTGTTGCGAACCATAATTTTCCGCTTTTTGCCTGCATGATACTAAATACTTCATGCGGATTTCTAAACTCGTTGGGAGGCAGGTTTTTCGGTAAAGGGATCCGGATTTCAGCAAAGGTTTTACCATCGTACAAACAAAGTCCCTTTGGAGTTCCTATCCAGATTTTACCGTCTTTATCTTCCAAAAGGGAATTGATGTTATTACTGTTTAGCCCATTGGAGACTAAAAATTGAGTAAACGATTTGCCGTCATAATTATACAGGCCATTTTCTGTGGTTCCGAACCAAAGGTTACCGGTTTTGTCCTGCAGCGCACTTTGAACATTGCCATATCTAGGCGAGCCTATGGTTTTTACCAGTTTTGGCCTGGTTGCATCTTCTTTAACTATGGTTGACTGATTTTGTTTACAGGAACTGTGAAAGATAACTATCAAGAAGAAAACGTATACGTGTATGGATTTCATCGTTTATTTATTTTAGTATTGGGAAGAACCAAATTACATGGATATCCTGCTGCGAAGAAATCCAGATTGTAAATAAGAATGTAAATTTTGTAAATAAAAGATCCCAATAAGCATTTAAGGCGAATTCTCGTCGCGGAAGCCTCAAACAGCATGGCGGGTTACCTATTCAACATCAAATTCATCGAAGAATTAATATTCTTTGGGATTCTCCGGATTGATTTTGAGCTGGCGAATGACGATTGAAAAATCTAGATAGCATACATTCCCTGTTTTTATAAAGGATAATGAGCCTGTCATCGGTCACGCGGATTTTATTGCGTAAAGGGGTTGTTTGAGAATATGTCGCAACTTGAATTATTAATGAGCAAATAGTGCTGCCTAAAATTGACTCTTTCGCCGTTGTTGGTTGCCTGACCAACAACAAAAAACCCGCTCAAGAGCGGGTTTGTAGCCGGTACGGGAATCGAACCCGTCTTTGCCCCGTGAAAGGGGGCTGTCCTAGCCGATAGACGAACCGGCCGTTCTATTTATCGGGACGCAAAAATAGGTTTCCCCACCTTTTCTGCCAAACATTTTTTAAAAAAAGCGGATTTTGCAGTAATGACGGGCGTTTCGTGCGACGTGAGGCGTGAATCGTGAGAGATTGGGGGGCATTTCGTGAGGCGTGAAGCGTGAATTGTGAGAGATTAGGGTAGCGGACCAGGAACATTTCCTCTTTTTCGTAAGCTAACTCACGCCTCACGATTCACGCCTCACGAAACAACCCCCATGCCTTACACAAAAATTATCACCATAAATCCTCGCATTCCTTGTAAATTGCGGCTCGTTTTCGATTATTTCATCTTTAAATACGGAATTCAATGAGTACAGTAAAAGTTGCCATTAACGGTTTCGGACGTATCGGCCGTTTGGTGTTTCGCCAGATCTATAACATGGAAGGAATTGAAGTGGTTGCGATTAACGACCTTACCAGTCCGCAGGTATTGGCACACTTGTTAAAATATGATAGTGCACAGGGCCGTTTTGAAGGCGCTACCGTTACCTCTACCGAAGATGCTATTATTGTAAACGGTGATACCGTTAAAATATACGCCCAGAAAGATCCTTCTCAAATTCCATGGGGTACCCACGGAGTAGATGTGGTGATCGAATCAACCGGTTTCTTTGCCGATAAAGACAAAGCAGCCGCGCATATCAAAGCCGGGGCAAAAAGAGTAGTGATCTCTGCTCCAGCCACAGGCGATCTGAAAACAGTGGTGTTTAATGTAAACCATGCCATCCTGGATGGTTCTGAAACCATTATTTCCTGCGCATCATGTACGACCAACTGCCTGGCGCCGATGGCCAAAGTACTGAATGATAAATATGGTATCCTAACTGGTATCATGACCACCATTCATGCCTACACCAATGACCAGAACACACTGGATGCACCGCATCCAAAAGGTGATCTTCGCCGTGCACGTGCAGCAGCAGCCAATATTGTTCCCAACAGCACCGGTGCAGCCAAAGCCATTGGCCTGGTATTACCCGAGCTGAAAGGCAAACTGGATGGTAACGCACAGCGCGTACCAACCATTACCGGTTCCTTAACCGAATTAACGTCTATCCTGTCTAAAAAAGTAACCACTGAAGAGATCAATGCAGCCATGAAAGCGGCCAGCAACGAAAGCTTTGGTTATACGGAAGATGAGATCGTAAGTTCGGATATCATTGGTATCCACTTTGGATCACTGTTCGATGCAACACAGACCAAAGTAATGACCGTTGGCGATACACAACTGGTTAAAACGGTGAGCTGGTACGATAACGAAATGAGCTATGTAAGCCAGCTGGTTCGAACCGTAAAGTATTTCGCAGGACTGATCTCTAAATAATTAGATAACTAAGTCAAAATTTAAAAGTCAAAAGTCAAAACATATTCGTTCGGCTTTTGACTTTTTAATTTTGACTTTTGATTTATTGTATTCTCGCATCTAAGCCACCAATCATGAGCAGATTTACCGAACACAATTTCAAAGGAGAAAAGGTATTGATCCGTGTAGACTTCAACGTGCCGCTGGATGCAGCCTTTCATATTACCGATGATACGCGTATGCGTGCCACCATCCCCACCATCAATAAAATTTTATCCGATGGTGGAAGCGTGATCTTAATGAGCCATCTTGGCCGCCCGAAAGACGGTCCTTCGGATAAGTATTCGCTGAAGCACCTGGTAAATCATTTGATCAAATTGTTAAACGGAGCCACGGTAAAATTTGCCAATGATTGTATTGGTTCCGAAGCGTATGATAAAGCCGCTGCCCTGCAACCTGGAGAAGTATTGTTGCTTGAGAACCTTCGTTTCTACAAAGAAGAAGAAAAAGGCGATGTTGCATTCGCAGAAAAACTGAGCAAACTGGGCGATGTATATGTAAACGATGCATTTGGAACGGCGCACCGTGCGCATGCTTCTACAGCAGTGATCGCGCAATTCTTTCCCGGCGAAAAGAAAATGTTTGGCCTGCTAATGGAAGGCGAAGTATCCAGTGCTGAAAAAGTGATGCACAAAAGCGAGAAACCATTTACCGCTATTATTGGCGGCGCCAAAGTGAGCGATAAAATTCTGATCATCGAAAACCTGCTTGAGCGCGCCACCGATATTATTATCGGCGGTGGGATGGCATACACATTTATGAAAGCGCAGGGCGGAACCATCGGAAGTTCTTTGTGCGAAATGGATCGCCTGGATACAGCGGTTGAATTATTGAAGAAAGCGGAAGCCAAAGGGGTTTGTATTCATCTTCCATCCGATTCTGTGATCGCAGATAAATTTGCAGCCGATGCCAATGTATCTTCCGCGCCAAGTAACGATATCCCCAATGATTGGATGGGGCTGGATATCGGCATGAATGCCTGCGAACAATTTACCAATTGCATTAAACGCTCCAGGACCATTTTATGGAACGGACCAATGGGTGTTTTTGAAATGGAAAAGTTTCAGCACGGAACCAAAATGATCGCTACCGCTATTGCGGCCGCTACTGAAGCAGGTGCGTTTTCACTTGTTGGCGGCGGAGATAGTGTTGCAGCGATTAACCAATTCGGGTTTACCGATAAAGTAAGTTATGTATCTACCGGCGGTGGCGCTTTGCTAGAATACTTTGAAGGAAAAGTATTACCCGGCATCGCGGCGATCAACGAATAAAAACGCGCCCCCCTAAAAAGTATGCGCAGCATACACTCTCAAAAATAATTTCCCCTCTCATGCGCAGCATGGAGGGGTGACCAGCGAAGCGCAGTCGGGGTGGGCAGGAAGCTCGCACCACTTATTCATATAAAACGAACAAATGCCATCCTAACCGGTGGCATTTGTTCGTTACTGGAACTGTATGGTCACTAATTTTTAACAACCCGCCCCGCCAAACTGCCACTTTTGTTAGATGGCAGTTGTTACCGGCAATTGATGTGTCCCCACATCAATTCACAATAGTCCCGCCAAACTGCCACTTTTAAAAGATGGTATTTGTTACCTGCAATTGATGTGTCCCCACATCAATTCACTACAATCCCGCCAAACTGCCATTTATAAGGGATGGCATTTGTTTTGTAATATTTGAGATCTTATAACGACAAACAAGTAAATTACATCTAAATCAAACCTTGTATGAGTACAAAAAACATTACCCTGATCGTGATCCTTGCCTTGGTGGTTATCCTGGGATGGTCTGGCTGCAATGGCTATAACGGTCTTGTAAAACAGGACGAAAGCGTTAGCAATGCATGGAACAAAGTGCAGAGCGATTACCAGCGCCGTGCTGATCTGATCCCTAACCTTGTGAACACCGTAAAAGGGGAAGCCAATTTTGAACAAACCACGTTAACCAAAGTAATTGAAGCAAGGGCCAGCGCCACACAAATGAAAGTGGATGCGAAGGACCTGACACCAGAAAAATTACAGCAGTTCCAGGCTAGCCAGGGACAACTGTCGCAGGCCTTGGGCCGTTTACTGGTGGTGTCTGAACAATACCCTAACCTGCGCGCCAATGACGCTTTCCGCGGATTACAGGCACAACTGGAAGGAACCGAGAACCGCATCAAAGTATCGCGTAACGATTTCAACGATGCTATTCAGACGTATAATGTAAAAGTCCGTTCATTCCCTATGAATATTTTCTCCGGAATGTTTGGTTTCAAAGCCAAAGAAGGATTTAAAGCTGATGCCGGTTCTGAAAAAGCACCTGAAGTAAAATTCTAATCACTACGCATGCTGGGATTATTCAAAAGAAAACCGGTTGAATTCTTTTCCGAATCGGAAAAGCAACTGATCGTGGAGGCTGTTCAGAAAGCGGAACAACGTACCAGCGGCGAAGTGCGTATCTATGTAGAAAGCCATTGCCGTTTAGTTAATCCCGTAATGCGTGCCAAAGAAGTGTTTCATGCATTAAAAGTGTACGAAACAGCCGCCCGTAACGGCGTACTGGTATATGTTGCCATGAAAGACAGGCAACTGGCAGTATATGGTGATGAAGGCATCCATGCCAAAGTGGGCCATGCGTTCTGGAATGCGGAAGTTGCTAAAATGCTCAGTCATTTTAATAAAAGCGATTATGCATCCGGTATTGCAGAAATGATCCTGGCAATAGGAGAGGCACTGGCTACCCATTTCCCTTATAACGGGGAAACGGATATCAATGAATTACCGGACGATATCGTATTTGGGAAATAACCATACCCCTCGGAATGCGCTACAGTAGTCTGAGGGGTATTTTTTATGCGAAATGGATGGCTGCTTTGAAATACGGTTCAATAGCATCTGAAAAGATGATCAATAAAAAAACGGAATGAAGAAATTTCTTCTCATACTCATTACTTTCTTTTCATTTAATCTTGCTTTTGGGCAAACGGTATTACCGAAGCCTAATCCGCCGAGATTGGTGAATGATGCTGCCGGTGTATTATCGCCGGAACAAGTTGAGATATTGGAACATAAACTGGTTGCTTTGGATGATAGTACTTCCAACCAGATTGCTGTTGTATTAATTAAAACATTGGGCGATTATGCGATTGAAGATTATGCCGTAAAACTATTTCGCGAATGGGGTATCGGCAATAAGAAAACAAACAATGGCGTACTCATCATTGCGGCCATTGACGACAGGAAACTATGGATAGAAGTAGGCTATGGTCTGGAAGGTGCGATACCCGATGTAACAGCATCTAGTATTTACCGGAATGAAATGGTACCGGAATTCAAGAACCAGAATTATTACCGCGGTATCGATAATGCGATCAACGCATTAACCAAAGCCGCGGTTGGCGAATACAAAGTAAAAACGGAACGCAGTAACCAGGGAATAAGCAAAGGCGGAGGATCTATCTTCACATTCCTGTTCATCGTTATCATCATCATCGTTGTTCTTGTTCGCGGTGGAAGAGGCGGTGGAGGCTGGGGTGGCGGTGGCAGATCTGGCCTGGGTAATATTGCCGAAGCGGTATTGATCTCTTCCTTACTCGGTGGTGGCCGTGGTGGTGGTGGCGGATGGGGTGGAGGAGGTAGTAGCGGCGGTGGTGGTTTTGGTGGCTTCGGCGGTGGTGATACCGGCGGTGGCGGTGCAGGCGGAAGCTGGTAATTTATATTAACAATACGAGAATAACTCTTTTCCTTTTCCAACATCAACCAAAAAGCCATCCCGCTGCAGCGGGATGGCTTTGATTTTAATAGCTGTGATTATGATTATGTGATAGCGTACCGGTGATAATGAGCCAGTGAATGTGTGCTGGTGATTGTGAAGACACAATCACTGGCACACATTCGCTTATTTATTCGCCGGTATTTTCGACTTTATGTACTCCGTCATCTCTTTGGCACCAGCTGCTTCTTTTTTATCTGCCAGCCCTTTCAACACCATTCCATTAATCACCGGATCTGTTTGTACACGCACCTGTTGAGGCAGTTCGTCTCTGAATTGTGCAATCAAATCCACTCCTTTTTTAAAGTTTTCTATATTGGTTACTTTATTCAGGAATTCTGCAAATGACATCAGGGCGTTGAACTTGCTCTGGGTAAGTGGCATTTTATCAAAGTTGCCCGCTACAAAATCAAACGCAGACTCATCGCCATATTTAATGATCACATTGGTAATGGCACTGAGTAAGCGACCTTTGTTTTCATCCTTGGCTAGAGCATTGGCAATGGCAAATGCTTCTTTGCCATCTATCAAACCCAATGCTTCCAGCGCGGCACCTGCAACGGAATAAGAAGAGTCGCGGGTAGATTTTACAAAGAAGTCCTGGTAACTGCTGTTTTTTAATTTACTCAACGCATCTATGGCTGCGGCACGGGTAAGTCTATGGTCGTCTGTTTTGGCAATGGCTTCCAGTTTGGCAATGGCTGCAGCATCAGGCTTGGCTGCACCAAAACTGTTAATGGCACGGATCCGGATCCGGAAAGATGGATCGCTCAGTCCTTTCACCACCAGGTTATACGCCGCAGGGTCTGTTGTTGTATTCCTGGCAGCAAAGTCAAGTGCTTCCCGGCGGTCCAGGTATTTACCGGCATATGTATACTGGTGTATGTATTCAGACAGGTTTTTTACATCTTTCTTCTCTGCAAGTGTTGTTTTGTCCGCATCCACATTGATCAGGTCAGGTTTGGAAGAAACGGCGAATGAAAATGTATCCGCCTTGTTTTCCGCCCAAACCATATAGCGTTTTTTACTGCTGCCATGATAGATATCAATGGGGATCGGCAGTTTAAAAAGTTTATCACCTGCCTGTGTCTGTTTGATGAATACTTTGGCTGTCTGTGCCGCGGCATCATAACCATAAGTGATCTCCAGTTTTGGATGACCGCTGCCAAAATACCATTGGTTAAAGAACCAGTTAAGGTCTTTGCCGGTCACTTCTTCAAAAGCCAATCGAAGTTTGTGTCCACTGCCATTTCCGAATTTATTAGTGGTGAGGTATTTATTAAGCGATTTAAAGAACGCGTCATCGCCCACATAATTACGCAGCATATGCAGGATACGTCCCCCTTTCTGGTAACTAACCAGGTCAAACATATCTTCTTTATCGCGGTAATAAAAACGCACGAGATCCTTCTTGGCATCTTCGGGGCTGCTGAGATAGCTTTGCATTTCAGACATATTCTCAAAGCCGGCTTCATCGGCACCGTACTTATGTTCCAGCCATAAGTACTGGCTGTAATCGGCAAAGCTTTCGTTCACGGTTAAATTGCTCCAGCTTTCGGCGGTTACATAATCGCCAAACCATTGGTGAAACAGTTCGTGGGCCACTGTGCTTTCCCAGCTGTTTGCATCGACCAGTTCACGCGCATTCTGCTGCGCGCTCTCCTGGTGAAGGGTAGCTGTAGTATTTTCCATTGCGCCGCTTACATAATCACGGCCAACGATCTGGCTGTATTTTACCCAGGGATATTCTACACCGGTAACTTTTTCAGAGAAGAATTTCATCATTTCGGGTGTGTTGCCGAATATTTTGCGGGCTACTTTTTCGTAGGCCTTCTCTACATAATAACTCACTTCTTTTCCTTTATATGTGTCTTTTACAATAGCAAAATCGCCAACACCCATAAAGAACAGGTAAGGAGAATGCGGCAGTTCCATCACCCAGGTATCAGTACGGGTTCCATCGGTGTTCTTTTTCTGCGATACCAGTTTACCATTGGATAGTGTAACATATTTATCAGGAACAGTAAGTAAAAACTCATTTGTTGTTTTCTGGTTGGTCTTATCAATGGTAGGGATCCATACAGATGTGGCTTCTGTTTCGCCCTGGGTCCAGATCTGGGTTGGCTTGGTCTTGTCTTCCCCTTTTGGGTTGATGAAATACAAACCTTTCGCATCAGAAATGGCGGCACTGCCTTCCGCTCTGAACTCATCGGGCTTGGCCGTGTAATCAATGTACACCATATAAGTTTCATCTTTTTGGTAGGTCTTATCCAGCTTAATGTTCAGAAACAGGCTGTCATAAGTATATTTCAATGGGATGTTCTTTCCGGCTTTCACCAGTTCTACTTTATTAATGTTCATTCCTTTTGCATCGAGCAACAAAGAATCGGTTGCATAGAAATGCGGTTTCAGGGTGATCCACACTTTACCATTCAGGTATGACTTACTGTAATCAAATCTTGCATCCAGTTTTGTATGCACCAGGTCGTTCACCTTGGTAACAAAAGCACGATAGTTTTTTTGCCAGGCTTCCGTTTCCGCATTCTGCTGTGCCATCGCAACTGTTCCGGCGAATACTGCCAGTACCAATAAGAGTTTCTTCATAATCATTTTTTAGGAGTCATAAAGATAGAAGGACTGGTTTAGCAGCAAAAACGATTTTTACCAAAGTGATAAGGTCTGGCCAAGGTGTTCGCGGAATACAAAACCTTTATTTAAGTAGCTTTGCGGAAAGAATTACGTGTAATGAATCATTTCAGTGACAGGTGCAGGCTATTTTGTTTTTTTATATGGATGATAGCCGTATTGCCGGCCATTGCGCAACAACCCGGCTTTATCCATCTTCAGTCAGAGAATAACCTGCCATACAATGTACAGTGGAATGGTACAACGCTCAGTTCCTCAGCCAATGGCTATCTCGTGATACCACAGGTAAAAATGGGCCAGCATACACTGGTAATCAGTTTTGCCCCCGAAATTTCCGCTCCTTATACATTTACCCTGGCAATGGGAGACAAACCACGCGGGTTCTCCATCCGCCAGGCGGTTGATAATACCTGGCGCTTATTTGACCTGATAGATTATAGCCTGGTGGCGGGTAAAGCCGTTCCCAAAGAAAACAAAACTGTATTAGCAGAAGAGCCTATTGCACCACCAGCGCAGGAGCCTGCAATAGTTAAAACAAAAGATACCAGTCCAGTGATTTCCAAAGTACCTGCTGTTGTAAAGGTTCAGCGGCCTTCGGTAGAGATCAAAAAGATCTTTGATCGAGAAAGTACTTCCGGCATCGACCAGGTATATGTCATTACCAAATCCAATCGTTCCGATACCATTGCTTTGTTTATTCCTGTGTTAAATGAGCATACGCCTGGGCAACTGGCCCGCCTGTTATATATGCCAGGTGTTGAAACAGTGGTTCCTGTACCTGTAAACAACAATATGGTAGTCAATACCCGTAACCGAAACAAGCCATCGTCAAAATAGTCCTATGCCCCGTTATTTCCTGGAACTTTCCTATAAAGGCACTGGCTACAGCGGTTTTCAGGTACAGGATAATGCGCCTACCATCCAGGGAGAAGTAGAAAAAGCGCTGCAGGTATTGTACCGACAGGTATTTGAGTTAACCGGCTCGTCCAGAACGGATGCGGGTGTACATGCGGGCCAGAACTTCTTTCATTTTGATACAGGCATCGAAATAAGCGATAAGCACATTTATAACCTCAATGCCATCCTGCCACAGGATATTGTAGTGAAAGGTATTTATCCTGTATACAACAATGCGCATTGCAGGTTTGATGCGGTAGCCAGGGAATACAACTACTTTATATATAAGCAGAAGAACCCCTTTCTGATAGACAGGGCCTGGCTGTATCCCTATCCGGTAGACCTGTCTATTTTGAATGAAGCAGCGTCATTGTTAATGACCTATACTGATTTCACCAGTTTTTCAAAGCGTAATACGCAGGTAAAAACCTTTCAATGCCAGCTGGAACAGTCGGAGTGGTTCTATGAAGGGGAACAACTGGTATATCGGGTCAGGGGTAACCGGTTCTTACGTGGGATGGTAAGAGGGTTGGTAGGCACCATGCTCAAAGCAGGCAGGCAGCAGATAGCGCTGGAACGGTTCCGAAGCATTATTGAAGCGAAAGATTGTACCCTTGCCGACTTCTCTACACCCCCACAAGGGCTCTTTCTCCAACGGGTATATTATAAGGATCTGTTAAAGCCCTTACTTTCGAAATAATCATTTGGACATGCCAATCGGTGTTTGTGCGGGTAAATACAGGTCTGTTCTTCGGAATAAACCGGCTGAATGAAGCAACTGGTGGAGAAAGTTCAATTTTTTTTATTCGCTCAAACCCTTGCCAGCAAAGCATTTCTCCTTTTAAGAGGGAATTAGTTTTGAAAAAGATTTGGATAAAAGGAATCGCTGGTTATCTTTGCAACCCGCTTTTACAAAAAGAGGATGTTCTTTGCAGAATTCATGAACACAGGAAATAAAAAAAATCCTGATTTGTAGAAGAAAAATTTGGTGGATATTCCAACAGTCTTATCTTCGCCGCCCGTTCAACAAAACGGGAAGTTCATTGAAAAGAAAAGGAGAAAAAAAGCACAAATAATTTTAATAAAATTTGGTGCTTTAAAAAACACTCTTATCTTTGCAACCCGTTAGAAAAAACGGTAGTTCTTACACAGGTTTTTATGACTAAAAAAGTTTGAAATTTCTTCAAATAATTTTGGTTACTAAAATAAAGGCTCTTACCTTTGCAACCCCAATGAAAAGGGTGGCTAAGTAAAGCCAAAAGATCTTTGAAAGTTTGGAAACAACAGCAGCATAAAATTTAGAATTTTATGGTAAGATTTACGCTATCAAAAAAAATAACAACATATCCGACGTTAATTTCAATTTATTGAGAGTTAATAGTCAGATTGAACAATTCATTTACAATGGAGAGTTTGATCCTGGCTCAGGA
>JAZJYJ010000032.1:0-13386 GCA_040390405.1 Bacteroidota bacterium
CCAATGACCAATGACCAATGACCAATGACCAATGACCAATGACCAATGACCAATGACCAACGACCACTCACGTCTCACGATTCACGATTCACCTTACAATTCTTTTAACCAATTCGCACTATTTGTATGCTCCAGTTTCACCCTCACCTTGTACTTATTTCGTAGATGGCGTGCTGTTTGCTCTGCGGCGTACACACTTCTGTGCTGTCCGCCCGTGCAACCGAAATTGATCATCAGGTGACTAAAGCCGCGCTTCAGGTAATCTTCTACCGTAATATCCACCAAATCCCAAACGCTGTTCAGGAATTCATTCATCCTTGTCCGCTGCTCCAGAAAATCCTGAACGGGTTTGTCTTTCCCCGTTTGTGTTTTGTATTCATCAAAGCGGCCGGGGTTTAAAATACTGCGCATATCAAATACAAAGCCACCTCCATTTTCGCTGGGATCGGCGGGGATTCCTTTTTTGTAACTGAAACTATTCACTTCTATCACCAAAGGGGTGTGTTCATTGGCCTGCACCGGCTCAAAGCGTTTGATCATATCATCGGTCACAACCAAATGCAGCACACGGTCAAATTCCGGTGTAACAATTCCGATCCTTTTGTGATCGATGAAGAATTTCAGGTTACGCAACGCCAGGGGAATGCTGGCAAGAAAATGCGCCTTCCTTTCAAACAATCCGCGGAAACCATATGCTCCCATTACCTGCAGTAAACGGATCAATACATAGCCATTGTACTGGCTAACGAAAGTGATGCGGTCAACCGGCTTTTGCAGCAGGCCATCGATCTGGTCCATATAATAATCCAACAAACTGTCTTTCCACTCTTCACTCAGCTCCGCTTTGGCCTGCCATAGCAAAGATGCCACATCGTATTGCAGTGCCCCTTTCATTCCGCCCTGGTAATCGATAAAGTTCACCGCATCATCTTTTACAATAATGTTCCGGCTCTGAAAATCGCGGAACATGAAATATTTGTTTTCGGTACGGGTAAGATAAGTGCTCAACGCATCAAAATCATCCAGCATTGCCTGTTTATCATAAGGCAGTTGAAGCGTATCGAGGAAATAATATTTAAAATACAGCAGGTCGCTCATGATGGCCTGCTTGCCAAATTCTTTGGCTGTAAGACTGTAATCGTAATTCAATCCCGCATCGCCTAAAATTTGAACACGTGCCAGTTCAGCTAAACTTTTTTGAAACAGGCCATAGGCATAATCGCCATGACCATGTTGTTCCAGTTTATTGAGAAGCGATTCAGTACCCAGATCCTGTTGTATGTAAATGGTATCGTCTTCATTCACTGCCAGTATCTGTGGTACGGGCAGACCTACCTTGCTAAAATGCCGGCTGAAATAAACAAAGGTCTGTGTTTCCCGGCGATGAAGGTTATGGGTGGCGATGAATGTATGGCCAGCGGAATAGATACGGAAATAAATACGGTCGCTCCCACTTTGCGGTAGTTTCTCTATGCGTTCGGGTTTGGGATTACGGATAGAGATAAATAATTGTTCAATGGCTTCGATCACTGCCTCCATGTTGGTAGCTGGTTTAAAGCGAAAATACTGTTTCGCAGGGAAAGCCCCTTATCCTTTTCCTTTGATCGTGCTTTATTGTAGATTTCCGACTGCGTTATTGCCGATTAGTTAACCGCAGCGATGCATAGGCACGAAGCTTCGCTAAGTGATTCACTGAAAGAATGCCTTGCGTATCGTTGCGTCTTACCGTCTTCGCGGTTAAAAAACTTCAAAATAAGCCGCTACTTTCTTTTCCTGGAAAAGAAATAGATAGGAATACCAATACAGGTAATCAATGAGCCGAATAAGGCATTGATCACAGGCGAGGATCCATTTAAGTAATTCTGAATATCGTTATATACTGTGGAGCAAAGGAAGAAAACGGTGAACACCACAAAAACCGTCGGCACCAACGGGTATCCCCATACTTTATATGCGCGGGGTATATCTTTCATCGTAAACCGCAGAATGATTACGCCCAGCGCACTCATTCCATAAAAGAACCAGCTTACAAAGATCAGCATATCAGTAAGCATATCGAACGAACCGCTGATGATAAGCAGTATGGCCCAGGCAGCATTTAGCAGCAAAGCATTGCCGGGCGTTTGGTACCGGGGTTGCACTTTACCGGCCCAGGTGAACCAGCGATTGTCTTTCCCCATGGCAAAAGTTACCCGGGCAGTAGCAAGTATATTGGCATTGGTAGTACCAAAAGTAGAAACAACCACGATCAATGCGATTACGGCTCCGCCAATGCCACCCCAGGCAACCCTGGCTGCATCGGAAGCCACAAATGCAGCAGAAGATAATTTACCAATCGGCAATACATAGATATATGCCAGGTTGATCAGGGCATAGATCAGGATACAAAAACTCAATCCCAGAAACAGGCTTTTGGGAATATTTTTTTGCGGATCTTTTACTTCACCTGCCACGAAAGTGATATTATTCCATCCATCATACGCCCAGAAAGCGCCGGCAATGGCTGCCACATATGCACCAACCAGCCGCCAGCCATGGGGTGCATCAGGTGATGTTACAAACAAGTGGTGTACGGATCCTTTCCCCGACGACAGCACACCTCCTATCAACAAAACAATCGCAATCACTTTTAGCAGGGTCAATATCCGCTGCAAAGCACTTCCATATTGTACACTCCGGTAGCTGATGAAGGAGAGTAAGAGGATGATCGATATCGTTAATCCCTTCACTCCGATGTTCTCCAAAGGAAAAATATCACCGATCAGCGGGATATGCAGCTTCATCGAATGTTCTATTACAGTATCGAATCTCGGTAGTGCAATAAAGTAATTCGTGTATTGCGAGCAGATATATGCAATGGAGGCATTACCACCTGTATTGAATACCGCAAAAGCAGCCCATCCATAGATAAAAGCGAAACCATCTCCATAGATCTTTTGAAAGAATACAAACTGCCCGCCTGTTTCCGGAAACATGGCGGCCAGTTCCGCATTAGATAATGCACCAAATAAAGTGATCAATCCCGCCACCAGCCAAACACTCAGTAACAACAAAGGCGAACCCAGCTGCGAGGCCATCAATGCGGGTTTCATAAAAATACCCGAGCCTATGATACCGCCCACCACGATGGCAATGGTACTTTGCAGAGAAAGGCTTCGCTTGAATTGGCTCATGGGTGCGGGTTGATTTTAAAGATACTGGATAAGTATATATAAAGGTGAGGCTCTCCGCGCCTCCCTTTGGAGAGATCGGACTGGGGCTTTAGCATTTCTTTATCAAATTCTTAATTCCATTTTAATCGCAACCATACTGCATTTCGTATCTAAACCTTTGTTAAGGTGAGAAATATCATTATTTGATACGAACCACTCCGTTAGCTTTACCCCCTAATATAATGTACATGCGGACCATCATCTCATGTATGGCTATTGCTATACTCTGTTCTTTTACTACCTGGGGCAATAATTTCGACAAAGCCCTACAGACTGCTAAATCTGAACACAAATATGTGTTGCTGAATTTTTCTGGCTCCGACTGGTGTGGCCCCTGCATTAAACTGCATAACGATTTCTTTGGAACAGAAGCTTTCCGGAATTTTGCCGAGAGCAGACTGGCATTGGTTAATGCCGATTTTCCAAGGCAGAAAAGGAACCAGTTATCCAAAGATCTGCAGAAACAGAACAATCATCTTGCCGACCTTTACAATGCCAATGGCAGTTTTCCGCTAACCGTTTTATTAAATGCAGAAGGAAAAGTGCTGAGGGCATGGGAAGGTGTGCCCAAAGAATCGGCAGATGAATTTATAGATGAAATCAAAAACATATTGGCCGAATCAAAATGAGTACGGCCACTGCTATACCGCCCCTGCAAATGCATCAGCAAAGTATGAAGCTGATGGGAAACCGTTTTGAGATAAGTGTGGTTTCAGATAATGAAGCATGGGCTCAACTCCGTATTGATGAAGCGGCAAAGGAAATCAAACGAATTGAGCAGCTGCTTACCACTTTTTCCGAAAGCAGTCAAACAAACTTAATTAATCGCAATGCAGGTATTGTTCCGGTAAAAGTAGACCGCGAAGTATTCAATATTATTCAACGCTCACTTAAGATATCGCAGTTAACACAAGGGGCTTTTGATATCACCTATGGCTCTATTGATAAAAAGCTCTGGAACTTTGATCAAAGTATCACCCGTTTGCCCGACCCCCACACAGCAAAACAACTGATTCGTCTAATCAATTACCGTAATGTAATCATGGATGAAACCAACTGCACTGTATTTCTGAAAGAAGCCGGTATGCGCATCGGGTTCGGGGGTATTGGCAAAGGTTATGCCGCAGAATGTGCCAAACGGGTTATGCAGCAAAATGGCGTTACCAGTGGTATTGTAAACGCTTCGGGCGATCTAGCTGCATGGGGGTATCAGCCCAACGGCAAACCCTGGACTATTGGTATTGCCAACCCCGATAATGCCAATCAATCCTTTTCTCATCTCGAAATCACCAATATGGCCGTTGCCACATCAGGTAATTATGAAAAATTTGTCTTCATCGGCGGAAAAAAATATTCGCATACCATCAACCCCAAAACAGGATTACCGGTTACAGGTATCAAAAGCGTTACCATTATCAGCCCCAACGCAGAAATCGCAGATGCCATGGCTACACCGGTAACGATTATGGGGATTTCAACAGGATTGGATATGATTAACCAGATCAAAGGACTCGGTTGCATCATCATCGACGACAATAACAGAATCTATACCTCAAAAAACATACAACTAACATGAACCAGTCAAGCAAACAAACAAAGATTATGAGCGGCATTGCCATTGGCATAGTCGCTACCGTTTTGATGAGTTCCTGCACAGCAGTAAAAGAATACCAGAAAAGCCGTTTAAACGATGGTGAAATGGTGCTCGGCAACCGCAAGGTAGAAAAAACAGAACTCAGTTTCCAATCGTACCGCGAAGGTGCTTCCGGTGCCAATGCCGGCAAAAGTGGTGGCGGCTGCGGTTGTAACTGATTATTCACGCACTAAGAGAACACAATGAAAAAACTATCATTGACCGTAATCGGTCTGTATATAGGCATACTTGCAGCTTTCTCGCAGTATACAAAAGCTGTGGATTCTGCACAGTTCAAGCCACGTAAACTCAGTTTTGAGGAAGCCAATATCATTACAAGTTATTATCACCAGAATGGAAACAATTCTGCCGTAACGGGCGGTATCGGAACAGAACTATTGAGTGATTATTCCGGTGTGTTTCAGCTGAAACTGCACGCTTGGGACGACCGTGCACGCAAACATACACTGGATCTGGAGCTGGGTGTAGATCACTACACTTCAGCCTCTTCAGATAATATTGATCCAAAAACAAAATCATCTGCTTCACATGCAGATACCCGCATTTATCCGTCCGCTACATGGTCAATGGAAAATGAGCAGAAGGGCTCTACATTCACATTGGGTGGTGCCTTATCTCATGAGTTTGATTATAACTCTTACAGTACCAGTGTCGGTTTTGCAAAGAAAACAAGAAACAGAATGGGTGAGCTGAGTTTCAAAGCCCAGGTATACCTGGACAATCTCAAACAGATTTACCCGATAGAACTGGTACCTACCGCTACGGTATCAACCAGGAGCGGGGCATCCTCATCAGGCAGTAAATATCCTATTGTCGGACGGAACAGTTTTGTGGGGACATTGTCTTATTCGCAGATCGTTAATCAGCGCTTGCAGTTTATTCTGCTGATGGATGCCATTTATCAATCAGGTTATCTTGGATTGCCTTTTCACCGTGTATACTTCAACAACGGGTCAGAACAGGTGGAAAATCTGCCGGGTACAAGATTGAAAATACCACTCGGTTTCCGCATGAATTATTTTGCAGGCGACAAACTGATTTTGCGAACTTATTACCGTTACTATCATGATGACTGGGGACTGGATGCACACACATTTAATATCGAAACCTCATATAAAATCACTCCATTTGTTTCGGTAACTCCTTTTTATCGTTACTATACCCAATCTGCCATCAATTATTTTGCGCCGTATGAGGAACACAAGGTCTCGGATCAATATTATACCAGCAATTACGACTATTCAAAATTCAACAGTCACTTCTTTGGGGCAGGTGTAAGACTGATCCCACCCAAAGGCGTATTTAAGTTAGAAAATTTCAATATGCTGGAAATCCGTTACGGACACTACACAAGAACCAATGGAATGAATTCGGATGTGGTTTCGATGAACCTTCGCTTTAAATAGCAGTGTTTGTTTTAGTCACAGATTGCACCAACAAAAATCTGCGAATCTGCGGCTAATAAAAAATTACTCCAACGCGAAATCCACAGCAGAAGTAGCATGTATCAGCGTAGTATCAAATACCGGAATGGGGCTTTCCGCTTCTTTGATCAGGATCGGAATTTCGGTACAACCAAAGATCACCCCCTCCGCACCTTGTGATTTTAGTTTTGCAATGATAGCGAGAAAACGCGTTTTTGTTTCTTCAGTAAAAATGCCTTTCCCAAATTCGTTGTAAATAACATGATTGATATAATCAATATCTGCTTGTTCTGGAATGATCACAGTAATGCCCTCCTCCGTTAATCTATCCCTGTAAAAAGCCTCCTGCATTACATATTTGGTTCCGAGCAAAGCAACGGTCTTTAATTTTTTTCGTTTGATAGCTTCTGCCGTAACCACCGCCACATGCAACATGGGAATGCCAACGGAAGCCTGAATCGTATCCGCGATCTTATGCATGGTGTTGGCTCCTACCAATAAGCAATCCGCTCCGGCTTTCTCCAGCTCTTTGGCCGCATGGCAAACAATGGCAGCTATGCCATCCCAATCGTCGGCTTCGGTAAGGGTTTTGATCTCCTGGAAATTGATGGAGTAGATAATAACTTTAGCAGCATTCACGCCACCCAGTCTTTCATTAACAAGCAGGTTCAGGTATTTATAATATTCGGCAGTAGATAACCATGAAATACCGCCGACCAGGCCAATTGTTTTCATGATGTGAAGATAGATGTATTAGATATATCGCCACAGATGCACAGATTAGCAAAGAAAAAATCTGTGTTAATCTGTGAATCTGTGGCGATACAAAACTAAAACAACCTCCCCTGCTCCCCCGGCCTCCGGAACCTGGTATTATCCAATTCCCAACCCTCTGCATTCAGTTTATAAATTTTATTGTACTTCTTAAACTGCTGCCGCACCATATCCGATATCGGTCCTTCGCCGCGCATGCGAATACCATAGCGACTGTCGTTTACCTTACCACCATGGCCATTCTCTATCAGGTGCCATACCTTATCGGCCCTGTCGGGGAAATTCTTATACAGCCAGTCGTGAAAGATCAGTTTAATCGCCCCATTCAACCGTATAAACGTATATGCACTGAACACCGCACCCGCTTCACTTGCCGCTTCCATAATGCGTTGCATTTCGTGTTCATTCAAGCCCGGTATCATGGGACCCAGCATTACCCCCATGCGTACCCCGGCATCACTTAATTCTTTAATTACACGCAATCTTTGTTTGGCCGTAGTGGTTCTTGGTTCCATGGTACGGCGCAACTCTTCGTTAAACGAAGTAATGCTTACCAATACGCTCACTAAATTTTTCGCTGCCATCTTTTGCAGCAATTTGGTATCACGCAATATGCCTGCATTCTTGGTAATCATACCCACAGGCTGGTTAAATTCATTGCACACTTCCAGTATGCGTTTGGTTAGTTCAAATTTCTTTTCGGCGGGCTGGTAACAATCGGTATTACCGCTCAGGCTGATGGGTACCGGCTCCCAGTTCTTGTTCATCAAAAATTTACGCAGCAGTTCCGGTGCATTTTTTTTAACGATGATCTTTCTTTCAAAATCCAGTCCGGCACTATAACCCCAGTATTCATGTGCATTGCGCGCATAACAATAAATACAGCCATGCTCACAGCCCTGGTAAGGGTTCATACTATACCACATGCCCACATCCGGACTCTCTACTTTGTTTACAATGCTCTTGGCATGATCTTCCAGGTAAACGGTGGCCACATTGGGTTCGGTCCAGTCGTCAATACTTTCGATCTGGTCGCGTATTTTTTCATTCTTCAAAAACCGGTTGCGTGGATTGAATTGTGCGCCACGGCCTTTGAGGTATTGGTTTTCGTCGGGTATGTTTTCGTTCATAAAATATTTTTTTACCGCATGATCTGCCCACCCCGGCGTTGCTTCGCCGCCACCCCTCCCTGCGGGGCAGGGAGGGGAAAACTTATCTCAATCCCCTCTACTTCGTAGAGGGGATTGAGATAAGTTAATTTTGTAGTTGTGATGATTGAAACAATTACATAAACAATTCCCCCTGCACCGTACTCAGTTTTTCATTCTTCATCACAAACCGTTTCACCGTTTCAAATCTTTTTTCTCCTTGCCTTCTGCGCAGCAGTACCAGTTGTTCGGCAATAAAGCGGCCACTGAAATGGGTATTGCTCATCTCCAGCCAGCCTTTCTCATATTGCCAGGGCAGCAGTTTATTGGCGAGTGTGATATAGGGCTCCGTAATAAAATGCGGCTTCCTTTCCTTATCAATTTTCAACAGGTGCTGTATGGGACGAATCGATTTTACCAGGTCAACGATCTGCGTTTTGGTTGTGATATTGAAGAAGATCGTATGCGTAGGGAAGCTTTCGAAATCATTCAGCTCTACCAAAAACGAAGCGTGTGCCGCAGCCTGCAATTGCAGGCGGTGAATAATGCGTTGTTCGATCATTTCAAACTGCTGAAAACGAACCAATGTAATATTCGGCTTACCTATCGCCGCATTCGGACAATCGTATGTTTCGGCAAATTGTTTTTTTACCCGTACCAGTTCCATACGCAGGGCTTCCGGCAGTTCCAGCACCAGCAGGTATTCTGCAGTAGCATAAGAAGATAAGATATCCGTTTTCATAAGGGGATTGTTTTAAGGCAGCTGGCTTGGTGAGCGGTGAATCGTGAATCGTCAATCGTGAGTAGTGAGTAATTAATGAAATAGCTCCTTCAACTCACGATTCACCATTCACGATCAAGGTCGAAGCCCAAACACATTCACCTGCTTACATCCATCAAATTCATGGCTTCTTCGCAAGAGCACCAGCTCACTCACTTCAAACGATGCATGAAACTCTTTCTGTGCATATTCCATTTCTGCCTGGTGATAAATACTTTCAGGTAATTTCCGCGCAATCGTTACATGCGGACGATTGATTAGGTGCATTTCCGGACAACCATATCCCCGCACATATTGATCCACCACCTTCAATTCCTTCGCCAGTTGCTGAAACGGCGCATGATCCTGCACGCGCAGGTAAATGGTATGCGGTTTAAATCCACTGTATTTATCCAGCGTAACCCTAAAATGGTTCTGGTTACTGATGATGCGGTGCATCCAGCGGATAATGGTTGCTTCCATTTCCTCTTTCGCTAAAAAATTGGCTACTGTGATATGTGGTTTGGTTTTTACAGCAATCGCTTCTTTGTATTGCATTGTAAACCATTGTTTTTCTTCCATCACCCTGGCATACACTTCCGCGTCCGGATGCGCCACCAGTAAATACTCATAAAACTGGTTTACCGGGGTACTGAATGATCGGTTGGTTGCTAACCCTGTTTCCATAAATAAAATTTTACCGGGATAATTATTTTAGTATAAATTTACTAAATAATTTAGCATGACAAAATTTAATTTATATGGATGGAGAACAGTGGTACGGGGCTGCCTATAAGGGCTCCAAAAAATTTAACCAGTGGGAAATACCTACGGCCAACGCTACCGGTTTTGGCGCCGCGGCGGATGATTATATGGAACGGGGCATCGATCTGAACGAGCAGCTCATCCGCAACAAGCCGGCAACTTTTTTCTTCCGCATGAACAGCGATGCCATGACTGATGCCGGCATTTTCAGCGGTGATGTGCTAATTGTAGACCGCAGCGTAAGGGCCATAAACGGAAAGATCATTGTAGCCATCCTCAACGGAGAGTTATTGGTTCGGCGTTTGCAAACACATATCAAGGGCGTGATCCTGGTAGCGGAAAATAAAAAATATGGAAATATCCCGGTAGATGAATTCAGCAATTATGCAGCATGGGGTGTAGTGGTTCATTCGATCAGGAGTATCTGATGGTATGTACATTGTTTATTCTAACGTGTTGTATTAAACCTTCTCTGTGAAACCCAGTGTTCTCTGTATCTCTGTGTTGAAAAAAAGCTGCATAATAAGATGATTTCCTTTTTTTCAACACAGAGATACAGAGATTAGGAGTTGCACAGAGAATCCCTGACTGGGCGGGGGGTAAAACAAGTAATCAAACCAATATAATTCCCCTTTTAGGGGGCTAGGGGGTAATTATGCGCGCCATTGTTGATTGTAACAGTTTCTACTGCTCCTGCGAGCGTCTCTTCCGGCCGGCCTTGCAGAACAAGCCCGTTGTTGTTCTCAGCAACAACGACGGCTGCATCATCTCGCGCAGCGATGAGGCAAAAGCATTGGGTGTAGAAATGGCCGGTCCTTATTTCAAAGCCAGGCCCATGATTGAGAAATATGGGGTGGCCACTTTCTCATCAAACTATAACCTCTACGGCGATCTCAGCTGGCGCGTAATGGAAACCCTGCGCATGTTACTTCCACAACATTGCGTAGAAGTATATTCTGTAGATGAATGTTTTCTTGATCTATCCCATATCCGCAAGGAAGAGCTGGCCGCTTTTTCGCTATACCTTCGTGAAACCGTAGAACAATGGACCGGCATCAAAGTATCTATCGGCGTAGCGCCAACCAAAGTGCTGAGCAAGGTAGCCAATCGCTTATCCAAGAAAAACAAGGAAGCCACCAACTGTGTGTTGGTACTGGATACGCCACGTAAAACCGAACAGGCATTGCAGCGAACCCCTGTTGAAGATGTATGGGGCGTGGGTTACCAGTACGCAGAAAAACTGCGGCGCATGAATATCAACACCGCTTATGAACTCAGCACCAGAGATGTGGTATGGGCCAATAAACACCTCGGCGGTGTAACCGGTGCCCGGCTGGTGCGCGAACTCAAAGGCATCGAAAGCATCCAGATGATGGATGAACTGGTAAACAAAAAAATGATCGCCACCACGCGTATGTTCGGCAGTCCGGTAAGCGATCTCAAAGATATTAAAGAAGCCGTGGCCACTTACACATCCCGTGCCGCAGAAAAATTACGCAGGCAGCATAGTGCGGCCAACACCATCAGTGTATTTGTAGTGCCTCGCGAGCAATCGCATAGCACACATTTCAGACATGGGCCCACCATCAGCAGCCATATCATCCTGCCTCTCGCTACTTCCTGCACCAACGAACTCATTAAACCTGCCATGGCGTTGACAGAACGCTTGTATGACCAGGGAAAACTATACAAGAAAGCAGGCGTAATGTTAAGTGGCATTGTACCCGATAGTTCTATCCAGGGAAATCTTTTTGCAGAACCGGCTGCCAATAAAAGCCGTATGCTCATGAGCATGATCGACAATGTAAACTTTGCCATGCGCGATGATGTACTCAAATTCGCCTCCTCCGGTACCACCCGCGACTGGAAGATGCGCCAGGAATTACGCAGCCCGCGTTACACCACACGATGGGATGAATTATACAAGATCAAATAATATCCGTTTCGTGAAACTCACGATCCTTGGTCTTAGTGGTTCTTATTCTTTAACAGCAACCGGAAACTTCTCAAACAATCGTTTCATTCCTTTCTGCACTTCTGTTTGTACACGGTTCTGGTTTTCGGGAACCACGCCTTGTATCGTGCCTTTCCATACCAGTTTTTTCTGCGCCGCATCTACCAAATGAACAGAAGCCGTTCCTTCGCGATAGCGGCCCACTTCTACTTCTTCGCTTTTCCAGCTATAGTTACGCTGTCCTACATAACGCGGTGCACCATCTGTTCTCCAGTCGGTTTGTCTTGTCTGTACTTCTTCTTTTATTTTGATACCAATGTTCACCAGCAGGTCGGGGTGACTGCTGCTTTGCGTATATCCTCTCTTCACCATTTCATTGCCAATGGCTTCTTTTAATATTTCGATGCGTTCGTTGAATAGGGAATTAACCGTATCTCCTGAAGCGCGTACCCGGTAAAAATCGAATGTTTTGTATTGATACAGATCAATGTTATCGGCCGCTTCCGTATTCAACACTTTCATACCGGAACAGGCTACCAATGTGGTAATCAGCAAGATCATCAGTCCTTTTTTCATAAAGAATATTTTCAATTCCAAAAAAATTAAAACAACATTGTGGCTTGCGGAACAAAGCTGGGTTTGATCAGTTGCAACCCCGTCAGCGCGTTCAGCTTATCTACCATATATACGGTAAGCTCCGGCGAAAATGCTTCATCATGCATGTGCATGAAAAAATACAGTTCCTGCAAACCATTGTTCAGCCAGTATTGCATGCGGCTGATCCATTCATCTACCCTTGTATAATCCGTAGGATGCAAACTATTGCCCACATAACGGATAAATGCTTTCGGAACGGTCAGGTGCATATGTGCGCAATCTCTTCTGCCGCTGGTATCTGTGATCACAATACCCATATTGATGGAGCGCAAAAACGCAAACAACTCCGTCCGTACATCATCTTTACCAAACCAGTCAGGATGTCGTACTTCTAAAAAAAATTGCATATCGGTTGGCAATGACCGGAGAAAAGTAAATAGTTCTTCTTTTCGTTTCGCGGTAAACGCATCACTTACCTGCACAAATACCGGACCGAGATGTTTTTCAAATGCTAGGATCCCGCGCAAAAACTCAGCTGTGATAAAATCCTTGTTCAGCAAACTGCCGCGGTGTGTTACCCCCTGGTACATTTTGGGGCAGAACATAAAATTCTTGTCTCCCGCTTTCTCCGCCCATTTGGCTATCCCTGCGGCGCCGTATATTTTATAATGGGTGGCATTCAGTTCAATACTATTGTAATGCTTTACATAGTGTTCCAGAAAATCTTTTTCTTTTGTTTTGAGGGGATAGATCTTTCCTACCCATTCGGTTCGTCCCCATTTGGCGCAACCCAGGTATACTTTAGGTTCTTTTACTTTCTTTCCCGGCAAAACAGCTTTGTTAAAAGCTGGCTCTTCCGGTAACTGGAAGTTTATTGAATTCAATTCCGATTCAGGCACACGACCAAATTCCATATCCGTATTGTTATTTGCTGTACTAAAGTTACGATGTTATGGTAAATAGCGTACTCCAAGGGAATATTGAATATTGAACAAGGAATGCTGAATGTTGATCGGAGGCCATGCTTCATATTCAATATCATTGCTGTTCGGGTAAAATGACGAGCCTGGATGATAGCCCTTTGCGGCTTTGCTCTCT
>JAZJYJ010000032.1:13486-13716 GCA_040390405.1 Bacteroidota bacterium
TATTTTTCTTTGCGTGAAATCAATCCCAATGAAACAGCAGGAAAACTGAAGTGAACATTGAATATTGAACAAGGAATATTGAATGTTGATCGGAAGCCATGCTTCATATTCAATATCATCGCTGTTCGGGTAAAAATGGGAGCCTGGATGATAGCCCTTTGCGGCTTTGCTCTCTTATTTTTCTTTGCGTGAAATCAATCCCAATGAAACAGCAGGAAAACTGAAGTGAA
>JAZJYJ010000033.1:0-9703 GCA_040390405.1 Bacteroidota bacterium
TGCTTTGTGTCTCTGTGGTGAAAAAAGAGCGAAGCGAAGGCTTTACCACAGAGACACAAAGCACACCGAGTTTCACAGAGTCTCCCCCACTCTACTATTGTATAGTAGCACAACACGTTAACTACTGATTATTAAATAACCTGTTGTGATTTTGCAACTGTTTCTAAAAACCGGTTCACACAAAGACACTAAGCGCGAAAAGTTGCTTTCATCCGGGAACGGCAATAAAAAGAGGCTGCCCTTTTGGGACAGCCTCTGATCTATCATTCTCATCAGCATTACTTAAGCTTGATCAGTTGTACCACTTTGCGTTTGGTTCCCTGTATCATTTCTGCATAATAGGTTCCATTCATGTATGACTGGCCAATCTGGATAGTGCTATTTGATCCGATACCGGATTTAGCCTCTATCACTCTTCCGTTCAGATCCATTACTTTCATATTCACCGGTGTTGCAGACTTGCTTTCCAGTTTCAATGTGAAGATGGTTGTACTTGGGTTCGGCATTACGGTTACTTTCAGCTCTTCCTCACTTGTCGCAGTTGCGGTAGCTTCTGTCGCTTTCGTACTTGTGGCAGCTGTTGTAGAAGTGATTGTCGTTACCGGTGGCGCGCTGCAATCGTAGTTGCTCCAGATTACGGTATTGCCTTTGCTTTCTACTTCTTCGGCAATGAACAGACCTGTCATATATACATCATCATTACATACTGATGCATCATGCGCACGGTGGTCACAGTCTTTATGGCCATGTCCCTTGTGTTTACAATTCGACGCAGTATGCGCTTTGTGGTCACAAGTATCATGATCATCTTTATCTGAATCGGTTGCTGTTACACGCAGTTTACCATTAGGCATATAGATATTGGCAATGACCCTTGTATCTCCTCCTTTCACTGTGAATTTTTCTTCATCCGGTTTCTGGTCTGCCATATAGAAAGTTACTTTGTAAGCTTCCTGGTTCAACCGTACCTGGCTACCGATGCTAACACTACTGCTGATACGTACACTGGTATTCGGTGCAAAACTTACATAACTGTAGTAGTTATCTTTCGCTCCGTCATCAACCGATAACTTATCAATATTCAATGCCGGGTTGGTAAACTTAATGCTTGCTCCTGCTTCGAGATTAATGGTTCCGAAAGTTGAGCCTGTTACCGTTACACTGCCTCCTTTTTTCACCGTCAGGTTATTATAGTTAGCGGTCAGGGTTGCTGTTCCGTTCTGTTGTACTGTATAGTTTGCCAGTCCCTTGGTACTTGCCGTGTTGTACTGCATGGTTGGGAGTGTTACTGCGGCAATGCCAATAACCTGCGTTGTAATAACAGCACCATATCCGTCTATATCTATCTTAGGCGCTTTCACAACCGAACCAACACCATTTACTAAACTGTAGCTGTTGAATTCCGCATCACCTTTCGCTGTTGTTACACCTACGCTTCCTGCCACTACCTTATTGTATTTACCCAATTCTACTTCTTTAGAAGCAAGGATGGTATAGCTGCTGGCCAGGTTTTGTTTCTGGAAATTGTAGGTTGCTTTTACAGGACTAATACAACCTGTTGCATCAACCTTTGCCCATACATTGTATGCTCCATCGTTATTGGCGAGGCCAAGACTGAAGAGAGCACTGCTATTAAAGCCTACCGGGTTGGCAGCGCTTGTCCAGCTGTAAGATGCTGGTGTGATGTTAGACGATGCTGTCAGGGTTACTTTACTGCAGAATGCATCAGCATCTGTGCTTACATAGGTTACTACCGGTAATGGATTGATCACAACAGTTGTGGTACCGGTACTGGTATTGCCGGATGCATCTTTCACCGTCCATACAATGGTAGTTGTACCGATCGCAAAGCTTTGTGTGATCGAGGTTCCAGATCCGGTTACAATTCCACCCGGGCCATTGATACTATACGTGGTTGTAAGCGGACTGCAATTATCAGTAGCTACAAAATTGAAGCTTTTGTTATTACCCAGCTGATCGTTACACTGTGTAACACTTGCAGGACAGGTTACGATCACCGGTGCGGTAATATCCTGTACTTTGATCGTTTGTACAGAAGATAAATGGTTACCTGTTACATCTGTTGCCGTCCATGTTCTGCTGATGGTATAATTGTAGTGAGCCGCTGCATTGGTATTCGCGTCCTGTGTACTTGCATCACTGTAAGTGATGGTTACCGGGCCGCAATTATCCGTTCCTGTAGCAACACCAGTGGCTGCTGTAGAATTATCATCCTGGCAGTTTAACGTCACATTTGATGGAACAGTGATCAATGGATTCGTTACATCGTGTACAGTAATAACCTGTACTCCCGATGTTGCATTACCTGTTACATCTGTGGCCGTCCATGTCCTGGTGATGGTATAATTGTAATGACCCGCATCTGTAACACTTGCTACTTGTGAATTTACATCACTATAGGTAATGGTTACAGGGCCACAATTATCGCTACCTGTTGCAACTCCATTTGCTACTGTTCCGTTATTGTCCTGGCAATTCAATACTTTATTGGCAGGAACGGTGATAACCGGTGCGGTTACATCGTGTACTGTGATGACCTGAACACCTGATGTTGCATTGCCTGATACATCCGTTGCAGTCCATGTTCGGGTAATGGTATAGTTATAATGACCCGCATCTGTAACACTTGCTACTTGTGCATTTACATCACTGTAGGTAATGGTTGCCGGGCTAACATCATCTGTTCCGGTTGCTACACCATTGGCAACAGTACTATTGTCATCCTGGCAATTCAATACTGTATTGGCAGGAACGGTGATAACCGGTGCGGTTACATCGTGTACAGTAATGACCTGAACACCTGAGCTTGCATTGCCTGTTACATCCGTTGCGGTCCATGTCCGGGTAATGGTATAATTGTAATGACCCGCATCTGTACTGCTGGCAACCTGTGTACTTGCATCACTATAGGTAATCGTTACCGGGCTGCAAACATCTGTTCCTGTTGCAAGGCCTGTGGCTGCCGGGCTGTTATTATCCTGGCTATTCAATACTGTATTGGCAGGGATGGTGATACCAGGTGCGGTTACATCGCGCACTGTAATAACCTGTGTTTTTACGGATGCATTGCCACAAGCATCTGTTGCGGTCCATGACCTGGTAAGGGTATAGTTATAATGAGCCCCACTGTTCACATCCGCATCCTGTGTGCTTACTTCCGCAAAACTTACAGCAGGAGATGCATCACAATTATCCGCTGCAGTTAAGGTAGCTGCTGCCGGGATCGCGTCGCAACTAACTGTTGTATTAGCAGGTGCTGCACTTAATACCGGCGCTTTGGTATCACGTACCGTAATTACCTGTGTGGCTGTGGTTGTATTGTTAGCCGCATCGGTAGTTGACCATGTACGGGTTAATGTATAGGTGTTGGCACAAGCCCCATCGGTTCTTGTTTCAGTAAAGGTTGGCACTGATGTTGAACAATTATCAGAAGCCGTTACATTGGCGCGGGCAGGTACTGCATTACACTCAACGGTAACATTTGCCGGAACACCATTCAGTACAGGTGCGGTAACATCTTTTACGATCACAGTCTGTGTCTGGGTTGTTACATTACCATGACCATCGCTATAGCTCCAGTTAATGGTAAAGGTTCCCTGTGTAGAATAGGTTAACGGATCAGTGGTTGTTGCCGTGATCGTTCCTGCACAAATATCTGTAGCGGTTGGCCTGGTTACGGTGGCAGAACACTGTGCTGTGATCGTTGGAAGGTTAGCTACCGTTGGTGTTGGTGCGATATTGTCTTTAACAGTTACGATCGCCGTTGTTGAACTGGTATTGCCATTGGCATCGGTTACGATCAGGGTAACCGTATTATCTCCCAGTTTGCTGCAATCAAAACTATTGATTGGCGTTGTTCCACCGGAATACGTTGCCTGAACATACAAACGTTTAACCGTTCCGTTACATGGATCTCCGAATACAGCATTTGTTGCGCCGATGGTTGCACTGTTTTTGTTAAGAAACGCTGTTTGTACTTTAGACAGGCTGACACTTGAGTTACATCCGCCAAGCGCAAATGCACCGCATGATCCTGTTGGTGTACCATAGCTGGCAAAATTGATACCCGTGATCAGGGTACCTGCCGGCGCGGTTAAAGTAAGGTTACTGTTTTCAGCCGCAGTAGCACAGATGATTCCTGAATTTTGTAATGATAAACTTACGGTTCCGCAGTTATCGTGGCTTCCGTTATCTATATCGGCCGGGCTAATGGTTGCATGTCCGGTTGCATCCAAATAAACAGTGATGTTTTTAGTAACTGCGATCGGTTTCACATTATCTACTACTGTTACATCAAATAGATTGGTAACCGTTGCACAGGCATTCGATGCGGTTACCACAACATGCGTGATACCTGTATTGAAAACTTGCCCGCTTCCTGTTCCTGTACCCGTTCCGGTGGTTGCTCCAGTAAACACATAAGTTACGGATGGAGCCGGCACACCTGATACGGATAATGGATAAGTTACGGTAGCATCACAACTACCTGTATTGGTTGGTTGTTGTAAATACCCATTCGTGTTCGCGAATACCGGTGTTGTACAGAAAACCAATGCTTTCACTGCAAAATCATAAGAAGCTTCATCACAGTCATTTGTATTTACTGTTACAGTAGCGTTCTCTGTATTTACTGTATTCGATGCAAAGCTTACGGTAAAGCTTGCACTGCTATTTGCTGCAATGGTTGCCGGTAAACTGATACCGCTTGTTGTGAAATCAGCCGCGTTCGCTCCGCTGATATTGATCGAACTAACCGTTAGGTCAGCGGTACCTGTATTTTGAATCGTGAAGGTTTTGGTTACAACAGTACCTGGTGTTGTTGAACCAAAATCTGTATTGTCTGCCACAGATGGTGTTACATCTCCTTTCGCAATAGATACGCTATTGCCTGTAATATTTATTTCAGGCGCAACAACGGTTATCACCTGGGTGGCCGTTGCAATGTTATTGCTGTTATCAGTTACGGTCCATGTTACCGTTGTATTACCGATCGGGTAAGTAGCAGGTGCATTATTGGTAACCAATTTAACACCGCAATTATCCGAAGTAACCGGTGTGCCAAGGTTTACACTGGTTGCCACACACTGTCCCGCTGTATTGTTAACCGTAATATCAGCCGGTGCAGTGATCAGCGGTAACTGTGTATCCTGAACCGTGATCACCTGTGTTTTGGTTGATGTATTTCCACAGGCATCCGTTGCCGTCCAGGTACGTGTTAAGGTATAGTTGCTTACTGAACTTCCATTGGTTCTTACTTCTGCATACGTTACCACAGCTGTTGAACAGTTGTCTGTAGCAGTTAAAACAGCTGCCGCCGGAACCGCGTTACATTCTACCGTTGCATCAGCTGGTGCTGCGCTTAATACAGGCGCCTGTGTATCGTGAAGAGAAATGATCTGTTGTGCGGCAGTCATATTGCCCGCTGCATCAGTTACACTCCAGGTTCTTTCAAGGTCGTACGTACTGGTACAAGTGGTTCCATTGCCTGCAAATATTTTCAACTCATCCATCTGTCCAACAAAATTCTTACTACCGTCACGTACATCACGTCCTACATATGTACCGATACTTGAGCTGAGCGCAAGCAGCGGACCCGTTGCTGATCCTGCCAGTACCCCATCGATAAAAATACGTCCGTTGGTGCCTTCGCGTTCTGCAACAATATGGTGCCATTTGTTATCATCTACCCTATTGGAAGAATAGATCTCAAACTGGAATGTTCCATTATATACCATGAAATATACCCGGCCCGGAACTGATATCGTTCCTGCATGGTTTGCTCCTATATTCAGTATGTATTGACCATTCACATTTCCATCCCGCTGCTGGATGATCGTTTGCTGACCAGCCGATGCGGTTTTGATCCATACAGAGATGGCAAAAGGAACAGCTCCATTGATGGAAGCACCTGTTCCGTAATCCAGATAATTCGAACCATTGAATTGTGCGGCATTGCCGATAATACCCGGCGCAAAACTCACACCATTCACATTGGTTCCATTGGCAGATCCTTTGCTATCGGCGGCACTGCTGTTATAGGTATAATTATGTACCAGCAAAGCGCTCAGTGTTGAAGATGGGAACTGTTCCGCATTCACAGATCCGATTGCAGAACAATTATCTGATCCGGTAACATTTGCCATTACAGGTACGGCACTGCATTCTGCTGTTGTATTGGCCGGAACACCCGCTAATACAGGCGCTGTAATATCTTTTACGGTAACTGTGAAGCTACAGGTAGATGCATTACCCGATTCATCAGTGGCCCTGAATGTATTGGTAGTAACACCAACAGGGAAAACGGAACCTGATGCCAAACCGGCTATTTGTGTAATGGTGATCTGACCGGCACCCAGTTTGGTTCCGTCAACCCATTTCCATCCACCAAAATTCTGTGAAGCGTTACCAGGCTCTACATAAGATGGATCGCTATGATCCTGGTAGCCGCCTACCCATGTGTTACCACCATAAGGCGCCAGGAACTGGCTTTCACCTAACGTATTGATTGATGCCAGGTCTCCCCCGATAGCAATGGCGGACGTACGCGCATTCGGCCATGATTGTGAGAGTGTTGATTGATAGTAAGTGTGTCCGCCAAAAGTTCCCAGGCGGTTATAGTTTGTGAACGTAGTCGTAATGATTGAATTAAATTCAACAATAGAGGTTAACCCATTATTGCCATTCAGGTCATTCCAAGTTCCGTTTGTATACAATTGGATATAATCTTCGTTTCCAGCATTATTAGGCTCACCGGAATTAAAGAAGTTAAAGGCCGATCCACTACAGTTATCAGTAGCTGTTGGTATAGCGAAGCTAACCACCGCTCCACAAACATTCGCGGTATTGTTAACCGCAATAGAAGCAGGACAGTTGATAACCGGTGCAGTTACATCTTTCTTATCTACAGATATGGTACAGGTGCTGCTGTTATTAGAAGCATCCGTAACCGTAAATGTGATAATCATGGCACCCTTGGCGTTAACGCTGGTTCCTGCAGCAGGACTTTGTGTAATTGTCAAGGCATTGGATGGGGTGCAATTATCAGTTGCTGTAACCAGGCTTCTGTAATCCGGCAGGGTTGCATTACAACTTGCATCCAGGTTAAGTGTTTGGTTAGACGGGCATGTGATCACAGGTTTTTCCTGGTCAAGCACTGTTACATTAAATGTGCACCCAACTGTTCCGCAGCTATTCGATGCAACAACGGTAACCGGTGTAATTCCGGTAGTAAAGTTGCTGCCCGATGGTATGGAATAAGTAATCGTGGGTGAAGTACCGGTAACAGTTGGCAGGGCAAACGTAACCGCTGCCTGGCATGATCCTGGCGCAGCCACTACTGTAACATTAGCAGGACAAACAATGGTTGGGGCAGTGCATACGATCACATTAATATCAAAAGCCTGTTCAACAGCAGCCGGGTTACCATGGTGGTAAGTATCTTCAGCTTCCAGGTCAATATGATTGATTCCGCCATTGGCGGCTGTAGGTGTACCGGATAATACCGCTGTTCCATTACCCGTACTGGTTAAAGTTAACCAGGAAGGAAGGCCTGATCCTACAATATCAATCACATCCCCATAAGGTATGTCAGGATCTGTTACGGTAACATTATATGAGAAAGGGTCACCCACATTTACATTTAAACCGGTTGGGGTTGATGAAAATGCAGGAGGTGTATTTACAATAATGGAATAATTACGTGTTACAAAGATCGTTGGGGTAGAACTGATCACCGCCTGGTAGCTGAAGCTATGCTGACCAAAATCAGCCGGCGTTGGTGTCCAGCTCATGGTAGTCTGCCCAGGGTTAGCACCACTGGTAGGTACTGCGGGTGATAAAACAGCTCCTGTTGGAACGGTAGCAAAAGCAATTGTTACATTCGAACCAAGACTGCTTTGCGCAACAATATTATCCTGTTGTAAAACGCCGGTAACAATTTGTCTTAACGTAGACTCACCGGGTGTTGGGCTGATGAATGCAGGAGCTGGCTCTGCAACAACTTTAAGCGTAACGGAAGTTGTACTCTGTACACCTACATTATCTGTTGCAATGATGTTCAATATATTGGTTGTACCGATTTGTGCGGTAGCGGGTGTCCAGCTAAATGTTGTTTGAGAAGGATTTCCTGTAGCTGGAAGTGCAGGACTGAAATTAGAGGTAGTGATATAAGAAGGCAGGCCCGATACCGAGAAACTAACCGTGCTTCCGGCATCTGGGTCCGTTGCATTGATCGGAAAGGAAATATTCTGGCCCGCAATTACATTGTATACAAACCCATTTGTTGGTGTTACACTATAATCAAAAACCGGTGGGTTGGAAAATCCTACCATATTGATAATAAAATCGAGCATGATCTGGTTACCATCATTATCTGTTACAGTAACCAATGCATTGTATTGCTGTCCAACTGTTTTATTAGTTGTATTCAGCGTAATCTGGCCCGTGGTTGAATTGACAGAAAAACCGCTTGGTTCCGTTTGTCCGTTCAACGGTCCTGAAGTTAAATTGGGTAAGCCATATGTTAGCGTAGATCCCGGATCAGGATCAGATGCAGGGATGGTATACGTAGCAGCTATCGCATTTATAGGCATATTGATAATAGCCGGTAGCGTTGTTACAGGACTACTTCCTGGTGCATTGGTATTAATAATGGTATATACATCCCATGACAAATCGTGATTGTTAATAATCGTACTGATCTTGGCAGAACTGGTGAATTCAATCCTGGTAAGGGTTGCTGATTTATTCAAGGTAACATTCGCCGTTCCGCTGCTGTTTGTCCAGCCGCCTGAAGGGTCCGTTACATTGGTTAAATTCACAGTAACTGATCCGGAATTACCTCCGGAAATAGCAAAAGGTACTGAAACAGGCGCGGCTCCAAGCCTCCATGCCAGACTTACATTTAACCGGTAAGTAACCTGGGTACTTGTTTCGGAAAGCCTGGTGGCTGTTACCAGTCCATAACGAAAGTGTGAAGCAAACACACCCGAAACAGTACACAATAAAAGCAGCGAAAAGAGTAAACGTTTTAACATAAGAGCCGTTTTGGTGGTTATTAGAAACTAGTTGTGCTATACGTATGGTATATATAAGGTCCCTGTTTGCCTGAAATGGCTAAAACAAGGGCTTTCTGAATCTGAAAAAATGTATAGGTAAATATTACCGGTGGGGGGATAAAAAAACGCACTGACCTAAACTGTTGTAAACAGGTTTTCATAATGGTTGTGGTAGTTTTGGTAAAATCTCTCAATTGTAGACACTCAACAAGGTCAACGTAGCTGAACACCTACATTATATGAAAGTATAGGTTATGTAACAGCCTTTATGATGAATTTGATAAATGCCCTGAATTAGTAGACGAGTCGCATGAAAAAGTAGACCTGCGAAAAAATTGGCGATTTTTTTAACGATTTTAATTATACCGACTACACAAAACCTCTTAGCAGAGGAATATTGAACAGATGAACAAGGAACAAGGGAATATTGAACAGATGAACAAGGAACAAGGGAATATTGAACAGATGAACAAGGAACAAGGGAATATTGAACAGATGAACAAGGAACAAGGGAATATTGAACAGATGAACAAGGAACAAGGGAATATTGAACAGATGAACAAGGAACAAGGGAATATTGAACAGATGAACAAGGAACAAGGGAATATTGAACAGATGAACAAGGA
>JAZJYJ010000033.1:9803-34530 GCA_040390405.1 Bacteroidota bacterium
AGATGAACAAGGAACAAGGGAATATTGAACAGATGAACAAGGAACAAGGGAATATCGAACAGATGAACAAGGAACAAGGGAATATTGAACAGATGAACAAGGAACAAGGGAATATCGAACAGATGAACAAGGAACAAGGGAATATTGAACAGATGAACAAGGAATGATGAATGTTGAAGTGATCGATACAATACTTCAACATTCATCATTCATCATTCCTTGTTCAATATTCATCTGTTCAATATTCATCTGTTCAATATTCATCTGTTCAATATCCCCTGCTCATCTCATAAAACCTACCCTTAAACACTTTAAATTCTTCTTCCAATAACCCAATTCCTTTCTCCTGGGTAGTTGACAACGGTTCAATGGCGGTGGCAACAGCAACGTACAGGTCGCTCACTTTTCTCCTGAATTTGAACTCGTCGAAGAAAATAGATTTACGGTTTAGTTCAAGGATCTCATGTTTAAATACATCCAATGCCTTGAGTTTTGCTTTTTGCGTTGTATCCGCTGCTGCGGTTTTTGTTATTGAGGCAATGGTTTTATTAAGCGTGTCAACTAATACAGCAAGCTGCTCCTGCAATCCGTGTAACCGCATTCCCTGTTTGTATAACAGCATAAGAGATTCTGTGGTTAATCCTTTAGCGGGATTGGCTTCTATGGCAATAAACTGCTCATAAGATTTTCCATTGGCTTTCACCACTATCTTATATTTTCCCGCCGGCACTTTCGGGCTTACGATCGAAGAATATAAAACAGAGGACTGTGCAATAAAACCTCCTTCAGCTACTTTAGGGGGATTAATATTTAATGGCCAGTATACTTTATTTAATCCTTTTACGCCTGTGCCGTTAAAGTCTTTTATTTTTTTATTGGCAGCATCGTATACTTCTATTTTCACGCCTTCATTACTGCGTTGTTGTAAATAATAATAGATGGTGGGTGCCACTACTTTGTTCTCTCCTACCCAACCCGCTAAATTAGCGGGTGGCTGGGGAAATTGTGGAGCATAATCATATTTAAAATTCTGTATTGGAAACAAGATAGCATCTTTATTTACATCCGCTTTTACCAACTCGCGCAAAGGTTGCAGGTTATCGATGATATAGATCCCTCTTCCATGAGAAGCGATCAGGAGATCATTGGTTTGCGGTTGTATTTTTATATCCCTTACCAAATTATACCATGGCATATTCTGGTATTTGCTTCGCATCCAGCTGGTACCGCCATCGAGCGAAAAGAATAAACCCATTTCTGTTCCGAGAAACAATAATTTATCGTTCACAATATCTTCCCTGATCACATGCGCGAACCCGGTAAATTCTGGTGAAGTGAATTTCTTCCAGGTATTGCCCCCATCATAACTAACCACCACATACGTATTGTTATCGCCATACATATGGTTATCTAATGTTACATAGATCCTTTTTTGATCAAGTGAAGAAATTTCGATGCTGCTGATCCAGCTGTTTTCCGGAACCCCTGTTTTCCAGATCCTGTCGGCTTTGTTCTGCCAGGTTTTTCCACCATCGGTTGTTAACTGCAGGTTGCCATCATCGGTTCCTACCCAAACCCTGTTTTCATTTTTCGGGTCTTGCGTTAAGGTGAAAATGGTACAATGATTTTCTGCACTCGTATTATCACCTGTTATACCGCCGCTATTCTCTGATTGCTGTTGTTTGGCTTTGTTATTGCTTGTCAGATCGGGTGAAATCCGTTCCCAGTTTCTGCCATCATCCGTTGAGCGGAACAGGTATTGCGAGGCGATATATAAATTATATAAGGGCTTACCCGCCGCAGATTTTTTCACAGAATTCCCTGTAACGATCGGTGTATTCCAGTTCCAGCGATGATCATCATCGCCGGCTAATTTTTTGGGTTTGATACCGTAGGATAAACCAGTTGCCAAATCCACCCTTGTAATTTCCCCGCCTTGCGATTCGGAGAAAACAATTTTAGGATTTAGCAAACTTGTCTGTACCCAAAAACCATCTCCCCCGCCAATCGCTCTCCAGTCAACAGCACTAACCCCACCGGGGGATGAATTGGGTGCCATCCATGAATTGTTATCCTGCAATCCGCCATACACATTATACGGCGTTTGGTTATCGGTGCTTACATGGTAGAATTGTCCTACAGGAAGATTGTTTAAAAATTGCCAGGTTGTTCCTTTATTCATACTGAGGTAAACGCCACCATCCGTTCCAAGAAATAACATTTCTGTATTAGCCGGATTAACCCATAAAGCATGATGATCAGAATGCGGGGCTACCCCACCAATAATGTTTTCACTCCATGAATAACCCCCATCTGCGGAAGACGCAAATGCAAAGGCAGGACGGTACACTCTTTTCGGATCTTTCGGATCGTACACCAATGTGCTGAAATAAAAAGGTCGTGCCGTAATATTTTCTGTAGAAGATAATTTTTTCCATGATTCGCCTTCGTCTTCGGAAATATACAGCCCTGGTGTTTGGGCTTCTACAATAGCCAATACTTCTGAAGGTTTGGAGGGATTGATGGTGATCACAATTCTACCGAGATCGCCATCGGGTAATCCTTTGGTAATTTTATTCCATGTTTTGCCTGCGTCTGTTGATTTGAATAATGCACTACCGCTGCCCCCTGAACTAAACGCAAAAGGTTTTCTCCTGAACTGCCAGAAAGAGGCGAACAGGGTTCCTGTTTTTGTGGGATGCATGGCAATATCCGCACAACCTGTTTCATCGTTTACAAATAATATTTTGTTCCATGTTTTGCCTGCGTCTGTTGATTTATACAATCCTCTGTGAGAAGAGGATTTCCACAATGGACCAGGAGCTGACACATAGACCGTTTTTTTATCAGCAGGGTCCACTATGATCTTACTGATATGTTCCGTACTATCCAAACCCATTTTCTGCCAATTGTTTCCACCATCGGTTGTTTTATACAACCCATCGCCAATAGAAACTGAGTTACGCATATTGCTTTCACCCGTTCCAGCATATACAACGCGTGCATTACCTGGCTCGATAGCAAGCGCGCCAATTGACTGACAATATTTATCAAACAAAGGGATAAAGGATTGTCCGCCATTCTGGCTTTTCCATATCCCGCCACCCGCTGTTCCAACATATAAGTTTACCTGGCCATCCGCGGTAATACCTTCAATGGAAGTGATTCTTCCGCTCATGGTCGATGGCCCTAAAGTACGGGCGCCCATTACCTGGAAATAAGAAGAGTTCAAAGTGGTTTGCGCCTGCACAAAAAAAACAAGCATGAGCAGGCATGCGGTTAGTTTGTATTTGATAAACATAAGATTTGATTTATTTCGTGTTGTGTTATTAAAAACAGGCCTATTTTATTTTCACTCTTTGTGTCACTTCGTGCCTTCGTGGTTCTAGTTATTTGAACCACGAAGACGCTAAGGCACGAAGTGACACAAAGAATTATTCTAGCTATATTATAAATGCCGTTTCAGATACAAATTTCAATAACACAACACATTAGATTTATAAAAGAACAGGCTGCATTCTTCAGTACCATTGGATACTACAGAAATGCAGCCTGTTGATAAAAATTGTATATAATTAGTTGGCTTTAAAAATAGCCACATCTACCGGCGCATTTACCGTTACTTTTTTGGTAACCATCATCATCATACCCTGGTCTTGCTTGAATGCCATTTTAATACCAAAATCTGTTGTCTGATAGTCGAGGTATTTCACCGAAGATTTCACTTCCTGGCCCTGTTGTTTTACAATAGACTCTACTTTATATATCAAATTGGTTTTGGTATCGATGAAGTAGGTTTTTTCATTATTGTTTTTGGTAGTGAGTTTGACCTTGAAATATTCATTTCCATCGGCTTCATCTTTTCCCAAAAACTCAACTGATGAACCTTTTGTTTTATAATCGATAAAAGCATCCTGGAGATCAAGATCGTCTACTTTGGACTTTAATTCATCGGCACTGATCGGATCGAGCGAAGCTTTACCGGCCAATGGATTTTGAGACCATCCCTTATCAGGGGTAACAATATCAATAATCTTATTTCCCTGAAATTCCGCGTCGATGCGCATGCCTTTCATGTGAACGCCCTGCAGGGTATAAGGAATGGCGATACCCTGCACCTCTACCTGGCCTTCTATTTTAATTGATTGGACTTTTGCCCATTTATCGGCACCACCGATAGCGGTAATGTATTTGGCAATGATCTCGTCTGCCGTTTGGGCTTGGGCTGATACAAAAGCTGTTAACAATACAGCGAATGATAAAATGATCTTTCTCATGTGCAGTGTTTATTTAGGTTTGTGTGATAGATAAGTAGGTATCGAAGGTAATATATTACAGTTAATTGATTTTTGTTTTAAAATAAAGAGGGTTGATTATTGAGCTAGTGGCAGCTATTTCACACAGTAGACTCAATACGAGTCGGTTACGACAAAACACAAGGGTTCGCTATTGTCTTTTTTTTCACGCAAAGGCGCAAAGTTAGCAAAGGCGCAAAATTTGTACATCGTACGATCTTTCTTTGCGTCTTTGCCAACTTTGCGCCTTTGCGTGAAATGGTTTCCAGTTAGCGGATTTGTCTTAAATGCTGTGATTATTTTCCAGAATGTTTTTCAAAGTCAACAAGCTGCTATCCATATCTTTCACTACATGTTTTTCCATCATGGGTATCAGCATGTTTACAGGATATTTCAATACACCTGCATTACTCCAGCTTACTTTGGTTTGATTGTCGGATAGGGATTCCATCTCCATGATGATATAGGCACTGGTTACCATTGGTTTTACAAAGCGGATTTCTGCCTCAATCCTTTTCCCTTCAATAAGGTTCATAATTTCCTTTTCTCCTTCACCGGCATTTTTATCTCCGCTCCAGGCATAGATGTATCCGACCGTTCCATCTGTTCCTTTGAATTCTTTATTCCTGTCGGTATCAGCCATGGCATGTTTGTTGAACTTGTCCTGGTTTTTGAGGAATTTTAAAAAGTCAAATGCTTTTTGCCGGGGCACATTGATGATAATTTCACGCTTCACATAATGATCCTTCTTCAGGAAAAGCGCAATGAGTAACAACAGGGCAATGAGACCTGCCACTGCCAATAGAATGGTAATTAGGGTATTCATTTGATTACTTTTAAAATCTAAACCCAGTTTGTCAATTCCGGACAATTTTCGTTGATCTATTTTCTCCTCTATTTCAATCTTTCCAGGGTATTTAAAGATAACCAAAAAACAGCCCTGTCTCGACAGTTTATATGTTAACAGCTTAGTGCAATGTTTATTGCTACTTGTTTACAACTAATTCTAAGCTGCAAAATCCCCCTCGCGGTGGACTCCGTGTCTCTGTGATGAAAAAAGATCGAAGCGAAGGCTTTACCACAGAGACACAAGGTCCACTGAGTTACACGGAGGAGATGCAATAGCGCAACGCGTTAAAATATACTGGTTGTAGCCCTGTCAATTATTTCCAACCAATTGCTTACTTTCATTTATTACAAATCTCAACCATTGAATTATGAAAGTAGAAGCTATCATAGAGGAACATGTACATCATTTTCTTCTGGGCATGAAAGCTGAGTACAAGGGCGACAAAGAATCGATCACGATTATACGGAAATACATAAGAGAAGGCAAAATAAGCGAAGAGGAAGATAAATTATTAAAGGTCCAGCTTATGGATTCGCTTAAGATAGTAGGTATCGGGATCCCTTTTGTGCTGATACCAGGCGCCTCTATCCTAATGCCTATACTTATAAAAGTGGCCAGTAAGCACAATATATCGTTGATACCTTCGGCATTTAGCGACCCTGAAAAGCCTGAATAAGCAAGGTCTTCTTTCTCTATTTAGGGACATTGCATAGAGTCAAACTGGAATTGTTTTAGCATTTGCACTTTCATATACGATTGACCAATCTATTTTAGTCTACGTTATTTTGTTTCCGATCAAAAAAATCTGCTTTTTCGCCAATTGCCGTTCTGACACAGTTCATAATAGATTCGTGTAAGTCGGTACCCGAACTATGCAGCGGATCAATCGATTTTACCAATAATGTGCGCAATGTAAACAGCTCTTCTCTATTGTATTTTTTCGATCCTTTTACCAGATCCAGTTTCATTAACTCCTCCTGCTGGTTTTGCTTGGGATTGAAAATTTCATTTATATGACTGCATTGGTGGCAAACGCCATTTTTGTTGATTAAGGCGCACCTGTTTTCGAAAATATCCGTCATTGTATTTCTGGCATCATTCAACAAGTGTTTGATCACACCTTCCGACTTCCCGAGGATGAGACAAATTTCCTTGATCTGAAAATCGTAGATATCCTTTAAGATCAACGCCACCTGGTTTTCTATCGATAAGCTCTTTGAAATACATGTGAAACAGAAGTCAATATGCTCTCGCATTTCATAAGCCCCGGTAATCGATGTATCATGAACCACCCGGAAGGTCTGCCTGATATCCTCCGTACCTATCGCTAAGTCTGCTCCCCGATCCTGGGCATCTGCCTGCCATCTTTTTAATTTCCTTAAATGATCATAAGCCAAGTTGGTGGCTATCCTGAACACCCAGGTTTTTAGGGAAGAATCCTGGTTAAAAGTCGATATGCTGGAAAAGGCTTTGATAAAACAGTCATGCGTCAGGTCATCTACATCATTACGATCAGTAAGCAACCGGTACAGGTACGATTTCAACTGGTTTTGAAATTCGGCAAACAGTGTTTGAAATGAATTGATGTCACCAGCCAAAGCTTTTTTGAGGATTTCTTCTTTTTCCATTGATTAAATTATTGCCTGATTACATATTAAAAGTTGCAGCCTTCTTCCAGAAAGCTGCAACTCCAAATATATTTATAATATGTTTAGTTTTCCGCAGTCCAGGTCTACAATATGACTATTGAATGCTATCCCATTTTCCGAGGCAAGAAAGGCTGCTGTTTCACCCACTTGTTTCAATGTCGGGCCCGTTTTCAATATGTCGAAGGCCTTGTATTGCGCAATCAACTGTTCTAAAGATATTCCGTATTGTTTTGCGGCAGATTCGATCCATCCAGAGATCCGCTTCGTCTCCATTAATGCGCCTGGGCAAATACAGATCACTTTTATGCCATTCCCTCCCCATTCAGTGGCCATCACCCGGGTCAATCCTTCAACGGCTGCACTGGCGGCTGTAATGCCCGCCAAATTGGGAAGTTTGGATCTGGATAACGCAGCCGTAAGAAGTAAGACAGTCCCCTCGGATTGGGTTTCTATCATATACTTAGCGGCTACCCTCGATGTAAGGAATTGTGAACCACAGATCTTTTCCATCGGGGCCATAAATTGCCTGAAACTAGCCACCGTTGTGGGTGGACGCCCACCCATCTCGCTATATTCAACCGCGATGCCATTGAATACCACGTCCAATTTGCCGTTATCAGCGACGACCTTTTTTAAGAAGCCGTCTATTTCGGCCTCATTCAACGCGTCAACTTTAGCGGCTTCCGCAAGTCCGCCATTGGCTTTGATCTCTTCGGCCAAAGCTTTTACGGCATCCAGGTTACGGGCAGTGACGTACACTTTTGCCCCATGTTGAGAAAACGAACGGGCAACTGCTCCAGCAATTTCTCCCGATGCGGCAAATACGACCGCTACTTTGTTTTTTAAATTTTCCATTTTGTTTGGTTTTATCTTTTGACGATTTAGCCACACAAAACGGTCGGTTTTTTATGAGATAGTGCTAGAGTGCAGAATAAGGATTGATTATAAGCCATTTGTGAAAATCATTTTGTGGCTTTAACACAACCAATGTACTGCATCCAATAAATCTGGAGTCTCCTAACTCCGGACTTCTAACCCGAGCCCCTATTATACAAACAGAACAAGCCAACCGGGTCTGTTAAAACAGTATTGCTTATTTTAGCTCTTTCTCTAACCCTCAATTAAAAAATTCATGCGGAAGATCTTATTGGTGTTTATGGTCACTTGTAGCCTGTTTGTTATTTTGTCTGCAGACCTGCTTGCACAAACCGCCCCTATGGCAGCTTCGGCCGATAAAGAATTCCGGGCTGCCTGGGTAGCAACTGTTGCCAATATCAATTGGCCAAGTAAACCGGGCTTAAGTACTGCTGAACAGCAAAAGGAAGCCATTGTATTACTCGATTTTTTAAAGGACCATCATTTCAATGCCGTCATTTTCCAGGTAAGGCCGATGGCCGATGCTTTATATGAAAGCAAACTGGAGCCGTGGTCTTATTATCTTACCGGAGAGCAAGGAAAAGCGCCTGAACCATTTTACGATCCCCTGCAATTCTGGGTAGAAGCGGCACATGACCGCGGGCTGGAACTGCATGTATGGCTGAACCCCTATCGTGCCTACCACCCTACCACAAAAAACATCAGCGATCAATCCATTGTAAAAACCAACCCGGAACTGGTAGTAAGACTGAAACAGAATTATTACTGGATGGATCCTTCCAAAAAAGAAACACAGGATAAAACCGCCGCAGTGGTGAGGGATATTGTAAAACGGTATGATATTGATGGCGTACACCTCGACGATTATTTTTATCCTTACCCCGAATACAATGGTGGTGAAGATTTTCCGGACAATGAAAGCTGGGCAGCGTATCAACAGAAAGGCGGCAGTTTATCACGTGGTGATTGGCGCCGTGCAGCGGTAAATACATTGATCGAGCGTTTATACAAAGAGATCAAGGCTGAAAAGAAATATGTAAAATTTGGTATCAGTCCCTTTGGCACCTGGCGCCCCGGCTATCCATCCATTGTGGAAGGATTTGACCAGTACAATACTTTGTATGCAGATGCCAAATTATGGTTGAACAAAGGATGGGTCGACTATTTTTCTCCGCAATTGTACTGGCCCATTAACCGCATACCCTTAAGTTTTCCCATCTTGCTAGGCTGGTGGAACAATGAAAATACACAGCACCGCCATTTATGGCCGGGCATGAATGTGGGTGATACCAGCACAAAAGGCGTTACTGAAACATTGAGCGAGATCATGATCACCCGCGGTATGTTACCGAACAGTATGGGAGCCATTCACTGGAGCATTTCGTCTGTAACCAAAAACCCGGGACTTTCGAAAGCCTTGCTCGACGGCCCGTATAAAAAAGACGCGTTGGTGCCCGCAACTCCCTGGCTGGGCAAGAAAGCACCTGAGGCACCCGCTGTACAAGCTTCACAAAGCAATGATGGCTGGCAGATCAGCTGGACACATCCGCAGTCTTCCTCCGTTTTTCGCTGGGTAGTGTATACGCAATATGGCAATACCTGGAGCTACCGGATTGTGAACAGAACCGATCATTCTGTTACGCTACCGCTTACGATCAAAGACAAGGCCAATAAAGACATTGTGTTAACCAAAGTAATGGTTACCGCAGTAGATCGCCTGGGCAATGAAAGTGAAAGAGCGGAAACAGCAATAACCAGGTAACCCACACCACAATTGCGCCTTTGCGTCTCTGCGAGAAATATTGTCTCGCAAAGACGCAAAGGCGCAATTTTATTTAGAACCTGTTAAGGCCGGTACGGTATAGGGTAAGTAACCCTATCCGTAGGTATAAGCGCTCTGTAAGATGAAAAGTTATGTTGTAGCAACCAGCTTACTCAGGCTTCGATAAATATAGGTATGGTAAATATGTCTTCTCGCGAAACGCGCGGGTGTTATTGTCTCGCAAAGACGCAAAGGCGCAATTTTTCATTCAGACCCTGTTAAGGTTGGCATTAGAAGTAATCCTATTCCGTAGGTATAAGCGCTCTGTAAGATGAAAAGTTATGTTGTAGCAACCAGCTTACTCATGCTTCGATAAATATAGGTATGGTAGATATGTCTTCTCGCGAAACGTGCGGGTGTTTCGGCATTGATCAGTTTAACATAGATGGCTTTAGGAACCCCATAATATTCGTAGGTAGCACCATCTGAAAAGCTGATCGAAAGTAGTTCAGACTTGTATTCAAAATCAACAATTCCGGCATTGGACGTTGTTTCAGTGTATGCATCCAGGGTACTCGTACGTGTTTCGGGAGCAATGCTTACCAGGAAATGATAGGCTTCGATGATCTTTTTGCTTTTTTCCTCCGCCTCCAGCTTCTCTTCGGGTTTATCCTGGAATTTATCAGGATGCCAGTCTTTCATCAGGTTCCGGTATACCGTTTTTAACTCTTTCAGTTCTGCCGCTTCAGTTACACCCAATACCTTCCTGTAATTTAAGATTCTTCGCATAAAATAAGCCCTATGGGGCGATTTGTTGAGCTATCCGGACACACTGCATTCTCTGCAACAAATCACATTGTATAGCGCTGATTAAGGCGCAAAGGTAGTTGTAAAAAAATAAATGGGGCTGGATACGGGAAACCGGCAACAATAGCCAACGTAAGTAAGCGCATACCGGTGCATTATTTCAATAAGAGAAGGCCAGAGAGAAAGAGTTAAAGAGGGCAACTCTTATTGCCCTTTTTCTCTTATTGAAATATTTTCGCCGTTGCTGGTGTTATCACCTGCAACAATGACCAATATAAGTAAGGATGAAGAGATATTGGTGATAACACCAACACCGGGATAGAATAATAAACCCTGCGTACAAAAAACAGGACTACTCACACAGATGTTATTTAATTCACATGGGTTTGCTTGTTATATTTATTCCGGTACTCGATTGGTGTTAGTCCGGTGATCTTTTTAAAGATGGTACGGAAAGCTTTGGTGTCCGTATAACCCACATCGTACATTACTTCATTGATATTTTTGCGGCTGCTTTCAAAGCTTCGTTTGGCCGCTTCAATTTTTACACGTTGAATGTATTCCATCACTGTATTGTTCGTGGCTCTTTTGAATCGTCGTTCAAAACTCCGTCTGCCAAGTGCAAATCTTCCTGCCAATTCATCAACGGTTATTTTCTCCTGGTAATTGCTTTCAATAAAATCCTGGGCCCTTAATATTTCATTGTCTTCATGTTCTTTCTGTCCTTTGAACATCATAAAAGAAGACTGGCTTTCCCTGTCAATATCGACCGCAAAAAATTTGGAAGCCAGTATCGCTGTATCCCTGTCTGTATATTTTTCCACCAGGTACAATAGCAGGTTCCAGTACGAGTTGGCGCCTCCACTGGAATAGATCCCCTGTTCTTCGGTAATGATGCTCCCGTCTACCAGTTCCACTTCCGGGAACATGCTTCGGAAGAGATTGGAATGATTCCAATGCGTGGAGCATTTTTTCCCGTTGAGCAAACCGGTGGAAGCAAGTAAAAATGCGCCAATGCAAAGAGAGGCCAGCTCCGCTCCCTTTGTGTATTGATCAACGATCCAGGGAACCATTTCCTTATTCAGCTCAAGCGCCATCCCAATATCGCCGCTGATCGCAGGAATAAAGATCAGGTCCGTTTTCATTACTTCATGTAATAGCTTATCCGTATGAACCGTAAACAAACTATTATCCAGCCTGATATCTTTAGACATTCCTACCAATTGTACACGAAACAAAGGCTCCTTGCCTGATGCTTCAAGAAAAGCATTTACCGCTTTGAACATATAATGCGGGTCGGCCACTGCTTCGATCACCGCGGTTTCCGGTACGAGGATGGATACATTTTTCATGCATTAAAAATAAGTAAAACAACTGTCGGAATCAACCCTTTGAAATGTCATTTTCGCACCCTGTTGATACAGAATTAAACTTTCAGCTTTGTGGTATTGTTTTGTTTCTACCGCCTGGTGGCGGAATGAATCAATCGTATGAACCTTAATACCCAAAGTATGACACAGATTCAATCGTATTTAACTTTTAACGGTAATTGCCGGGAAGCCATGCATTTTTACAGGGAAGCCCTCGGCGGTGAACTATTCCTGCAAACCATTGGCGAATCTCCGATGGCAGATAAGCTGCCTGCGCAGATGAAAGCATCCATCTTACATGCCAGCCTTACCCACAATGGGTTGGTATTAATGGGATCGGATATGGTTGGTGAAGAAGGCCTGGTCCGCGGCAACGCTGTATCGTTATGTCTCAATTGCAGTAGCGAGGATGAGATCAGAACAAGCTATGCCAATTTAGCGGCTGGCGGCAATGCCAGGCATCCTTTGGAAAATACTTTCTGGGGTGCTTTATTTGGTGGGTTAACCGATAAATATGGTAATCACTGGCTGCTGAACTATGACAAAAACCTGAAAAACTAATCATTCAACAAAACCTAAGCATATGAAAAAAGCAAACATTATTTATTGGATCAGCACGACCCTGATCTTTTTATTTGAAGGTGTAATGCCCGCACTTACCTCGAATACCCAATTGGCCATTGATGGGGTCAGGCATCTTGGCTACCCGGATTATTTCAGGGTAATGCTTACTGTTTTTAAAGTAGTGGGTGCATTGGTATTGATCCTGCCTTTTTTCAGGGGTCGATACAAAGAATGGGCTTATGCAGGATTTGGGATCACTTTCATTTCCGCTACTGTTTCACATAGCGCGGTAGATGGAATCGGCGGTCAGAGCGTATTGCCCTTGATCGTGTTTGTGATTCTTATCATTTCTTATATTAGTTACCAGAAAAAAACAGCAACGATCAACTGATCACTGAACCTGCAAGTTTTTAGTCAACCTAAGTAAGATCAAAGAGGTGTTGGTGATAACACTTCAAGTGTTCGGAAGATGCTATGACTTTACTGCTATTTTCGCCACTGATTCACTGATTATCACAGATTTTTCTATTCTAATCAGTGAATCAGTGGCGGATGTATTTCTTCCTAGCACCTGTGGTGATAACACCAGCACCGGCCTAAAAAAACAACTCTTATCCCCTTTTTCTCTGACTTTCTCTTATTGAAATATTTGTCTCAACAAAATGAGTCACTACCTATGAATGGCAATTTTGCAGGACCCCGATTTTGTATTAGCTTTCTGATCAATGAAGATTGCTGCTGTTGCCATATTGGAGAACCCATTTGCCGGTAAGGGCAGATCAGGCAAAAAAGCATTGTGGCTGCAACAAGAACTGTTAGCCCGAAAAATTTCCTGCACACATTTTAAAGAAGACTGGCCGGCGGATTTTAACGGGTACTCTGATATATGGCTGGTTGGCGGCGATGGCACGATCAATTACTTTATTAACAGGTATCCGGATTGCGATAAAGTTCTTGCGCTCTTCAAAGGCGGAACGGGCAATGATTTTGCCTGGAAATTATATGGCGATACCAGTGATGAGGCCCAACTGGCAAAAATACTAGAAGCCCATCCGCGTTCCGTTGATGCGGGTAAATGCAACCAGCATCTTTTCATCAACTGCCTTGGCATTGGCTTCGATGGTGAGATCGTTCGCTCCATGCGCAGCATCCGGTTACTGGGTGGCCATCTTGGCTACCTGCTGGCCGTGGTGTTGAAAATATTCGGTTTCCGGGAACATCATTTCGTGATCAGAGCCGGTGGTGAAATATGGAAGCAACGATTACTGCTCATGATGATCGTTAACTCATCGCGCGCGGGTGGCGGTTTCTATATAGCGCCGGATGCCTCTATTGATGATGGGAAGCTGGACATGGTGCTCTGCGGAGAACAAACGCTGCTGAAGCGGTTGAAATATTTACCTGTGATCAAAGCCGGTAAACATATGCGATTGCCATTCATTACCCATCGGCAGGGCATGCATTTTCAGGTTAGCTGTGATGAAGAAATGGCTTTGCAACTGGATGGAGAATTATTGCACGCCAAAGAGCTTGTGGTTGAGGTATTGGCCGGAAAGTTTCTATTCAGGTATTGATTACATGCCCAATTGCTCCAATGCCGCAAGGGGTATGTCATACAATTGCCGGTTATCCGCCTCAATTTTCAGTCTGCCTTCCGGCCCGTTATTTCCATGAATGAAATATTTGCGCATCGAAAGCACTTTGCCGGAATACATCCGCGTTCCTTCAAGTGTTTCATAGCTGCGTAACAGGATAGGAAGAAAAGAAGGGTTCACGATCTCCCTGAACAAATGCACCGACCGCTGTATGCCGCCTACCAGTTGCAATACCTCGTGGTAATGATAAGCACATTCCAGTTCATGATGAAGGCGATGATTCAGTTTTTCGATATATACAGAACCTGAATCCACCACCACAATCTGTATTTCTCCCATATCTCATTAAATTGGTGTTACAATAATAACCATTGTATGTAAATGAGCAAATAAATCAAACGGGTTGATTTTTGCTTCCGGACGTGGTTTTAATTGTAAATTCATTGTATCAATCTATCCATATGAGCATGAGAAAACAACTGGCCGCCTGTGCAATCCTACTTGTATTCCTTTCCTGTGCCGGAACCAAACGGCTGCAATCTGGTAAGTGGATCGCATTGTTTGATGGCAAATCGCTCAGCAACTGGCGGGTGGGTGCCAATGCTGCAACGTTTTCAGTAGACAGCGGCATGATCATCGTTCATGGTAAAACGGCTCATTTGTTTTACGATGGCCCGCTAATGGATCATAATTTCAAGAACTTCGAATTCAAGGCGGATGTTATGACTTATCCCCAAGCCAATTCAGGGATCTATTTTCATACCGCTTACCAGGAAGGTGGCTGGCCCGCTAAAGGCTATGAAGTGCAGGTGAACAATTCGCATAGCGACTGGCGCCGGACCGGTAGTTTATATGCGATTGAGGATGTAAAAGAAGTGTATGTAAAAGATTATGAATGGTACACTGAATACGTTAAAGTAGAGGGTAAACATGTGACCATAAAAATCAATGACAAAACCGTTGTGGATTATACCGAGCCCGAAAATGTACAACGCGCTAAAGGCAGTGAACAACGCGTGATCTCAAGCGGAACCTTTGCTCTACAGGGACATGACCCGAATAGCATCGTTCATTTTAAAAACATCCTTGTTAGGCCTTTGGATTAACCCATTATTTTCTCCGTGAAACTTTGTGCGCTCTGTATCTCTGTGTTGAAAAATACCTACTTTTTTCAACACAGAGATACAGAGTTACAGAGATACACTGAGTTTTTCAGGCATTGGCGAGTGCGCGATCGAGATGAACGTAACCACCATCTACATGGATCAATTGGCCGGTTGTATGGCTCGATCTTTCAGATAAAAGAAATGCCACCATGTTTGCGATCTCTTCCGGGGTTGTCATCCGGTTACCCAATGGAATTTTCGCGTTGATCTCTGCGAGTTTTTTTTCAGGCTCTGCCAGCGTTTTAATCCAGGTTTCATAAGCGGGTGTATACGATTCAGCTACCACTACCGCATTTACACGGATGCCATGCTTCAGTAATTCTACCGCCCATTCGCGTGTTAACGCGTTTCTTCCGCCATTGGCGGCGGCATAGGCAGAAGTATTGCCCTGGCCGGTTTCAGCGGTTTTGGAACTGATGTTAACAATGGCCCCTTTTGACCTGATGAGTTCCGGCAGCGCTTCATGTGCCATCAAATAATAATGCACCAGGTTGCGGTGCAGGCTTTGCATGAATTTTTCATAATCCCCGCTGGCAAGTCCAACCCCATCGTTCACGCCCGCATTATTCACCAACCCTTCAATTCTTCCGAATTTTTCCATCACCGCTGTTACAACCCTGGCAGCTGAAGCGGGTTCCGTTAATTCAGCCGCTACCTGCCAGGCATTGCCACCCACAGAAGTAATGGCGCTGACCAATTGGTTATTATCCGATTCATTTCTTCCCACAATTACCGGTATCGCGCCTTCTTTTGCCAACACCCGTGCAATTCCTTCACCAATGCCGCGGGCGCCACCTGTTACGAGTATTACTTTGTTTTGTAACTGAAGATCCATAATCAATAATTATAAATGATAAAAGTTAATCGCGTTACCGGCGAAAACAGCTTCCTGTTCCGCTGCTGAAAACCTTGCATAATATTCCCTTACCGGCGATACCATCTCAGCATAAGAAGCTGCCACCAAACATACGGGCCAGTCAGAGCCATACATCAGGCGTTTCGTACCAAATGCATTGGTAACCGCATCAAGGTAAGGAAAGAGGTCCTGTTTCTTCCAGTTTTTCCAATCGGCTTCCGTTACCATGCCGCTGATCTTACAGGATACATTCGGATACTCTGCCAGGGCTTCCATTCCAGCCTTCCATTCAGTTATTGACCCGTTCTTAATATCGGGTTTCGCGATATGGTCAATCACAAACAACTGGTTGGGAAATTGTTTAACCAATTTCAATGTTGCTGCCAAATGTTTTGGGTAAATCAATACATCATAGGTAAACCCGAATGATTGCAACAAGGAGATACCATGCAAAAACGCCGGTTGCAACATGAATGAGGGTTCTTCTCCCTGTAAAATATGGCGGAACCCTTTTATTATATGCTGTTGCTGATAATAGGCAAGCCTTTCCTGAATATTATCAGATGAAAGGTCAACCCATCCAACCACGGCTTTGATAAAAGGATGTTCATTCGCAAGCGCAACCAGGAAATCCGTTTCCGCTTCTGTTTGGTCGGCCTGTACTGCTACACAACCTGAAACCTGATTTTGCCTGAGCACTGGCTCAAGATCAGCAGGCAAAAAATCTTTCCGGATCACATTCATGGCATCATTGATCCAGCTATGTTTCTCCGGATGGTATTGCCAGAAATGTTGATGTGCATCAATGGCCCGCATAGGCAATTACATTTTGGCATGAGGTTCCCAATCCATCAATGCCCAGTTCCACTGTATCTCCCGGCTTAAGGTATACAGGTGGATTAAATCCAAGCCCCACTCCTGCCGGTGTTCCTGTTGAAACAATATCACCGGGTAATAAGGTCATAAACTGGCTGATATAGGAAACCAGTTGCGGGATATTGAAAATGAGATCGTCCGTATTGCCATCCTGCATCATTTGATCATTTACTTTTAACCATAAACGAAGCTTGTGCGGATCGGCGATTTCGTCTTTGGTAACCAGCCAGGGACCAAGGGGCGCGAATGTATCGCAGCCTTTGCCTTTGTCCCAGGTGCCCCCGCGTTCGAGCTGAAATTCGCGTTCACTTACATCATTGTGTAAGCAATAGCCTGCCACATAATCCATCGCATCTGCTTCCGATACATAACTGGCGCGTTTGCCTATTACAAATGCAAGCTCTACTTCCCAATCTGTTTTTACGGAATTCTTTGGGATAACGATATGATCATCCGGCCCCGTGATTGCCGTTGTTGATTTCATAAAAAGAATCGGCTCTTTAGGTATGGGCGCATTGGTTTCTTTGGCGTGTTTCGCATAGTTCAATCCAATGCAAAGAATTTTGGAAGGATTGGCAACAGGGCATCCGATCCTTATCCCCTCATTAACCTGCGGCAACATGCTCTCATGCTGCGCCAGCATCCATGCCAGATGCGGGATGCCGCCATTGGCGAAAAAATGTTCGTCATAATCTTTGATAAAACCCGATACATCATAATTTTTTCCGTTGATGTGTACCCCTGGTTTTTCTTTTCCGGTTTCTCCGAATCTGATCAGTCTCATGTTGCTGGATATTATATTACATATTTAATTGAATGATCGTATCTATTGTATCCATCTTAACGCCATCCAAATATACGAACACACCTTCCGGTTGCTGTTTGAAACGAAGGCTGGTCTTGTCTTTGAACGAAGCCGCAGAAACAATGGTTCCTTTTACACCGGGAATAAATACATAATTGCCCGTTAACTTACCCGGCTTGAGAATATGGATAAAATAGTTTTTGGCTTTTGCGGTAACTACGCCCCATTCCTGCTCAGGTACCACATTGCCGCGGGTACCGTAGATGGTTGCTCCGTTGGCATTCATCCATTGCCCCATCAGGGCAAGCGTATCCCTGAATTCGTTCTGGATCTGGCCATTGGGTTTGGGACCTACGTTCAATAAAAAATTCGCATTGCGTCCTGCGGCGTTTACTATGTAATGAATCAGGGCAGGAACGGATTTGAATTTACGATCCGTCATATTATACCCCCAGGCATCGTTCATGGTTTCACAGGTTTCCAGTGGCAGTTGCGAAATGCCGGCGCCACCAAAGCCGGTCGTATTGTTACCCGGCAGGTCTTTTTCAAATGCCTGGAAATCCTCTCCCGGTATCGGTGCCAGGTGATGGTTGTTACTGATCAGGCATTGAGGCTGTAGTTTGTGAATGAGTGAATAGATCTCATCGTAATGCCAGTTCACTTTTGACTGCAGGGTTTTATCATGATCGTTATCCAATTGATCCCAGTGACCATCAAACCAGATCCCGGCAATATCGCCATAATTGGTGAGCAGTTCCGTTAGCTGCGCTTTCATGAAACTGATATAACTGTTCCAGTTACTTTTTTGGGTACGCCCGGTTCCTTTACCGGTTTTACCGGTTTCATACTGGTAATCGGAACGGTACCAGTCGAGCAGGGAATAATAGCAGAACAGTTTGATCCCTTGTTTATGACATTCCTCGGCCAGTTGTTTCAGGGCATCCTTACCATAGGGTGTGTTGGTAATTTTCCAGTCGGATTGTTTGGTATCCCAGTTACTGAAGCCGTCGTGGTGGCGTGTAATGAAGGTAATGTATTGCATACCCGCATTCTTTGCTGTAGCCACCCATTCTTTCGCATTAAAATCGATGGGATTAAATACACGCATCAGGTTGGAATATTCATCCACGCGGATATTGCGGTTATTCATTACCCATTCGCCGCTGCCTAGTACGCTGGATGCACCCCAATGAATGAACATCCCGAATTTCATGTCCTGGAACTGTTGCCTCGCTGCCAGGTTCTCGGCAGTAGGTGTATAGCTTTGTGCCGATGCTGCAACAAAACCCGCAGCCATCAGTATAACTGTAACTAATTTTTTCATATCCCTGGTTAACTGTTTAATTTAATAAATCCCCCATCGATCGGGTAATCATTGCCGGTAATAAAACCGGCTTCCTCGCTGCAGAGATAGAGCGCCAGTGCAGCTACTTCCTCTACCTTACCCATTCTGCCGATGGGTTGTGTTTGTGATAATTTCTCGAAGACCTCTTTTTCCTTACCGGGATAATTCTTTGCTATGAATCCATCCACAAAAGGTGTATGCACCCGTGCAGGTGAAATGGAATTGCAGCGGATCTTATCATTGAGATAATCCTTGGCAACACTCAATGTCATGGCAAAAACCGCACCCTTGCTCATGCTGTAAGCAAAGCGGTCATCAATGCCTACCCATGCAGCAATGGATGCCACATTCAGAATTACGCCGCCACCTTTTTCTTTCAGCAAGGGTATGGCTTCGTGCAGGCAATTGTACGTGCCTTTTACATTTACGTTATATACTTTTTCGAAATCTTCTTCCGAAGTGGTATCGGCTTTCCCAACATGTGCAATGCCTGCGCAGTTTACCAGAATATCAAAACTTCCAATATTCCGCATCACCTGCTTTACATGTGCCTGGTCACTGATATTGCAGGTATGGGCAAAGGCTTTGCCGCCAGCCGCGGTAATGGCATCCATACTTTCATTGGCAGAAGCGGCATTCAGTTCAAGGATATGCACAACCGCACCCTGTTGCGCAAACAGAATGGCAGTGGCTTTGCCAATACCACTTCCGCCACCGGTAACTATCGCTGTTTTGTTTTGTAAAGAGAACATCATTATAAAAATGTATTATAAAATTTCTACTTAGTGACGCTTCAGATCTTTGTGGTTCAACCAACCACACGCACAAAAAATGACTACTGTAACGAAAATATTTTATCCATCAATACCCATTTCTCTCCCGGTTTGGCAAAGGGCAATGACTGCTGAAAGTTCCACATCAGGGTTTCCCATTCCTGTACTTTTTCATTGGCGGCATCCGCTTTGCTTTTGGCCTCAAAACTGAATTGCTCATTTACATCCATGATCATGAACAACCGATTGCTTAAACGGTATATTTCCATCTGTTCAATTCCGGATGAAGTAATGCTATCCAATATCTCCGGCCATACATGCCGGTGCCATTCTTCATATACAGCGATCAGATCCTTGTCATCGATCAGGTCCAAAGCCAGGCAATATCGTTTCGTCATTTATTTTGTTTTTTGTTAGAGGAGGTTAAAAGGGTTAAAGTGGTTAAAAAGGTTAAAAGCGTAATTCGTTGCTTATTGTAACCCTTTAACTCTTTTAACTACTTTAACCTTTTTAGCCCCTTTTAGCTATTCTAAGAGGGCTGTTTGAGTTAATTAATACGAATTGTTTATACCTCTGCGAAAGCTCCCTGTTCTCTGCGGCTCTGCGGTGAATGCAAACCGCAATTCACCGCAGAGCCGCAGAGTTGCCGGAGTTTTCGCAGAGAAACAAGAGTCATAATGAATTAAAAACAATTAACTAAAACAGCTTTTAACCACTCTACCCCTACTAACTCTCCTCCCTCACAACATGCCCCTTCCACCCAAACCAAAACACTACCGCAAAACATACCAATGGAACAAAATACCCTAATTGAATATTATGTGTTACATCGCTGATATAGCCCAAAACAGGAGGCAATAAAGCGCCACCTACAATCGATATGATAATAAGGCTGCTGCCGAGTTCCGTATCCGCGCCCAGTTTCCGGATGCCTAATGAAAAAATGGTAGGGAACATGATCGACATAAAGAACGCAATCCCAATTACAGCATATACGGGTACCATTCCTTCCGTACTGATGGCTACTATACAAAGGAGCATATTGATCAAAGCGTACCATCTCAGTAGTTTTGGCGGTGCGATGAACTTCATGAAGAAAGTACCGGCAAACCTGCCTACCATAAATGCCATACCGCAGCCCCAGCCAAGGTAGTCGGCGGCTTTTACCTTATCAATACCAGCTGCTTTTACAGCAAACAGGATAAAAAAACTAAATACACAAACCTGTGCACCCACATAAAAGAACTGGGCCACTACCGCCCCTAACAAATGGCGGTGACGCAATGTATGCAGGATACTTTTACCCGGTGCCGTTTCGCCCGCTTCCTTAATCTCGGGTAATTTGATGAATGCAAAGATCAACGCAATCAATACGATAATACATCCAAGAATAAAATAAGGCGTTTTTACAGATGCCGCTTCCGAAGCCAACGCCAGTTGACGTGCCGTTGCATCCATCGCATTCAATGCCTCATCGCTGTTGCCCTTTGTCAGGATCATCCTGGCACCAATAATGGGCGCCAGTGTTGCAGCCAGGCCGTTGAAGGACTGTGCAAAATTCAATCGTTGCGTGGCAGTTGCCGGATCTCCGAGTAAAGACGCGTAAGGATTGGCCGCTGTTTCCAGTATGGTTAATCCGCAGGCGATGATGAACAATGCCATCAGGAAGAAAATATATTGCTGGGTATTGGCCGCGGGTATGAACAGGAACGAACCCAGTGCAAACAAAACAAGTCCTGTGATGATCCCGGTTTTATACCCATACTTTTTCATGATAAAACCCGCGGGCAAAGCCATTACAAAATAAGCAATGAACACAGCGGAATCGACCAGGGAAGATTGCAGCGTGGAAAGACTGAATGATTTTTTCAGGTGCGGGATCAGGATCGGATCCATATTGTGCACAAAGCCCCACATAAAAAAAAGCGAGGTGATCATAACAAAAGCAAAACGGGTAGCATTGCGGGATGGCTGCATCGTAAGTAAGGGTTAGTGTAATCGCGAATGAAAATAATGCAATTCAGGTAATAGCATCGGGAACTTACCTGATATTTTATGCAGAGAGGGTAAGATGAGATATAACTATGCTTACGAAAACGTTATAGTAAATTTCAGATAAGTCTGGAGTTAGAAGTCTGGAGACTGGAGTTGGATCGTTGAATAAATTTGCAATCCAACTCCAGTCTCCAGTCTCCAGACTCCAGTCTCCAGACTCCAGACTAATTATTTTAAAACCTTACTAACATTGATGTACGGGTTATCCAACGACGTTGATCTTATCATCACGCTTGGTCCCCGCATACATTTCGTATTCCAGCAGGCGGCAGTCGATAGTGGCATTGTAGAATTCGATCCGGCGACTCGGTTTCAGTCTTATTTTCTTGGCAAGATCCAGGTTACCGGTAAATACATAGCCGGTATATCCTTTGCATTGGTTTTTCAGGAAATCACCCATGCGCGCGTACGTGGCGTTCAGTTCTATTTCATCGCCCAGTCTTTCACCATATTCGGGATTGAACATGATCACACCATTGGCATTTTCGGGCACATCTGTTTTTTCGAAATCACAAACAGCAAAGCTGATCAGTTTTTCTACGCCGGCTGCCGCCGCATTTGTTTTGGTGATATCAATGGCCAGGGCACTTCTGTCTGAAGCAATAATGGGTAAGCCTTCTATCGCAACGACCTGTTCTTCCAGTTTTTGCTTTTCAATTTCATATACTGCTGCATCATAGCCTGTAACATGCATGAATGCATAATTGGTTCTCAACAAACCCGGCCTGCGGTTGGTGGCAATCAATGCGGCTTCAATAGCCAATGTTCCCGAGCCGCACATAGGGTTGATAAAAGGGGTTTGCCTGTTCCATTTGGTAGATAAAATGGTGGCCGCTGCCAATGCTTCCAGCATGGGCGCTTTACCGGGCAATTTCCGGTAGCCATGTTTGGCAAGTGTTTCGCCCGAGGTATCTATAAAGATCTCCGCTTCTTCATGCTTCCAGAAAAGATATACCACGGCGCCCGATAATTCCGATCCGGTGGATGGGCGTTTACCCGTTTTGTTACGCATCCTGTCAACAATCGCGTCTTTTACCCGCAGGTTGGCAAACAGGTTGGTCTGTATGGTGGGATGAAATACATTGCTGGTTACAGAAAAATAACCATCCGGCCTGATCATGGTTTCCCATGGCAGGGTTAATAGGTTGTTGTACAGTTCATCCGGATCGTTACAGGTAAAGGCTTTCAGCGAATACATTACCTGGCTGGCGCAGCGCAGGTTCAGGTTTAAACGAATACAGTCTGCCATTGTTCCTTCCAGCTCCACACCAGTCTGAAAACTGCGCACGATGGAGAAGCCCAGTTCCGTAACTTCTTTCTGAACTGCGGGCGATAACCATTTATGACAGGTAATGATGATGCGGCTGGACGTGGTAAAGACTTGCATGGCTGCAAACTTAGGTGAATATTACTTATTTGTACTTCTTGCGAATACTGGGCAGTACATCAGTTTGAAATTCTGGTAGTGACTCATTTTGATTTTTTAACCGTGAGGGCGCTATGCCGCAAGGATTCTTTCCATAAGCTGCTTAGCAAACCTTTGTATCCTTCTGTCTTAGCGGTTAATAGGCTAATAACCTGCGTTCTTTCGCCATTGTTGGTCGCCTGACCAACAATCTCTTTCTTCTGGTCATTGTTGGTGTTATCATCAACAATCTTGAATTTGAAAGGAAGGAAAGTTGTTGGTCGGCGACCAACAACGGCTAACGAGTACAGGAACATAGGCCCAGGATAGGATCAGCATACCGGTAGCATAGGAGGTGCATAGGAAGATGTACGGATCTGGATCGGATGAGCATCGGATAAGACAGCGGTTTGACACGGGATATCTACGGGATATCTACGGGTCATTTACGGGACATCTATGGGTTATTTACGGGAGGTCTACGGAATATTTATGAGATACCGTAAGGAAGGTTCTACTGATAGCGGGTTTCTTACTATTGAAAACCAATCGATTAAATCCAAAAACGCATATCAATCGAAACATGCACCCCGCATTATCTCGTTATAGTAGAGACGCTGATTGTACCAACAGACAGATTTCAGCAGGCTTGCTTTACAAAAGCAGGTTTATTCTGTTAACGTAAGCACAATACAGCTGGCTACATCTATTATTTCGTATTTTCGGCTCATACCAACCCCCTATGGCACAGGCTTTACTCAATCCCGATAAATGGATCTCTGAATACGCGGACGCACTCTACAGCTATACCCTACCCCGGGTAAACGATACGGCATTGGCCGAAGACATTGTGCAGGAAACTTTCTTAAGCGCCTGGAAAGCCCGCGACAGCTTTAAAGGAGAAGCTTCTGAAAAAAGCTGGTTGTTTACCATTTGCAAGAACAAGATCATTGACCATTACCGCAAAAAAGCCAGGGACATTGTGCAGCCCATATCTGACAATGCCGCAACTGATGTTTTTTTTGATGATGCGGAACACTGGACACAACAAGACAAACCGCTTGACTGGGGACTGGAGCAGGAACAGGCTATTGATAAAAAAGAATTTTACAAAGTACTGGAAGGATGCAAGAAAAAACTTCAGGAGGTACAGCGGGCCGTGTTTTCGATGAAGTATCTCGAAGACCTTGATTCGGCCCAGATCTGTAAGGCACTGGGTCTAACGTCGTCTAATTATTGGGTATTGATACACCGCGCTAAGCTGCAATTGCGTGCCTGCCTGGAAAAGAACTGGATAAATAGTAAATAATCCTATGAACCTGCTGAATATCAGTTGTAAAAAAGCCACTTACCTGGTCTCTAAAAAAGAAGAGAGCAGGCTTTCCTGGCTGGAACGTATCCAGTTAAGGGGACATATGACCATTTGCAGCTTTTGCCGCAAATTTGAACAACAAACAGGTTTTATCGGACGAATGATCGGACATGATCATGTGCATGCAACGCTTACGCCTGAAACAAAGCAGAAAATGCAGGAAGCTTTGTTGAATGAGCCCTCCTGATATGGTATAACACGATTTACCGGCTTAGATGCTATTTGAATTCGTTATGCCATTTCTTCAACGATTCTTTCTCTGCGAAAACTCTGGCAACACTGCGGCTCTGCGGTGAATGTAAATCA
>JAZJYJ010000033.1:34540-72121 GCA_040390405.1 Bacteroidota bacterium
TCACCGCAGAGCCGCAGTGGACAGGGAGTTTTCGCAGAGAAAGAATAATTTGTTAGTAATTAACTCAAACCGGGTCTTTTATTCTTCTAAAAATAATTGCCGCCATCAATCACGAATACCAATAATCGGATTAACAGCGGCAATGGTACAACCGGGGGGATGTATCTTATTTATTTTTCCTGTAAGCCATCTGCTTTCCATTGTTTGAAAGCATTGATATCGGCATCCGCTAATTTTGCTTTTCTATCCGGCATAAAACCGCGGGCTGTTGGTTCCAACTGGATCCTCCTCAGTACTTCATCTATCTGGGCACTAATGGCATTGTAAGAATCAAGTGGTTTCTTACGGCCACCTTTATCCGGGAAATGGCAGGGCGTACAATTGGCCTGTACTACCTGCATAATATTTGCCTGGTAGTTTGTTTTGGCAACTACAGGCGCTGTTGCCGTTGCTTTTTTAGTTGAACTGCAATAAGAAAATACCACTACCGCGGCTACAACAATAGAACTTACAAAGAGTTTTCGCATAACAAGGTTGTTATTTATAGATGAGAAGAAGCTATTCCAAATATATTTAAACCCGATTTACAAATTCCCCTCATCGGGGTTCTCGGGGTGAACAGGGTAAGAAAATCGGTCAAACGGATTAAAGAACAATTAAAACTAAGAGGCTGTGTAAGAATAGTTAAAAGGGGTTAAAATAGTTAAAGAGCTTAAAAGGGTTAAACCAATTTCACGCAAACCTGCTTTTCGTTCAAGAGGAAGTTATTTACTTCTTTAACTATTTTAACCCTTTTAACTACCTACTGCTCAAAACTGCAGCGTAAACACCGAGCCCTTGGTTTCGATAGATTGAACAGTAACGTTTCCCTTATGCAGCATCATGATCTGCTTACACAAACTGAGGCCGATTCCGCTTCCATTCTTTTTGGTGCTGAAGAAAGGAATGAAAATATTATTCATCACATCCTCACTCATTCCATAACCGTTATCGGTTACTTTCACCGCCACTTTGTTATTGGTCGAAACAACAGCGGATAAAACGATCCTTGGCTGTTCCGCATCTTTTACGGCTTCTATGGCATTTACAATGAGGTTGATCAGTACCTGCTCTACCAGGTTGGTATCTACATCCAGCGCCAGCTCGGGATCCTTGAGAATGATCTCCATTTCAATGCCTTTCTGGTTCAGTGTTGGCTGCATCAGGTTATGCATGTTCTCAAACAGGTCGCGCACAAATACATGTTTGAGGTTGGGCGTGGTAATCTTGTTCAGGTTACGGTACACTTCCGCAAATTTCAGTAACCCTTCGCTTCTCCGTTTTATGGTATTGATACCTACTTCCAGGTCTTCCACTACCCCATTGCTGTTATCGAGGTATTGAACCGATTCCTGTAAACGGTTCTTTAATGTATCCGCCAATGAAGAAATCGGCGCTACTGAATTCATGATCTCGTGCGTCATCACACTCAACAATTTCTGCCAGGCTTTTGATTCTGTTTCATCCAGCGCTTCATTGATGTTCTGAAAGGCAACCAGGTGGTATTTCTTGCCTTCGGTTTGAAAAGCTGTGGCGGATAATAAGATCTTGAACGAATTTTTTTCGAGGTGAACAGTAGCCACATGGTTATTACCGGGCTTCAATTCAATTACAGCCGCATACAGGGCTTCATCTCTTTTCTGTAGTGAATGAATGGTTTTGAGATAGGGCAGCAACAACATCCGCTTCAACGATTCATTCATCCATACCACTTCACCGGTTTCTGTTTCATAGGAAATGATACCCGTATCCACCAGTTCCAGTATTTTCTGCAGGTACTGGTATTGGGTTTCCTTTTCCTTTGAGATCACTTTAAAAGCCGAATTGATCTCATTAAACCCCTTGCGCAAAGGCTTCAGATCCTCCGGTGCCTGCGACACATTGAAGTTCCTGGAGAAATCGCGGTACTGGATAGACTCTACAAACTGTTCCACTTCATGCTGTGCCTGTTTGTGAAAATGATAGAAATCCCATAGCTGGTAAATGATCACCGGTATCGCCAGTATTTCATATACGTACCATTCCTTCACCAGTAAAAATGCGGATGCAGTGATGGTTACAAACAGTAACAACACACGGGTTAATATATCCCACTGAATTTTCTTAAATGTCATACTTGCTGAGTCTCCTGTATAAAGCGGTCCTGGTCAGACCCAGTTCCTTTGCCGCCTTACTGATATTACCGTTGTGTTTATCGATCACTTTCATGATGGTATTTTTCTCCATCGTGCTTAGTTTCATTACTTCATCTTCATCCGGTTCCGTTACCGAAGATTCGATGGGCGAAAACAAAAGATCGGAAGCCTGTATGGTTTCCGAATCCGCCATAATAATGGCCCGTTCAATGGTGTATTGCAATTCCCTTACATTGCCCGGGAAAGGATATTGCTGTAGTTTTTCCATCGCCGATGCATGAAACTGGATATTGTGTTTGAGGTATTTATTGGCATACACTTTGGCAAAATGTTTGGCCAGCAATACTATATCGTCTTTTCTTTTGCGCAGTGGCGGAACGGTGATCTCTACGGTATTGATCCGGTAGATCAGGTCTTTGCGGAAGCGGTTCTCATTCGCCAGTTCGCTCAACGGAATATTGGTAGCGCAGATCAGGCGGATATCGATTGAAATGGACTGGTTGGTTCCCAGCCTGGTTACCTGCCTGTTCTGTAATACCGTTAATAATTTTGCCTGTTGTTGCAGGGATATATTGCCGATCTCGTCCAGGAACAAAGTACCGCCATTGGCCGATTCAAAACGGCCAACCCTGTCTTCCCGCGCATCGGTAAACGCGCCTTTCTTATGACCAAACAATTCGCTTTCGAAAAGGCTTTCCGTTAAGGCGCCTACATCTACTTTAATAAAAGGCTTATCAGCCCTGAGTGATTGTTCGTGAATGGCGGTGGCGATCAGGTCTTTACCCGTACCGTTCTCTCCCAGTATCAGGATATTGGCATCCGTAGGCGCGATCTTATCGATCTTATAAAAGATATCCTGCATTACTTCACTCTCGCCGATCATGTTCGCGTTCACTGTTCCGGGCTGAATGCGTGACCCTGGTGCAATGCTTTTGTTTTGCCCGCGGTTTTTCAACACATTGCCCAGCGTGGACAAGAGTTTTTCATTGTGCCAGGGCTTTACTACAAAATCAGCGGCACCTTCTTTGAGAGATCGTACAGCCAGGTCAATATCGCCATAGGCGGTAATCATGATCACCGATACATCCGGTTTTAATTGCTTGATGCGTTGCAGCCAGAAAATGCCTTCGTTTCCGGTGTTGATGGAAGCGTTGAAGTTCATATCCAGCAGCACCATGTCAAAATCATCCTTACTCAATAAAAAAGGGATCTGTTCGGGATTCTTTTCTGTTACCACTTCCTTTACTTCGGTACGCAGTAACAAACGAACGGCGGTGAGTACATCCGCATCATCGTCAATCACCAATATGCTTGCTTTCTTTAAACTCATGCCCTGTTTCTGTTTGGTTTATTGGTTTACCCGTTTATTGGTCGTCTGCGATCATCTAACGCGCTGATAAACAAATAAACTAATAAACCACTAAACCATAAACATACCAGTTAGATAATAATTTGAAAAAGAGCTCTTTAGAAAAAAGACTGTTTGTGTAACTGTATCAAAAGCGGACAGTTTCTGTACCGTATGCGTACAGTTTGTTGCAGGAATAAAATCAAAGGCATTGATAATCAGCATAGTTAGGGTTTGGCACAATCGTTTCTTATAGATCCCTGAAAAAACAATTGTATGAACCCGGTAACAAAACAACAATCCCGCCTCATAGGTCTCCTGCTGGTAGCAGGAACGATTGGATTGTTGTTACTGATGCATGTAACATCCGCCCCGCAACAGCGTTGTGGTGGTGAAACAACCGAAATAGGCTTACTGAAACTGATATAAGTTCAAACCAAAAACAAAAGCTGTGGACAGAGTTATTCAAAAAAAGAAATGGAGTACCAAACGGATCGCAACCATCGGTGGCATTGTTTTGATCCTGGGGCTGGTCGGTGCCAGCATTTATTTTACTTCCGGCAAATCGAAGCTGAATGTGGATACGGAAAGGATCACCATCAGTGAAGTAAAGAAAGGGCCCTATAAAGATATTATCCCGGTAAACGGGATCGTACTCCCTGTTACTTCCATTTATCTCGATGCTACCGAAGGTGGCCGTGTGGAAGAAAAATATGTGGAAGATGGTGCCATTATGAAAAAAGGGCAGCCCATCCTTAAATTATCCAACACCAACCTGCAGCTGAGCCTGGTTAACCAGGAAACTTCCGTTTACAACCTGTTGACACAGATGCAGATCTCCCGTAATGCGGCGCAGCAGAATACGGTTAACAAACTGAACCAGATGACCGATGTGGAAAGCCAGTTAACGGAAGCAGATCGTTTATACAAACTGAACAAACATCTTTACGAACAAAAAGCCATTGGTTTGCAGGAATTCAAAACCTCGGAGAACAATTACAATTACCTCAAACAAAAGAAGCAACTCACCAACCAGATCCTGCAGCAGGATTCAGTTTCCAATAACCAACAGCTGGATCAGGCAAAACAATCCTATGCGGGTTCGCAAAACGCCTTGGCCGTAATGCGTAAAAAAGTGGGCGACCTGATCGTTCGTGCCCCTATTGACGGGCAGCTGACCTCACTGGATGCTGAGATCGGGCAAAGCAAGAAAGAAGGCGAGCGCCTGGGACAGATAGATGTGCTGAGTGGTTTTAAAGTGCGTGTTGATGTGGACGAACATTATATCTCCCGCATCTTCATCGGGCTTACCGGTGAATTTACCTTCTCGAACAAAACATATAAACTGCGGATCACCAAAGTATTTACGCAGGTAACCAATGGCCGCTTCCAGGTAGATATGCAATTTGTGGGCGAAGTGCCTCAAGGCATCCGCCGCGGACAAACCCTTCAGATCCTGCTCGCTTTAAGTGATGAAACCACCGCGATACTGGTACCCAAAGGTGGTTTTTACCAGCAAACCGGCGGTAACTGGATCTTTAAAGTAAATGAAAGCGGAACCATGGCGTATAAAGTAGAGATCAAACTCGGTCGCCAGAATCCTGATTACTACGAAGTATTGGAAGGATTGAAACCCGGCGAGAAGGTAGTTACCTCCAGCTACGAGAACTATGGCAATATGCAGGAACTCATCTTAAAGAAGCAATAGTAAGATCGTTTATTGGTTTACTGGTTTATTAGTAGATCACATAACCAATAAACGAATAAACAAGTAAACGAATAAACCAATCAACACATAAAAATAAACCCAATGATAAACATCACCGCCCTAGAAAAGATCTATCGTACCGATGAGGTAGAAACCATTGCGCTCAACAAATTATCCATGGAAATTAAAACAGGCGAATTCGTAGCCGTGATGGGGCCTTCCGGCTGTGGCAAGTCTACCCTTTTGAATATCCTCGGCTTGTTAGACGATCCCGATGCGGGCAGTTTTGTTTTCAATGGCACCGAGATCGCGAAGTTCAATGAGCGCCAGCGTGCCGATCTGCGCAAACACAATATTGGTTTTGTGTTCCAGAGTTTTAACCTGATCGACGAGCTCACTGTTTTTGAAAATGTAGAACTTCCCTTGATCTATACCGGTGTAAAAGCCGCCGACCGTAAAAAGAAAGTGGATGAGGTATTGGAAAAAGTACAGATCATGCACCGCCGCAATCACTACCCGCAGCAGTTATCGGGTGGTCAGCAACAGCGTGTGGCCGTTGCCCGTGCCGTAGTGAACAATCCCAAACTGATACTGGCGGATGAGCCTACCGGTAACCTCGATTCATCCAATGGTAACGAGGTAATGGAGCTGCTGACCAACCTGAATGAACAGGGCACTACCATTATCATGGTAACACACTCTGAACACGATGCAAGGTATAGCCACCGCATCATCCGTATGCTGGATGGACAAACGGTTACCGAGAACATACTTGTGTGAGGAGGAGATGTTAGATGATAGTTGTTAGATGGCAGAAAACAACACCAACAACTAACATCTTTCATCTGACATCTAACAACTGCCATCTGTCATCTAACATCTACTACAAATGATCAAGAATTATCTGAAAATCGCGCTCAGGAATCTTCTGAAAAACAAGGGATTTTCTTTCATCAATATCATAGGGCTTGCCGTAGGTATGGCCAGTGCCATCCTGATCTTACTGTGGATACAGCATGAAATGAGTTATGATCAGTTTCATGAAAAGAAAGACCGTATTTACGAAGCCTGGAACAAAGATACTTTCAGCGGTAAACTGCAATGCTGGGCCACTACGCCCAAGATTTTTGCCCGTACCGTAGAACGCGATTTTCCCGAAGTGGAAATGGCTACCCGGGTTAACTGGGGCAGTAACTATTTATTTTCCATCGGTGAAAAAAGGCTAACGGTCAGTGGCAATATTGTGGATTCTAATTTCCTGAACGTATTCAGTTTTCCATTGATCAAAGGAGACCCCAATACCGTGCTGAAGGATATGTATTCCATTGTGATCACGGAAAAACTGGCCAAAAGTTTTTTCGGGAATGAAGAACCCATGGGCAAAGTAGTGCGTATTGACAACAAGGATAATTTTACGGTTACCGGTGTACTGAAAGACCTGCCCAACAATTCCCGCTTCAAATTTGAATACCTCTTACCCTGGGCCTATCTGCGCAAACAAGGCAATGATGATACCTATTGGGGCAATAACTCTACCAAGAACTATGTATTGCTAAAAAAGAATACAACACTTGCTTCTATTGCGCCTAAATTAAGAACCATTAAGCGTAAATATGCCAAAGATGAACTGACCAATGAGATGTTCCTCTACCCCATCAGCCGCTGGCGCCTGTATTCCAGGTTTACCAATGGCGTAGAAGATGGCGGGCTGATTGATTTTGTGAAAATGTTTGCGGTGATCGCCGCGTTTATCCTGCTGATCGCCTGTATCAATTTTATGAACCTGAGTACGGCACGCAGCGAAAAACGCGCGAAAGAAGTGGGCATCCGAAAAGTAGTAGGTGCCAATAAAAGCTCATTGATCGGCCAGTTCCTGGGCGAATCTATCCTGATCTCTCTGATCGCCGGTTTGGTTGCCTTACTTATCGTACAAATATCCTTACCGGCTTTTGGCGCGTTAACGGATAAAGAATTAAGCCTCGATTATGGCAACCTGTATCTCTGGCTCATCTTTATCGGCTTTGTCATATTTACCGGCGTGATCGCCGGAAGCTATCCCGCCTTTTATTTATCCGCATTCAAGCCGGTGATGGTTTTAAAAGGAACCTTTCTGAAAACAGAAAAAATAGTAACACCCCGAAAAGTGTTGGTGGTATTGCAGTTTACCTTTGCCATCATACTTATTATTTGCACGGCCATCGTGAAAGAGCAGATCCAGCATGCACGCAACCGCGACCTGGGGTATGATAAGAATAACCTCGTATTCCATTTTCTTACCGGTGACCTTGAAAAGAACTATCCGCTGGTAAAAAATGAATTGCTGGGTGCCGGTATCGCCACATCGGTTTCAAAAACCAGCTCTCCCATTACACAGGGCTGGAGCGATACCTGGGGCATTGAATGGAAAGGCAAATCACCGGATGATAAAACAGATTTCGACAGGTTTGCTTCGGATGAAGACCTCGGAACAACCGTAGGCCTTCAGTTTGTACAGGGCCGTGATTTTAACCTGAAACAATACATCACCGATTCCACAGGCATGATCATCAATGAATCCGCGCTGAAAACCATGGGCTTCAAAGAACCGCTGGGGCAGATCGTTAAAGACAATAACAAAGAATGGCATGTGGTAGGTGTGATCAAGGATTTCATCTTGCAGTCGCCCTACCACCCTACCAAACCCATGATCATTGAAGGTGCCAAAGGCTGGTTCAATGTAATGCACATCAGACTGAATAACAAAACAAGCACCGCTGACAACCTGAAAAAAGCGGAAGCCATTTTCAAAAAATACAACCCGGAATATCCATTCGAATACAAATTCGTTGACGAAGACTATTCTATTAAATTCAAATCAGAACAGCGTACGGGTACATTGGCAAGTTTGTTTGCCGGGCTAACCATTTTCATCTCCTGTCTTGGCCTGTTTGGATTAGCGGCTTATATGGCAGAGAGCCGCATCAAGGAAATTGGTGTGCGCAAAGTATTGGGTGCATCGGTTACTGGTATTGCCGCTTTGTTATCCAAAGATTTTGTGGGGCTGGTGATTATCTCCTTTGTACTGGCTTCTCCTGTAGCCTGGTGGTTTATGCATAACTGGTTGCAGAGTTATCCGTATAGAGTAGAGATTGAGTGGTGGATTTTTGCCTTTGCGGCAGGCTTAAGCATATTGATCGCACTGGTTACAGTAAGCTATCATGCCATCAAAGCAGCAACAGCGAACCCGGTGAAGAGTTTGAGAACAGAATAACATTAATCGTGAGGCGTGAATCGTGAGGCGTGAGTAAAGGCTTTAGCCTCACGATTCACGTCTCACGATTCACGATTGACATCTCATCCGTTAGATAAAACCAATAAGAACAACAAGATGCTAAAAAACTATTTCAAAACAGCCTGGCGGAACATTTCCGCAAACAAGCTTTTCACTGTATTGAATATCGCGGGTCTTGCCATTGGCTTATGTGTAAGCATAATTCTATTTGCATACGTTTCCAATGAATTGAGTTTTGACCGCATGTATCAAAACGCAAAAAACATCTACCATGTAAACATGCAAACCTCCGAGAAGTATGATTTTAAGCAATGGGCCGAGTTACCCAATGCGGTAGGCCCCGCACTTATGCAGGATATCCCGCAGGTAAAATATACCACACGCCTGCTTAAAGCAGATTATGGCGCGGTGGTGTCTTTAAAAACAGATGATAAAAATTTTGTGGAGAAGAGTCTCTACCTGGCGGATTCCAGTGTGCTCAGCATGTTCGACATTCGGTTTATTGAGGGCAATGTGCATACGGCATTTGATCAGCCCAAATCAATTATTCTTTCCCAGGCAGCCAAAGAAAGGATGTTTGGAAACACGCCCGCTTTCGGGAAAATAATTTATGTAAACAACCGCGATACCCTGCATGTTTCCGGTGTTTACAAAGACCTTCCGGAAAACAGTACCATTGATTGCGACATGATCGCCAATATCATGGATTCGTGGATGGGCAAGAATGTTTCATGGAGCAATGCAAGCTTCGAAACCTATTGCCTGCTGCAGCCAAATGCGAATATTGATGAGGTGCAGAAGCAGGCTTCAGCGCTGATAGATAAAAATGTTCCCAAAGAAAACCAGTACTACACCAAATTCCTATTTCAACCATTAACCGATATCCACTTGTATTCCGCGGATCTGAGAGAGGGTTACTCATCAAGACTCGGCAATATCAGAAATGTAAAAGCCCTGCTTTTCTTATCCTTACTTGTTTTACTGATTGCCTGTATCAATTACATGAACCTGGCTACGGCCCGTTCTCAAAAACGTGCGAAGGGCGTTGGTGTTAACAAGGTTTTAGGAGCAAGTCTCCGCCAGATGCTGCTTTATTTTTATGCCGAAACCGCACTACTTGCTTTTATCTCTGTTGTAGTAGGCTATGCATTGGCATTTCTCACGATCCCGCTGTTCGGAAATATTTCAGGAATAGAATTGGGCTTTTCAGCATTGTACACAACGCCCATCGTACTTAGTTTACTCGCTGTATGGCTGGCGGTAACTTTTATTGCAGGTAGTTACCCGGCATTTTCCATTTCCCGCATTTCGCCTTTAACACTGATCAATAAATCAAAGCAAAAACATTCACTCGCAGATTTCGTCAGAAAAGGCCTGGTGGTATTTCAATTCGCTTCATCGATCATCCTGATCATTTCGGTGATCGTTATCCTCCAGCAAATGAAATATATCAGGAATAAAGACCTGGGATACAATCCCAGGGGCGTTGTTTCGCTTTCTATAAAATCTGCACAAAACAAAAAACAGGTTGTTTCGGCTGTTAACGAATTGAAGCAACTTGCGAACGTTGAAAGCGTTGCTACCGCACAATCCATTCCGGGCGATGTGGAAAGCGGAAGGTCTATCCGCAAAACAATAACGGAAAAAGAAGGTCTTCCGGTTAAGACCTGTCGCACAGACGGATCTATTACCGAAACCATGCAGCTAACCCTTTTAGCGGGAACGGGCCTGCCCAAAAACGTTGCGGAAACGGATAGTACCTGTTATATGCTGATCAACGAAACCGTTGCCAGTTACCTGGGCTTTGCATCGCCGAAAGATGCTATAGGTAAGTATGTGCCATCGGAATTCAGCGACAGGTCCCTGATCATGGGCGTTGTCAAAAATTTTAATTACAAATCATTAAAAGATGAGATAGGCGGATACATTTATTATGAAATGAATGGCGCTCCCGAATCGATCAGAACCTTACTGGTTCGTTACAACACGCAAAATCCGGCACAACTGCTGGGGCAAATACAGGATATCTTCAAAACCAATTTACCAAACTCTGCTTTTGATTACCAGTTTCTCGATACGCATATCCAGCATCTGTATGCTTCGGAGCAGCATACGGCCAGTGCCGCTACCGTATTTTCCCTGCTTGCCATTTTCATCGCTTGTCTTGGACTCTTCGGTCTAGCCGCATTTACAGCGGAACAACGTACAAAAGAGATCGGCATACGCAAAGTGCTGGGGGCAAGCATACCAGTTATAGCAGGCTTACTGACCAGGGATTTTTTAAAATTGATCGTTTTAGCCATTCTAATCGCATCCCCTATCGCCTGGTGGCTGATGAGTAAATGGTTGCTCGGATTTGTTTACAGGATACAGATCGAATGGTGGGTATTTGTTATAGCGGGAGCAAGTGCGGTTGTCATTGCATTGCTGACCATCGGTTTCCAGGCCATAAAATCAGCCAGGGCAAACCCGGTAAAAAGTTTACGTACCGAATAGTTTTAATTATGATGAATGTTGAATTGTAAATGCTACATGAAGATCCGGTTGTATTACCGCCCTCATTCATCATTCAACATATAAAATTTAAAATAACTCAAATGATTCGCAATTATTTCAAGATCGGCTGGCGCAACCTTAAGAAGCACAAATCGTATGCATTCATTAATATTTTCGGTTTGTCGTTGGGCATTGCCTGCAGCATACTCATTTTTACCCTGGTAAGCTATCATTTTAGTTTTGATAATTTCCATACCCATAAAGACAGGATCTACCGGGTTGTAACAGAAATTCATAATGAGAACATCAGTCACACGCCTGGCGTTCCCCCACCATTTACAAAAGCATTTCGCAATGATTATACATTTGCCGAGAAAACCGCCAGGGTTGCTACTTTTGGCGATAAGCTGATTTCCATTCCTTCGGATAAAGAGAATAAAAAATTCCAGGAAAAAGAAGGCGTTGCCGTAGCCGAACCTGAATTCTTCGACATTTTTGATTTTCCACTGGTACAGGGTGATAAAAAAACAGCGCTTACCGAACCCAATACGGCAATCATTACACAAAAGATCGCTAAGAAATATTTTGGTACGGAAGATGCCATCGGCAAGGTTATCCGTTACGACAATGCCACGAACTTTAAGATCACCGGCATTCTGAAAGACCTTCCACTTAACACAGACCGCACACAGGAGATCTATCTTTCCAATGCCAGCATGAAAGACCTTAGTAAATTTTTATCCAGGGATGATACCTGGGGCGGTATCAACAGCGAAACACATTGTTTTGTTTTATTAAAACCCGGAGTTTCCCCGGCTACCGTGGAAAAGGTATTCCCCGCATTCAACAAAAAATATTACGCCAATAATCCCATTAACGAGAAAGCCTTTGTATTTAAAATGCAGGCCCTTTCCGACATGCATTTTAACCCGGAGTATAACGGCTATGTAGAAAGAAAATATTTATGGGCATTGGCATTGATCGGCATTTTCCTGATCGTTACCGCCTGTGTAAATTTCATTAACCTCGCTACCGCGCAGGCGTTGAACCGTGCAAAAGAAGTGGGTATCCGCAAAGTGCTAGGAAGCCTTCGCGGGCAACTGTTCTGGCAGTTTATTGCAGAAACGGCACTCATTACTTTTTTTGCGGTACTGCTCGCGTATGGATTCGCGGAACTGGGTTTGCCTTCGCTTAATTCCATATTTAAGACCAACCTCTCCATCAATCTGTTCAAAGTACCCGGTCTGTTTCTCTTTATTATCATCATTGCTACCCTGGTTACTTTCTTATCGGGAGCGTACCCAGGACTTATCCTGGCAGGATTTCAGCCAGTGACTGCCTTAAAAGGCAAATTGGCAAAAGAGCGGATGGGTGGTTTTTCTTTACGAAGGGTCTTAGTGGTATCTCAGTTTGCCATTTCCCAAATGCTGATCATTGTAACCATTGTCATTGCAGGACAAATGAATTATTCAAAGAAAACAGATCTTGGTTTTACTAAAACGGGGATCGTAATGTTGCCTGTGCCGATAAATGATTCGGCAGGCAATCTGAAAATGCAATACCTGAAACAGCAGCTTTCTGGTATTGCCGGTGTTGAAAAAGTGTCGCTTTGCATGCAGGCGCCGGCAGCTGATGCGAACAATAACACTTCTTTAAAATATGATAACCGGGCCAAGGAAGAACTCTGGGAAGTAAACACCAAAAGCGCGGATGACAGTTATCTATCGGCATTTGATATCAAACTGGTTGCCGGAAGAAACCTCTATCCTTCTGATACTACCCGTGAATACCTGGTAAATGAAACCGTAGTAAGGAAACTCAATTTAAAATCGCCGGAAGAAATCCTGAACAAAACAATACAAGTCAACGGAAAGTCTGCCAAAGTAGTAGGTGTAGTAAAAGATTTCTATAATTATTCTTTCCGCTCAGAAATAGCGGCCATAGCAATCTCAACCAATTATCACCGCTATGATAATTGTGCTGTAAAGATCAATCTCAATAATACCAAGTCCACACTAAGCGCTATTGAAAAAACATGGAACACTGTTTACCCTGAATTTGTATATGACCATGAGTTCCTGGATGACCGCATCGCAAAATTCTATGAGCTTGACGATATCATGCTGAAACTGGTAGAAACATTTGCGGCCATTGCCATTTTGATAGGCGGACTGGGGCTTTATGGACTGGTGTCTTTCATGGCGGTTCGGAAAACCAAAGAGATCGGTGTGAGAAAAGTATTGGGAGCGAGTATACAGAACATTTTATGGCTGTTCGGAAAAGAGTTTACCCGCTTATTACTGATCGCTTTTGTGGTAGCGGCACCCATAGCCTGGTGGGCCATGACCAAATACCTGCAGGATTACAAAAACAGGATCGACCTGCACCCAGGCATTTTTCTGCTTGCCATTTTATTCACTTTCCTGATCGCGGCCATTAGTGTGGGTTACCGTTCCATCAGGGCAGCATTGGCAAACCCGGTAACCAGTTTACGAACAGAATAACCTGATGAACCATTATAACTTTTAAAACAAGTAGCTATGTTCAGAAACTTTTTCAAAATCACTTTTCGCACTTTGTGGAAAAACAAAACCTACAGCTTCCTGAACATATTCGGGTTGGCTATCGGTATCGCTTGCGCGGGATTGATTTTTTTATGGATCGAGAATGAGAAGAGCTATGATACCATGTATGCGAAGAAAAATCTCATCTACAATATCAGAACCAACCAGGTATTTGATGGTCCGATCAGAACTTTTACTTCCACGCCCGGCCCGATGGCGCCGGTTATGAAAGCCGAAATACCTGGTATAGTCAATACTTCCCGTTATAACAGGGCGCAAAACCTATTCGCCAACGGGGATAAGTCTTTTTTCGAAAAAGGGTGTTATGCCGATGCGGCCCTACTAAACATGCTTCAGTTGTCTTTTGTTCAGGGCAGTTCAAAAGATGCGCTGAAAGAATTGAATTCTGTGGTGATCTCACAACAAATGTCTAACCGCTTATTCGGTACAACGGAAAATGTGATTGGCAAAACCATCAAAGTTGACAACAAAGACAATTACATTGTTTCAGGCATCATAAAAGACATTCCTCTTAATTCAACATTCCAGTTCGACTGGATCTCTCCATTCGAGGTTATTGAAAAAGAAAGACCCTGGCTTCGCGACTGGCATAACAATGCAACCGATACCTATATTGAACTTGGCCCCAATGTAAGTCCTGCTGCTATTGATAAAACACTTTACGGGTATTTACAGAAACGTTTCCCCGAACAAACAACGAGGCTGGTAATGGTAGGGATGAATGACTGGCGTCTTCGTAATGAGTTTGAAAACGGCAAGCAAAAAGGTGGGCGTATCCAGTACATACAAATGTTTACAGCTATTGCCTGGATTATTTTATTGATTGGCTGCATCAACTTTATGAACCTCGCAACAGCGCGAAGTGAAAAACGTGCCCGCGAAGTGGGTGTGCGGAAAGTATTGGGAGCCGGTAAACAACTACTCATCGTACAATTCATCGGCGAAGCCCTTTTCATGGCGTTGCTCGCAGTAACGGTAGGTGCATTAATCATAGTAGCTGTGTTACCCGGATTTAATATACTGGTTGAACAACAGCTTACACCCGGACTTACCAATCCTACGCATATAGCCGCTTTGCTGGGCATCGCATTGTTCTGTGGATTGGTAGCGGGCAGCTACCCGGCCTTATATCTTTCTTCTTTTAAAACCGTACAGGTGTTCAAGGGACTGAGGTTAAAAGATGGCGCAGCAGAAATGGTAAGGAAGGGGTTGGTGGTTTTACAATTCACCATATCCATTGTTTTTATCATCAGCACCATTCTTATTTACAAACAGATCCAGCATATCAAGAGCAGAGATCTTGGCTATAACAAAGACAACCTGGTTTCTGTAGATGTGCGTGGTGATATCCTTAAAAACTTCGCCTCCATCAAACAGGAATTATTGAATACAGGCATCATTGAAAATGCGGGACTGAACAGTTTCAATACATTATCTATCGGCAACAATAGTTCCTCTTACGACTGGAAGGGCAAAGACCAGAGCAAGGATATTCTTATTTCGAACAGGATCGTAAGTCCGGAATTAATTCCTACACTCGGGCTTACCCTGAAAGAAGGAAGGCAGTTTAACAGCAATTTCGAATCAGACAGTAACAATGTGATCATTACAGAATCTTTTGCAAAACTCATGGGTACCGAAAGCGCTTTGGGCAAGATCATACAACGCCCTTCTCGCGGCCCGGAGGGAGGGATGCTCAATTTTACCGTGATAGGTGTACTCAAAGATTTTGTTTACGGTGATATGTATGGAAGCAGTGATCCCGTTATTTTCTATTCCAATCCATCGCAGGCCCGTTATTTATACATTCGTAGTAAGGCTTCGGCCAAACCTGCTGATGTATTAGCCGGTATTGAAGGAGTTCTCAAGAAATTCAATCCAGCCTATCCGTTCGACTATACGTTTGTTGATGACCAGTTCAATAACCGCTTCAAAACTGAAATGCTTATCAGCAGGTTGTCACGTGCATTTGCCGGGCTGGCCATATTGATCTCCTGTCTTGGCTTATTTGGACTTTCGGCATACACGGCCGAGCGTCGTACCAAAGAAATCGGTATCCGAAAAGTGCTGGGAGCCAGTGTAGCAGGCATTACACGGTTGCTGGCTAATGATTTTATCAAGCTGGTTTTAATCGCAAGCATTACCGCATTCCCTATCGCATGGCTGGCAATGAATCAATGGTTGCAGGGATATGCTTACAGGATTGGTATCAGCTGGTGGGTATTTGCGGTAGCAGGTATTGCGGCCCTATTGATCGCGCTGGTAACCATCAGTTTTCAGGCAATCAAAGCGGCGCTGGCTAACCCGGTTAAAAGTTTGAGAACAGAGTGATCGTATTATGATGAATGTTGCATTTTAAATTATAAATGAAACACATTTTTGATTCCCAACTTAATTCAACATTTAGCATTCAACATTTAAAATAGCAACTATGCTCCGTAATTATTTCAAAATCGCCTGGCGAAACCTGATGAAACACAAATTCATCTCGTTCATCAACTTGTTTGGATTAACAGTTGGCCTGACCTGCTGTTTGCTTATTACCGTCTATATACTGCATGAAACGAGTTATGACAGGTACAATAAAAACGCCAACCGTATTTACCGGGTAACACGGAGTTTCAATAACCAGGATGGTGCTGTAACCCTGCGATTGAGCACAGTGGCTCCACCTTTCGCGCCCTTGCTACAGAATTATTTTCCGGATATCCAGAAGATCACACGCTTATTACCTGGTGGCAAAACGCCGGTGAAATACGGAGAAAAATTATTTACGGAAGAAAAGCTGTTTTACGCTGATGAACATTTGTTTGATGTATTTACCGTAAACGTAACCAGTGGCAACCCGCAGAAAGCATTGCTTGATCCTTATTCGGTGATGTTATCGGAAGAGATTGCAAAAAAATATTTTGGCAATGAGGATCCGATGAACAAAGTGATCAAGATCAATAACCAGTTCAACCTGAAAGTAACCGGAACCTTCCGGTCGTTTCCGGAAAACGCGCATATTCATCCGGAGATCATGGTATCTTTTAATACCTTAAGAGACACGGCCGTATACGGCGAACGCCAGCTGGAAACCAATTTCGGCAACAATTCATTCTTTACGTATTTATTGCTTCCGGAAAATTACCCGGTGCAGAGTATAGAGGCCCAGTTCCCTGCATTTCTTGATGCCAAAGTTCATTTTCCCGGCGCTCCTGCCACTTATAAAACATCTTCGGGCACCAAACTGGGTGTACAGAAATTAACAGATATCCATCTCCGCTCTCACCTGGATTATGAAGCCGAAGAGAACGGTGACATCAACAGGGTGTATGTGTTTTCTGCCATCGCGTTGATTATCCTGCTGATCGCATGTATCAACTATATGAATTTATCCACGGCAAGATCTACGCTTCGTGCCAAAGAGATCGGGATCAGAAAAGTGTCGGGCGCTACCAAACGCGAATTGATCGCGCAATTCTTAAGTGAATCTGTTTTGATCGCCTGGCTTGCCATGTTATTGGCCATCCTCTGTACATGGCTGATCCTGCCTGCTTTGAATAAGTTGGCCGGCTTACAGTTATCACCCTCACTCCTGTTTACATGGAAATGGATGCTCCCGATAATATTGATTCCGTTTGCCGTGGGTATCATTTCAGGCATTTATCCGGCATTGTTCATGTCTTCTTTTCAACCTGTAAAAACATTAAAAGGATTGTTCAGGGTCGGTGGCAGAAACATTTCTTTCCGGAAAGTGCTGGTGGTATCGCAATTCGGTATCTCCATCGTATTAATCATTACAACCGCGATCGTATTTCAACAACTACGCTACCTGCAGAATGCGTCGATGGGATTTAACAGGGAAAAGGTCGTGATCCTGCCTTATTATTTCACAAGCGGCAGCCAATACGAATCATTCCGGAACGATCTGCTCACCAGCAGCCAGATCAAAAACATGGGACGTTCATCCAGGATACCCACTGGTCGTTTGCTCGACTCACAGAATGCCGGTGCAGAATCCGGTGATTCGCTGAAGCCGGTTACAACGGAATTAAAATACCTCGCTACCGATCATGATTTCATTCCCTCCTATGGTATCCAGATGGCAGCGGGCCGGAATTTTTCAAGGTCTTTTTCTACAGATACCGCAGGGTTTGTGCTGAATGAAGCAACCGTTCAGGTATTGGGATGGAAATCGGCCGACAAAGCCATCGGGAAAAATTTCCAGTATGGCAATACAAAAGGAAAAGTGATCGGTGTGGTAAAAGATTTCCATTTTGAATCCTTACACCAGCGTATCGTTCCCATTGTTATGACCCTGCCCAAACCTACCCAGGCCAATTTCTTCAACCAGTTATCCGTTAAAATTGGTGGGAACAATACCAGCGAGGCATTGGCAACCATAGAAAGCAGCTGGCGCAAATACCTTCCTGAAATGCCTTTCGAATTCAGTTTCCTGGATGATAAATTCGATGCGCTCTATCTCTCTGAAAAAAGACAAAGCAGCCTCTTTACCATTTTTGCCTGCATTGCCATTTTTATTGCCTGCCTGGGTTTATTGGGACTATCCGCTTTTGCCATTACGCAACGCATCAAAGAGATCGGCATACGAAAGGTATTGGGTGCAAGTGCCGGAACCATCGTGGTATTGTTATCAAAAGATTTCCTGAAACTGGTGATCATCGCCGCATTGATCGCCTTCCCGGTTGCCTGGTATGCCATGCACCAATGGCTGGCCGATTTTGCTTACCGCATTGATATCAGCTGGTGGATCTTTATCGCGGCCGGTATCATTGCCGCAGCCATTGCTTTGATCACCGTAAGCATACAGGCCGTTAAAGCCGCTGTGGCCAATCCGGTAAAAAGTTTGAGAACGGAATAGTTCATTATATTATGATGAATGTTGAATTATAAATGAAAATCCATTGGGTAACGCACAACTTAATTCAACATGTAACATTCAAAATTTAAAATAACAGTTATGCTACGTAATTATTTTAAGATCGCCTGGCGAAGCCTGATGAAGAATAAGATTTTTTCTTTCATCAATATCTTCGGCTTATCCATAGGGCTTACCTGTTGTTTACTGATAGCGCTGTACCTGAACAATGAATTGAATTATGATAAACAACACCCCGATGCGGACCGTATTTACCAGTTGGGTACCACTTTTGTAAAACAGGATGAGGTACGCGATATGGCCAATACACCAGCCCCAATGGCCGCCATGATGCAACAGGAGTTTCCGGAAGTGGAAGAAACCGTAAGGTTACTCGGGTTGTTTGGTGAAGACAAAACCCTGATCCGTTACAATGAAAGCAATGCGCCTGCCGTTTCCTTTTACGAGAACAAGGGTTTTCTGACCGATCCCGGTTTCTTTCATTTTTTCAAATACGATTTCACGGAAGGTGATCCGAAACATGCGTTGGACAATCCGAACACTGTTGTTCTAAGCGATGAGATCGCGCATAAGCTGTTTGGCAAACAGCCCGCGCTAAATAAAATAATTCATATCAGTAGCGGCACCAATGGCGAAAACGAAGTTACGGTTACAGGTGTTTTCAAAACATCGCATACACCAACCCATATCGACGGCCGTTTCTTTATGGCCTTTAAAGGGGGTGCTATGGAACAATACAGTCTCCGTTCCAATAACCTGGCCTATAACAATATGTTCTTCACCTATCTTAAGCTGAAGAAAGGAACCCATCCGCAGCAACTGGAAGCCAAGTTCCCGGCTTTCATCAACAAATATGCTGGTGACGATCTGAAAGCGGCGGGCTTTTACAAAAAACAATTCCTGACAGCTTTAACGGATATACACCTCAACACCAGGACCAGGGAAAATGTTACACCAACGGGCAGTATGACTTACCTGTACATACTCGGCTCCATTGCATTGTTTGCTTTATTGATCGCCTGTATCAATTTTATGAACCTGTCTACGGCCCGTTCATCCAAACGTTCGGCGGAAGTGGGTATCCGTAAAGTGCTGGGCGCAAAAAAAAGCTCCCTTATCAACCAGTTCCTGGGAGAATCTTTGTTGATGAGCCTGGTTGCATTTGTATTTGCCATTGTACTCACAGCTATTTGCTTACCTGCTTTCTCTGCCGCATCCGGCAAAGATTTGTACTTATCCCTTAACGATCACAAATGGATCCTGACGGGTTTCTTCGTCTTATCTGTTATCACCGGTTTACTGGCGGGCATCTACCCTGCTTTTTATTTATCGTCGTTTAAACCAGTAAGCATTTTAAAAAGCAAATCAGCCACCAATTCATTTGCCGCCATTTCCATCAGGAAGGGATTGGTGGTTTTCCAGTTTGTCATTTCGGCCGTACTGATTATTTCATCCGTGGTTATTTCAAACCAGATGCAATACATGCGTTCCAAAGACCTTGGCTTTACCAGGGAACAGGAAATGATCATTCCATTGAGAAGCAAGGCCGCCAAACACACTTATCAATCCTTACTGGCGGAATTAGGCAAGTTACCTGACGTTGCATCGGTGGGCGCTTCTACCTATTATCCCGGTATTTTTAACCCGAGCGATATGGGACTGTATCGTGAAGGCAATACCGTTAACAGCGCGCAGATAACCAAAGTAAATAACGTGGATGAGAATTTCCTGCAAACCATTGGCATCAAACTGGTAGCCGGACGCGGATTCTCAAAGGCATTTCCCGGCGATACCGCCCGTGGTATGATCCTTAATGAAGAAGCTGTTTCGAAACTTGGCTTTGCGAGTCCGCAGGAAGCGGTTGGCAAGATCTTATACACCGGCGCAGGCGGATTGGCCAATTCCATTGAGATAGTTGGCGTGGTGAAGAATTTTCATTTCCAGGACCTGCATTTGCCTATCGCACCTTTTGGTTTTGGATTGAATAACAAGCCCGATTACAATTACCTGTTGGTACATACCAATAGTGCCAATCTTTCTTCCCTACTTTCGCGCTTTACTAAAGTCTGGCAACAGCTAAACCCGCTGGAGCCATTTGAATATAATTTTTTAGACGAAGAATTTCAGAAAAATTACCAGGCACAGGATCGGCTGGCTGCCATTGTAAAATATTTTACCATCATTGCCATTTTGATTTCCTGCCTTGGTTTATTTGGCCTGGCTACTTTCAGTGCCGAACAAAGAACCAAGGAGATCGGCATCCGAAAAGTATTGGGTGCCAGCGTTTCCAACCTGGTGGTATTGATCTCGAAAGATTTTATCAAACTGGTATTGATTGCGTTAGTACTTGCTTCGCCACTTGCCTGGTGGATCATGAACCGCTGGTTGCAGGATTTTGCCTACCGCACCAGTATCTCATGGACGGTATTTGCCCTATCCGCTTCCATCGCATGCTTGATCGCATTCATAACAGTTAGTACGCAGGCGGTAAGGGCAGCGATTGCAAACCCGGCAAAAAGTTTACGAACCGAGTGATCGTATTATGATGACTGTTGAATTTTAAATTATTAATGAATATCATTTTTGATCCTCAACTTAATGCAATATTTAGCATTCAACATTTAAAATAGCAACTATGCTCCATAACTATTTCAAGATCGCCATCCGCCATTTAACTAGGCATAGGTTATTCTCGGCAATCAATATTCTCTGTCTTTCATTGGGCATTACATTCGCCTTACTGATCGGCGTATATGTGATCAATGAAAAAAATGTAAACGGCGGTTTGAAAGATGTGGCTGATCAGTATGTGATGAAGAGCAAATGGAAGCAGGAAAACCTTGGATTGGACATCACTTCATTGGCACCGCTTGCCAAAGCGATGAAAGAAAGCTATCCCAACCTGGTAGATGGTTATTACCGTTACAACCCGGTAACCAATATTGTTTCCGCGGGCGATAATCATTTTAAAGAAGACATCGCCATTGGCGATACCACGCTTGTATCCACCTATGGATTTAAGCTATTGTATGGGAATGAAAAACAGGCTTTCCGAAACAACCAGTCGGCGGTAATTACAGAAACCCTGGCCATGAAGTTGTACGGGAAAAAAGATGCCATTGATCAAACCATTACCATTACCAATACAACCGGCAGCAAACAGGATTATATCGTATCGGCAGTATTGCAAACGCTTCCGACCAATTCTGTTACCAATTTTATTTCGGGCGATGGGTATGATGTATTCCTTCCAACAGAGGGCAACCACTATTTCCAGGGTACTGATCCGATGGAATCCTGGTCCAATGTGTTTATGGTTTGTATGATCAAACTCAAACAGGGTACAGATCCCGCACAATTGGTCCGGCCTTTTGCCCAAACCATTCATAACCGTGCCGATGCCAGCATCAGAGACAAGTTCACCGTTGAATTATCTCCCGTGAAAGATTATTATCTCACCAATAACAATGGTGCCATACAGAAGATGATCATTACACTTTCTTTTATCGCGGGATTTATTTTATTGATGGCCATTATAAACTTCATTAACATCAATATAGGTACATCTACTTACCGTTTAAAAGAGATCGGTCTGCGCAAAGTATTTGGGGGAGAGAAAAAGCAATTGGTGTTTCAATATATGTCAGAGTCGCTGGTACTAACCGCTATTGCCGCTTTGTTTTCTCTTTTCATGTACCAGGCATTATTGCCGCTTGGTAACCAGGTAATGAACACAACCCTACCTCCTGTATGGAAGTTTGATGGGGCTAAATTTGGTTTTCTTGCCCTGCTGGTATTGATCGTTGGCATCGTATCAGGTATTTACCCGGCGCTGGTATTAAGTTCGTCCAACACCATTCATGCCATCAAAGGAAAGATCAACGATTCCAGGGGCGGTATGTTTCTCCGGAAATCCTTATTGGTTGTTCAGTTCTCTCTTGCGATCGTTGTATTTATTAATGCATTGAATATTTCAAAACAGGTTACCTATTGTTTTACACGGGATCTCGGTTATAACAAGGACCAGGTACTGGTTATATCCGCCATACCCAAGCAATGGGATTCTGCCGGTGTTTTAAAAATGGAAACCATCCGCAACGAATTGATTCGGATTCCTTCCGTTCAGGCCGCATCCCTTTCTTTTGAAGTGCCCGATCGCAAACCACCTAACAGTTACGACCTCCTGCCCGAAGGTGCTTCTTTTACGCAACCGGTAAACATACCAGCCACAACGGCCGATGAAAACTACGCAGCCGCTTTTCAACTGAAAATGAAAGAAGGCGTGTTCTTCCGGCAGGATGCTGGTTATGTTCCCGGACAGATCGTATTAAATGAATCAGCCGTGAAAGCGCTCGGGCTAAGTTCTCCGGTCGGAAAAAAGATCAGGATCCCTTCTGCCAATGCCAGCTTAACCGTAGTCGGTGTGATCAAAGATTACAACTATTCATCTTTACAGGAACGTGTTGGCCCCATTGCTTTTGCGAATGTAAAGGATATAAAAAGCTACCGCTATATCTCCGTAAAACTCACTTCAACGGATATCAGCAAAAGTATGGCACTGATAAAAGACAAATGGAAAGCAATGGCACCATCTGCACCATTTGAATATTTTTTCATGGATGAGAAATTCCAATCACTATACAGCTCAGAATTACAATTGCAGAAAGCGGCGCGGATTGCCACCTGGCTAACCATGATCATTGTTTTCCTGGGAATTTTTGGCGTTGTTGCATTTACCTTAACCAAACGCAACAAAGAGATCGCGGTTCGCAAAGTACTGGGTGCCGGAGCCGGTAATATTATTTCCCTTTTCATCCGCGACTATGCTTTATTAATTCTGATTGCCAATATCGTAGCCTGGCCACTTGCATTCAGTATTACCAATCAATGGTTAAAAAACTATGCCTACCGGATTGAGCAAAGCTGGGGAACATTTGTATTGGTGGGGGGCATTACTTTTTTATCGGCCTTCCTGTTTATTGCGCTACAGTGTTACAGAACAGCCCTGGCCAACCCGGTAAAAAGCCTCAGAACTGAGTAAATTTGGCTGTTCGCTTGCGAACAGTAACTGTACGATAACGGACACCTGACCCCTGCCGGTTTCATAAAACCCTTATACAATAAGGGTTTCAGAAGATGGCACAGGCTTTGAATAACGCCAGGCAGGTTATAAAAGAGAAACTATGATACAACTCGAAAAGATCTACAAATGGCACAATACCGGCAATAACCGTGTATTTATCCTGAAAGACATTAATCTGACGATTGAAGAAGGCGCTTTCATCTCCATTATGGGTCCCTCGGGTTCGGGCAAATCCACCCTGCTGAATATCATTGGAATGCTTGATGAAGCTTCTGAAGGCAGCTATCGGTTTATGGAACAGGATGTTTTTAAGATCAAGGAAAAACAAAGGGCCGAACTGTATAAACAAAATATCGGTTTCGTATTCCAGGCCTATCATTTGATCGATGAACTGACCGTGTATGAAAACATAGAAACGCCATTGCTATACCAGAGCATTAAAACAGCTGAAAGACAAGCCATGGTAGCGGATATACTGGACAGGTTCAATATTGTAGGAAAGAAAGACCTCTTCCCTGCCCAGTTATCCGGCGGACAACAGCAGCTGGTGGGTATTGCAAGAGCGTTGATCGCAAAACCAAAACTGTTACTGGCCGATGAACCTACGGGTAATCTTAATTCCAAACAGGGAGAAGAAATTATGGAGCTGTTCAAAAAGATCAATGAAGAAGAGGGTGTTACCATTATACAGGTAACGCATTCGGAAAAAAATGCGGCATACGGCAAAAAGATCATCAACCTGCTGGATGGCAGAATTGAAAAATAACCAAACTTGTTTCAAACAGAACTTATGAAAAAGGGCAACGCGAAATGGATTACAGCAGGCATCTTTCTTTTAACGGGTATGGTTTCCTATGCACAGGGTACCGTATTCACGTTAAAGCAATGCGTGGAAACAGCCATACAGAACAACCTGCAGGTACGCCAGGCAGGATACCAGGCGCAGAGTGATAAAGTAACTTACCAACAGGCAAAAGGCAGTCAACTGCCTTTTATTTCCGGTAATGTAAATCATGGCATCAACCAGGGACGAAGCATTGACCCGTTCACCAATACCTATGCAAACCAGCAGATCAATTTTGCCAACTATAGTATTAACACAAGCATTACCATCTGGAATGGTTCTGCCATTCAAAATAATATCAGGCAAAACGAACTCAATGCCAAAGCCAGTGAAATGGATTGGCAGCAGGCCAAAGACAATACCACCATCAATGTGATACTCGCTTACCTACAGGTATTAAGTAGCCAGGAACAACTCAACATCGCCAAAAGCCAGGTAGACGTAACCAAGAACCAGGTAACAAGATTAGAAACATTGAATGCCAATGGCGCCATTGCCCCTTCTGTTTTATATGATCTGAAAGGCCAGTTATCCGGCGATGAATTGAGCGTGATTACTGTGAAAAACAACCTGGAATCCGCCAAACTAAGCCTTACCCAGTTAATGAATATTCCTTACAGCACCACCATGCAACTGGAAAATTTAACCGATCCCATTAACCCGGTATTGTATGATGGTGATGCGGATAATATTTACCAGGCGGCACAACAGCAACTCGCTTTTGTAAAAGCGGCTGAACTGAGAAAACAAAGTGCTTCCAAAAGATTGTTATCGGCCAAGGCACAATTATTGCCCACACTGAGTTTTAACGGAGGGTTCGGTACCAATTATTCCAGCGTGGCCAGCAGGCAGGAATTGCTGAGCACATCAGATGTGGCCACCAGCAGTTATGTAAATGTGAGTGGAAGCAAGCTCTCAGTTTTTTCTCCGCAAAACAGTTACCAGAGCCAGAAGATTTCTTATGGTGATCAGTGGACGAACAATTTTAATTCATCACTCAGTATCGGCTTACAGGTTCCCATCTTAAACGGGTTGAGGGCGAAGAGCAATGTAAACCAGGCAAAGATCGCTGAGAAGAGAACCAGCTTTGAAGCACAGACCGTAAAAACACAACTGCGCCAGTCGGTAGACCAGGCCTATATTAATATGAATACCGCGTTCGAGCGTTACCAGACCTTGTCAAAACAGTTGAATGATTTTACACAATCATTCAAAGCGGCTGAAACCCGTTTTACCGCAGGTGTAAACACCTCTGTAGAATACATGATCGCCAAAAACAATGTAGACCGAACCAATGCCAATTACATAGCCGCCAAATACGATTACCTGCTCCGCATAAAAGTGCTTGACTTTTACCAGGGCAAGCAGTTATGGTAAGATTTTTCTCATGTACAACATACTAGCGTATGTAATAGGGCCTTACATTCCTGTAGGGCCTTTTTCATATACCACTCAGTGCAACGCTGTTCCTCTGTATCTCTGTGTTGAAAAAAAACCTCAACACAGAGATACAGCGTTATGGAGTTTCACAGAGGCTTCATTAATTGAATGATAAATGTTCATCATCTCCCCTTTTTAAGCATTACCATTTGCCCCATATGGTACGCATCGTGTTGCAGGCAGCCCATCAGTAACTGGTAATAAGTTTGTCCCTTACGGGGAGAATCAAACCCAAGCCTGGTTTCATCAAAAGCAAGAATGGTTTTCTGCAGTTCCATAAAAACATCCTCAAAATGCCGGAGGGTGGTTTGCCAGGAAGTATCACCGGTATCATCTGGCTGGTAGAAATCAGGCATTGGCGGTAATGCATTCATACCCTGTAACCTGATCATCACGGTTTTGCGCCAGTAGATCAGGTGATTGACCAGTTGCCATATCGAATTCCCTTCCGGGTTTATTTTTTGTGTGGCTGTTTTTGCATCTACCCCCGCAACTGCCTCCTGTATATTCAATCCTATCCAGCAATCGCCCTGCTGCAAGGCCTCAAATAATTGAATGATCTTTTGAATTTCAGTCATACTTTTATGTTGAATTGTAAATATATTTCCAGCCTATCAAACCAGGTATATGCGCAGACTTTTTTTCTTATTGTTTTTGATAGCCGGTATGCACACAACCTACGGCCAGGTATACGACAGTGTTGATTTTAAAAAAATACAGGTAAACGGGATCTCCCTGGGTACTTCTAAAAACCTGCTCGTAAAAAAACTGGGTAAGCCCGCTAAGATGGTAACAACAGAAAACACAACAGGAATGGATATGTATTCGGAGTACCATTACTTCAAATCCAGTTTACGTGTTTCTGTAGCCGGCACCCTGAATGGTTTTGATATTACAGACGATCATTTTGTGATCGGGTACAACCAGTTAAAGATCAAAAACGGAGACCCCATTCAACCCATTGCGGGCAGGTTTCCGAATTCTGCAAAAGCATTTCCGAAAGACATTCTTGGAAATTTTAAACTGAAGATCAAAGCCAGCAATTCCTATGTTATTTTGAAAGTAGTGAACGGGGTGATCCGAAAAATGGAAGTAAAAGACGAGCAACCTCAATAGCGTTAAAGCTAAGCATCATTCATTTTATTTGAGAAGAAGACCATGGACAGTTACCATAAAAAAATAGAGATCCGCTGGAGTGATATCGATCCCAATTTCCATCTCCGCCATTCCGTGTATTATGATTTTGGCGCTTTTGTACGTATCTCCTTTATGACAGAGAAAGGGCTTACTCCTTTTATCATGCAGCAACAGCATATCGGCCCCATCCTTTTCAGGGAAGAATGTGTATTTAAACGCGAGATCCATTTCAGTGACGCTGTTGAAGTAAATGTGCAGATGGTAAAAAGTACACAGGACATGAGCCGCTGGACCATGGTACATGAAATATGGAAGAATGGTACTACGCTAAGCGCCATCATTACGATCGATGGTGCCTGGATCGATACCAATACACGGAAACTGGCCGTTCCACCGGAATCCTTCCGCGAAATATTTGAGGAACTGCCCAGATCCACACAATTTGCATGGAGCGTAAAATAAATACTTCGGCCATCAGCCCAATAACCGTTTCACAGGCAGAAGAACTTTCTGCACTTGCCAAAGCCATTTATGTGGAACATTACCTGCATCTCTGGCATCCCGGCGGAGCCGATTGGTACATGCACGAATACGCTTATCACCCGGATACTTTACGCAAGGAACTTGCTGATAAAAACAATCTTCATTTTATCGTATATGATGAAGCAGGAAAAGCAGGTGGTTATTTAAAACTGAAACTGCACGCTGTTTTAACAGGCAGCGAAGACAAACAATGCCTTGAGATCGAACGGATCTATCTTCATCGTTCCATGGCAGGAAAGGGAATTGGGAAACAGCTGATACTACTCAGCGAATCCATTGCCAGGGAACACAAGAAAGAAATGGTTTTTCTCAAAGCCATGGACACCAGCACAGACGCCATCAGTTTTTACCAGAAAATGGGATACACTATTTGCGGAACAATGGTTCTGCCCTTTGAAGTAATGAAACCCGAATACCGCGGCATGGTAATTATGCATAAGCCACTATAAACCTTACCTCGCGAACCATCGCGCCCTCGTTTCTTTGCGGTTAATAAGATAAGATTACCAACCAGCATCCAAAAAATCACCTGGCCGGCTTAAAGCAGGTTGAAAGGATTATGTGCAATCACTAATAAACTATTGATACTCAATAACTTCCTCAAAAATCTACCAGGAATCGTGTTGTTCATTTATTCTTAAACAACCATGTTCCGCCAGGCACACAGCCCCTATTTGTTCGCAGCTGCTTCGTACTTGCTTCGGGTTTTCTTCGTAGTAGCCCCACAGTAAGTCCACATTAACTCCACAGTAACTCCACATTAATGTGGAGTTACTGTGGAGTTAATGTGGACTTACTGTGGGTTTAATACGGCCCGGGTACGAACCAGGTACGAAGCAAGCCCGGCCAAGCTTGGGCAATTGTACGATCGGAAGGCACAACTGCGTTTTTACAGATAACTCAGTCAACAGGTTAGGCCGGCAATTGATCGTAAGTTCATAAGAAGCTGGTAGTCAATTATTTCGGGGGAGGATCCCCATAAAAAATCCGCTGTTGGTAACAGCGGATTTTGACAATCGGTTTTCAAGGATTCATTATATAGACCAGCGGCGTGCCAGGCGTGCAACCTTAGCACCGCGACGGATATTCCACAGATCAACAATACCAAAGTTGGTAGTGCTTTCTTTTACGCGGTTAACCTGGATCAGACCCGTTGCTACGGTTTCTTTTACTTCAGTAACCAATTGTTTCAGTTCGTTTGCTTCAATTTGGACAATAGAAGGCATTACATTACTCTTCATAATATTTCTAATTTTTAATATTAATGTTTTACTGAGCGGGAAACAGGAAGAAAAAACCAATTCAACCGTTAGAGAAACTTGACTTTACAACACCCGTGAGACTGTTTATTACTATCGTCGCTCAGTTTCAGGGTGCAAATGTACGGCGATGCAGATTAATAGCCAAATCAATCTGCAAATACTATGTTAATGTATATAAATAAATCGACTATTTAACCGCCGTCATGTCAATGTCAGGACGTGATTCATCTGCCAGCAAAACCTTGCCCCTATTGGTTCTTACGATCCTGGAGAAGAGTGAAATTTCCTTGTCGAATAAAAACCGAAAAAAAAGTTTTGTCCACGAAGTATGATAAGATAAAGTATCATAAAATGCAGGTGCACCCTTCCGGATCTGCGGTAAACGGTTCCAGGGAACAGAGGGAAAATCATGGTGTTCGTTGTGATAGCCTACATTAAAAGCAAACTTGTTCAACACACCATAATAACTATAGGTTTCCTGCTCGCCTTCAGTAAGATAATGTTCCTGTATCCATCTGGCGCCCAACGGATGCAGGCCCACCGAAAAGAAAAAGCTCAATACCAGGAACGAGATTCCCTTGGTTCCGAATAAAAGCATGACCCCTGTAATGAATACAATTTGTACAAGCCAGTTCAACCCCACCCATTTATTATAGGGCTGTATTTCTTTCATCCGTGAAAAGCGGAACAGCTGAAAAAAGGGATAGAACAATAACCAGATCACTTTGCCGATAAAATAGTTGTTGATGAGTTTGGCCTCCCAGTAATTGGGCAGGTCTCCATCCAGCGCATGTACGCCCTGGAAAGAATGGTGTTTGATATGGTAGGTCTCGAACGAAACAGAGCTCGGAAAGATCAAAGGCAGGTTAGCGAAAATACCCGCTACGCGGTTGGCTGCATGGCTTTTAAAGATCAGTTTATGCGCGCACTCATGAATCATCACAAACAATGCATGATCCGCAAAAGCCCCCAACAGATAAGCGGCTCCCACCACCATCCACCAGGATTGGTCGGCAACCAGCCAGCAAAAAATCAGCTGAAAAGCAACAAGCCCGAAAATGGCCAGGAAAGTAGCGGGGTTCTTCCCAATGAGCTTGCGCATATCCGGGAACTGTTTCAATATCTCTTTGGTACGGATCCGATGGGGTTCACAACAGGTAACATGTACGAAGTCTTTCTTCTCTTGCATATCCGACAAGATAGGATTATCGGACCAAATAGAGCCATTTAAGCCCTGTCTTTTCCCCTGGTCCAAAAAATAGGCAACCGCCGGTTCCTAAAACGGGTACCCAAATAGCTACATTCATTTATATTTAAGGTGCTGTGCTATTAAAATCTAGCTATTTCTATTCGGTCTCTGTGTGCCTTGCGGTTCATTGCGGGCTTTGCGTTACTATTTTTTCCGCACCATAAATAAGGCGAACTGTAAAACTGTAACGCAAAGCCCGCAATGAACCGCAAAGTTCGCGAAGTGAGTGTCCCAGTTGGGTCGTTTAAGAGCACAACTCGTTATATTTAAGAACAAACTCAACTGCATGAATTCAACTCAACCCGGTTCCGTCGGTTCATGGCCATTGTGGCAAAAGATCCTTTTCCGGTTCTTTTTTATTTATTTCCTGCTCAACATCGCTCCATGGGAATGGCTGAACAGAACCCTTCCCGGTTTGAACTATGTATTGCAGTTTTATGAAAAAGCCATGGGATGGATCATTGAATTCTGCAACAAAACATGGTTCCATTTCCAACAAACAACGATTGTAAACAATGGGAGCGGTGATACATCTGAGAGCTGGAAAGCAATCTTTACCTACCTGGTCATAGCCGTTACAGGCACTGTTATCTGGAGTATTGCAGACAAGAAGCGTGCCTCCTATCATACGGCCAATTACTGGCTGAGAACATTTCTTCGTTATTTCCTGATCCTGAACTGTATGGTTTACGGTATCTCTAAACTGTATGCTTTACAAATGCCATTTCCCAACCAGAGCCAGCTGGCAACGCCCCTGGGAGATTTTTTACCCATGCGTTTATCATGGATGTTCATTGGCTATTCTACCCCTTACCAGGTATTTTCCGGGGCCATGGAAGTGCTGGCGGGCTTGCTGCTGCTGAACAGAAAAACCATTACGCTCGGTTTGTTCGTAGGGGCTTCGGTATTCATTAATGTAATGGTATTGAACCTTTGTTATGATATACCCGTTAAGATCTTTTCTATCCATCTTGTGATCTACTGTTTTTATTTGCTGGCAAATGATGCAAAACGCCTGGTCGATCTGCTGGTATGGAACAGGTCCGTTGCCGCGAATACGATCCATCAAAACAGCCTGTCTAAAAAATGGATGCGCATTACCCGTATTGTTTTGAAGCTTGCTTTTATCGGTTTGTTTGTGATTGTGCCTTTTTTTTCTACCCGTGAATTCTACAATTCCTTCAACAAACCTGTCAGTACAAAACCCATTGAACTGGGCGTATATGATGTAGTGGTGTATGCAGTTAACAAAGATACCCTTCCCGCATTGGTATCAGATACCACCCGTTGGCGGGATATGATCTTTGAAAAAGGCGGACTGGGCAGCGTTGGATCGACTGATACCAGTTTCAGGCAACGTTACCGCCGTGGTTATTTTAACCTGGTTACCGATACGATCCGGAAAACAATCGGCTTTAAGAAAACAGCTTCTTCCGAAAAAATGCTTTTCACATTCAGGTATGGTTTGCCTGACAGCAATACCATAACACTTTCGGGCAGCAGGAACCGGGATTCCTTATATATCGTACTAAAACGAAGTAACCGTCATTTTCAACTGGCCGAGAAACAGTTTCACTGGATCAGTGAAGCAAACAGGTAACCATTTTAATGTGTTGTGCTATTTAAAAATATTACAATGGCAGGGATTCTCTGTGCAACTCCCAATCTCTGTATCTCTGTGTTGAAAAAAAGCTTTCTATTATGAAGTTTTTTTCAACACAGAGATACAGAGAACACTGAGTTACACAGAGGAAGTTTACTGATACAACGCGTTAATCTTAGTATTAGGTATAAACAAAAGTGCAGCCGTTGGCTGCACTTTCTGTATAGCGGTCTGCTGTTGTTTAGGCAGCCTTCTTCCCCATCCCATTCATAAAACCTACCGCAGCGCCGGTAATGGCGCCCATTACACCTCCGCAAACGATATCAGTTACCGTTGCCGTAAGATTGGAGATATTGGAATTACCATACATCAGCAGGTCAAAACCCGCTGTCATCAACAGGCTTATCATAAACCCTGCTGAAGCACCTGCTCCGAGCGAAGTAATGTTGGCCCATCGGTTAAAAATGTAAGAAAGCATCAGTCCCATGAAAACGGAACCCAGGATCATGGCCCACCAGATCATATCGCCTGGTGCGCGCATAACGTTGGTTGCCGTTCCTGCGTTCTTTGTAAAAAAATCCATCAGCAGCAGCCCATAAATCAGGTAGCCTGCAAAAAAAGAAACAATACCACCAATGATTCCAGAAACCAAAAATTTTTGTGTGTTCATAGCAATCGTTTTTTGAGGGTAAAAGATGAAACAAAATAGAAACTTGAATTCACCCTTGCAATAGGCTTCGCAGGGTTGTGTACAAGTTCCTATTAGCGTCCTAATATTCTGGTAATCAATACAATTAAAAGTGATTGATGAATTGCATACGAAATCAATCCTTTTTCAATACCTTGTTTCAAACTAATTGTTATGCTCCGTAAATCTCTTTACCTGCTGGCAGCTTTTGTATTATGTGCAGGAAGCCTGCAGGCCCAGCAAAAGAAAAACCTGACCACCGATGATTATGGCAAATGGCAAAACATCGGCAGCAACGATCTTTCGCCGAATGGCGAATGGGTGGCTTACCAGATCACGGTTCAGGAAGACAACGATACGATGTACGTAATGAACCGCAACACCGGCAAATTGTATAAACTGGAATTTTCTTCATCTCCTGAATTTTCGAAAGACAATCAATGGATCGCTTACCGGATTGGCTTGCCTTTTAAAGAAGCCGAAAAACTGCGCGACCAAAGCAAACCCATTGAATACAAAATGGGATTGCTGAACCTGGGAACCGGTAAGAAAGAAATCGTGCAGAATATTGCCCGTTTCGGATTTTCAAGAAACGGAAAATTTCTTGCCGCTTACCTTGCTCCGCCCAAAGAGAATAAGGACAAAGGCAGTGTACTTCTCATAAAAAACCTTGCAGACAATACAACCCATACCATTGGTAATGTTACCGATTATGCATTCAATAAGAAAAGCGATTTCCTGGCTTATATTGTTGAGTCGGCCAATGTAGCGGGTAATTCGGTGGAGTTGTTCAACCTGAACCATTATACACTTAAAGTGATCGCAAGTGATACTTTGAAATTTTCAAAACTTACCTGGCAGAAAGAAGGTGATGGATTGAGTTTCTTCAAAACCTTCAAAAAAGATACCTATGAAGAAGAAAATGCAGTTGTGTATAGCTATGCAGATATTTATAAAACCGCTTCGCTGAAAATATTTGATCCGATGGAAGCCGCTTCTTTTCCCAAGAACATGCGTATCCACAATGGATCCAACCTGCGGATAAGCGATGATATGAGCGCTGTATTCTTCGGATTAAAAACATGGACACTCAAACCCAAAAAAGAAGATAAAAAACCAGCCGATACCAGCAAAGCCAAAACAGACAGCAGTAAAACAATGGCGGTAAAGAAACCCAACCCTGATGAGAAATTACCGGCCGTGGATATCTGGCATTGGAAGGATACGGAAATTCAACCACGCCAGAAATTAACTTTTGGACAGGATAAGGATGCAAGTTTTCTTTCTGTATGGAATATAGATAATAACCAGTTTTACCAACTAGCCAAAGAAGCCACACCAGACGCTTTGTTAACCGGTAACCAGAAATTCGCGGTTACTTCTACCAATAAAAAATACAAACCCGCTTTCAAAGAAGATTATGCGGATTTCTATCTCGTAAACACAAGAACCGGCGAGGAAAAATTATTGTATGAAAAATCACTGGCAGGTTTTAATACCGGCCCACGCTCCTCTCCGGAAGGTAGATTCCTGTATTATTTCAAAGACAAACATTGGTGGACCTACGAGATCGCTTCGGGAAAGAATACCAATATCACAGCAAGTATCAAAACAGATTTCCAGGATGTACGTGATGATCATCCGGCTACGCGGCCTCCTGTTGGTGCCGGCGGATGGCTCAAAGACGATAAAGAAATTTTATTGTACGATGAATACAATACCTGGGCCGTAAAACCCGATGGCAGCGGCGGTAGAAAATTAACCACGGGTGAAAAAGAAGAGATCATGTTCCGCGTTTACCGGGTAGATTTCGAAGATCCTTTTATCGATGACAGCAAACCCATCTATTTTACCGCCTATGGCGATAAGAGTAAGAAAACCGGTTATTACAAACTGGAAAATGGCAGTTTCGACAAGTTGATCTTTGAAGATCTTTCAGTGGGTCGTCTTACCAGGGCAAAAGATGCCAATGCTTTCCTCTATGTAAAACAGGATTATGATCTTTCACCAGAACTCTACGCGGGAGACAATTTCGCCAACGATAAAAAAATAACCGGCACCAACCCGCAACAACAAAACTATTATTGGGGAAAAAGCAAGCTCGTCAGTTTTACCAATGCTAAAGGCAAAAAAATGCAGGGCGCCCTTTTTTATCCGGCCAATTACGAGCCGGGTAAACAATACCCGATGATCGTATACATTTATGAATTGCTTTCCAATACGGTACACGGGTACACCACCCCATCGGTAAGGGGTGCTTATAATACCACCAACTTTACCACCAATGGTTATTTTGTATTCCGTCCGGATATCGTGTATGAAACCAACGACCCGGGCATGAGTGCCGTTAACTGCGTGGTACCGGCCGTAAAAGAAGTATTGAAAACAGGTATGATCGATAAAGACAAAGTAGGTTTGATGGGACATAGCTGGGGCGCTTACCAGACCGCTTTCCTGGTAACACAAACCGATGTATTCAAAGCAGCCTGTGCCGGTGCACCTTTAACGGATTTGATCAGTATGTCATTATCCATTTACTGGAACAACGGCACACCCGATCAGAAAATATTTGAAACCAGCCAGGGCCGTTTTGACGGACCATGGTACGAGAGAACCGATGCGCATATCCGCAACTCGCCTATGTTCAATGCATCAAAGATCAAAGCCCCATTACTGGTTGCCTTCGGCGATAAAGATGGCGCGGTAGACTGGCACCAGGGTATTGAAATGTATGGCACCATGCGACGCATGGAAAAACCGCATGTAATGCTGGTGTATGCCGATGAGAACCATGGCCTCGCCAAAAAAGAAAACCAGATCGATTACCAGAAAAGACAAAGGGAATGGTTTGATCATTATCTATTGGGCAAGCCCGCCGAAAAATGGATCACGGATGGGGTATCTTATCTCGATAAAATGAAAGAAAGAGAAAAAGCCACACCTGCCGCCAACTAAATCGTTATCGTAACAATACCAGAAAACCTGCTTCTGTATGGAGCAGGTTTTTTAATTTTAATGTGGCGGTTATTACAATGATAAAAGCTCTCTGTGAAACTCCGAATCTCCGTGTCTCTGTGGTAAAGCCTTCGCTTCGATCTTTTTTTCACCACAGAGACACAGGGTACACTGAGTTACACGGAGTATTTTAAACAACCCGTTAATACAATCATTCACATGTCTCCTATTAGAACAGCTATTCTTTCTTTCGGTATGTCGGGGAAAGTATTTCATGCGCCTTTTATTCACCTGCACAAGGGTTTTGAACTGGTGGGTATCTGGGAAAGAACCAGGTCTGAATCATTGGCTTTCTATCCCGGCATTACCCTCTATCGTTCACTGGAAGAAGTACTGGCCGATGATTCCATTGAACTGGTGGTGGTAAACACACCTACTGCCACCCATTATGAATTCGCAAAAAAAGTTTTGGAAGCGGGTAAGCACGCCGTTGTAGAAAAAGCTTTCACCACCACGGTTGCCGAAGCCGAAGAACTGAAACAACTGGCGGAAGAAAAGAAACGGGTACTCTCTGTTTTCCAAAACCGCCGCTGGGACAGCGATTTCAAAACCGTAAAAAAGATCATACAGGAAGACTGGCTGGGCGAGATCATGGAAATGGAAATTCATTTCGACAGGTTTAAAGATGAGCTTAGTCCCAAAGCACATAAAGAAACACCGCTCCCCGGTGCCGGTATATTGAATGATCTTAGTCCGCACCTGATAGACCAGGCCCTTCATTTATTCGGAATGCCGCAGGCCGTGTTTGCTGATCTGCGTATTACCAGGCCGGGTTCTAAAGTGGATGATTATTTTGAGATCCTGTTCTATTATCCCATGCTCCGTGTAAGATTGAAAGCGGGTTACCAGGTGCGCGAGCCATTTCCCTCGTATGTGGTTCATGGCAGAAAAGGTTCTTTCCTCAAAAGCCGTGGCGATGTGCAGGAAGCTATGCTGTTGAAAGATGCCAAACCCAACCTTACTGATTGGGGTACCGAGCCTGAATCTGAACAGGGACTATTGCATACAGAAAAAAATGGCATACTGATCAGGGAGAGAATACACACATTGCAGGGCAATTATTATGATTACTATGATACCATTTTTCAATCTATCCGTAATCTCCATCCCGTACAGGTAACGGCCCAGGATGGAATTAATGTGATGCGGATTATTGAAGCTTGTTTTAAAAGCAGTATGGAAAGAAAAGCTATGCTGTTAAGTTAGGAGACTGGAGTCTGGAGACTGGAGACTGGAGACTGGAGTTGGATTGTTGAAATTTTCGGCTACCTGTACAGAACATTGCTATAACCCTACTCCAGTCTCCAGACTTCTAACTCCAGACTTAACCAATCATTCTTGATCTCCGGTCTGAAGATCGAAGCAATACGCAGCGTACAGGCCGAAGCTCCTGAACACTTGTTGCCAACTAAAAAGCCACGCAGATTGCGTGGCTTTTATATCGTTCGTACTTCGTACTTAGCTATTACATTTTCTTCGCGTCTTCCAGGAATTTGGCCAAACCGATATCCGTTAACGGATGTTTGAGCAAACCGAGGATAGAATCCAGCGGACAGGTACATACATCTGCGCCCAATTCAGCGGCTTTGATAATATGCAGTGCGTTGCGGATAGAAGCTGCGAGGATCTCTGTTTTGTATCCCTGGATATCAAAAATATGACGGATCTGGCCAATCAGTTCCATACCATCCCAACCGCTGTCGTCGATACGGCCAATAAAAGGAGATACATAACTGGCACCGGCCTTGGCAGCTAAAATAGCTTGTCCGGCAGAAAAGATCAGGGTGCAGTTGGTACGGATACCATTATCAGTAAACCATTTGATGGCTTTGATACCATCTTTGATCATCGGCACTTTTACAACAATGTTCGGGTGAATAGCCGCGAGTTTTTTACCTTCTTCCACCATCGTGGCGAAGTCGGTAGACAGTACTTCCGCGCTGATATCGCCATCAACCAGTTCACAAATGGCTTTATAGTGTTGCGCAATGGCTTCTTCGCCCTTAACGCCTTCCTTGGCCATTAAACTGGGGTTGGTGGTAACACCATCTAAAATTCCTAAATCGTTGGCTTCTTTGATCTGGGCGAGATTGCCCGTGTCGATGAAAAACTTCATAAATTTTTGAATTACCGGATTTCGGACTAACGGATTGATCATTCGTGAATCCGTTAGTCCGCAATTCGCGAATGGAAGAAAAAAAAATGGCAGGCTACTCACATCGCACCGCTACAACCGCCTATCCTTGCTGT
>JAZJYJ010000034.1:0-54745 GCA_040390405.1 Bacteroidota bacterium
CTTTATTCATGAAGGCATTTTATCACATCTTTACTCGCAGCAGGGGTCTTTGAATCCGCAGTTTTTACAAATAGCGTAGGTGAATATGAGCTGCCTTCACTTCAACATTCGATGTTCCTTGTTCGTTTGTTCCCCTGTTCAATATTCCCTCATTTTCTTTTACCAATATTAAAGATCCTCGACACATTAAAGCCCCAACGTACATCGCCATTGCCCCATGAGCCGGTGGTTTCGTGGATAAAGCTATGCTCGTTCATACCCGTAGAATTGGTGAAATGCAGCTGGAATACGTGTCCGCCGGTATTGATATCAACCCCTACCGATAGGGGATCGTGTGTACCATCAAAGCGGTTGGTCTGTAAAAAATACTCAGCATTGATGCTTACCCGTTTGCTGACCTTTTGCCTGGCCTGGAAGCCGATAGCGAACATATCTGTTGAGCCACCCGTAAAAAACAGGATCCGGTTATAATGGGTATAGGTAGGAGAAATCTGTACAGAGGTATTGTTGTTGAGCTTGCTGCCCAGTAAGAGCTGCGCGGTATAAAAAGTGCGATCCGAACCCGTTACTTTTAACGCGGGGTCCATTTGCAGGTTACGGTATGCCATGGCGCCCACTACTGCAATGGATAGTGGTGCGCCACCCGTACCGGTACGTTGGTGCAACAAGCGATACTTGATAAACCAATCGTATTCTTTATTAAAGGTTGAACGGCCAATACCCACCATCAGGTCTTTCGCAAGACCGAAATCGAAGCCCAGGCGCATAGTGGCAATATCGAGGCCGAACAGATCGTAAAAGCCGAGGTTCAGCGGAGCGAAACGGTGGTTGATCCTGAAATCCATACTCCCCGGACCCAATATTTCTACGGTTTGACCATTGATGAGTCGGGTTGAATAGAAGGTGTTCACCACGGGTTCGTTGACCTGTTTTTTACTTTCAGCTGCATTGGCGCTGTCCTGCATTTTGAACAGGTCTACCTGCTGCGAAAAGCTGGTTAGGGTGGTAAGGCTGAGGCATGAAATGGCCAGTAACCTTTTGGTAAAGATCATCATAAGGTAAAATTTAATATGTAGGATTGACTATTGGTATTGACAATTCACATCAACCGAAACCTTATCGGTTACGCTGGAAGCATCTATCTTAAAATCCTTCAGCACGATCGTGAACTGGCTGCTCACCGAAGGCTTGCCGCCTTTGATGTCAACCGTTCCGCTGGCTGTGATGTTTTTGGTAACGCCATGCATGGTAAGATCTCCTTTAACAGATATCTTGTATGATCCGTCTTTGGCAAAATTCACATCCTTCAGGTTCACAATGGTTCCCTTAAAATCGGCCCTTGGAAATTTGGTGCTCTCGAGATACTGGTCATTGAAATGCTCCTGCATTTCGGCCAGTTTGAATTTAAAACCCTTGATCAGTGCGCTGAATGTTAACTGACCGTTGTCGGCGATGCGGCTTGCCACTTCATTGTTGATGGCTTTCACATCTTCGTCGGAAGTAGTGCTGAAACTGATCTTTCCGTTGCGTGTACCAAATACTTTCTGCGCCGATGATTGATTTACCAGTAATACGGTTGCTATGATAAAAGAGAAAATGATTTTCATTAGGGTTGTTTTTGTTAATGAGCCTGTGTTGTACCATTAAAGATATCACAATGATTGAGATTCTCTCTGTGCAACTCCCAATCTCTGTGTTGAAAAAAAACTTCAAACTAAAGATGCTTCCTTTTTTTCAACACAGAGATACAAAGAGCACTGAGTTACACAGAGGGAATAAATAGGTTATTATCTAACTAATACACCTTCATTGATCACCACATTGGCATCGGGAATATAACCGGTGCAAATGCCTTTAAAAGTAATGCGCTGACCGGGTTGCAATTGCCCCGGCTGCTCTTTGAATGTGCAGTTGATCACAAACAAAGGGTCATTGGTTTTAAAGTTTACCACGCTCTTGCCATCCTGGTTGGTAGTTACATCCAGTACTTCACCACTCAGTTCGATGGCCTTATCGAGGTATTTGGCATTGGCATCTGTTTCATTGGCTTTGAATGCATCATACAAAACCTGTGCCGTCAGTTGAACGCCTTTTTCCTTTGTTACATCCCTGTGCGGTTTCAGGTACACATACAGGACAACAATGCCTGCGGCTACGATCCCTACCACAAAAACAACCAGGATGATCTTTTTCCAATTTTTCATGTGCGTATAATTTGCTGTTTATACACGCAAATTATTCATTGTATCAATACAAATGAATACGGATGCCTAAAATAATGGTTGCCTGAAATGCAAAATTTAGGGAGGGTCCGGCGCTATTTTACATACTGCTGAACCGGCAAACGGTTAACAATACTACGTGCCAGTGTCATTTCATCGGCATATTCGAGTTCGCCGCCAAAGGCAATACCCCGGGCAATGGTGGTGATGCGGCAGGGCAGGTGAGCGATCTTTTTCTGTATATAATAAATGGTGGTGTCGCCCTGGATATTGGGACTTAACGCGAAAACCAGCTCTTCCGTTTCTTCCTTGGTGATGCGGTTCACGAGTGATTCAATATTCAGCTGATCCGGTCCTACACCATCGAGCGGAGAAATGATACCGCCCAATACATGATAGGTTCCGCTCAACTGCTGCGTACCCTCAATGGCAATCACATCGCGGATGTTTTCGACCACACAGATCATTCGCTGGTTGCGCATGGAATTGGCACAAATGGAACAGATATCCCCATCGCTGATATTGTGGCAACGCTGACAGAATTTGATATCGCGCCGCATCCGGGCAATGGTTTCTCCGAAATGCTGTACCTCATTCACCTCCTGCTTCAGTAAATGCAATACCAGGCGCAACGCGGTTTTTTTACCAATACCCGGAAGTTTGGCAAACTGGGCCACAGCATTTTCTAGTAAGGTGGATGGGAGTTGCATGTATGATATAGGTTGACGGCAAAGTTAGTATTATTCGTGAGGCGTGAATCCGTGAGACGTGAGATTTTTGGGAATCCACCGCTCTAAACTCACGATTGACGTTTCACGACTGACGATTCACAAACTAATATTCACCTCATTATCCCAATTAGCCCGAACGGCCAGTTGTTTGGGAACAAGGAGAACCACTTCTGGCTGGCGTTTGGTGCCGAAGAATTTACCGGTGTCCCATACGCCGTTGTTATTGGTATCGTATAAAATGCGAAGCTCATAGCTTCCCTGGCGGTATAATTTACGCTGGAAGTCGGGCTGTGTAAGCTTAACAGATTCCAGGATCTTATCATTCTGTACAAACTGTAACACGGGATTGCGGGTAAGATCGAGGTTGGTAAAACGGAGACGGATACTTCCATAATCCGATTCGCGTTTGGTGATGAATTTGATGGTATCTGATTTGGGCAGGTTTATCCCCGCAGAATCCGCCACGGCATCTTTCTGTAGTTGCAGGCGGAAGGCAAGGGATTCTTTCCAGGGATAATGAATGGAAAGCTTTGTTTTACCGGTATCCAGCGAAAAAGAATACGCGTTAAGCCTGTTGTAGTTCGTATCGCTCAGGATGATCTTTGTACTGTCGAATGAACCGAGTTTCCGGTTGAAGTTGATGGTAAATACCGACAACAGATCCTGTTGGCCATTCTCTAAGTCAACCGAATATTTAAGTCGCTTATCTTCTTTAATGGAACTAACCGGTTTGATGCCGGCCTGCGTATTTTCTTTCGCGGGCTTTTTAAATGCTTCAAACGCGTACAGCGTATCAAAAGGTGTTTGTGCGCTTATCACAACCGGCTCATTCCTGAAAGCGAATAACTGCGTGCTGTCGTCGTAGTGTTTTAAATAATTATTCGAAATTACATACACGGCAAAGGTTCCGGTAGGCAGGTTTTTAAATGCGAATTCTCCCTTTCCATTGAGGTGGGTATAGTACCTTGGATTTTCTTTCGTGATAGCGGTATCGGCAAGGTTTCTGTGTAATACGACCAATAAGGTGCTGTCTGCTTTTCCTTTTTCCGCAACGATCACTTTACCTTTATAGGTGTTATAGTCGATGGATTTACCGGTTGAAAAAACATACCTGAGGTTTTTAGCGATATTGCTTTCATTCACATCCCGGATGGCGTCCCCGAAATCAATGGAGTAAGTGGTATTAGGCTCCAGTGTGTCTTTTATTTTAACCGTTACATTGCGCAGCTTGAAATCATATCCCGGTACACGGTTGGGCAAAGGGTTTGGGGAAAAAATAACAGCCTGGTTGGGACTTTGCAGCGTAATGTATTCATCGAATGTGAGGGTGATGTTTTTTGTGAATGGGCTGATGTTAACGGCAGAGTCTTTTGGCAGGGAAGCTACCAGCTTTGGCGGTAAGCTGTCCCTGGGACCACCGCTGGGTGGGATGATATTGGCGCAGGATGTTATTGAAACAACCCACACGAGGAGTGCCGAAAAAAAAGAGATCTGGACTAAGCTTCGTTTCATGAATTGCAAATATAGAACTCCGGGCTGCTTTGTGGTGAAAAGGATTGTGAAGGGAAAGCAAATAATGAATAGATATTAACTGGTTTAGTTATTAAAACATATTAAAACGATAGAAGTTCTCCGTGAAACTCCTAATCTCCGTGACTTTGTGGTAAAGCATTCGCTTCGATCTTTTTTTCACCACAGAGACACAGGGTACACTGAGCTACACAGAGTCTATTCCCGATCGCTTCCCTCTTCTTCAAGATCGTGCAGAGCCACCGCCATTTCGTTGGTCTTCACAAAATTGCACCAATGGCAATCGGGTTTGCCGCAACCGGTATAAAAATCGCGGTCCTGTATTTTCTGCCAAACTGTTTTTACCTGCTGGGTAACCGTGGTCATGTCTTCGGGCGAAATGATAATCTTTTCTTTGCGGTATTCTTTTTTCTTATCCGGCTCAATAAAATCGAATTCGGTGCTGGTTACTTTCCAGTTCTTCTGTTCGTAATGATCTACCAGGATCTTGTAAAAAACAGCCTGCCGCCAGTAATCGCCGCCATTGGGATCAGCTTCATGCGGTGGTTTTAGTTTGTCTCTGGCTTTATCAATATCACCTGTCTTATAATCCACTACATTCACTTCTTTGCCATTGAATTCAAGCTTGTCCAGTTTGCCCTTTAACGGAACTCCCTGTACCACTACATTGCGGATGGTTCTTTCTACGGCCACAATTTTATTCCAGGTATATATGTTCTGATCGTAGTAATTGCTCAATACCTCCTGCCCGTATTCCATTCTCCTGGCAAACTGTTCCCTGGTAAAGCTTTCGCGGTGGCGGTTCATGTACCATTCAAAGTCGAGAATGAACTCTTCTTTACGTGGAAACTTTTCTGTCTGCTGCATTTTTTCAAATAGCTTCTGCAATGCATGGTGTACGGCCGAACCAAATTCGGTGGCTTCCGATTTGCCGGAGGGCACCCGTACCAGGTTCTGAAAATAAAACTGTAAGGGGCATTTGAGGTAATTGTTCAGCGCGGTAACATTCATCACAAATTTATCGAGGATCTGTGTGATGAATTCCGCTTCTATCCTTTCTATCTCCGGCGCCTGCACGGCGGTAAACTGGATCATGGTAAACTCGCTCAGCACTTCTTTATCGAGTATTATTTTTTCTACCGGTAATGCATGTGTATCCTGTATCTCGGCTATGAACATGGAGGGTTCCAGTTCTTTGCCATCGTTCTTAAAACGACTGTACGAAATATGCAGGTGTAATTTTGCGCGGGTAAGTGCCACGTAAAACAATCTTCTCAGTTCCTCTTCGTCGCGCTGTTTTGGCTGCGATTGAAACATAGTATCCGGAAAACTGTAGCCACCGCCCGGTTTTCGTTTCTTTTCCCAGCTGGAAGCATTGCAACCTACCAGGAATACATGATCAAATTCCAGTCCTTTGGAACCGTGGGCGGTTAAGAGGTTTACGCCTTTTTCGCTTCCGCTTACCTGTACCAATGGGAGCGACAAACCCTCTTTCTCCATCAGCATAAAAATATTCACCAGTTGGTCAAGGGTAAGGCTTGCATTCCGGCGGGCCTCTTCTTTGATAAAATCGAAGAGACCTGTCAATACTTGTAAATGCCAGTGTTTATCTGGGCTTTGCATTACCCAGTTCAATACACCCGCTTCTCGGATGCAGTTTTCAAACAGGTTTACCAGGGTAACATTCGATGCATCGGCCACCAGTTGTTCAATGGCATTACTGGCGGCTTTCATACCGGGAGGTGCACTGCTACTGAAGAGGTCTTTTGCCGGTGTATTCACTTTCTCATACAATAGTTTGCGGAGAGAGGTTTTGTTTTCGCCAAAGCGCCTGTCGGCAACGGCCGTGCTTAGTTTGGCAATTTCGATGGGAGCGATATGAAACCAGTCGAAGTGTAAGATTTCAAACAGCATTTCATCACCGCCATCGGGTACATCGTGTTCGGCCGCGAGGTATTCCAGTAACAGTACAAGTTTTTTGGCCAATGGAATTTCTAAAATATCCAGGTTGCGTTTGCTGTATACGGGGATATTTCTTTGTGCAAAATATTGCGACAGCTCTTCGCCGTATTTGTTCTCTTTGTAAATGACACTGATCAGTCCCGGCGCTATGCCTTGCTGTAATAATTTCTCCACTTCCATGGTAAGGTGGATCATTTCCTGGCGCTGGGTCTCGTATTCTGTGATGATTGGTGGATTGACGGATTGGCGGATTGACGGATTAGATGCGGTAAGGGTTTTGGTTAATCCATCTACCTGGTTTATCAGTCTTTCTTCATTCCGGTCTATCAGTGTTTTGGATATATCCAGTATGGGTTGTGTTGAGCGGTAGTTATTGGTTAATACTATCGTAAGCAGATCGTTCCGGTAATTATTGGCAAAGCCTACCATGTTCTCTACATTGGCGCCCTGGAAACGGTAGATGCTCTGGTCATCATCGCCGACTACAAACACATTGGGTTGTTCCCAGTAATTGATCAGCAGTTCTACCAAACGGTTTTGGGTTCCACTGGTATCCTGGTACTCATCTACCAGTATGTATAAGAACTGTTCCTGGTAGCGGGATAACAGGGTTTTGTTTTCTTCAAAGGCTTTGAGTACCCAGTTGATCATGTCGTCAAAATCGTAGCGGTTGCGGCTGCGCATGAACTTTTGAAAACGCTCGAACTCGTTTACGGCGGCGAGCAGTTTTTCCATTTTTTCTTTGGCCTCTATTACCTTGTTTTCTTTTAGGTCGCCGGCTTTGAATTGTTTGTAGGCTCGCTTGTACACAAATTCGTCGCGGGTAGGAATATCTGCGAGGTACTCATCAATTTTCTGGCTGATATATGCCGGTGTCCAGCCTTCGCGTTTCATGCTGCTGAACAATTGCTGGAGGTTATTGATCTCGAAATACACATCGCCGCGATAGCGTTTCAGTGGATGGTTTTTCGGAAAGCCATCGATCAGTTGTTTGAAGAGATCAATTTTCTCGAGATCGGAGATGGGGTCCAGTACCGTTTTTTCAAACAGCGATAAGTTTTCCTGTATGATATCGTTACAGAAAGCATGAAAGGTATAAATATTCACCTTGTATGCATCCGGCCCGATAAAACCCAGCAGGCGTTTGCGCATGGCTACTGCGCCGGCATCGGTATAGGTAAGGCAAAGTATGTTCTCGGGTTGGGTATCGGTATCGAGCAGGATCTTACCTATACGGGCGCCCAGGATCTGCGTTTTACCGGTACCCGGTCCAGCAATGACCATTACCGGCCCTTCAATGGTATCTACGGCACGTTTCTGCTGCTCGTTCAGGTTGGTATAGATTTTTTCGAATTGTTCTTTCTGGTGTTGGGTGTTGGGCATAGGGTAAAGATAATCAACTGGGCTTTATGCTGCGGAAGACACTTCATCAGTAACCCTCATTGGGAGTAGCATGAACTTGGGAGAGTGTAACCACCCCTGTTATCTATTTTTCAAAGAAAAATAGATAACGTCCCCTCCTTGGGAAGGAGGGGAAATCATTTTTTCTCTGTGAAAACTCTGGCAACACTACGGCTGCGGTAAAGCCTTCGCTTCGATCTTTTTTCACCACAGAGACACAGGGATCACTGAGTTACACAGAGAGGAAGGTCAAGAGCACAATACGCTTTCTTATTCTTTTCTCCCCCCCCATAATTATGCCCGAAAGTTATTGCGCCAAATACATCCTTGCCTGCTTTTTGCGATTCATTGAGAAAGGTCAAGAAATTCAATATCGTTTGCCGGGGAACCAATAATGCGTCCATATCCCATTTCCAATCCTTTCATCATGGTCGACCCAGAAGAAGATGGAAGTACAAAACTTATTTTGATTTTAGTTGAGTATAAAATCCGTGGAGAAAAAAACGCTGCCCGTTATGTGAGACAAATTAATTTTAACGGTTTGCGAATACTACTTATCTTTGACGTAAGTATTCCTAAACTGACAACATGATTCTTTCATTTGGTTCTAAAGTCACCCATAGAATATGGGATGGTGAAAGAGTGAAGAAGATCCCGAATGAAATCCAGGAAATCGGCAGAAGAAAGCTTAGAATGCTTAACAACTCGCAGCATCTCGCTGATTTGCAGATACCGCCATCCAATAAGCTCGAGAAATTAAAAGGAGATCTTAAAAATTTCTACTCAATCCGGGTTAACAATCAATGGCGCATCATTTTTAAATGGGCTGATGGAAATGCTTCAGAAGTTGAAATATTGGATTATCATTAAATACGAATAAATGAAAACGCTTAGAAACATACATCCGGGAGAAGTTTTGCAGGAAGAATTCCTTATACCCCTGGGTGTTTCTGCATACAGGCTTTCAAAAGACACAAGTATCCCTCAAACCAGGATCTCTGCTATTATTAAAGGGCATCGCAGAATTACAGCAGACACGGCCTTACGCTTCTCTAAATACTTTGGGAACTCCGCAAAATTCTGGTTAGGGCTTCAGGATGATTTTGATATCGAAGAAGAGAATATTCTTTTGAAGACGGCACTTGACGCTATCCCAAGGTTCAGCGGCACAGCCGCATAATATTGGCTTTAGGGGCACTTACAGAACAACATAAATTATTTACTATTCTATCTCAAAAGAGCATTTCTATAAATAAATAGATGTTTTAATAATGTTGAGACTGACCACCCCCGTTATCTATTTTTCAAGGAAAAATAGATAACGTCCCCTCCTTGGGAAGGAGGGGAAATATTTTTTAACCTTTTTAACCCTTTTAACCTTTTTTGGTTTATTGCAATTCCGTCATCGGGCTTACATTGTTGTTCCTGTCTACCGTTACAAAGAAGATGCGTTTGTTTTTGGTATCTGGTATTTTGGATAGATCTACCACCGCAACTTTATCTGCCACCACCACCTGCACCAGTTGTGCCAACGCAAATTTTACTTCTGTATTTAAAGTAAGGGTTAATACACCGAAGGCCTTGATCTTTTCATCGCCCTTGTACACCAGTTTTACGATATTATTATCTTGTTTTTGAACAAGTGGTTGTAAGGGAACTGTATTACTGATCCATGGCATGGGCGGTACCAATGCGGGATAACGGTAGTAATGGTTGCGCAAACTATCGTTCCATCCCAATGGGTTTTTTTCGAAGATCTTGCTACTGAAGAATACGCTTCCCTGCGTGGTAGGATAATTTCTCAGGTTCTGTATTTCCTTGGGTATTTCGTCCGGGTTGCGCCAGGCGGCATTGGAGCCGGCACGTTCTATGCCATGGCCAATGTATAAGTGTTTGCCATAGGTGTACTGGTTCCACCAATCGAGCAGGATATCGTAATCGCATAGTTTATGCCCACGTTCCCAGTACAATTGCGGCACCACATAATCGATCCATCCTTTCTGTAACCATAACAGGATATCGGCATAAAGATCATCGTAATTGGTTGGGCCCGACCGGGTATCGCTGCCCATGGGGTCCTGCCGTTTGTTGCGCCATACGCCAAAGGGACTTACGCCAAATTTTACATAAGGTTTTACACTGCGTACAATATTGTGAATGAGCAGGATAACACTGTCGCAATTGCTTCTTCGCCAGTCGTTTTTGCTCAGGCCCTTGCCGTATTTCAGGTAATCTTTCTGATCGGGAAATTCTTTACCGGCAATAGGGTAAGGATAAAAATAATCATCCAGGTGAATACCGTCTATATCATAACGGGTAGCGATATCGCGTACTACGTTTGAAAGATGTTGCCTTACTTCCGGTAAACTGGGGTTGAAATATTTTTTACCGCCATAGAGTAAAAACCATTCCGGATGCGTTTTGGTAAGATGGGATGGGGATACAGAAGAACTCAGTACACTGAATACCGCCCGGTAGGGATTGAGCCATGCATGAAATTCCATTCCACGTTTATGTGTTTCGCTGATCATGAACTCCAGCGGATCGTAATATGGGGAAGGTGGTAAACCCTGTGTGCCGGTAAGAAACTCGCTCCATGGCTCGTATTTGGATGGATACAGTGCATCGCCCGCGGGCCTTACCTGTACCACCACGGCGTTCATACCATTGCGCTGGTGAAGGTCCAGTATGCGGATGAATTCGGCTTTCTGTTCCGCTGTAGACAATGTTTTTTTACTGGGCCAGTCAATGTTCACTACGGTTGCGATCCAAACAGCCCTGAACTCGTAATTGGGCGTACCCTGTTGTGCGGATGCCTGCGTAAGATTGCCTGCGTTGGCCAGTAACAATGCAATTGCCAATAGTTTCTTCATGTTGCGAAGATAAACTTATGCAACCGGGCTTGTAGATATGTGGATGAAATGGCCAGGGAGTCGGGATAATTCACACAACCGCTTTACAGGCTTCGCGCATTTTATCCAGTAAATTGTTTAAGGAGCAGGCTTCTTCGGGGGAGAGGGATTGTAAAAGGCTGTCTAGCTCTTCATTGCGGCGGTCGAGTTTTTCGAGGAGTAACAGGCCCTTTCGGGAGATCACCACATCCACCATCCGCTTATCCGCGGTACAGGTCTTTTTTTCAACCAGTCCCTTTCGCAGCAATCTTTCTACAATGCGGCTGGTATCGCTCATTTTATCCAGCATACGTTCGCGGATCTGCAAAGTGCTTAATGGCTGTTTGCTGCCACGCAGTATGCGGAGGATATTGTATTGCTGCGGGGTAATGTCTTCGGTATCGAGAAATTGCTTGATCTTCTCGTTCAGCCAGTTGGCCGAAAAGATAATGTTCACAGTCGCTTTCTGGTATTCGTTCCGGAAAGCCTGTTGCTGTATATCCTTCTCGATACTCATCGTTTTGTAAAAATAAGGGTATCGGGGTGAATCGTGAAGCGTGAATGGTGAGTGGATTTTGGAAAATCAGGTCAGTACTCACGATTGACGATTCACGCCTCACGATTCCCAAACCGTAAGCCCCTCGCTGCAATTGGCGCAGATATCTATGTTTTTGCGGCTGGTTAGCAGCTCGCGGCGGAACTGCTTGTAGTTGTCGTTATGCCAGCTGTCTTTAAAGCTTTGTGTTTTGAGATTGCCCAGTTGATGGGTGGCATCCTTATCAAAACAGCAGGGTACTACCAGCCCGTCCCAGGTAATTACATTGGCATGCCAGAGCTTCCAGCAATGGTTGCTGAGGCCGCTTTTTACCTGCATGGTACCATTGGCATCTTTTTTATAACGACTGTATTTATTGTTGGATGGGATAAGCTGGTGCGGATCGTTCGCATAATCGTAGACCTGTGCCGTTTTAAAACGTACCTGGTCTACACCAATTTCTTTACCGAGTTGTTTTACTTCTTCTATCTGGTGTTCATTGGGTTTTACCACCAGGAACTGGAAAAAGATAAAAGGCGTTTTGCTATTCAGCTGTTTTTTCCATTTTACAATATTGCGTGCACCTTCGAGTACTTTATCCAGTTTGCCGCCTACACGGTATTGCTGGTAAACATCCTGCGTAGTGCCGTCGATGGAAATGATCAGCCTGTCGAGACCGCTCTCAACGGTTTGTTTTGCTTTTTCATCGGTGAGGTAATGTGCATTGGTGGAGGTGGCAGTATAAATGCCCTTGTCGTGCGCATATTTTACCATGTTCAGAAAATCTGGATTCAGGTATGGTTCGCCCTGGAAATAAAAAATGAGGTAGAGCAATTCCTTATGAATATCATCGATGGTTTGCTTGAAAAAACTGTTCTCCAGCATACCTGTTGGGCGGGTAAAGGCCCTTAGTCCACTGGGGCATTCCGGGCAACGGAGGTTACAGGATGTGGTAGGTTCGAACGAAATGGAAATGGGGTAGCCCCATTGTACAGGATTACCGGTTAACTTGGTTAACTGGTAACTGGTGTACACTTTAGTGGCATTCCAAAGCCTGCGGGCAGTTAGCTTCCGGAGAAAATTAATACTATCGGTCCAGTTGAAATAAGGCATAGAGATTGTAAAAATAGGCCGTGAAACCCTATCAACATACAGTTACCCGTAACTGGCCTTAAATTACTATGGAAAGAACGGGGCAATGTTGTTGAGCTAAGAGTCTGGAGTTGGATTGTTGAAATTTTCAACCCTACTCCAGACTTCTAACTTCTAACTCCAGACTTACTCCCTAACTATCCCAGAAAAGGCTTCTATATAAGGCTGTTATTAGATGTGTTATTGGTTTTCAGGAAATTAAACCTAAGCATTCCTTATATAAGTCCGCATCTACAGGCGGATAGACAAACGACTATATCCTGTCATTAAAGGCTTTAACATTTTATTGTTAAACCATTGACATTTTATTCCATCTATTAAAAAGAACTTTGCATCAGGCAACGCGGTAAAACCGGGCAGTATCTAAGTAGTGAGGGCAGAAAAGAGGTTAACGGATCTATTTAGAAAGGTTTAACAAACAAGATAAAACCGTTGGCACAGAGTTTGCGTTTATATAAACAGAAACATGAAATAAGAACTTTACAATTTTCTCATAAGCAGTTAGTTTTGGTTGCGGTCCCGATTTCTATCGGGACCAATTTTTTTCTAGCCCTTCCTCATAAAATTCCTGCTGTTATATAAGTAGGCAAGCAGGCAGCCGGTACTGTCGGCCACAATGTCCAGTAGCTCAAAAGAGCGGTTTGGGATCCAGTATTTCTGAACAAATTCCATCAAAATTCCATACAGTATGCCCAATAACGTAATACGCACGAACCATTTCTTTCTAACTGGGTTCTCAAACCCGCTTGCGCGGAATGGGAGGCCGGCCAGCAGGCAAAGCATGCCAAACAAGCCAATATGGATCCATTTATCGGCATAAATCTGGGCCAGCCAGGGATATTTAGGGATGGTGGAGCCGGGCAGGCATAACAATACCAGGCTGATAACGAACCAGGCAATGACTGGTATGAAACGGGTAGTCTTCAAATGAAATAATTGAGCGGGCAAGTACGGGAATAATCTGTAAACAATGGTGAGATGTATTGTAAAAAGATAAGCCGCAGATTCGCAGATTTATTTTGAATAATCTGCGAATCTGCGGCTTAAAAATAGGTGTAAGGTTAGCTGACCTTACCCGCCACAAACATCTGATCCATGGTTGGAGCTGGGCTGCCGCCTTTTTTCTCAAGCGTAATGGCAAACATGGAAGCGGAAGGGATGTTTTTCATCTTACATAAGCCTGTGCAGGCATCAATCATCCCGGCATCTACCGGTTTGCCATCTACAATGGCCCATAACTGGTATTGTTTGCCTGCTGTGGCTTCGGCCAGCTTATTGGGGAGAAGGTAAACGTCTTTCGATTTGCTGTCCCAGAAAACGGTGGCCAGGTTGCCTTCCTTACCGGGTATGCCATTCATCGATACCTTGATCATAGCCGGATCGCTCATAAGCTGCATACTATTGTACAGGTCAAGCGCCTTGGTTTGTATGTTCTGGTTTTCGGCGGTGAGGGTATTTTGTTCCGTTAACAATGCCTGGTAATCTGATGAAACGGATTTGAATTGTTTGTAGAAATAGACATTCAACGCGGCACTGAATACAAGCAATAAAATGGCTGCGACAGCCACATACCGGCTCCAGGTAAATGCGAGGATACCGGGTTTTCCGGGCTTTGCAAAATCCAGCTTGGCCAGTAGCTCCTTTTTTACCCTTGGGTCGGGTGATACTGCATAGGTCTGGGCCTGCCGCTCCAGTGAGGCTTCAAACGCGTCAATCGCTTCCCTGATCTCAGGGTATTGACGGCTGAGTTGCTCGAGCTCGGCAGCTTCCTGCTTGTCGGCCATGCCTAAGACATAGCTTTCAATCACGCCAGTTTCTATGTATGCCTTTGTATCCACTTCAGGGTTTAATGATTTCTCTTAATTGGGTTAATGCCGTTCGTAACCTTGTCTTTACGGTTCCTAGTGGAATTTGCAGCATTTTCGATATCTCATCCTGGGTGTACCCCTGAAAATAAGATAATTCAACCAACACCTTGTATTCCTCCTTCAGGTTATGTACCATCCTGCGCAAACCAATCTGGTCTGTGCGGGTTTCGCTGGTACCGCCCGCTGTATATACGTCTTCGGTTAATTCCCGGTTTTGCTGACTGTTCTGGTAGCCCTTGCTCCGTATCGTATCAATGGATGCATTTCGGGCAATATTCAACATCCAGGTAAACAGGCGGCCCCTGCTGCTGTCGTAACTGTCTATCTGCTTCCAGATCTTCACAAAAACCTCCTGCAATACATCGTTTGCCTGCTCGTCGTCATTAATAATGTTACGGATAATGGACAGCAGGGCTGCGGAATAATTATCGTACAGGTAACTGAATACATGCTGCCCCCGTTGCCTGAGCAACTGGACCAGTTCCGGTTCGCTGTATTTTTTAACTACTTCCAAAAGCAGGTTGACTAGGTTGTAGAACTATGTACGAAGAAAAGATATCCGTGGTTTTAACCCACCAAAGCGGCATAAGCGGCACTGTCCATCAGGGCGGCTACATCTGCTACATCTGCTACGGTTAATTTAATGATCCAGCCATCGCCATGCGGGTCGGTATTTACCAGTTCGGGTTGTTTTTCCAGTAAAGGGTTCGATTCGATTACCGTTCCGTTAACTGGCAAGAACAGGTCGCTTACGGCTTTTACAGACTCAGCAGTACCAAAGATCTCGTGTGCAGAAAGCGCTTTACCAATGGTATTGATGTCTACATACACAATATCCCCCAGTTCATGCTGGGCAAAATCGGTAATGCCAATGGTTGCGGTATTGCCTTCCAGGCGAATCCATTCGTGGTCTTTGGTGTAGCGTACATCTGCTGGAAAATTCATAAGGGTGTGTTTTAGTATTGCAAATATTGAATAAAAATTGATTGGACGGTGGGAATTCAAAATTCAAAAGTAAAAATTCAAAAGGAGGTACCTGTTTTTACTTTTGAATTTTGAGTTTTGCCTTCTCTAAAACCCCTGCTGCTCAAAATACAATAACACATGGTCCTTGATAAAATTCTCCTGTATGGGCAAAACCATAACTGGCAGTTCTTTTACCTGTTTGTAATGCGGCCAGCCTTCTTCATCATTGCCTTCGAGTATATAATACCCGCTTTGGCTTAGCACTTTGCAAACCGCTACGTGCATCAGGTCCTGTTTCTGTTCTTTGGATATTTTTTCTATCATAAAACCGGTTTCCTGCATACCTATCAGGAAGAGAACGGCTTCCAGGTCGGGCTTTTTACCGAATCGTTCCACTAACCTGGCCTCGAGAGCCCACCATCTTTGCTGTAAATCGTCTGAAATAAACATAATAACGCAAAGGTAAACGGTGCATCATCAACCCGCAAAAGTTATCTTTGCCGCAAATTGAACCGATTATGTTACAAGTGAGTGTATTGCGCAACAATACAGCAGAAGTAAAGAACAGACTGGCCGTAAAACATTTTAACCAGCCCGCGCTGGTGGATACCATTATTGCATTGGATGATGAAAGAAAAAAACTACAGGCTGATTTCGATAATACGCAGGCCAAGGTAAATGCCGCTTCCAAAGAGATCGGCAAACTGATGGCACAGGGCAATAAAGAAAGCGCCGAAGCCATGAAACAGGATGTGGCCAGCTGGAAAGCCACTCTGGAACCATTAAAAGAACAAATGGCCAAAGTAGAAAAGGAATTGCTGGATACCATCGTGATTCTGCCCAACCTGCCATCCCCACAAGTGCCCGAAGGAAGAACACCGGAAGACAATGTGGTAGTTCGCGAGAGTGGCAATAAACCTGTTCTGGCTGATGGGGCCGTACCGCATTGGGACCTGATCAAACAATACGACCTGGTAGATTTTGAAACCGGGGCCAAAATTACCGGTAGCGGATTTCCCTTGTACAAAGGAAAAGGCGCTAAACTGCAAAGGGCATTGGTAGCGTATTTCCTTGACTATAATACGGCTGCCGGATATACCGAATACATTCCACCCTATATGGTTAACGAAGCCAGTGCTTTCGCCACAGGCCAGTTGCCTGATAAAGAAGGGCAGATGTACCATGCCACCGCTGATAATTTTTACCTGATCCCTACGGCTGAAGTACCCGTTACCAATATTTACCGCGATACCATTTTGAAGATGGAAGAACTGCCAGTAAAGATGACAGCCTATTCTCCCTGCTTCAGAAGAGAAGCGGGCAGTTTTGGGAAAGATGTGCGTGGCCTGAACCGGGTTCACCAGTTTGAGAAAGTAGAGATCATTCAGCTTGTTGAGCCTTCAAAAAGTTACGAAGTGCTGGATGAAATGGTAAGCCATGTAGAAAAGCTTTTGCAAAACCTGCAACTGCCCTACCGAATTCTGCGTTTGTGTGGCGGCGATATGGGTTTTACCAGCGCCCTCACTTATGATTTTGAAGTATTCAGCGCAGCTCAGGAACGCTGGCTGGAAGTAAGCAGCGTAAGCAATTTCGAAAACTACCAGACCAACCGCATGAAATGCCGTTACAAAGATGCCGACGGTAAAACACAGCTTACCCATTCCCTAAACGGAAGCTCACTTGCATTGCCAAGAATTGTTGCCTGTTTACTGGAGAATAACCAGGCGGCAGACGGTATTCATTTACCGGAAGTGTTGCATGGTTATTTTGGAACTGCAAAAATCTGATGAGAACAAGGAACAGATGAATATCGAACAAGGAATGTTGAATGTTGAAGTAAAACGCATCATTCAACATTCAAAATTCCTTGTTCAACATTCGATATTCCTCGGTTCCTCTGTTCAATATCCCCTACCGCCTGATCTCTACTCTTGTGCCTATCGGCAGCATTCCGAAAATTTCCTGGATATAAACATTCTTGGTGCTGATACAGCCTTCGGTCCAGTTTTGGTATTGATCTATGGCGAAATCTTCGTGCGGCCAGGTGCCGTGAATGCCGATGCCACCGCCTATTTGCGCGTTGGCGGGGATGAGCCCTTTTGCTTTTCGGTCATTGAATTTCTGGTAGCTTTCGCTGGTGGGATAATCGATGGAGAGAAAGGAATTCCATTTTTCATGTCTCCGTTTTACAACGATGTGAAAACTGCCTTCGGGTGTTTTGCGGTCGCCCTGCATCATTTTATCACCCATGTCTTTACTGCCAAACACAACCGGGTAGGTTACAATGCGCTCACCGCTTGAATCGAAGATATGCATCAGGTATTTTGCTTTTTCCACCAATACATAAAACGTATTACTGGTGGTGTAGCGGAGATTGTAAGAGGAAGGTTTTTTGAACGAGGTATTGGTAAGCGCTACCAATCCCATCACTGAGAGGTACAAGGGGGCTTTCATAAAAGGCGGGTTTAGATTTTGAAAGCAAACTATTGTATCGGGATGTTGTGTTCAGGTTAATTCACTAAAAATTAAGTTAAGGAAGTATTAATGGTGCAGCAGATCAGGAACCGGGTAACCACAGAAGGGAATAAAAAACGCCCCTTAGAAAAGGGGCGTAATGTATAAACATGAGAAATAAAAACGGTTAGATTTTACCAGTTGCTGAAACGGATGCCTACGGTATACGGATATTGTTCAACACGGGTAACCTCTTTTTGCAGGCGGTTTAAACTGTAGCTGCCGTATAAACGTACAGGCCCCAGTCCCAGCTCGCCAATGGCTGCAATGCGAAAGGGTTCAAAATTAAAATCGCCTTTGATCTTTTGTTTGCCACGCTCGCCACTGATCTGTTTGTTGCGGCTATTGGTTAAATAGCCCGCACTTACACCGGCACTGAAACTGAATCCTCTTCTGCTGTCGGGTGTTGTATTAAAGTTGAGCATGATGGGAACAGTCAGGTATTCCACATACAATTTGTTCTTGGTAAAACCGATGGAATCGTTGAATACATAGGGCTGCGGATCTTTGCGGAAACTGAGACGCGTATCGAAACGGTAATTATACATCTCGAGTCCCAGGCCATATTTCAGGCTCACCACATGTTTGATCAGGTTTAGTTTCTGCATAAAGAACCAGATGTTCACATTGCTTGATTTGCCGGTGATGAGTTTATAACTATTCTGGTTTACGGGGCCATCCGCTGCTCGTAGTGTTTTAAAATAGCCACCCGCCTGCGCTGAGGCATAGTCTGTATTGTCGCGCATATTGGCAAAGCCCAGGTCCATGATGAACCAGTTGGTGCTGATATTACTTCTTCTTCGGGTACGGCGTTCTACGCGGTATTCGTAGCTGTTGCGTTTTTTCTCGTTATCGTCAGAAGTATACGACCCGTTATTGTTTTTCTTTTTGATGATGATGAAGTTGCCCACTTTCACAGTATCTGTATTCTTGGTACTGTCTGTTTGTGCAAATCCCATTCCTGCAACCAGTAAGCAGGCTGCTGCCATTACGATGCGTTTCATATATCTCGTTTTTCTTTTTATTTTAATGATCTGGAGTTGGATGCGGGATGTGTTTCCGTTTTGTCGTCGTCGGCCTTCGACTTACTGCGGAAGATACTGCCTGCTTTTCTAAAGAACCCGCGTAGCTTGTCTTTATTGATCTCTAAGGAACCCAGTAATAAACTTTTCTTTTGATCGGCAGCTTCCGTATCCAGTTCGCGGTATACGGCCGGTTGTATATTGTCAGACGCGGTTTCGGGAGAAGGACCGGAGGCAACCGTTCTAACCGCATCAGCCGCATCCAGGATCGTATTTTCTCCGGATATCCTTTGCGTAGAAGTGGTAGCTGTTTCAAAACCATTGTGCGAAACGGCTGCAATGATATCTCCTTTTCCAAGCTCGGCTGTTTTTACCGGGTCCTGTATTTTTATGTCGGCATTTGTAACTGGCAGAGCGTTGCTGTTGCCAATGGCTTTACTATTAGTAACGGGCGCAGTTTCTTTGTTGTTATTTACAGAAGCGACCAGACCGGTTGTTGCTGTATGATTATTAACAGGGGCAGGTTGATCGTTCGCGGTGGGCAATGTATTGGCTGGTTGTACAATGGTATTGCCCGGTTGTAGGGTTGTACCGGAACTTGATGCCAGGGGCTGATCAATTCTGTTTTGGGGCAACACGGTCCATAACAGCAATGCGATACCAATGAAAGCGGCTGCCACAGCCATCCGCTGCCACTGCATATAAAATACCGGCCTTTCTTTTTCTTCTTTCCGGTACAGGCTTTCTTTAGCGGGAAATAGAATGGTTTCTGCTTCCAGTCGGGTTTGTTTCAGTTGCGTAAAGCTTTCCTGTAAAGAAGGATGCTGCAGTACAAAGGTTTCTAGTTTTTGTTTTTCGGCGGCATTCAGTTCATTGTCTACATACAACAGAAAATGTTCCTCACTATTGGTCAGGTTAATTTCTGCCGCTTCGCTGCGGAATAAAATCCCTTTATCACCAAATACATATTCCTCTGCGGGCAGGCGCATCTGTAACAACAGGTCCAGCTCAACCGCGAGGTCGGGGTTTGCCTCAATAAACCGGTCTACGGCCAGTTTGTCTGAGGCATTCAGTTCCCCATCTGCATACAGCAGGAAGAACTCCTCGTAGGTATGTTGGTTAAGAATGATCACGGATTTGTATGATTTGAATCACAGATTTGTATGATTTTTTTGTATGATTTCACTGATTTTTTTTATCGCACATTTTCGGGGCTCACTAAATAGTTCCGCAGGGTTAGCCTTGCCCTGTGGAGGTATACTTTTACCTGGCTTTCGTTCAGTCCCATGATCCTGCCTATTTCTTCGTAACTGTATCCTTCATAGTCTTTCAGCATCACCAGGCTTTTTTGTGTTTCGTTTAGGCGGTTCAGGGCTTCCATCAATGCCTTCTTCAGGTTGCCGCCGTTATTTGCCTGTTGAACGCGCCCGTCTTCCGCAAACTCGTCTTTCAATTGTATCCGTTTGTTTTTGCGGATATGATCGATCATCTGGTTATAGGCAACGGTAAAAAGGTAGGATTTGGATTTATCTGGTTCTACGGCTTCCCTGTTGCGCCATAATTTTTCGAAAGCGGTTTGCACAATATCCCTTGCGTCCTCTTCATGCCGAAGATTTTTCACGATAAAACGGAATACGTTATCGGCATATTGATTGACACACTGGTTGTACTCTTTCTCCGTCATAAACAGCAGGGATTACCCGAATTGTTGCCTTGTTTACATGTGATACGTTACAGGCCTGGTTTTGTTACAGCGCAAAGAAAAAAAATCCTGCGGGTTATTCGCAGGATCGGGGTTTATTTTCTGGTAGATACAATCAAGTGTTCGAAAGAACCGGTTATTATCTCACCACCGCTTTCTGGGTTATTTACCTGCTTTTGCATGGGGCATTTTTTTTCACAGGCAATCTTTTCGGGACCACTATGGATCACCAGAAAAGCCATAAAACAGATGGATATGGCCGTCAATACCAGCAGGGGGATGTTTTTTAGCCTCATACAGATCGGTTTAGGTTGTATACGAAATTACCCTTATTTGTTACGATTTACTTCAATAAAACGTTAAAACCAAGCTTAATAATCGATCACCTGTTCCTGTATGGTTTCAGGAATGGCCCTCCACTCATATTGCTGGTTCCTCAATTGTGGTTCAAAACCGGCTTCCTTAATCGCTTCCTGCATGGTTTTATAGGTAAACCGGTGTGGTGCACCGGCTGCGCTTACCACATTCTCCTCGATCATAATACTTCCAAAATCATTGGCACCGGCATGCAGGCAGATCTGTGCCGTTTGCTTACCCACCGTTAACCAGCTGGCCTGTATGTTCTTCACATTGGGCAGCATAATGCGGCTGATGGCGATCATGCGGATGTATTCATCCGGTGTGGTCAGGTTATGAACGCCCCTGATCCTTGCCAGCAGGGTATCCACATCCTGGAAGGTCCAGGGTATAAAAGCCAGGAAGCCCTTGACATGGTCCGGCTTGCGGCTCTGTACCTCGCGTATACGGGTAAGGTGTATAAAACGTTCTTCCAGGGTTTCCACATGACCAAACATCATGGTAGCGCTGGTTGTAATATTCAGCTTGTGCGCCTCGTGCATAATGGCCAGCCATTCATCGGCACCACATTTTCCTTTTGAGATCAGTCTTCTTACCCTGTCTACCAGGATCTCCGCTCCCGCACCTGGCAATGAGTCCAAACCCGCATCCTGCAACGCTTTCAACACATCATGATGGCTCATTTTTTCCAGCTTGCAGATATGCGCTACTTCGGGTGGTCCGAGTGAATGTAATTTAATGGTGGGGTATTCCTGCTTGATGGCACGGAACGTATTGGTGTAAAAATCCAGTCCCAGTTCCGGGTGATGCCCACCCTGCAACAATAACTGGTCGCCACCGAATTTCAGGGTTTCTTCAATTTTTTTGCGGTAAGTGGGCATATCGGTGATATAGGCTTCAGCATGGCCCGGTATGCGGTAGAAATTGCAGAACTTACAATTGGCGATGCATACATTGGTGGTATTCACGTTGCGGTCTATCTGCCACGTAACTTTGTTATGAGGCACCTGCTTTTTACGCATTTCATCTGCTACAAACATCAGTTCGGTAAGCGGGGAATGTTCAAATAAAAACATCCCTTCTTCTATGCTCAGGAATTCGAATTGTAAGGCTTTCTGGTATAGGTCGGCTAACTGCATGGTCGATAATTATAAAAGAAGCACAAAGGTAATAGGATAAGGTTGATTGCGGTTGCATCGAAATGCGATTATTTACTGTCATGGTATAACGCCGCTTATCTTTTGTTCGGGCAACCCGGTACAGATTATGGCCGTAAAAAGGATAAATAGCAGTATTTTCAAACTGCATGAAACGAACCTGTATTGCTTTTGCCTTGTTATGCCGGGTCCTTACGGGCTATGCACAGGAAGAATTTGTACTTCCTGAGGCAAAGCTGCTTACACGCTTCCCTTTCACACAGCTCAGCGGGGGTATCATTATTGTAAAAGCACAAATAGATCATTTCAAAGACAGTCTTAATTTTGTTTTCGATACCGGCAGCGGCGGTATTTCCCTGGATTCTGTTTCGGCGCATTATCTCAACCTGACTTATGTAAAGTCCGACAAAACCATCCGTGGTATTGCCGGTATTAAAACGGTGGATTTTACGATGGATCATACACTTGTGATCGGCGGCCTGCGATCGGAACACCTGGATTTTCATATTAATGATTATGAGCTGCTTACCAGTGTATATGGACTGAAAATCGATGGCATCATCGGATATAGTTTTTTGAGAAGGTATATTGTACGGATCGATTACGATAAACTGATGATCGAAGTGTACAATCCCGGCAGCATGAAATATCCGAGGGGTGGTTATTTGCTCAAGCCCAATTTCTCAACACTGCCTCTTCAAGCAGCGGTTGTAGATGATGAACATCCTATCCTCAGCCGATTCATTTTTGATACAGGTGCCGGGTTAAGTTTTTTGCTCTCGAAGGATTTTGTGGAAGACAGTTCTGTATTCAGAAAGAAACGCAAATTTTATCCCACACAGGCCGAAGGATTGGGTGGTAAAACCAAAATGAATATCGCGGTGATCAAAGAAGTTAAAATAGGCCCGTATAAATTCAGGAAAGTACCGGTGCATATTTTTGAAGATGATTTTAATGTAACCACCTACCCATTATTGGGCGGGTTGATCGGAAACGATGTTCTCCGCCGCTTCAATGTGATCCTGAACTATCCTGAGCAAAGCATTCATATCAAACCCAATTCGCATTTTACCGAGAGTTTCGATTATTCCTATACCGGCCTGGGTATTTACCTGATCGATGGTGAGATCCGGGTGGTGGATGTGATGCTCAATTCACCAGGTGACAAAGCCGGTTTTCTACCCGGCGATGTGATCTTTTCCGTAGAGACCAATACTTCCAAGAACATACAAGCCTATAAGAACCTCTTTCAAAACAGCATTGGCAAAATGCGTGTAGTCATCTTCCGCGACCAGAAACCGCTGATATTAACCATTGATGTAAAAGACATCAGACGGTAGGGAGGGGAATATTGAACAGATGAATATCGAACAAGGAATGTTGAAGTAAAACACATCAACTCATTATTCAACATTCAATATTCCTTGTTCGATATTCCCCCGTTCCTTGTTCATCTGTTCGATATTCCTCCGTTCCTTGTTCATCTGTTCGATATTCCTCCGTTCCTTGTTCATCTGTTCGATATTCCTCTGTTCCTTGTTCATCTGTTCGATATTCCCCCCGTTCCTTGTTCAATATTCCCCTATTTTGCAGCTTCTTTAATAGTGAGTATGATACGATATGATCGTTTTGTTTTAGACAATGGCCTGCGGGTACTGGTGCATGAAGATCATTCCACGCCCATGGCGGTGGTGAATATTATGTACGATGTGGGCGCACGGGATGAGAACCCCGAACAAACGGGTTTTGCCCATCTTTTCGAACACCTGATGTTTGGCGGAAGTATTCATATCCCGGATTATGATGAACCATTGCAGCGTGCGGGCGGTGAGAACAATGCGTACACTACTAATGACCTCACCAATTATTACTGCCAGTTACCGGCCGAAAATATCGAAACGGCATTCTGGCTCGAAAGCGACCGGATGTTGAGTCTTGCCTTTGGCCAGAAAAGCCTGGATGTTCAGAAGAAAGTGGTTTGTGAAGAATTCAAGGAACACTACATCAATAAACCTTACGGCGATGTATGGCATAAAATGCGCGAACTCGCTTATACCATACATCCTTACCGCTGGATGACGATCGGGAAAGAACTGAGTCATGTAGAGAATGCGCATATTGATGATGTGAAAAATTTCTTCTTCAAACACTACCGGCCCGTAAATGCCATATTGGTAGTGGCGGGTCATGTGCAAATGGAGAACATTAAGCAGCTTGCACAAAAATGGTTTGGCAGTATTCCCATGGGCGAAAAATACGTACGCCACCTGCCGGAAGAACCACGACAAACCGCTGCACGTTTTGCTGAAGTAACTGCCGATGTACCACTGGATGCTTTTGTAAAAACCTGGCATATGGATGCACGCCTCGACAAAGGCTATTATGTAATGGACCTGGCTACCGAAATACTGGGCGGCGGCGGTTCATCGCGTTTGTATCAATCACTGGTGAAGGAAAAACAATTGTTCTCCAACCTGGATTGTTACCATTTTGGCAGTATCGACAAAGGCCTGGTTGCCATTGAAGGGAAACTGGTAAAAGGGGTTACACTGGAAGATGCCGGTGCAGCAGTGGATGAAGAGATCGAAAAAATACAAGCCACGGTGGTTAGTGATACGGAATTGCAGAAAGTAAAGAACAAGACAGAAAGCGTGATCGCTTTTGAAGACATGGGCGTGATGAGCCGTGCCAACAGCCTGGCCATGTACGAACTGCTGGGCGATGCGGAACTGATGAATACAGAACTGGAACGCTACCATGAAATAACCGCTGCGGAAGTGCAGCAGTATTGTAAAGAAGTATTCAGGAATGACAACAGTAACACCTTATTTTATCATAGCAAGAAGTAACCAAGAATGATCAACAGAAAAAGTGCGCCTGAAATAATTGATGCAGTGAATATGAAACTGCAGTTAAAACCCTATGATCATTTTACATTGGACAACCAGGTTCCTGTATACAGTATCGATGCCGGTGCCCAGGAAGTATTGTCGCTCGAATGGGTATTTTACGCCGGTAACTGGTACGAAGAAAAGAACATTGTGGCGGCTACTACCAACTTCATGCTGAAGAATGGTACCAAACAGAAAAAAGCGTTTGCAATCAACGAGCATTTTGAATTTTATGGGGCTTACCTCAATCGCAGCTGTTACAACGAAACCGCTACCATCTCACTCCATTGTCTCAGTAAACATTTGCCCGAACTGTTGCCGGTAGTAGCGGAGCTGATGACCGAAAGTATTTTTCCCGAAGAAGAGCTGGCTATTTACAGGCAGAACCAGAAACAAAGACTGGAAGTAAACCTGAAGAAATGTGATTTTATTGCCAACCGTTTGATTGATGAATACATTTACGGATTTCATCACCCATATGGAAAATATACTTCTACCCTCGATTACGATAACCTGCAGCGCGAAGAGCTGACCGTTTTCTACAAACGGTTTTATACGGAAGGGAAATGCATGCTGTTTGTTGCGGGCAAACCGCCCGCTGACCTGCAACAGCAACTGAATAAAAATTTTGGCCACCTGCCGTTTCAGCAAAACAGCATTCCCGATATCCGGTTTAACACCGTTGAAGCGGATACCCGGAAAAACCATATCATCAATGATCCCAATGGCGTGCAGGGTGCGATCCGCATTGCCCGCCCCTTCCCCAACAGGCATCACCCGGATTTTTCAAAGGCGCAGGTATTGAATAATATTTTCGGCGGATTTTTCGGATCAAGACTGATGAGTAATATCCGTGAAGACAAAGGCTATACTTACGGCATTCACAGTTATATGCAGAACCATATCCATGAAAGCGCCTGGATGATCAGTACCGAAGCGGGGCGCGATGTGTGTGAGGCTACCATTGAAGAAGTGTACAAAGAAATGGCCATCCTTCGCAATGAACCTGTAGAGGCGGAAGAACTGGACCTGGTTCGCAATTATATGATTGGCTCATTACTCGGTGATCTCGACGGTCCTTTCCAGATCATTGGCCGCTGGAAAAATTATATCCTCAACAACCTAACCGACGCGTATTTCTATAACAGCATCCTGAATGTACAAACCATCACCGCGGAAGAAGTACAGGAGTTAGCGAAAAAATACCTGAACCCGGAGGGGTTTTATGAGTTGTTGGTGGTGTGAGGGTTTTTTTCAACACAGAGATACAGAGGAACAGAGCTACACGGAGGGCTCTCTGTGTAACTCATAACCTCTGTATCTCTGTGTTGAAAAAACGATTGATTTCTAATCAGGTTATTTTTCTTTCATTTCTTGCGGTAAATACTCTTTTTCGGAAAACCTATTTTGAATAGGTTTGATACATGCATGAACAAGAGTATAATTATTTAACGCATCTTATTATCAGATGTGCTATCGATGTTCACAAGCATCTCGGCCCAGGGCTGATGGAGTCTGTATACGAAGTTTGTTTATGTAAAGAAATTGAAAAAGCAGGCCTGTTTTTAGAAAGACAAAAGGTATTACCTGTTACGTATAAAAACGAAATATTGAATAAGGAATTTATTATTGATCTTTTAATTGAAGATGAAATCATTCTCGAGTTAAAATCTATAGAGGGCATTCTCCCGATACATGAGTCGCAACTGGTGACGTATTTAAAATTATCAGGTAAAAAACTCGGGCTACTCATAAATTTTAATGTGAAAGTTTTAAAAGACGGTATCAGACGTAAAATAAATGGTAACTTAACAATGTAAATCAACCAATCATGGGAAAGTTCTTCGCAAAAACCATCGCTACCGCGGTTGCCGTTTTGTTTGCGGCCTATATATTGAAAGGGGTACACGTAGATAGTACCATAACCGCTTTGATCGTAGCTATCGTATTGGGACTGCTCAACAGTTTTATCAAGCCTATCCTGATCATCTTAACGATCCCCATTACCATTGTAACCCTGGGATTGTTCTTACTTGTGATCAATATCATCATCATCAAATGGGTTGCCGGACTAGTGCCCGGCTTTTCGGTAGATGGATGGTTTGCCGCACTGATCTTTAGCCTGGTGGTAAGCTTTGTCTCTTCAATTATTGAAGCGCTGATCGGATCCAATAACAATGAACGGTCATAGGGAAGCGATCAGCTCCTTTACTTTTTCACTGATATAATCGCGTACCTGGTTAAATTCGGCAGGTTCCATGTGTTTGGGATCGGGTATCTGCCAGTCGATGAATTGTTTGGCCGGCATCCACGGACAAGCATCGCCGCAACCCATGGTAACTACTGCATCGAAGGGTGCGTATTGTTCCACTTCTTTGAGTGATTTGCTGTCGTGCGTGCTGAGATCATAACCCAGTTCTTTCATGGCTGCGATGGCTTTTGGGTTTACAATGCCACTCGGTTTGCTGCCCGCACTATAGGCTTCTACATTTTCACCACCATGTATTCTGGCAAAAGCCTGGCTCATCTGGCTGCGATTGCTGTTTTCAACACAAACGAATAAGAGTTTCTTTTTAGACATGTTTATTTTTTAAGAATTGATAGCAGGGAACCGCCAATGCCATTCCAATAATGGGTGCTGTGAGGTAAACCCAGAGAAATTGGGTATGATGACTAATCATAGCTGGTGCAAATGACCTTGCAGGATTCATGGATGCGCCCGAAACGGGTCCGGCAAACATGGCTTCCAATAATACGATTGACCCAATGGCCGCCCCCGCAAACAAGCCCTGTTCTTTAGAGCCTGTTGCCACACGGAAAACCACAAACATCAGAATAAAGCTGAGTACGATCTCCATCAGGAACGATTGCATGGCATCACTGGCAGGCAAGGTAGATCCCAATGTGAGAGAGGAGGGAAACATGAAATGCAGCAGCAGGCTTGCTGTTACCGCACCCGCTGTTTGACTGATGGCATACGGAATTACCTCGCGCCAGGAAAATAATCTTGCGATTGCGAATGAGATGGATACAGCAGGGTTTAGATGCGATCCGGAAATATCACCAATAGAATAGATCATGGCCATCACAACTAAACCAAATGTAATGGCTACGCCTGTATGTGTTACCGATCCGGGTATTACTTCATCAATGACGGCAGCACCTGTGCCGCAAAATACAAGGATGAATGTTCCGATGAATTCTGCAAAATATTTCTTCATTCGATGCCTGTTAGGGTGCTTCTTCTTTCTAATAAAATAGTATCTCTCCATACACCATTCATCTTCCCGATTTTTTCGCGCTTACCAATGATCCGGAAACCGCAGCTTTCATGCAAACGGATACTGGCGGTATTCTCCGGAAAAATGCCGGCCTGTAAGGTCCAGTAATTTTCTTTTTCGCTTGCTTCGATCAGTGATTGCAATAATTGTTTGCCGATCCCTTTGCCACGAGTCGCGGCACTTACATATACACTGATCTCGCACACGCCTGCATATACACATCTTCCACTAACAGGTGTAATGGCGGCCCAGCCGAGAACGGTGTTGTTTTCAATGGCAACCAGTCTTGGTGCTGATACATGTGCCGTATCCCATTCTTCCCAGGAAGGGGCCGTGGTTTGAAAAGTGGCGTTGCCGGTGGCAATGCCTTCTTCATAAATTTTTTTAACGGCTTCCCAGTGGGTGGGAAGTAAGGTGGTTACCTGCATGGTAAGATTCTTGTATTTTTTAAAAATTTCAATAAGAGGGAAGGAGAAAAAGAGTGTAACAAAAGTAGCTCTTTTTCTCTTTCCGTCTTATTGAAACCAAATCTAACAGCAACCTGAATCTATTGTGATAAATTTTTTCTTCTGTCTGTTCTTTTAATTCATCTTCGGTACACACAGCTTAATCTTAAAAGCTGTTTGCGTTAATTAATACGAATTGTTTATACCTCTGCGAAAGCTCCCTGTTCTCTGCGGCTCCGCGGTGAATTACGGTTTACATTCACCGCGGAGCCGCAGTGTTGCCGGAGTTTTCGCAGAGAAACAAGCGGCATAATGAAGTAAAAACAATTAACTCAAACAGCCTGTTATTTAATTACAGCAACCGGGCGCACAGCATGCTTCTTTTTCTGCAGGCTTTTCAGCATATACGGTTACACTGTAAATACCCATGCTGCTGTTTCTGAAAAGATCAATCGATTCCTGGCTGATGTAGTTCAGTAAAATATCATCCGGAATATAGATCGGCTTTTCTTTCTGTAAAGTAATATTGGTAAATCCGCTTGCAGAAATCAATTCGAGATAAACCTGTTTTTGAATAGCACCCGATACACAACCCGCATACATTTCTGCCGCTTCTTTTAATGATGCGGGCAACTCTCCTTCCAGTACAATATCTGAAATACTGAAATGCCCGCCTGGTTTTAATACACGGTACACTTCTTTCAATACATTGAATTTATTGGGAACAAGATTGAGAACACAATTACTTACAACTACATCTGCCACATTTGCCGATACGGGCATATGTTCAATATCGCCAAAACGAAATTCTACATTATGGTAACCGAGTTTCTCCGCATTGATACGCGCTCGTTCTATCATCTTATCCGTAAAGTCAATGCCGATCACTTTACCGGTTTCGCCGGTGACGGCACGTGCTACAAAACAATCATTACCGGCACCGCTGCCAAGATCAATCACCAGATCTCCTTTTTTGATCTTTGCAAATTCGGTTGGTAAACCGCAGCCAAGTCCGAGGTCTGCATCGGCATGATAACCCTGCAGGCTGGTATAATCATCAGCCATCAGGTTGTATACTTCATCGCTGCAACAGCTCGCGCCGCAACAGGATGCCGCATTCTGTGTACGTGACTGATCGGCGATCTCGCCATATTTTTCTCTTACGAGGTCTTTTAATTCATTTTCGGTATGCATATCGTTTGATTTTATTATTTACAATTGCGCCTTCACGTCTTCGCGAGAAATGCCTCCCCAAATACATGAGGAACTATTTACCTAGCAACAACCTTTCTCATTCGTGGTTTTTAATGATGAGAAAAGCGAATTGAATTCGGCATTGAATTTTTCAAATGCTTTCCAGTTGATGCAGTAACAGCTTTTAGGACCATCTATTGTTCCGTCGATCAATCCTGCAGTCTTTAATTCTTTCAAATGCTGGGATACGGTGGATTGTGCCAGTGGCAATACTTCCACGATCTCTCCACAGATACAGGCGTTTTGTGCTGCCAGTATTTTTAAAATAGCAAGGCGTGCAGGATGGGAAAGCACTTTGGCAAAAGCCGCCAGGTCCTGTTCCGTTTGTGAAAATTGGGCTGTTTTTGCTGATGCCATTGATTTATCGTTTTAATACGATAAGGCAAAGAAAGGTATTTTCAGCATACCATCGTATAAATACGATGAATATTTTATACTGAAATCTCAGGATCTGTGTAAAAATGTTTCAGCATAATTCGTATAGGTGACAAATGTATCATTACCAGGCCTGTATCATCGCGCGCTCGCCTGTTTACGCCGGTACCAGAGGCAATTTGAGTGGATCTTCCATTCTGTGCGATAACCGCTTTATAAATCACCCGTTGGCAGCGTTATTAGTCAAAACCAGCCCTGTCTTCCGCGGTACAATAGCCGCAGGTTAGTCGTATCTGCTTCGGGATTGCTTCGGGATTCGTTCGCATCAAACCCACAGTAAGTCCACATTAACTCCACAGTAACTCCACATTAATGTGGAGTTACTGTGGAGTTAATGTGGACTTACTGTGGGGCTAACCCGAATCAATCCCGAACCAGATACGAACAATACAGCCTGCGTACACTGGCAAATCCATGTGTTATAAGAACAAATGAACAATGCAATTCCAGGGTTTTCTTTTTGGTAAGATGTTGTATAACAATAGTTTATCAATTATTCTGCCTAGCCCTTCCAGCTGTTTTAACCTGGGCAACGGGTTACATTAGTCCAACTTGATCTTGTGAGTCGCATCGTATTACCCTCTAAACTAATTTTAGATAGATTCTAAGAACGCCGTTTGTCATTTTTCAGAACCGTTTAACCTTTTCTGAAAAACCGGGATAATTTCAATCTATTGAAAATCAATAATTTATAGTAAGCCAGTTATTATCCTCTGCCTATTACTAAAAAAAACTTGGTACTATGTGTTGCATAGTACCAAATAATCCCCCATCTTTGTGTTGTCAAAGGAGATGAAGCAGGGGAAACCCCGACAAGCGATTCTCCTCAGCTTAGAAAAAATTGAAAACATTATAAATACAGAAATCATGAAAACGCAAAACACCAACTTCTTTCAAACACTGGGACAAACCCAATTGAACAACCTGGTGAAAGAAGTAAAAGAAACCGTTGCCAACAACATCCCCCAGGTAAACCACAAAACCGCTTTTGGCGTGGTGGATCTTTGGAACCTGGAACGCACACGCAGAACAAGGGTTGTAAGAAGGCACCTGGCTTATTAATACCAACGTTCAACCCAGACATACATCTTTTATCACAAACCTGTATTTTGACCAACAATTGAACAACAGGTTTTAAAACTCCGGTTATGGACATTCAGAACACACAAAGTCAGATGCGAAAGGGCGTATTGGAGTTTTGTATTTTATCCATTATACGACAGGGCGAAGTTTATCCTTCTGACCTGGTAGAGCGGATGAAATCGGCCAACCTCCACATCCTGGAGGGTACACTCTATCCTTTGCTTACGAGATTGAAGAACGCGGGCTTATTAACCTACCGCTGGGTGGAAAGTAATAGCGGACCGCCACGTAAATATTTCGTGATGACAGACAAGGGCCTCGAATTCTATGGTGAACTCGAAAGAACCTGGCAGGAACTGGCCGATGCCGTTCAAGCGCTTACACAGCCGATCGATCATGCCTCATCCGATGAAAACCAATCCCAACCTTAACCAACCATAAAATTGAACTGACATGAAAAAGGTAATAAATATAAACTTTCAGGGCAGGGTAATTCCCATTGAGGAAGCTGCCTACGACATGCTGAAGCAGTATGTGGAAAGTTTGCGCAGGTTCTTTGCCGAAGAGGAAGGTCGTGATGAGATCATTAATGATATCGAAGGACGCATTGCAGAACTGTTTGGTGAAAGCCTGAAAAAAGGCGCCACCTGCATTACTGACGAAGATGTAAACCGCATCATCGAAAGCATGGGTCGCCCCGAAGATTTTGAAGGTGAAGAAGGAAAAGTACATTCACAACTGGGCGGAGAGAAAAACGAAAACCAGTCTGCGGGAACTACCTATGCTCCTTTCACAGAACAGCCCCGTGGCCGTTTGTACCGCGATGAGAATGATAAAATCCTCGGTGGTGTGTGTGGTGGACTGGCCAGCTATTTACGGGTAGACCCCACCATCGTTCGTTTGGTATTTGCGCTGATCACTTTTGGTGGCGGTGCAGGGATACTCTTATATATATTATTGTGGATCATTCTTCCATCCAAACAGCTGAATGCGACATCCTCTACCAAACGTTTGTATCGTAATCCGGAAGAAAAAGTAATTGCGGGTGTGGCCAGTGGTATCGCTTCTTATTTCGATATGGCTGTATGGATACCCCGCCTGATCTTTGCTTTCCCGCTGGTACTGGGTATCGTTACTTCTATCTTTAAAAGCGCTTTCTGGTTTGATGTGGATCCATTCCCCGGTATTGTTTTCGGATCCTTTGGCGGTACCCTGTTCGTTGTATACGCCGTATTATGGGCTGTAATACCTGAAGCCAAAAGTGCTTCCGAAAAATTAGAGATGCGTGGTGAGAAAGTAGATCTGAATACCATTAAGAATACCATCCAGGAAGACCTGGAAGGATTTAAATCACGCGCCGAAAAATGGAGCGGTGAATTCAAAGACAAAGCCAAAGAATTCGGACAGGAGTTTGGTACCACTGTTGGTCAGAAAGGTCAGCAGTTTGGAAACGAAGCAGGATCAGCTTTTAAAAGAGGCGGTAGCCGTATCGGCCGGGCTATTGGTATCATGTTCAAAGCATTCTTCCTCTTCGTTGCCGGTATCATTGCATTTGCTTTGCTGGTTGCGTTAGGTGCCATGATGGTGGCGGGTATTGGTGTGTTTCCGCTTAAGAATTTCTTCCTCGAAGGATTCTGGCAGAACTTCCTCGCATGGTCAACGCTCTTATTGTTCCTGGGCGTGCCGGTAGTGGCTTTCATTACCTGGCTGATCAGAAGGATCATGGGTGTGAAATCTTCCAACAAATACCTGGGCTTTACATTCGGCGGTTTATGGTTTATTGGCCTGGTTTGTGGTGGTTTATTGGCCGCTTCCATTGCACGCAATTTTGATGCAAGGGCAAGAGACAAGCAGGACTACACCATTGCACAACCCGCTTCCGGTAAACTGATCGTGAACGTACCCGATACCAAGGTAAAAGTATATGGCCGCTGGTTTAAAATGGATGGGATCCTGAACATGAGCGATGACAGCCTGTTCCTGAATAATGTGAAACTGCGTATTGTAAAAAGCACCGATTCGTTCTATCATATCAATGCGTATAAATACAGCAATGGCCCGGATGAATCAACAGCCCTGCGCAATGTGAAAGAGATCAATTATGGTATTAGCCAGCAGGACAGCCTGATCTATCTCGACCGCGGTTTCTCCTTACAACGCGGTACCCGCTTCCGTAACCAGAGTGTAACGGTGAACCTGCAGGTACCGGTGGGCAAAAGAATCGTGATCAAGGAAGCCGTGAACCGCAGACTGAATTCATTCCATATCAGCACCGGCAGAAACGATTGGGATTTTGACGAGGACTGGAACAATGATTATGGCTGGAGCTCTGATGTAGAATATATCATGACCGTTGGCGGACTGGAAAGAGTAGGTAAAAAGAACGCGAACAACGATGATAACAATGATGAAGAAGATGCCGTGGAAAAATTCAAGAAGAGCAAAGAAGACCTGAAGAAAGAATACGAGAAAAAACAGAAAGAAGCGGAAGACCTGAAAAAGGAACTGGAAAAACCGGTGGATACAACCAAGTATCACTACCAGAAAACAGTTTCTTACCAGCCTGTGCAGCAACATAATAAGGCCAATACAGAAAAACTGGCTAATGAAGAAGAGAACAAACCTTCTGTGGAAGCAACAAGGATGATGTTAATGCAAATGGTATTATAAACTCGGTTGAAGTTGGGAATTCAAGAACCCTGTCTTGTTCACAGGATGGGGTTCTTCCCTTACTTCTGAAACCATCACCTGCAAAACGATTTCTCATGAAAAAAATATTCATTGCGATCCTGGTGATTTCTTTTCTGTGCATTGCCGGGGTCATCGCTTTTATTTCTCACACGATCAATAATCCCAGGGATATTTCGATTCGTGTAAGCGAGTCTGACGACACGTATCGTTTATATGCATCTTACAACAGTTATAAAGCAGGAAGAATACACCGTTACCTGCGCGACCAATTGCACAATGATCTTTTCAAGAAAAACCGTGTGGATGCTTTTCTGACACTGGACGATCAGACCCGAGTTCGCATTAAAACCACTCCGGGAAAATTATTGATACTGCTGAATAAAAAAGAGAACGATTTTGATTCCTATTTCCGCATCAAACAACTGGGCGATGGAATCAAGTATCGTCTTTCACATGATTAAGCACTGCTGCCGCCTCATATTTTTCATCCATATACCTTATCGCAATGCCCAAATCGCTTAACCGGATATTGCTATTGTGCCTGCTGTTCTTTTCATTGATCGCCAAAGGCAGGGCACAGACAAACAGCAAAGAAGAAGCCAAACAACTGTACGCAGAGATTGCGAAAATGGATAGCCTCTTATTCAATGCATTCAATACACGGGATATTGCCGGGCTGAAAAAATATTTTGCTTCGGATCTTGAAGTGTACCAGGATAATACCGGCCTGCGTAATTACAGCCAAACCATTGCCTCGTTTACAGACTTGTTTGCCAAGGATTATGTGCTAACCCGTGAACTGGTAAAAAACAGTATGGAAGTGTACCCTGTAAAAGATTTTGGTGCCATACAAACAGGGTCGCATCGTTTTTGCCATGTGGAGAATGGAAAGTTGCAATGTGGTACTTTTAAATTTATGCATATATGGCAAAAAACCGGCGAAGGTTGGAAGATCCGTCGCCTGGTTACCTATGACCATTGATCTTAGTTTCCCCTTAACAGGTAAAGCGGCCGTTTCCGGGCTGCTTTTATTTTTTCGGCACTGGTGCTTCACCTATTTTTGCGGCAGCTCAATAATAAGCTTGTACCATGAAATCAACTCCTTTTACACAGAAACACATCGCGCTGGGCGCAAAAATGGCTGAATTTGCGGGATACAATATGCCCATCAGTTACAGCGGTATCATTGATGAACATGCAACCGTTCGCAAAAACGCCGGTGTGTTTGATGTAAGCCATATGGGCGAATTCATGCTGAAAGGTGAAAATGCACTGGAGCTGATCCAGCGGGTTACATCCAATGACGCATCCAAGATCATCGATGGCCAGGCGCAGTACAGCTGCCTGCCGAATAAGGAAGGCGGTATTGTAGATGACCTGATTGTTTACTGTATCGAATTCAACAAAGTGTATATGCTGGTGGTAAATGCATCCAATATAGAAAAAGACTGGAACTGGATCAGTAGCCATAACACGAATCATGTGGAGATGCATAATATCAGCGACAAAACCTGTTTGCTGGCGATACAGGGCCCTGCTGCTACTAAAATATTACAGCCCCTGGTCGATACCGATATCATGAACCTGAAATATTACACGTTTACCAAAGGGAAATTCGCTGGCGTAGACAATGTGCTGGTAAGTGCTACCGGGTACACGGGTTCTGGCGGTGTGGAAATTTATTTCGAAGACAAAGACGGCGCAGCCGATAAAATATGGGACGCTATTTTTGAAGCCGGTGCATCGCATGGTCTGAAGCCGATTGGTTTGGGAGCGCGCGATACCCTGCGTTTGGAAATGGGTTATTGCCTGTATGGAAATGATATTGACGATACCACTTCACCACTGGAAGGCGGATTGGGATGGATCACCAAGTTCACCAAAGAATTTACGGCCAAAGACATTATACAGAAACAAAAAGCGGAGGGCGTTACACGCAAACTGGTAGGTTTTGAAATGATCGACCGCGGTATACCACGCCACGATTACCCGATCAAAGACGCGGCCGGCAATACCATTGGAAAAGTAACCAGCGGCACACAGGCTCCCTCGCTCGGGAAAGCGATTGGGTTGGGTTATGTAGCCGTTTCGCATACCGCACTGGACAGCGAGATTTTTATAGAGATCCGCAACTCACCTGTTAAAGCCAAAGTGGTTAAAGCACCATTTGCATAATGCCTGTTTTATTAGCCGCAGATTCGCAGATTGAGAAAACAACCTGCGGATCTGTGGCTTTCTTATATCCTTTATCAACAATAATCTTCTATTGTTGACAATATTTTCTTTCTGCCACGAAGGCAAGCTGATAGATTTGTGGGATGCGAAAAAAGATCATGCCATTTATTTTGTTGCTGGTTGTATTCAATACTTCCTGTCATCGCAAACACATCCCTTCCGCTTCGGCAGAAGTGAGTGGTTCTGAAACAGGAATGGCTTCTTTTTATTCGGAAAGTTACAATGGGAAAAAAACAGCCAATGGTGAAATCTATAACTCATCCGATTTAACAGCCGCACACAAAACACTTCCCTTCGGCACCAAAGTAAAAGTGACCAATCTTTCTAATGGCAAAACCGTAAAAGTACGTGTGAATGATCGCGGTCCCTTTGTTGCGGGTCGCATTATCGATCTTACACGTGCCGCCGCCAGGAAACTGGATATGGTAAATGCCGGTGTGGTAAAAGTGAAGATCAGGTATTGAACTTTATTTCAAGAGTCAATGTTTCCTTTTCTTTTCATAACCAGTACATGGTCTTTCCCGAACAACCTGTACCCATACTCGTAACAGAAATAGGATTGTGATCCTTTTTTAGTGGTATGGCATTGAGTGAAATAAAGAAAACTAAATCCTTTCTGTAACAGCGATTGCCGTGAGGACCTCACCATTCTGCCTGATGCATGAACAATATTTTCCAGGATCCGCCGGTTTTTCTGGAGACAATGATTGATGTTGCGTACATACCCATTTCCTTCGCTGTTAAGCTGGTTGTGATGGGTATTGCGGCAGTAATCGTTACAGAATTTTTTATCTGAACGGCCACGTAGTTGCTGCTGACAGCTAAGACAGGTTTTGGTTTCTGCGATCATGCTTTGGATTTAACGGGGTCGCAAACACGGTAACGAATGTAGCAAGAAGCGCAGAGGCAGGCAAGCGTGTTTATACCCTATTGTTTCAGGTATTTTCCGCAAGTATTGGCAGATCACCGAATCACAGTAACAGAACCTGAAAATACAAGGTTCCTGAAATTGGGTTTGATGATATAGTAATAAGTGGCTACCGGTACAGGTTTTCCATTATAGGTTCCATCCCAGGGCTTAGCATAACCGGCAGAACTGAAAATCTTCATCCCGCTGCGGGTAAATATTTCAACGAAGGATCCGGCATAGTTATTCAATTCAGGGATCTCCCATGTATCATGAATGCCATCGCCATTAGGCGAAAAAATATTGGGAATGGTAATAGGTTTGAGCACTTTCACAAATACAGCATCTTCCACCGTACAGGAGCCGGTACCGGTAACCCTGAGTGTATATAGCTGGCTGTTCTTTCCGATAAGAATTGGATTCTGTATAATATCGTTGCTAAGGTTTAAAGAAGGTGTCCATAAAAACTGTAACCCGGTACCTTTTACAACAGGGGATAACTGTGTGGTTTCATTTTCGAAAATGATAAGGTCGTTACCCGCATCTACATAAGGCACTGGTTGAATGGCATACTGCACCGTATCGGATACTGCCAGGCAATTTCCATTCCCGGAAGAGAGAAGGTAAAAGCGGACGGCGCCTTTCTGGATATCAGTTCGCGATGGTGTATATACTTTGGCAAGTGAAGATCCCGATTGCTGGAAAAAACCTGTTCCGGAGCTGGTCCATACGCCGCCGCTTGCATTGATAACATCGCCCAGTAAATACATCAATGAATCGTTGGAGCAAACCGTTTTGTCGGGACCCGCATTTACAACGGGTGCGGGTGTAATACTCAATTCCATACTGGCGCTGGATACGGGGCAAACTCTATTTTGAGTTGTAGTAAGAGTCAATACCACTTTATGCGTGGCCGTATCGGCTGCATCCGGTACATACACTGGTGATAATTGATTGGCATCGGGAAGAAACGAACCTTTTCCGCTTGAACTCCATCGCCCCGTATGCGTATCCTCCCCGGTGATGGTGCCGGATAATTTCAGGGAAGCATTGTTTGCGCAAACAATACTGTTGCCACTGGTACCCGCAACCGCAGGTGTTGAAATGTTTATTCTCGTTAAAGCGGTATCGCTCATACACCCGCTCAATGAAGCCACCACCAGATAGGTTCCTTCGTTTGCTTTCGTGATGTTTGTCAATACCGGGTTTTTGACAAATGACTGATATCCCGATGCGCTGCTCCATGAATAAGCGGCGCCTGGAAAACTGTTTGCGTTGAGGCGTAAAGTATCTCCCTCGCACAAAGGGCCATTGTTACTGACACTGGTGATCTGCGGTCGCTGGTTCACCAACACGGATACGGAAGAGGCACTTGTTATCGGGCAGCCAGGCGAACTTACGGTCAGGTTATAAATGCCCTCATTGGGTTTATCGGCTTTCGTAATCAATGGCGATGGAGAGACAGACTGGAAACCATTGGGCCCTGACCACTGAAATGTTTCGTTGCCTGAAATGTTTACTGTTTTTAACGTGATGGAATCTTTACTGCATACAGGAGAATTGCTTGTTACAATAGGTGTACCGGGTGGTATGTTTACGGTTACTTTAACGGAATCGGTTAGTCCGGTACAACCGGCTACTGAAGCGGTTACATAATAAACACCCGCCTGGCTTGCACTGATAGAAGACAGCAATGGGTTTTGTGACGCATTGCTGAACCCGGATGGCCCTCTCCATTGGTAAATGGCGCCCGTTAATCCACCGGCGGCCAATCTTAGTGTTCCCTGTTCGCACACAGGCGAATTACTGGATGCTACAGGTGCGGCAATAACTGGTGCAATATTTTTTGAAGAAGGAGAACTGGTACAGCCGTTTACGGTGATCAGCAACTGGTAAATACCCGCACCCGCAGTGGTAATATTGGAAAGAACCGGGTTCTGTTGTGCAGAAGAAAATCCATTGGGGCCATTCCATTGGTAGCTTGCGCCTGTAACAGAAGCAGTAGAGAGATTGAGCGGAGCACCCGCACAAACAGGTGTATTGTTTGAGATCAGGGGCACAGTCGGTGTTGGTTTTACAGATGCGGTATAAAAGAACGGATCGCCTGTACAACCCTTGTTTACAGGTACAATGCTGTAGGTAACAGGTACGGTACCGGTGGTTGTATTAATAAGCACTTCTGTAATACTGCTGTCGGTTTGCCCGCTGGTAGCTGGATTAGTAATACCTGTTACGGAAGAACGGCTCCAAGTAAAAATCGTTCCGGGTTGATTGCTAATGGCGAGATAAGTAAATGCATTTGAAGAACAAACCTCGCCTGTGGCCGGACTTACCAGTAATGGCTTGGCCGAAACGGTAATGGTGGTACTGCTTCTTGGCCCGGAACAATTATTAATGGTTGACTGAACATAATAAGTGCTGCTGGCTGTTAAGGCAGGAGAAGTAAATGTATTGCCGGTAGCAACGGAAGCACCTCCGCTTGGTACCGTATACCAATCATATATTCCGCCCGGTGCGGTAGCAACAAGCATACCAGTGTTTCCCTCGCAAACAGCGTTGTTATGTACTGTGGGCGCGGCCGGAAGCGGGTTGATGAATAATGTAAGGCTGTCTATGGCAGCGGTACAAGGACCGGAAGGATCATTACTCGTAAGGTATAATTTTACCACCGACTCGCCGATACCAGGCTTGTATTGGGTGATGAGTTGCGAAGCATCCGTAAAGCTTCCCGAACCGCCCGACCAGGTACCGCTGGAAGCTGTGCCGCTGACCATGCCATTCAATGAAACCTGGATACCGGCACAAATGGTTTGATTGGCACCAGCTACAGCAACAGGTTTATCCAATATGGTTACCGTATTCGAAGCAGTGGCTGCAGCACATCCGCCAGCAGCAACGATATTGTTTGTGACCGCATAATTACCCGGGGTGCTTTTCTGCAAATCAATTTCGCCGGTACTGGTACTCATAAAAACCAGGCCGGAAGAACCTGCAGAAAATAAACCTGCACTTGCCCCGCTTGAAAAATCAGGTAATGCAGAAAGTTGCTGCGGACAATAGGGACCGCTGTATACAAATGCGGCGTTGGGAGAATTGGTAATCGTAACTTTCGCAGAACTGCTATAGGTGCATTGCCCACCTGTAACATACTGGATCGTATAGGTACCTAATGCACTTGCAGTAAGATTGATTTCTCCCGTAGCCGTATTCACAAATACCAACCCGGCAGGCGAGGCACTGAATACACCACCGGCCCCTCTCAGGATAACGGGTGTAGGATTACTTCCTGTAACACAAAATGTTCCGGAAGAATAGTTGAAAGCCGGTTGCAGGATCGGGATCACAGTAGCTGTTACAGCCGTTCTTGCACTTGTACAGCCAGCTACAGTAGCCTGCACATAATACACGGTTGTGTTATTTAAAACAGGGGAGGTAAAACTACTATTGCCTGATAAAAGATTCCCGGAAATATTACTGTCATACCATTGATATGTACCCCCAGACCCGTTAGCATTCAATGTAAGTGGGTTGCCAGCGCAGACACTGCCACCCGATGAAGCTGGTGGGGAGGGTATTGGATTTACGGTAACTGTTACACCCGCTCTTGCACCCGAACAGGACCCAACAGTGGTTTGTACATAGTAAACGGAACTGGTATTTAAAGAGGGGATAGTATAAACAGAACCGGTATTCAAAAGATTGCCGCCTGTTGCCGCATCATACCATTGATACGTACCCCCCGGAGCAGTAGCAACCAAACTGGTTCCCGTACCCGCACAAATAGCGGTACCCGCAACAGTGGGTGCCGCGGGGGCAGCCTGCACCGCAACGGTAACCGCTGCTCTTGAACCAAGGCAGCCGGCAACCGTGGTCTGTACATAATAAGTGGTGCTACTATTAAGCACGGGTGTTATAAAGCTGGTACCCGTTAACAACAGATTACCTCCTGTTGCGGCATCATACCATTGGTACGTACCTCCGGGTGCCGTTGCTGTAAGTGATGTATTGCTACCTGCGCAAATGCTTGGTGATAATACAGTGGGTGCCGCCGGAGATGGATTTACCGTTACCGTTGCAGCGGATCGCAAACCTGTGCAACCGGCAACGGTTGTTTGCACATAATACTGTGCTGTGGTATTTAACACAACAGTTGTGTAACTGCTGCTACTTGCCAATAAATTTCCACCAGAAGCTGCATCATACCACTGATAGTTTCCGCCGGGTGCAGTTGCTGTTAGGATAGCGGTATTGCCGGCACAGATAAATACAGGCGAAACGGTAGGTGCAGCGGGTGCAGCATTAACGGTTACGGCTACGGTTGCTCTTGTACTGTTGCAGCCTGATACATTTGATTGCACGTAATAATTGGAGGCATTGTTTAATAGCGGCGTTGTATAACTGGTTCCTGTTGCAAGCAGGTTTCCTGCAGCGGGTGCATCATACCATTGATAGGTAACACCATTTACAGGCGAGTTAACAGTTGCGGTAGCTGAATTGCCGGCACATATGGCTGGCACAGAAACGGAAGGGATGGAAGGTATTGCGTTAACCGTTACGGTTACAGTGGTTCGGCTGCTGGTGCACCCCGATACAGTTGTCTGTACATAATAGGTAGCAGAACTGTTAAGCGTTGATGTTGTATAACTGGCGCCCGTTTGTAATGAAGTGCCGCCGGTATTTACATTATACCAATTGTAAGTGCCGCCAGGTGATGTTGCAGTTAAGGTAGTGCCGCTGCCACTGCAGATTGCCGCGTTACCGGCAACCGGAGCAGAAGGAGTAGGCGTTACTGTTATGGTTACAGCGGTTCTGCTGCTGGTACATCCCAAGACAGTTGTCTGTACATAATAACTGGTTGTTGTATTTAGTAATGGCGTTGTATAACCGGCACCTGTCTGCAATAGGGTTCCCCCAGAGGCTGCATCGTACCAATTATAAGAACCTCCGGGCGCGGTAGCAGATAGGGCAGCGGTATTACCGGAACAGATGGTTGGCGAAGAAACCGTTGGTGCGGCAGGAATGGGGTTTACCGTAACAGTTACCGCGGTTCTGCTGCTCACACATCCTGAAACGGTGGTTTGTACATAATAGGTTATTGTGCTGTTTAACACAGGGGTTGTAAAACTATTGCCCGTGAATACCGGCGCCCCTCCCGAGGCAACGGTATACCATTCATACGTGCCGCCCGGTGCACTGGGTGTTAATGTTGCTGTACTTCCCGCGCAAATAGATGTTCCCGCAACCGTTGGAGCGGCAGGTGTTGGCAAAGCCGCTACTGTAACAGCCTGTGAAACCGGTGTGCAGCCGCTAGTATTATCAGATACGGTAACAGTATACGTACCGGCAACAGTTACATTCTTGGTAGCGATGGTTTCTCCCCCGGGACTCCATGAATACGTATAGGGTGGGTTGCCACCTGATGGACTTGCAGTTAATGCTACCGGTGTATTGGAACAGATGGCCGGATTGGCGGGTGTGATGGGAACGCTGAGCGCGGGTGTTGTGTAAACACGGATGGTATCAGCTTTTGCATTGCCGCAGGAGCTGGTAGATCCAGACACGCGGTAATCAATATATGCAGGTGAACCGATTCCAGGGGTAACCGTAGTAGAAGAAACACCAGATGTATTACTTAGATAGCTGTTGTATTGTCCGGCAGTTCCCGGGTAAATGGATGTCCAGGTAACAGATGCTGCTTGAAGTCCTGTAACACTCATGGTTCCTGAACAGTTCTGGCGCAACGTAAGATCTCCTGACCCTTTGACCAGCGTAGATGCTGTGATTTTGTAGGTATAAGCATTGTTCCCGTTTTTGCAAAAGGAAATAGTGGCAGTAGTAATTCCATTCAAACAAATGGGTGTAGCCAAAGAAGTTGCCGTGCCACAGTTCACCTGGTAGGCGGCGGAACCCAAACCCTGTGCCCCGATAATGTCGAAGCTGATTTGATCCGACCTGGGATTCAAGGTTACATTGAAAACGATACAGTTTACATTTCCGTTGCCAGACACACCACAGGTAAGCCCATTCCGGGCAGGCGCATTTGTAATGGTGATAGATGTGTCTGTGCTTGCACTGAGGTCAAGCGTAACCGTAGTAACCTGGGAGAAAAGGGTTGTACAACAAAAAAGACTAACCAGTAGCAGCATTTTTTTCATAACCATCCGATGCCGTTCCGGGCACTTTCGGGTGTTCAGGAAAAAAGGATACCGAATCATTTCAGACTGGATTTTAAAAACAAGATTGATACAGATAAAACCATCCGGGAAGTAATTTCCACGGAGTTAGTATGCCGGCGGGATATAGGATTTACGCTAAAATACGAATATCCGGCAAGTATGGTTGTTTGTACGCCAGCTTTTCCGCAGCTGCCGGGGGCTTCAGGGCAAATCAGCATGAAAATGAATACGCTACAAATCTGGGTTGCTTATATCCGTTTGCAAATACTTACATGCGAAAGTAAATACCTGTTAACCGGCTAACGGTCCCTAAGATTTCATATTTGTTTGGTCAACGGCAATTGTTTGATTGCCCATTTCGATCAGTAAACCAACTCTTTATGAATGCGATTAAAAACAAAGTGCAACTGATTGGCCACCTGGGCCAGGTACCGGATATTAAAGTAATCGGCGATGGTAAAAAAGTAGCGCATATCAGTCTTGCTACCAACGAAAATTACAAAAATGCCAAGGGCGAAAAAATAACCGAAACGCAATGGCATAGCGTTATTGCCTGGGGCAAACTGGCAGAAATTGCCGAAAAATACCTGCAGAAAGGAACCGAAATAGCCATCGAAGGAAAACTAATCAACCGTAATTACACCGATAAGCAAGGGGTGAAACGATATATTACCGAGGTGCAGGCCAATGAACTGTTGATCCTTACAAAAAAAACAGATGAACAGAAGAACAGATGAACAGATGAACAAGGAACAGAAGAACCGATGAACAGAAGAACAAGGAACAGAAGAATGGGAACAGATGAATGGGAAAGATCCACTTCAACATTCCTTGTTCAATATTCAATATTCATCTGTTCATCTGTTCATCTGTTCTTCCGTTCATAATTCCCCCGCAGGGATTATCTTTGCCGCTTTATGAGCACAAAGCCCTTCCTGCATACCGTTCTTTCGCCACGCTTACTCAGTAACTATGATGTAAACGACAGCATAGTGGTGATCATTGATGTTTTTCGCGCAACTTCTACCATTGCTACCGCTTTGTACAATGGCGCCGCAAGAGTAATCCCGGTGGATTCGGTGGATAAATGTATTGAACTGGGCAGGACCACCGGCGGTATTACGGCTGGAGAAAGAGATGGTAAAATAATACCGGGCCTGTCTTATGGCAATTCGCCCGCAGAATACCCACGCAACTTTATTGAAGGGAAAACATTGGTACTTACCACAACCAACGGAACCAAATTACTCCATATGGCGCTGAATAGCGGTGCATCGGAAATCGTTACGGGATCCTTCCCCAATCTTTCTGCGGTATGCACCTATCTCGCCAAACAAAAAAAGAATGTATTGCTCGGCTGCTCAGGCTGGAAAGATAAATTTAATTTAGAAGATACCCTTTTTGCCGGCGCTGTGATCGGCCAGGTACAGGACCATTTCACCATTCATTGCGATAGCAGCCTAATGGCATCTGATATGTACCAAATGCATCGTAATAACATGAAAGATGTGATCCGCCGAACTACCCACTGGCATCGTCTTGCTTCCTATGGTCTTGAAAAAGATCTCATGTATTGTATCACCCCCGATATTGCCAATGTATTGCCTGTTTATAAAAATGGCGACCTCGTTGTATAGCCGCCATTCAGCAATAGTTGTGTTACAAGCCAATGTTTTGTGTTAATAAAAGATTATAAATAGAGAAATTACTGGGATTCCCTATTCCGAAATTTCAAAATACCCAAGATTTCTTTCATTTCTCTTCGCAAAGCCAGTTCCTTTCCTTTACTTTTGCAAATTGCCCTTTTCAAAGTCTGAGGAATTGTTTCGCAGCCTGTTTTTTTGTAAAACATCCACCGAAAGACAGCAAACCCGAAATTGATCATGGCCTTACCGTATCTCATCAAACATATTTATAACAGCGGCACGGAAGAAGTGATCCGCCGTGGCAAAAAAATACATGCCCTGGGCAATGTAGAGCTGGTTGAATACGACGACCTGATGGCTGCTGTGATCTTTCGTGTAAAAGATGATGGCTATGCTACTTTTTATAAAGTGCATATCAACCAATTCAAAGACCCCAAAACTTTATCACTCCGTTGCAGCTGCCCTTATAATCTTTCTGAAATTTGCCGCCACAAAGCAGGTGCATTGTTTCATTTACAGGACCTGCTGGATAAAAATTTACTCGGTGATAAGGAAACGGTTTACGACCAGCATCACACGGTAGTTAAAATGAAGCAGCTTGAACTAAAGCTGATCCGTATGTTGTCGGCACAGGAAAATTTTGAAGCTGCGGAAAATTACCTGCGCAGTACCCGTAGCAATATCCTTGATGCAAAGGAAGAACGCGTTGTAGCGGAACTGGAATATGAAGGTGAGCCGTATAAAGTAGTGATCCAGAAAAACGAAGAAAGGAATTTTGATACCAGCTGCACCTGCCAGAGTGATACAGAGCACCCGCTTTGTGTACACAAGAATATAGTATTGCTTCAGTTGCTGCATAATTATGGGCCTAATTATTTCGATAGTATCCGTAACTGGGACAAAGAAAAAAACAAGCTGCTTGCACTCTATGGTTATTCATTAAGTGATGACCTGAAGGGTAAGTTTGAATTTACCTATACTGATGGTAAGCCTTTTCTTCGTGTATTGGATACTTCTATTAAACGCGTATCCTTAAATCCCGCAGGGGAGCCAAGGCACAAGTCGGCAGAACAGGAGTACAGAGATGCACCGGTTGCAACAACCCTGGTTGAAGAGGAAGCAGACAGGACCATTTTAAAAATGGGTGTGGTGATCACTGCGAATGAACAGCAATATCCTTATGTACAATTAGAAGCGGTACAAGGTGAGGCGGATGAAGAACTTACGAAGTATATTACCAAAGCGGTTAAGCTGGATCTCGCTAAATTCATCAATACGGAAGTGTTTGGTGAAGAAGATAAAATGATGCTGCAACAGTTGCGCAAACTGATGCCGGGTGAAGTGGGCCGTTACCTTAACCGGAATTCTCCTTTCAGCGGCATCTGGGAAAATATTATCCAGCAGCACAATGATGAACTTCCGGAAGAGACCAGGCACCTGATCAACGAATACCTGCATCCCAAGTTCAAAAAAATATTTACGGAACTGGCAGAAAGCAAATTTGTTTTTTACCTGCCCCCCCGCAAAACATTTACCACCGCTAACTTATTGTCTGCTGAGCTGATGCAGCAATTCATCAGTCCGGAGTTTGAAGTGAATTATATCAATGGTGTATATGAAGTGGATTGTCGTATAAAACTTCCGCTGGCCGATCTGAATATTTCAGAAAATGAAAGTGAATCGGCATTGTTGTTTCAATACCATAACCAGTTCTACACCTGGCAGCGACCGGAAGATATTGCGTTAGTTGAGAAATTCCTCCCTTCCGGCAAGATCAGTATTGCCGCAGAAGACTGGGCGGTTCAGTTAACACAGTTCATCCTTCCATTGTCCAAAGAATACAATGTGCATTTTACCAATGTGCAGAAGGAAGAGATCAAAGACAGCAAGCCCGAAGTGAAGGTATTGCTGAAAGAAAAAGGAGAATACCTGTTGTTTCAACCGATATTCAACTATCGCGGATACGATGTACGCCCAACCGATAAGGAAAAAATCATTTTACCGATAGCCGATAAACTGTTGGTGATACAACGTAACCTGGAAGCGGAAAAAGAATTTGTGCAAAAGATCGAATCACTCCATTCTGGTTTTATACGACCGGTGGAAGGCAACGTATTGGCGCTGAAAGGAACGGATGTATTGCGTAACAACTGGTTTTTCTTGTTTGTCGATGCGGTAAAAGAGATGAATATACCGGTGTTTGGTTTTGAAGCATTGAAGAATTTCCGCTTCAACACGGCCAAACCCACTACCAAAATTTTCATTAGCAGCAATACCGATTGGTTTGATGCGAAAGTGGAAATACAATTTGGTGAGCAGAAAGTTACGGTTGACGAGGTTAAAAAAGCACTCACCAACAAACAACAGTTTGTACAACTGGAAGATGGTACATTAGGTATACTTCCGGAAGAGTGGATCAAAAAATATTCCCTGCTGTTCCGCGTGGGCGATGGTAAGTCGGGCAACATGAAGCTCAGCAAATACCATTTCAGCGTTATTGAAGAACTGTACCTGCAGCGCGATGAACAGGAATTGTTTTTCCAGCTGGAGGAAAAATATGAGCGTTTAAAAGACAATCATTCCATTAAAGAAATCCCGGCGCCGGCACACCTGAAAGAGATCCTTCGTCCTTACCAGGAAAGCGGGTTTCAATGGCTCAATTATTTACGCGAAGTACAATGGGGCGGTATCCTGGCGGATGACATGGGTTTGGGTAAAACCATCCAGGCCCTTAGCTTCCTGCACCATCTTAAAGAAGAGAACGGTAGTTTAAAAGCGCTCGTGGTTTGTCCAACCACCCTGATGTTCAACTGGCAGAATGAGATCCGGAAATTCACACCATCTCTAACTTTCTCGGTACACCATGGTGGTAACCGGTCGAGGGAAAGCCTGGCCAGCGCAGACATTGATGTGATCATTACGACTTACGGAACCTTACGCAGCGATATCAAACAATTTGTAGATGTTTCCTTCGATTATGTGGTGCTTGATGAAAGCCAGGCCATTAAAAATCCGGGAAGCAAAGTAACCAAAGCGGCAGGTTTGCTGAAAGCAAAGAACCGTTTGTGTTTAAGCGGTACACCATTGCAGAACAACACGTTTGATATTTTCGCGCAGATGAATTTCCTCAACCCGGGTATGCTGGGCAGTGTGGAATTTTTTAAACAGGAGTTTTCAGTACCCATTGATAAGTTTGGAGAGAAGGAGCAGAAAGACCATCTCCGTAAATTATTATATCCCTTTATCCTGCGCCGTACCAAAGAGCAGGTAGCCAAAGACCTTCCGGAAAAACAGGAAATGGTATTGTTCTGTGAGATGGGCGATGAACAACGTAAAATTTACGATGCCTACCGAAACGATTACCGTGATAAGATACTGGGGGTAGTAGAAAACCAAGGTATTCAAAAATCGCAGCTCACCATTTTGCAGGGATTGATGAAATTGCGCCAGATCTGCGATAGTCCCGCCATTGTAAAAGAAGAAGAACGTTTCCCGAATGTTTCGGTTAAGCTCGAAGAGATCGGCCGTGAGATCACGGAAAACATCAGTAACCACAAAGCGCTGATCTTTTCTCAGTTCCTGGGTATGCTGGCGCTGATCAAAGAAAAGATGAAAGAACTGGGTGTGGATTATGAATATTTTGATGGAAGCAGTACGGTTGCTGAAAGAGAGAAAGCGATTACCCGTTTTCAGAATGATGAGAACTGTCGTGTATTCCTGATCTCTTTAAAAGCCGGTGGTGTGGGTTTGAACTTAACCGCTGCAGACTATGTATACATTGTAGATCCCTGGTGGAACCCGGCTGTGGAACAACAGGCGATTGACCGAACGCACCGGATCGGTCAGACAAAAAACATTTTCGCTTACCGCATGATCTGTACCGATACGGTGGAAGATAAAATATTAAAACTACAGGAGCGTAAACGCAACCTGGCCAAAGATCTGATTACCGATGATGAAGGATTTGTGAAGAGCCTTACTAAGGAAGATGTGGAATACCTGTTTAGCTAGAGAAACGATGTTTTATTAAATTTTCTCCGTGTTCTTTGTGACTCTGTGGTGAAAAAAGATCGAAGCGAAGGCTTTACCACAAAGGCACAGAGATTGGGAGTTTCACAGAGAATGCCTAGCATTTTAATAATGCAACACGTTCAATAAACAAAAAAGCTGCTTTTTAAAAAGCAGCTTTTTTGTTGTAAGATTTACAGACGCTATAATGAATAGGTGCTATTTTACTTCTTCATTTCCGCTGCTGCAATCATGCCGTCAGGATTTTTGTCAAAAGCTTCTTTACATTCTTTGGAACAAAAACCCAATACTTTGTCTTTGTAATGTGCCGTATCGCCAATACCGGCCGTTACAGGCATACCGCAGCTGGGGTCTTTCTTATTGTCAACCAGCATATGCTCAAAAATATTTCCGGTACTGTCTTTCTGCATTGCCATGGTATCGGTTGCAGGTTTTTCATCTTTTTTTGCCGGGCCCGACTGGCAGGCACTGATGAACAGGCAGATAGTTAAAAGGCAGGCAGAACCCATTAAAAGGGTACGAACTGTTTTCATTGGATTGATTTTGTTTTGATAAATATGAAACAATGTAAAAATAAGCAAAGTTTACAATGCGAAACTAAGATGCAGAACGGTTCTGTTGAGAGAACGGGTCTGCCCTTCTGAAAACCGCTGGCTTATTGGCAATTGGGTATTGAGTCCCAGGGTTATTTTATTGAAATTCACTTCTATACCACCCGTTGCGTTTAATACATAGCCACCTGTTTGTTCAATGGGCTCGTGTTGATTGGTATTGCCCGCGGATTTTTCAAATAACAGGCCAAGGTTAGGAGAAAGGCCAATGCCGGAAAAACGAAAACGATGATAGCCCAATGCACTAAGGGTAATGCGGTTGCCAAAGCGATAACCCGCCGAATTGGTACCGCTCCATTTGTAACTGGCAAAACTGCTGAAACCTGTTTTGCCAATACGTAGCTGGTAGATAGCGTTCAACAACAGATCATTGCTTCCTGTTCCGTTCTGCGAATTCACATCGCCGGTATTTGTAACCGGATTTGATAAATCGACCTGGTATTTACCGGTGGCCAGTTTGATACCCGCCCCTGCCAATAACTCCTGTTCAACCGCGTGGTTATGGTTGTTGGTATGAAGCGTATGTACTAATCTGTAATTCGCGAGCAGGCTGATGTCTCCCACACCACTGGTATGTGTGATGCCATCATCGGAGATCTTTTTGTTAAACTGCCAGGGAACAAAAGCGAGTACCTGCCACCTGTTGCCAATGTTCAAGCCACTCCAGATTTCGGTAGTCTGGTAACTGTCGTTGCTGAACTGGCTTTTATCGCTGGCGAGTTCACTATGGTAAGACATGTATTGATAACGGATACCGATGAACTTTGATTTAAAACCAGGTAGTTGCCCCATATAAAAATTACCTACACCGCAGCCACAGATCTCACATGCATGCAGAGAAAAGACGGGTAAAAAGAGAACCAGGAAAAAGGCAATATTTTTTTTCATAAAAGACTATTTAAAAGAATAAACAAAATAGCCGGCACTAAAACCCGGAATGGGTTCCTGTACGGCAACAGGGGTTTGTTTCGTATACACAAATCAATAAAAAAAATAATTGAAAAACAGATGGCTATGCACCTGGCGGATGAAAAATATCCCTGGGCCTGGTACTAAAAAATGGGGAAATGTAAGTAGGATAGAAATTGGCCGATATCATTTTAATAAACTGAACAGAAGCAAAATGCGATTTGGAAGAAAGCACTTGATCCCTGCCATTGCTTCCGCGTTCGGGATTTTGTGCATCTTTCTTTTCCTCCTGTTTTAATTTCTTCATCATCTGGCATTTTCCATTACAATGAAGCTGCGGTTTGGTTTTATTGATACAGTTCCGGGCATAACCAGTCGTATTCACATAATAACTGCCCACAATAGCAACCCTGCAGAAGGTCTGCGTCATAAAACACAACAACAGTAAAGTGGCGGCTATTTTTTTAAACATGCATTGAGTATCCTGGTAAATCAGGTGCAAAATAAAAGCAATTCCTGCTGTTTTATATGGGTAATCTCAAATAGAGTGGTTTTGAACCATGAACACACCAGGGCGCTAAGGTTCGGAAGATGATATGACTTTCCCGCTTGCTACTATTTTCGCCACAGATTCAACTGATTACAACAGATTTTTCTCTACTAATCAGTGAACCTGTGGCGGCAGGGTTTGCTTCTCATTAACTCATAACAGACGCTTAACAGCGAAACGGGTATTAAATAATTTTATCTTAAAATTTCCTTAAAGTAATCTGTGCCTCTGAAATGCACTGTTTTCGGTGAGCGCAGCCTATTGGTCGATGAATGAGAAGCTGCTTTTACCCTACCTATCGCATCTAAGTTTTCACCGATTTTAAAGGTGACATACCCAACCATCTATGTAATTTTCCGTTAATATTTTATACGCGAGCTGCAAAAAACAAGAAAACTATATTCGCGTTCTTAATTATATCCCGGAACTTATGAGCAAAATTGTCACACTATTAACCTGCCTTTTTATTACAGCCGCCGTTTCGGCTCAAACCACCGGATCGGTAAAAGGTAAACTGATCGATACGCTGAATAAGCAGTCATTGAAAGATGCTTCCGTAACGGTACTGGATGCGCGCGACTCTACGGTAGAAGTATTTACGCTTGCCAAGCAGGATGGCAGTTTTTCATTGCAGAACATCAGTTTCGGTGATATGATCCTCCAGATCAAATTCCAGGGATACGAACCTTATTCTAAAACAATCAATTTCTCCAGAACCAATGCCTCGGTTGACCTGGGCACTATTTACCTGAAAACGGCTTCCAACGACCTGGGTAATGTAACCGTAACCGAATCGGTTATCCGGATGAAGAAAGATACCATGGAAGTAAGCGCCTCGGCATTTAAGACCAAACCCAATGCCGTTGCGGAAGATCTTTTGAAAAAGATCCCGGGTATGGAAGTGGCCAAAGATGGTTCCATCAAATCACAGGGTGAAGCCGTTCAGCGTGTATTGGTAAATGGTAAGCGCTTTTTTGGGGACGATCCTAAACTGGCTACCAAAACACTTCCTCCTGATGTGATCGATAAGATCCAGGTGTTTGATGACCTGAGCGATCAGAGCAAATTCAGCGGTTTTGATGATGGCAACCGTGTAAAAACCATCAATATCACCACCAAGAAAGAAACCCGGAAAGGCATGTTCGGAAAAGCTGTTGCCGGAATCGGCAGTGATGGTAGGTATGATGAAAGCTTCAACTTCCAGCATCAGAATGGTGACAGGCAGCTGAGTTTCCTGGGCCAGGCCAATGATATTAATAAACAGAATTTCCAGCAAAATAACATCGGCGGTGGTCGCGGTGGTGGCGGAGGCGGCGGAGGCGGTAATGCCGGTGCCGGTGGTGGCAGTGGTATTACTTCTACCCTTGCAGGTGGTATTAACTATCGCGATGCCTGGAGTCCTAAAATAGATGCTTACGGAAGTTATTTCTATAATCAACCCAAAGTAAATACAGAACAAAGCAGCCGTACGGAGAATATCCTGAACTCGGATTCTTCAAACTATAATAATTCAGTATCCAGCAGTGTTTCCAGAAGTGAGAATCACCGGATCAATTTCAATTTCGAAGACAGGATCGATTCAAGCAATTCATTGATCTTCCGTCCGAACTTTACCATTCAGAGCAGTAACCCGAATTCTGCCTCTACAAACATAACTACCGGAGGAAAAAACAATACACCGATCAACCAGTCGGTAACGCAAAACTCCAGTTACAACAGCGGTTACACCCTGAATAATACCAATCTACAGATCAGGCACAGGTTTGCAAAAAGAGGAAGGACGCTTTCTCTCGATATGGGCATTTCGGCCAGCCAAAATAATGGAGATGGTAAAACCCTTTCTGTGAATTCTTTTTACAAACCATTTGTAAGAACTGATACCCTTAACCAGTATTATGTAGATTCATCAAAGTCATTCGGATTTAACCCTACCGTTTCTTATACGGAGCCCATTGCCAAGAACCAGATGCTGGAATTCCGTTACTCATTGAATTACCAGAACAGCAGTTCAGCAACAAGAACCTATCGTTTTGACAATGCTTCGCAGAAGTTCAGCACTTTCGACAGCCTGTTCAGTAACGCATACAAGTACACCAATACTTCCAATACGGCTAACATAACTTACCGTTTGCAGCAAACCAAGTACAATATGAGTGTTGGAACAGGTCTCCAGTTCCAGGATATCAACAGCGATAACACGACCAAGAATGTGATCGTAAAAAGGAATTTTGTAAACTTTACGCCTAACCTGAATTTCACGTATAATTTTACCCGTACCAAAAGCCTGCGTATATTTTATAACGGAAGAACGGGAACGCCAAGTACATCACAATTACAACCGATCAGAACAACATCCGACTCTATTAATTTCCAGGTGGGTAATCCTAACCTGACGCCTTCTTTCAATAACAATTTGCGGATCCTGTTCAATTCATTTGATCCATTTACACAGCGCCTGATCTTTGCAACCATCAATGGAAGCATTACCGGCAATGATATTGTAAGTTCAATCATACAAAACCCCAATGGTAACGGTGGCAGAACAACAACCTATGTGAATCTGGGAACTACCTATAATTTGTCAGGATACTTCATGTACGGTTTCCCGATCAAGAGCCCGAAATCAAACCTGAACCTGCAAACCAATGTTAACTATGCCAATGGCCGGTCTTTATTGAATGGTGTTAACAATGCTACCACCAGTACAGTATTTGGTGAAACCATTAAATGGACTACCAACCTGAAGAATAATTTTGACATGAACCTGAGTACATCGTTTTCTGTAAACCCTATCAGGAACTCACTTTCAACCACTCAAAATACCAATTATACAACACAGAGCCTGGCAGCGGATTTTACCCTGTACTCAAACAATGGCTGGTTAATGGCGAGCGATTTTGATTACACGCATTATGGTAATCGTCCTGCGGGATACAATACCACTGTATTCCTAATCACGCCATCCATTGCAAAACAATTCCTTAAAAACAAAGCGGGTGAACTACGCCTGAGCTGTTTTGATTTATTGAACCAGAACAAAGCGGTAACTTCTTCTGCAAGCGCCAACCAGATCGTGAACAGCATTTCCAATAACCTTACCCGTTATTTCATGTTGACCTTTACGTATAACCTGCGCTCATTCGGCGGGCAGCAACAAAGAAACCAGCAGAACCAGATGCGTGGCATGTTCCCGGGTGGAATGGATATGCATGGCGGCGGCGGAAACTTTGGTGGTGGAAGAAGAGGCGGCGGTATTTAACTAACAGTCAGTAGCCTTCAACTACAAACGATACTTTTGAGAGAGGCCGTTCAATCTATGAGCGGCCTTTTTTATGCCCGCTAACCATTCCTTAACCAAACTTTTGTAAAAAAATGGAGCCTGTTATGGCAAACTGTTATACTTTTACAAAATATTTCAAAGATATCATAGACATATATCAGTGAAACAAGCGTTTACACATACTTACTTCTTTCTGGCAGCTACCGCCGAGCCCATGGCCCCGGTAACTTTCCCGTGTAACCCTCTCCCGCGACCACGACGTGGTTGCTGATAGGACGAGCAACTGGCACTTGCCCCTATCAGTGGAAATT
>JAZJYJ010000035.1:0-23913 GCA_040390405.1 Bacteroidota bacterium
CGTTTTGCGTTAAGCATTAAGCGTTATATATTTAAAAACGCAGCCCGATACCTGCCTGTATCTGCTGGTTGGTCCATTTGTCTTTGTTATCAATATCATTGATGTTAGACAGACCGATATTGTACCTGCCATAAATTCTCAGGTATTTAAAGTTCAGCTGCGCGCCAGCCACCATGGCAAAATCACCATCTTTAAATGCTGACTGGCCATTCTGTAATAAGGTTTTATCTTTTTTCAGCAGGATACTGTACTGAGGGCCCGCATTCAATGTTAAAATACCACCTACATTGTAACGCAATAGCAATGGAATGCTCAGGTAATCCAGTTTGATCTGCTGATTACCATCGAGCAATGGATTTACACCGCTGCTGTAGATAGTTTTAAAACTGGAAGGTTTACCGGATGTCTGGCTCCAAAGCAACTCAGGCTGTATACCCCATTTCTTGTTCAGGTCAACTTCAAGAAATCCGCCAAAATGGTATGATAAATCAAATCCATCATTGAAGGATTGTCCTGAAATTTTGTTCAGGTTGGCTCCTGCCTTAATACCAGCCCTTACACCTTGCGCCTGCGAAACGGTAACTATCGTTACCAGGATCATTACTGTCATGATTACTTTCTTCATACAATTCATTTTGTTTGATTAAACTACTTTCAATGACCGTGCCAAAATAGTACACAAGAAAATATTGGCACACGCTGCCTGCAAATATCATATGAATATGAACGGAAATGAATCGGTTCTATCACACAAAATCTTAACTTTTTGCTGACAACTCTATCACGGTTATCTCGGGCAAAATACCCACCCTGCCAGGGTACCCGATAAAACCATAGCCTCGGTTCACATATAATTTCTGGTTGCCATCTTCGTATAAACCAGCCCATTGTTTGTACATCCATTGTACCGGGCTCCATTTGAAATAAGGATTTTCCAATCCAAACTGCATACCATGCGTATGACCGGCCAGCATCAGGTCTACATCACTGTATTTGGTTTTCACTTCCGCGTCCCAATGGCTGGGGTCGTGGCTCAGTAATATCTTAAATGGAATTTTTTCTGTTCCGGGATAAGCTTCCTGCATCTTGCCATATTTCGGAAAACGTCCTTTGGCACCCCAATTTTCAATACCCAGCAGTGCAATTTTTTCATCGTTCTTTTCAAGGAGCACATGTTCATTCATCAGCAAACGCCAGCCCAGTTTGGCATGCACCTGTTTCAATCTTTCCAGGTTTTCTGTTTTTGCCTGCGGTGATGGCCAGGAAACATAATCGCCATAATCATGGTTACCCAACGAACTATATACTCCCATGGGAGCAGAAACACGATTGAATACGTCCATATAATCTGTCATCTCATCCGCACGGTCGTTCACCAGGTCGCCGGTGAAGAGTATCAGATCCGGTTTTTGCTGCAGTATCATATCCACTCCATGATTTACCGCCGCTTTATTCTGGAAGCTACCACTATGAATATCGCTGATATGAACAATTTTCAGTCCTTCGAACGATTTGGGCAGATTGGCAAATGCCAAACGCAGTTTTTTTACCTGGTATTTATATTTATTACTAAAGCCATAAAGCAGGGTTCCAAACAATCCTCCACCCAGACCGAGGCCTAGCCAGCTCATAAAGGTAGAACGGGGAATGGCATTGTCTTCGCTCATAAAGCGGGCACCGGTATCGGGCATGATCTTACTGAGGAGGAAAACAGAGCCCCTACGCAGGTCATCCGTCAAAAAGAGAACCGAACCTACCAGCTTGGCAAAGAATAGTCCCACCAATATCGCAAACACATAATTTCGGAACAGTTTGGAACTCTGCAAAGCCTGTATATAAGGAAACGAAAGCAGCGCCACCAGCGTAATAGCGGAAATTACCCAATAGCTGATGTGTATAATAGTGCGCATCCGCTCATTGGAGTTTTGGGTAACGGTTCTCAATGCCTGGAAAACATAGAGGTCCAGCAGAAGCATGATCAGGGCTATGATCCACCAGGTACTTGTACTTCTCATGAAATAAAATTTAGTTATGTGTCTGGGTAGACGGGCAGCAAAAGGTTTTATTGTATGCCGCTGAACGACAAAGGTATTGTTTATGGGCGGAGGTATGGTTCGGCTGGTTGCTCTTGTGGCCGTGCTTGTGTCTAACGGGCACATTCCCTCAAGGTCCGGAGTCCCTATCCACTCAAAACCACTTACTAATCACCCTTTTGCTTCTGCCTCACAAGCACACTCCCCCAACATCCCGATCCCGCTATCCACTCAAAACCACTTGCTAATCACTCTTTTACTTCTGCCGTTCTTGTGTCTCACAAGCACACTCCCCCAACATTCCGCAAGCCTGTTATCCACTCGAAAACGCCTACTAATCACTCTTTTACCTCTATAATCCGATATGGATAATATTGTTTCGGTGGATGTGCCCTAAAGTGTATTTTTGACGACTTTCAAAGAAAGGCCATCATGAAACTGACGTATTACGGACATTCCTGTTTTGGGGTAGAGATCAAGGGGAAAAAAATCCTTTTCGATCCTTTTATCACTTACAATGAACTGGCGAAAGAGATCGATGTAAACAGCATAGCTGCCGACTATATCTTTCTTTCCCATGGCCATGTAGATCATACAGCCGATTGTGTGGCCATTGCCAAAAGAACCGGCTGCCAGGTTGTAGCCAACTGGGAAATTCATGAATGGCTGAACAAGCAAGGGGTTTCAAATACCCATCCCATGAATACAGGTGGTAAATGGAAATTTGATTTCGGTACCGTAAAATGTACCGCGGCACAACACAGCAGCGGATTACCTGATGGAAGTTATGGCGGCAGTCCGATGGGTTTCCTGTTTACCACGGAAGAAGGTAATTTTTATTATAGTGGCGATACGGCTTTAACGCTGGACATGCAGTTGATCCCCACCTGGGCCAAACTGAATTTTGCCATACTACCTATTGGCGACAATTTTACCATGGATGTGGAAGATGCTTCCCGTGCAGCAGATTTTATCCAGTGTAATACCATCGTAGGCGTACATTACAATACATTTGGTTTTATAAAAATCAATACCGAAGATGCAAAAGCAGTATTCGGGAAAACGGGAAAACAATTATTGCTTCCCGCGATCAACGAAACAATAGCGATTTAAATACAATCATTAAAAAAAGCCCCAATTGGGGTTTGGGGGTAACCATGGCGAGAATTATCGGCGTAGCCAATCAAAAAGGCGGGGTAGGAAAAACAACATCAGCCATCAATGTAGCGGCCAGTCTGGCTGTACTTGAATTCAAAACATTATTGGTAGATGCCGATCCGCAGGCCAACAGCACCACTGGCGTTGGTTTTGACCTGCACAATATTACCAACAGCCTGTACGATTGTATGGTAAACAATGCGCTGGCCAGTGATGTAATCCTGAAAAGCGATGTACCCAACCTTGATATCATCCCATCACATATTGACCTGGTAGGCGCCGAGATCGAAATGATCAATTATCCCAACCGCGAAAATGTATTGAAAGGAATCCTGGATGCAGTTCGCGACCGGTACGATTTCATCATAATCGACTGCTCTCCTTCTCTCGGTCTAATCACTGTAAACTCATTGGTTGCATCCGACAGCGTGATTGTTCCGGTACAGTGCGAGTTTTTTGCGTTAGAAGGATTGGGCAAATTGCTCAACACGATCAAGATCGTTCAAAGCCGCCTCAATCCCGAATTACAGATAGAGGGTATTTTAATGACCATGTATGATGGCCGCTTACGTTTATGCAACCAGGTAGTAAGTGAAGTAAGAAGGCATTTTGATGATATGGTTTTCGATACCATCATTCACCGGAATACCCGCCTCAGTGAAGCCCCAAGTGTAGGCAAGCCGGTTATCCTCTACGATGCAGAAAGCAAGGGCGCCGTAAATTACCTGAACCTGGCCAAAGAGATCTTACAAAACAACGGCTTCACAAAGATGTCGAACGAAGAAAGAATTATTGAATAGTTAGTAATTAGTAGTTAGTAATTAGTAATTATTAACTGCAGGATTCCCTCCAATTACTAATTACTAATTTATTAATTACTAATTAAAATGACCACTCCCAAACAAAACAAAGACCTCATAGGCAAAGGGCTCCGTTCTTTGTTACAGAATATTGATGCGGACCTGAAAACCACTGCCGGCAGTTTAAAAACCGATGTAGTAGAGCAGGTTACCCATACTACCCGTATTTCCTTAAGCGATATACAGATCAATCCCAAACAGCCACGGCGAGATTTTGACGAGACTGCGTTGAATGAACTGGCTGCTTCTATTAAATTACACGATATCATTCAGCCACTCACGGTTTCAAAATTACCCGGTGGTAAATACCAGTTAATTGCAGGTGAACGTCGTTTCCGTGCATCGAAACTGGCAGGGTTAACAGATGTTCCCGCCTATGTTCGCCAGGCCAACGACCAGCAACTACTGGAACTTGCCTTACTTGAAAACTTACAACGCGAAGACCTGAATGCGGTAGAGATCGCCCTTAGCTACAAACGCATGATGGATGAACTCAGTTACACACAGGAGCAGGTGGCCGAACGAATGGGTAAAGAAAGAAGTACGGTAACCAATTACCTCCGTTTATTAAAATTACCACCAGACATTCAACTTGCCGTACGCAGTGGTTCTTTAAGCATGGGGCATGCAAGGGCACTGGTAAATATTGATACAATAGACAGGCAATTGTTTGTTTACAAAGAGATTACTTCAAAGGGCTTAAGCGTTCGCCAAACAGAAGAACTGGTTCGCAACATGTACAAAGCAGAAAAGCCAGGCGCTGTTAAATCTTCCGTAAAATCTGACCTGCCTCCCGCGTACAAAAAAATTGAAGATAATTTAGCCTCTCATTTTGCTACCAAAGTAAAAATGGCACATAATAAAAAAGGCTATGGAAGCATTACCATCGAGTATTATTCACTGGAAGAACTGAATAAATTACTGGATTCGATGAATGTATCTGTGAGCTAATCATTACATGCGAGTAAACCGATTTCTGATATTATTTTTTCTCTGCTCCTTTTTATTCAGCCAGGCAAATGCGCAGGATGATAAAAAGAAGCTGGCTACCAGTTCCGTTTTTAATCTAAAGAAAGACAGCAGCCTTGCAAAAGACAGTGCCGTTAAAATAACAGCTGTCAAGAAAGATACCATTCCCAAACATATTCCACGCATCGCCACCAGACGCTCGGCCCTGATACCCGGTTGGGGACAAGCTTATAACAGAGAGTATTGGAAAATACCACTTGTATATGGCGTGTTGGCCATCCCGACAGTTTTGTTTTTTTATAATGACAGCTATTATAAAAAAACAAAATTTGCCTATGAGGCAGTATATGCAGCTTCCCTTCCAATCGGCCAGGGACGAGACAGCAGCAATTTAAAAAACATTGATGCTGCTGTAAAACATGCGGATGGCAGCCCGCTTAGCCTGAGCGATTACCAGAATTACCGAAATATTTTTCGGCAAAACCGGGATTATTCTGTTTTATGGTTCTTACTTGCCTGGGGCCTGCAGGTGGCCGATGCTACTGTATTTGCACACCTGAAGCAGTTTGATGTAAGCAGTGACCTTTCCATGGATATTACCCCTACTTTTAATCCCACAACCCGAACGCCTGGCCTCGGCCTTACACTTAGCCTGAAAAACACATCTCAGAAACGGGCAATTGCGCGTTGATCGTTTGATTGTATCGAATTTGCTTTTACTTTTACATCCATCCCTTTATTGTATTAAATTTTAGTTCATGAAAATCGCATTGATCGGGTACGGAAAAATGGGCCAGGCCATTGAAGCCATCGCATTGGAAAAAGGACATGAGATCGTATTGAAGATAGACATCAGCAATGCTGCCGACCTGAACAAAGAGAACATTGCAAAAGCGGATGTGGCCATAGAGTTTACCGGTCCGCATAGCGCATTTGATAATGTAATGAAATGCCTGGAACTGGGTGTTCCGCTCGTATGCGGATCAACCGGATGGCTGGATAAATGGTCTGAGGCAAAAAACTTTTGCGAGGCAAGGAATGGCACATTGATCTATGCCAGTAATTACAGCATTGGCGTAAATCTTTTTTTTGAACTGAATACACGCCTGGCCAAATTAATGAGCGGCTATCCACAGTACGATGTAGTAATGGAAGAAATTCATCACACGCAAAAAAAAGATGCACCCAGCGGCACAGCCATTACCCTTGCGGAACAGGTACTCAGCAATATCCCAGGTAAAAAACATTGGGTAAATCATTTGAGTGATAGCTCTGAGGAACTGGAGATCATTTCTGAAAGAATTGATCCTGCTCCGGGCACACACAAAATAAAATACACTTCATCCGTAGACGATATTGAGATCATTCATACGGCCCATAATCGTGTGGGATTTGCAGGCGGAGCCGTATTGGCCGCAGAATTTGCAGTTAATAAAAAAGGAATATTCGGAATGAAAGAAGTATTGGGATTATAAGAAGAAGCTCTCGTTTTCATCAGATCTTGATCGCAAGACCCGCTTTCACTAATAAAGAATTATTGGTTAAGCCGCCCACTTTATACCCGGTATAAGCTGCGCCAATTTCAAGAAAGCCGAGTTTATAGCCCGCTCCGGCTTCGTATAGAAAAGGACTTTTCGACTGTTGAATAGCGATTCCCATATTGGCATTTAAAAACAATCCCAATAACAGGTATCTCCGAATACCAATCTTTACAGGGGTTACATTCAGGTTCTCTTCTTCAAAAAGTACTACCCCGCCGGCGGTTTGCTTTGGAAGATGATAGCGCATTTGTCCGACCGACCCAATAAGCAATGTTTTACCCAAACCAATACCCCCACCCAATTCATAACCAATACCATAATTACAGAAATTTTTAAACGAAGTATTCAAGGGACTGGCATAACTAACATTGCCAAACACCAACGCTTTGGGTAATTGGGCGGAAACACGTATAAATATTACATTTGCAGCAATTAATATGAAGGAAAATTGGATTATCTTTCGCATATAAATCAGAGGTTTTAGATTATTCATCAAAGTTAGTTTTATTTAACCGGTTCAGAAACCATGCTCTCAAAGAAAACACAATATGCATTTAAAGCGCTCACTTTTATGGCCGAGCGAAAAAAGGATGGTCCTGTATTGATTGCCGAAATAGCAAAAAAGAAGAAAATTCCGCTTAAGTTCCTGGAGAATATTTTACTGGAACTGAAAAAAGCCGGCTTGCTGGACAGCAAAAAAGGAAAGGGCGGCGGCTATTTCTTTAAGGTAGACCCTGTCGATATTCCACTGGCCCTTGTGATGCGCTTGATCGAAGGCCCTATTGCATTGCTACCCTGCGTAAGTCTTAATTTTTATGAAAAATGCAAGGACTGTGATGAAAAAAAATGTGGACTCAACAGGGTAATGATACAGGTAAGAGACAATACGCTCGCTATCCTGGAACACAAAGCTGTAAGCGATTTAGCATTAAAATAAATAAGCTACCAAAACCAAACCTACTTATGAAAAAGATTATTATTTTACTTCTTTGCCTGCCGCTGTTTGCAGGAGCGCAAAGCCTGATCGGCGGAAAGAATATCATCCGCTGGAATATCGGTTCCATCGCATTGAAAAATTACCATTTTACTTATGAAAGAAGTTTAACCAAACGCCTTTCACTTTCTTTAAGTTATAGAACCATGGCAAAAGGTTCGGTTCCTTTTCAGAGTCAGCTCGAGAAAGCCATCAACAGCAGTGACATTAACTTCAGCAATTTTCAGATGGGTAATACCGCCTGGACTGTTGAAGGCCGTTTTTATTTAGGTCTGGGAAGGATGAAAGGGTTTTATCTCGCTCCTTACCTGCGCTTTGCCAATTTCGATCTCAGCGCCCCCGTGAGATATACCAGTGGAACCGTTACCAAAGAAGCCAATTTCGTAGGTAATGTAAAATCAACCAGTCCCGGTTTAATGATCGGCTGGCAGATACAATTGGCCACTAAAATTGTATTGGATCTCCAGATCATCGGTGGGCATTATGGACACAGTTCGGGAGATATGAATTTCGTTCCGACAACTGCACTTAATCCACAGGAAGTGGCTGCACTCAGACAGAACCTGAATAATATCAAAGCGGATCCATTTAAATTTACTTCTACCGTAAGGGACGATGGAACAAGCGCGAACATTAAAACCGACGGCCCATGGGCGGGGATTCGTTCTAATATTGGAATTGGGGTGAGGTTTTAATTTAATTAAGAATTAGTAATTAGAAATTAATAATTAAACGGGTTGGATGTGACTTACGAATCACATCCAACCTATTTTCTTTTGCATTGTAACCAAAACAAAAAATTGCGCCTTAGCGCCTTTGCGAGAAAATACTTCTCGCAAAGGCGCTAAGGCGCAATAAATTTTTAATCCTTAATTACTTCTTCAGGTTGTCCAACATATCTGCCGTCATCTTGCCCAGGTCATATTCTGCTTCCCATCCCCAGTCTTTATTGGCCACACTATCATCAATGCTTTGTGGCCAGCTGTTCGCGATCTGCTGGCGGTAATCGGGTGCATAGCTCATACTGAATCCTGGAATATGTTTTTGGATCTCCGCGCCTATTTCCTTAGGTGAAAAACTCATTCCTGAAATGTTATAGGAAGTGCGGATGGAAATTTTATCGGCAGGTGCATCCATCAATTCCAGCGTGGCGCGGATAGCATCGGGCATATACATCATGGGCAGGTAGGTATCTTCCTGTAAAAAGCATTTGTATTTTTTGTGTTCCAATGCCTCTCCATAGATCTCAACAGCATAGTCGGTAGTACCTCCGCCCGGCTCGGATTTATAGCTGATCAGTCCGGGATAACGTATGCTTCTTACATCTACACCGTAACGGTTATGGTAATAATTGCACCAGAACTCTCCCGCGTATTTACTGATGCCATATACCGTAATGGGTTCAATAATGGTTTGCTGCGGACAATCTTGTTTAGGCGAAGTAGGACCAAACACAGCAATACTGCTTGGCCAGTACACTTTATGCAATTGTTCTTCACGCGCAATATCAAGAACATTCAGCAATCCTTGCATATTGAGATGCCAGGCAAGGTTTGGATTTTTTTCGCCGGTGGCGGATAAAATCGCTGCGAGTAAATAGATCTGCGTAATATTCTGCCGGATCACCTGCACGTGCAGCATTTCTTTGTTCATCACGTCAAGGCTAACATAAGGACCGGTGCCTTCCAGTAATGGATTTTGTTCGCGTAAGTCAGAGGCAATCACATTATTATTACCGTACTTTTTACGCAATGCGAGCGTAAGCTCCACACCAATCTGGCCCGAAGCACCGATTACAAGGATTTTATCTTTTACTGCAGACATGATGATCTTTTGAAGAGCAAAGAAACTTAAGAATAATGAATATTGAACAAGGAATCTTGAATGTTGAAGTAAAATAATTCAAGATTCCTTGTTCAATATTCATTATTCAGAAAAGATGTAGTTTCGCAGCTTATATAGAACCTATGCTACCCTCCTTTCTTACCGAGCTTTTCAAACAACAATCCTACAATCCTGATAATTTTTTCCTGATCGCAGGTCCATGTGTAGTGGAAGGCGAAGAACTGGTAATGGAAGTGGCAGATAAGGTTTCGGCCATTTGTAAAAGGCTGGAGATCCCTTATGTGTTCAAAGCCAGCTATCGCAAGGCCAACCGTACCAGTGCCGGTTCTTTTACAGGTATTGGAGACGACAATGGCTTATCGCTCATTAAAAAAGTGGGAACCACTTTTCAGCTTCCTACTACGTCAGATATCCATGCGCACGAGGAAGCAGCCATGGCAGCGCCTTTTATCGATATTCTACAGATCCCTGCATTCTTATGCCGCCAAACAGACTTACTGGTGGCAGCAGCAGAAACCGGTAAGATCGTGAATGTGAAAAAAGGGCAGTTCCTCAGCGGCCCATCCATGAAGTTTGCAGTTGATAAAATACGGAAAGCCGGCAACGCTAAAGTAATGCTAACGGAACGTGGTAACAGCTTCGGCTACCAGGACCTGGTGGTTGATTACAGAAATATTCCATGGATGCAGGAGCATCAGGCTCCCGTCATTATGGATTGTACCCATGCCCTGCAGCAACCCAATCAAACATCGGGCATAACTGGTGGAAACCCGCAACTTATTGGAACCATTGCCAAAGCCGCGATAGCTACAGGGGCAGATGGTTTGTTCATCGAAACACATCCAAATCCGGCAATTGCAAAGAGTGATGGCGCAAATATGCTTAGACTTGATCTACTGGAACCTTTATTGGAGAAGTTAGTTAAGTTGCGGAAAGCGAGTGCATAGGTTTTGAAATTGTACAATTGGGAGTTTTTGGAATTTTATTCCTTATCGACCAATTTCAAAATTTCCCAACCTGCCTGTCGGCAGACAGGTTCAAAAATTCACCAATTCCTAATCGGATTCCGCTTACCTGCCAGGATATAATTCTTGATATTGATCCAGAAAGCGAGAATCATATAAATAATAACAGGCGATCCTAGTGTAAGAAAGGAGATATAGATAAACCACAAACGGATCCGCGAAGAAGCAATGCCCAGTTTTTCACCAATTTTAGAGCACACGCCAAATGCGTTCAATTCCAAAAACTCCCTGATCTTTTGCATAACGCTGGTTTGAATTGCTGGGGGATGCCGATTCTGCTTGCAAAATAGACAAATAAGCCTAATAAAAGTTTAAAACAGTGTTAACGCCCGCCCGTTTTTTCGTAAATTCGCAGTTCTACGCGAAACACTTAATGCAAAACGCTTAACGCTGGCTTTCTCTCTTAATTTTTGGCGTTCCGCATTCAGCCTTCCGCGTTCGGCTCTTCAACATAATACAAATCTTAAATTAGAAAATATGGCTTTTGACATTGAAATGATCAAAAAAGTGTACGCCGAAATGCCCGCCAAAGTGGATGCAGCCCGTAAAGCACTGGGCAGGCCTTTAACACTGAGTGAAAAAATATTGTTTGCCCACCTGCATGCCGATCAGAAGCTCGCAGGCTTTGAAAGAGGTAAAAGCTATGTAGATTTTGCGCCGGACCGTGTAGCCATGCAAGATGCTACTGCCCAGATGGCACTGTTGCAGTTTATGCAGGCGGGGCGCCCCAAAGTGGCCGTTCCTTCTACCGTTCACTGCGATCACCTGATCACCGCCAAAGTAGAAGCCAAACTGGATCTGCAGGTAGCCAATACAGAAAGCAAAGAGGTATACGATTTCCTGGCCTCTGTTTCCAATAAATACGGTATCGGTTTCTGGAAACCAGGTGCCGGTATTATCCACCAGGTAGTACTGGAGAATTATGCTTTCCCGGGCGGAATGATGATCGGAACCGATTCACATACCGTAAACGCTGGCGGTCTGGGAATGATCGCTATTGGCGTTGGTGGTGCTGATGCCTGTGATGTAATGGCAGGCTTGCCATGGGAACTGAAATGGCCAAAACTGATCGGTGTAAAACTCACCGGTAAACTAAATGGTTGGACTGCCCCTAAAGATGTGATCTTAAAAGTAGCCGGCATCCTCACGGTAAAAGGCGGAACCGGGGCCATTGTAGAATACTTTGGAGAAGGTGCCACCAGCATGAGCTGTACCGGTAAAGGAACCATTTGTAACATGGGGGCCGAGATCGGCGCAACCACTTCTACATTTGGTTACGATGCCAGCATGAGCCGTTACCTGAAAGCTACCGGCCGCGAAGAAGTAGCCGTGATGGCCGATGGTATTGCCGCTTACCTGAATGCAGATGCAGAAGTATATGCCGATCCTAAAAAATATTTCGATGAAGTAATCGAGATCAACCTAAGCGAACTCGAGCCACACCTGAACGGACCATTCACACCAGACCTGGCCACACCTATTTCTAAAATGAAAGAAGCTGCTGCTGCAAATGGCTGGCCCACCAAAATTGAAGTGGGTTTGATCGGTAGCTGTACCAATAGTTCTTACGAGGATATTAGTCGCGCCGTTAGTCTTGCCAAACAGGTAAAAGCTAAAGGCCTGACACTGAAAAGTGAATTCACCATCACACCAGGTTCTGAGCAGGTTCGCTTTACTGTGGAAAGAGATGGATTCCTTGATGAATTCAATAACATTGGTGCCAAAGTATTTGCCAATGCCTGCGGACCTTGTATCGGAATGTGGGACCGTGTTGGTGCTGAGAAAAAAGAAAAAAACACCATCGTTCACAGCTTCAACAGGAATTTTGCAAAACGTGCGGATGGCAACCCGAATACATTCGCTTTTGTAGGTTCACCAGAACTGGTAACCGCATTGGCCATTGCAGGTGATCTGAATTTTAATCCATTAACCGATACCCTTACCAACGATAAAGGCGAACAGGTAAAACTGGATGCGCCAACCGGCTTTGAATTACCGGTAAAAGGTTTTGCAGTGGATGATCCGGGTTACCAGGCACCTGCTGCTGATGGAACTGGCATAAGTGTAGCCGTGGCACCAGACAGCAAGCGTTTGCAATTACTCGCGCCATTTGCACCATGGGAAGGAACCGATCTGAAAGGGTTGAAACTGCTGATCAAGGCAAAAGGAAAATGTACCACTGATCATATCAGTATGGCCGGACCATGGTTGAAATTCCGTGGCCACCTCGATAACATTAGCAACAACATGCTGATCGGGGCCCTGAATTTTTACAATGAGAAAACAGACAATGTAAAAAATCAACTCACCAAAGAATATGGTCCCGTACCAGTCACACAACGTGCTTACAAGGCTGCCGGTGTAGGAAGTATTGTTGTAGGTGATGAGAACTACGGAGAAGGAAGTTCACGAGAGCACGCTGCCATGGAACCCCGTTTCCTGGGTGTACGTGCCATTCTCGTAAAATCATTCGCCCGTATCCACGAAACCAATCTGAAGAAACAAGGTATGCTGGCATTGACCTTTGCCGATAAAGCAGACTACGATAAAATTCAGGAAGATGATACCATTGATATCCTTGGTTTAACTTCTTTTGCACCAGGTACCCCATTAACACTGGTATTTACCCATGCAGATGGAAGCAAAGACACCATCATCGCCAACCATACCTATAACCAACAGCAGATCGAGTGGTTCAAAGCCGGTGCGGCATTGAACATCATCCGCAAACAGGTAGCTGGCTAGCCGACCGGACCGCTAAAGCGGCCTGAACGGTAATCGCAGGTTAAAATTGATTCTATCGATAAAAAAATCCCACTCAATTGAGTGGGATTTTTTTATCGCCTATTCATTTAGTTCTTCGGAAAATTCGGATCAGCCTTCACTTCATTGATCTGTTGCATATGCCGATTACTGTGTGCGCCAATGAACAGCAGCATCTGGAAACTGTCGAACACACCTATGGGTAATTGATTTACGTGGTTACGCAGGTCATCGTTGGTAGTATTTACATACTCCACCAGTTTATCCCTGTTCTTCGAAAATGAATCCCAGGCCTCTCCCATGGTTTTGAAAGGCGTATTTACCGGCTCCAGCGGAGCAAAGGTTTTTACCTTGGTAGTACGGTCCTCAATATTCTTGATCACTTCTTCATCTTTGATCTTTACCTCACTTCTTTTTTCAGGAGTGGCCGGTTGCTTCAGCCCGCCTTCCACCATGCCCCAGAGCATTTGCTCACTTTGTGCGATGTGTTTCATGCAGTCTTCTACACTCCACCTGTCGGGTGCCGGTTTAAATTTTAATTGTGCCTCACTAAGTCCCTGCGTGGCATCCCAGATGCCTTTCTTGGTTTCTTTTAAAAAATCGGTGGCTGTTTTTCTTTCTTCTTTAGAAAGTGTGGTGTCTGCCAGGTTGAAAGAAAATAACATAGCAGTCGAGAACAATAAAAGGATTTTTTTCATAAAAATGTTTTTACATGAATGGTATTGATTTGATACGACAAGGTTTGAACCATAAAAGGTAAAAAGAAAAACAGAGAAATGCAATAAGTATATGGTACCATCCCTAAAGAAAAAGTAAGGGTGGCGGCTTTTATTTTGTCCGGCTAACCCAAACTTAAAAGTTCGGGTTATGACAGTGCATCGGTTTTACAAGATAAATTCTTATCATTACACCTTGCATACCTTATGGAACAACACCACAACGATCCACTGCACGGCAAAACACTACAGGTCATCCTTACAGAACTGGTGGCATTTTTTGGCTGGGAAACACTGGGGCAGCATATTCCTATCAATTGCTTTAACAGTAATCCGAGCATCAATTCCAGTTTAAAATTCCTTCGTAAAACACCCTGGGCACGTAAAAAAGTAGAGGAGCTGTATTTGCGAATGGTAGAAAAATAATATTTATTAGCTACAGATCCTTAAATCTGCGAATCTGTGGTTCTTTTTACAACATTAAAAAAGAGGCAATCAATACCTGAAAAAAGAAAAAGCCCTCACAAAATTGCGAGGGCTTTTCTTTATACGTATCAGTAACTTATTTCACTTCTTCAAACTGAGCGTCTTCTACCGTATCATTGCTCTTGTTATTTGAACCTCCGGCTTGTTCTGCACCCGCTGCATGTTCTGCATTGGGTTGCGCGCCGGCCTCAGCCTGTGCTTTGTAAATTTCTTCACTGGCTGCTGTCCAGGCATTGTTCATTTCTGTCATGGCCGCATCCACACCTGCGATATCCTGGTTCTTATGCGCTTCCTTCAATTTCGCGAGTGCCGCTTCGATCGGTGCTTTTTTATCGGCAGAGATCTTTTCGCCAAACTCTTTGAATTGTTTTTCTGTCTGGAAGATCATGCTATCTGCAGCATTCAGTTTTTCTACTCTTTCTCTTGCTTCTTTATCTGCTGCTTCGTTGGCCTTGGCTTCGGCTTTCATTTTTTCTACTTCTTCCTTGCTTAAGCCGCTGCCCGCTTCAATACGGATCTTCTGTTCTTTGCCGGTGCCTTTGTCCTTTGCACTTACATGCAGCATACCATTGGCATCGATATCAAAGATTACTTCGATCTGCGGTACACCTCTTGGTGCAGGTGGAATTCCATCCAGGTTAAACATACCCAGGCTTTTGTTCTGGTTGGCCATAGGTCTTTCACCCTGTAATACATGGATCTGCACACCTGGCTGGTTATCACTGGCGGTAGAATATACTTCCGTTTTCTTGGTAGGAATGGTTGTGTTGGATGGGATCATCGTTGTCATTACACCACCCATGGTTTCAATACCCAGGCTCAACGGTGTAACATCCAGCAACAATACATCTTTCACTTCTCCGGTCAATACCGCACCCTGAATAGCAGCACCTAAGGCAACTACTTCATCCGGGTTAACACCCTTGTTTGGTTTTTTACCAAAGAATTTCTCAACGATCTCCTGTACTTTAGGGATACGGGTTGAACCGCCCACCAAAATCACTTCGTCAATCTGGGAAATACTGTAACCGGCATCTTTCAATGCTTCTTCACAAGGCTTTAAGCAACGGGCAAATAATTTGTCAGCTAACTGCTCAAATTTTGCACGGCTCAATTTCAAAACCAGGTGTTTGGGTACACCATCCACAGCTGTGATATAAGGAAGATTGATCTCTGTTTCTGAAGAAGAGCTCAATTCTACTTTTGCTTTTTCAGAAGCTTCTTTCAAACGCTGCAAGGCCATAGGGTCTTTGCGCAGGTCGATGGCTTCCTGTGATTTGAATTCATCCGCCAACCAGTCCATGATCACTTTATCAAAATCATCACCACCCAGATGTGTATCACCATTGGTTGATTTTACTTCAAACACACCATCTCCCAGTTCAAGGATAGAAATATCGAATGTACCGCCACCCAGGTCAAACACCGCGATCTTCTGATCGGCATGTTTTTTATCCAGCCCATAAGCCAGTGCCGCTGCGGTTGGCTCATTCACGATCCTGCGAACGGTCAATCCGGCAATTTCTCCGGCCTCTTTGGTGGCCTGGCGCTGTGCATCGTTAAAATATGCCGGAACGGTAATAACCGCTTCGGTTACTTCCTGTCCCAGATAGTCTTCCGCTGTTTTCTTCATTTTCTGAAGAATCATGGCTGAGATCTCCTGTGGGGTATACAAACGGTCTTCGATGGCTACACGAACCGTATTATTGTCACCTTTGGCTACTTTATAGCTCCAATGGCTGATTTCTTCGGTCACTTCGTCGTAACGGCGGCCCATAAAACGCTTCACGCTGCTGATGGTATTCTGCGGATTGGTAATGGCCTGTCTTTTGGCAGGATCACCTACTTTACGCTCGCCATTTTTCAAAAATGCCACTACCGAAGGAGTGGTTCTGCGCCCTTCGTCATTGGCGATCACAACTGGCTCGTTACCTTCCATAACGGCTACGCAACTGTTCGTTGTGCCGAGGTCAATTCCTATTATTTTGCCCATATTTAATGAATTTCAGGTTTATAATCTGCAGAAAGTAGTCAATCACCATGCCATCCCGTTAAAAATGCAAAAATGTCAGACAAGCAATGTGCCATACACATTCTATCAGTTCCTTTAACCTACTAATTACCACCATTGGCAGATAATTTTCTGTTGAAAGATTATAAATTGTAGCTTTAGTCCGTCCATATAACGCAGTTAATAAATTAATTATATATTGTTGTGTTTTACGGATCCAATCCATCCAATCCATCCAATCCTTTGTAAAACCGGAATCATTCTATAACCCCCGGTTAAATCTTTGTGTGAGCAGAACTGAGTCCCAATTCGGTAGAGCGTTGATGCTATTGTGTATGTTAGTTATGTGTTCCACTGTTTGGGCACAACGAGGAAACCTGCGCGGCAAAGTAATCAATGATTTTACCAAAGAACCTATCTCCTTTGCCAGTGTTTTCTGGAAACGTGCCGGTATAGGCACCATCACCGACAGCGCCGGTAATTTCATCCTCAAACTCAGTCATCACCCCGAAGATACCCTTGTGGCAAGCTATGTTGGTTTTGCCGATGTGCACAAACGCATCCGAACCAATACAAAAGATACCGCATACATAGAACTCATCATGCGCGATCTGAAACTGGCCAATACGGTTGAAGTAAAATCCAAATTCAACAAAGGTCTTCGCTGGTGGAAATTCATTGTTGCCAATAAAGCAAAGAACAATCCTTACAAATACCGCAACTACTCATACGAGCTATACAACAAGATGGAGCTCGATATCAGCAATGTGAGTCGCAGGTATTTTACAGATAAGAAATTATTAAAGCCATTTGTCTTCCTGCTGGATAATATCGATAGCGTATCGGACCATAAACCATTTCTGCCGGTGTATATGACGGAAGCTTTGTCTGACTATTATTACTCGGTAGATCCTCACCGCGTCCGGGAAGAAATCAAAGCGGCGAAAACGGACGGACTGAAAAACGAAAGCATGCTGCAGTTCATTGGCGGCATTAACCAGAAAGTGAATGTGTACGAGAATTTCACCAATGCCATGGGAAAAGAGTTTATCAGTCCTTTGAGCGATGTAGGCGATAAATATTATAATTACAAAGGAGCGGATACACAATACATCGGTGGCCAGCGTTATCTGCACTTATTATTCACCCCGAAAAGAGATGGTGAGAATACGTTCAGCGGCGATTGCTGGATACATGGCGGCAACTGGGGCATTTATAAGATTGAACTGAACATCTCTTCAACGGCTAACATCAATTATGTGAACCGTTTAAGCATCTTACAGGAATTCGGGCTACGTTCCGATAGTACCTGGATGTTTGCCAAGGACAAGACCGTGATCGACTTCACTCCTTTCGGAAAAGAAAAACTGTCATTTATCGCCCGGCGAACGAGTACGTACAAAAACGTGAAAGTGAATGACCCGTTGATTGATCAAAAGCTGGCAACCAATGCACAGAAAGAAGAAGTTATTGTTTCTGAGAACGCAAGGGATAAAGACAAACAATTCTGGAACGATCAGCGGCATGAAGATTTAAGTACCAATGAAAAGAAAGTGTATCAGATGATGGATACCATCAAAACGATACCGGCTTTCATAAAATACACCAAGGCACTCACCTTTATTTTTGACGGCCATAAAAAATTCGGCAACATAGAGATCGGCCCCTGGTACAAATGGATCAGTGGTAACCAGCTCGAACGCGTTCGTATGCGCTTTGACCTGGGTACAACAGAAGAATTCAGCAAAAACCTGCGCCTGCATGGATACCTGGCTTATGGCTTTAAAGATGCCAGGTTAAAAGGGCGCGCAGACATTACTTACAAAGTACCGGGCGATAAAGGCATTACTCTTTTCACTTCTTATACGCACGATCTTGATAATGGCCGTACACGTTATAACGACGAGGATATTACCACCGATAATATTTTCAGTCAGTTAATCCGCAGGCAGGGGATCCCGCAAAAATTCCTTGGCGTGGATGAAGCAAAGATTGCCCTAACCAAAGAATGGAAAAATAAATTTTCTGTTCAGCCTTTCTTTACGCGTACAAAATATGAGACCTTTAATCCTTTACCCACGACACGATCATTCCTTAGCCGGTCCACACAGGAGCACATTATCAGTTCTGAACTGGGTCTTCGGTTACGCTACGCCCCTGGTGAAAGAACTTTTGCAAGACACAGAAAAGAGATCAAGCTAAAAAGCAATCTTCCCATATTTGAAACAAGAGCGGCATGGGGTATTCAAAATCTTTTTAAATCCGATTACCAATACCTGCGTACGGGCGGTAATATCTCCCAGGCGGTAAGGATTCCCAGGTGGGGCAAACTGAACTACATGGTATATGGCGGTTATATTTTTGCGAAAGACCCACTTCCCTTTATGCTGCTGGAAATACACCCTGGTAATGAAATCTATTATTACAATAAGCAATCTTTCAACCTGATGAACCGGTTTGAATATATCAGCGATAAATACGCAGGGGTTAACATTGAACATAACCTGGAGAAAAAATTTCTCAACCTCTTACCTTTTATGCGCAAAAGCAATATGCGGCAGTTCTGGAATTTCAAATCTGTTTGGGGAAATCTGTCTGATGCGCACCGGAGCATCAATATCCGCGATTATTATTATGAATACCGTTTCCGTTCTTTACGTGGTGGTTTTTATACAGAGATCGGTACAGGCTTTGAAAATATTTTCAAATTATTGCGTATAGATTTTGTTTGGCGGAGCGCTCCATTGCGAAATATTCCGGCAGGACTCAATCCCATGCTCTTCAAGTCTAACACCAATGATTTTGGCGTGTTTGGAAGTGTGCGTCTGCAGTTTTAATAAATCTTTACGGGTCCACTTATGGAAACTTTCCGCTTTTCCTATCTTTAAGATATGAAAGGTCTGTTTACTGCCTGTTGTATACTATTTTTTTCTTCCCTGGTATTTGCCGGTTCTGTTGAGCTGAAAGCGGGAATGGTGATCAAAACATCCATTACCATCACCACCAATACTTATTACCTCAATGCAGTCACTGATCTCAAACAACCTTTACTGGTAATTGAAGGCAATGACATTACTGTTGATTTCAACCAGTCTGTTCTGCAGGGTTCTGTTGACAAAACCAGGCCGGATGAATTCTACGGGCTGGCCCTGCTGATCAAAAAAGGATCAAAGAATATCACCATTAAAAATGCCGCCATTCATGGTTACAAGATTGCGATCATGGCGGATGGTATTACCCATCTTACCATTACCAATTGCGACCTGGGTTATAACTGGCGCCAGCACCTGCAAAGCAACCGCGAACGGGAAGACATCAGCGACTGGCTGAGTTATCATAAAAATGAAAATGATGAATGGATGCGCTATGGCGCAGCCATGTACCTTAAGAACTGCAGGAATGCGGTTATCAAAAACAACACTGTAACCGGCGGTCAATGTGCATTAATGCTGACCGGCTGTGAAAAAGCGGAAGTGAGCGATAACGATTTCTCTTTTAATTCAGGCATTGGCATCGGTTTGTACAGAAGCAGTAACAACAGCATTTACCATAACCGGCTCGATTACAATGTGCGTGGTTTCAGTAATGGAAAGTACAACCGGGGTCAGGATAGTGCCGCGATACTTGTATTTGAACAAAGTAGTAATAATATTTTTGCGCTAAACACCGCTACACATAGCGGTGACGGATTTTTTTTATGGGCCGGACAAACAACCATGGATACCGGTGAGGGCGGCTGTAACGATAACTTTATTTATGGGAACGATTTTTCCTATGCACCCACCAATGGCATTGAAATAACTTTCAGCCGGAACCTGGTGATGAAAAATATAGTGAAAGATTGTGACCATGGCATCTGGGGTGGGTACAGTTTTGATACGGATATTACTGATAATAGTTTTGAGAACAACCGCATCGGTATTGCCATAGAACATGGGCAGAACATCAATATTGCGCTGAATGGATTCAACAATGACCAAACCGGTATCAAACTATGGTCGAGGGAAAAACAACCGGACGATTGGATCTACGCGAAAAAAAGAAATACCGAAAGCCGTAATTACTGGATCGCGGCCAACCGGTTTACTTCCAATAAAAAAGCATTCGACATCATGGGTACCGATACCGTGGTATTCAGTGGTAATTCAAGATTACTGGTAGAAGAAAGCCTGGTACTGGGCGACAGGGTTAGCAATATAGATACCTCGCGCGAAGACGAAATACTGGAAATGGAGTACCAGAAAGATGAAAGATTGAAAACCATCAAAGCCAAAGAAAGACCCACAACCATTTTACCGCAAGGCAAAGCGGAAATGCGGATCACGGAATGGGGGCCTTATGATTTCCGTTATCCGCTGGTATGGTTGAAGAATGTTGACAGTAATGGATTGTATCATTTTGAAATACTGGGCCCGAAAGGGAACTGGGAAGCGGAAAAAATGAATGGCTTTACCATCATCGAAAAAGGAGAAGAAAATTTGCCTTCTTTCATTACGGCAAAAGCAGACAGCAATATCACGGAAAGAAGCCTGCGGCTCATATACAAAGGGGCTTCCTTCACGGATCAGTTCGGCAAACGGCAGGATAGTGGCAAAGCTTATCACTTCGCATATAAAGAATTTGATCCAAAACCGATATGGAATGTAAGCTGGTATCAATGGAATGGAGAAACGGATCCGGGAAAAGAATATGACACTTTCACCAAAGTATTTGATCAACAGCCTGTGCTTACTTCCATCACGAATAAAATTGATTATACCTGGTGGGGAGCCATTGGCAAAGGCTTACCAGCAGATTCTTTCGCAACAGTTGCCATTACCAGGATGGAATTACCCGAAAATACTTACCGGATCGGCATTACAGCAGACGATTATGTAAAACTGTTTGTGGATGAAAAAGAACTGATCAATGCATGGGATAGCAAATACACAGACCTGGATGAAAACACCCATCATCGCATCAGCATCAGATTAAGTAAGGGATCACACAGTTTCAAGATTGTGCATGCAGAAAAAACAGGATTGGCAACACTTAATTTTTATATCAGTCCTGAATAATTATCCTTCTGCAGATTTGAACGTATAATTCTTCTGTGTGAGGTAACTGAACCCTACAACAAAAACAGTGGTGAGCAATTTAGAAGGTGTAGGATACCATTTGAAAACATCCACAAATAATTTCAGAAATCCATAGTTAAGAAACAAACACCCCAGCACCACCATAAAATATTTCCCCAACTGCTCGCGCTTGGCCACAGATGTTTCCTGGAACACAACGTAACGGCTCAGGTAAAACCCAATCGGGAAAGTAACACAGAACCCGATCAGGAAAGCTGCAATATGCGGACCGATGGTTAAAAAAGAAAAATGTATGGGCTCTTTCTTTAATATAAAATTATAGGAAACAAAGAATAAACTGATATCCAGGGTAGTATTAAAGCCGCCGCAGGCGGCATAACGAAAGGTTTGTAAGGGCATGAACTTTTTAAAGAGCGGGTAGAACCAATCCACCACGCCCAGGATCAGGCCACGTATATAATCATGCAGCTTTCGCATAAGTGGGCCGAAGGTAGGGCTTAATTGGTTACTTTTGCCAGCCGAAATTGTTAAGAAATGAGTGTTGTTTTAAAGATAAAAGAAGTTACAGCCGCCGCTATCAATGGGTTATACGGTATTTCGCTGGTACCCGGCGATGTATTGGTAAACGCGACCAAACCTGAATTTGAAGGTGATTATACCGTGGTATTATTTGCCTTTATCAAACAATTGAAAAAATCTCCTGACAGTTTGGGACAGGAACTTGGACAACAGATCCTCGCTCAAAACCCCAACCTGTTTACCGCGTTCAACGTGATCAAAGGATTTTTGAACCTGACCGTTGCTGATCAATACTGGTTGCAGTTTGTGAATGAACAATCGGGCAACAAGGATTTTGGTCATGCGAAATTGAATGGACAGAAAGTAATGGTAGAGTACTCCTCTCCCAACACCAATAAACCCCTGCACCTGGGCCATCTCCGAAATAATTTTTTAGGAAGAAGTATTGCCGAAATTTTAAAAGCGAATGGCAATGAGGTTATTAAAACCTGCATTGTGAACGATCGCGGTATTCATATTTGTAAAAGTATGATCGCATGGCAACTGTTTGGCAATGGAGCAACACCGGAAATCACCCATACCAAGGGTGATCATTTTGTGGGCGATTATTATGTAAAATTCAACGACGAATACAAACGCCAGGTAGAAGAACTGAAGGCAAAGGGTAAACTGGAAGAAGAAGCAGAAAAGACAGCACCCATTATGCTGGCCACCCAGCAAATGTTACTGGATTGGGAAGCCGGCAAACCCGAAGTAATGGAATTATGGCGCACTATGAACAGTTGGGTATATGCAGGCTTCGACACCACTTACCAGCGGATCGGCAGTGATTTTGATAAGACCTATTATGAAAGCAATACCTATTTATTAGGGAAAGACCTGGTAGAAACCGGCCTGGCAAAAGGTGTTTTTTACCAGAAAGAAGATGGCAGTGTATGGATCGATCTTACGGCAGATGGGCTGGATGAAAAGCTGGTAAGAAGAAAAGACGGCACTTCAGTATACATTACACAGGACATTGGCCTGGCCGAACAAAAACAAAAAGAATTCAATGCGGGCCAAAGCATTTATGTAGTGGGTGATGAACAGAATTATCATTTCAAGGTATTGAAACTGATCTGTCAGAAACTGGGGCTGCCTTCGGCCGATGGTATTTACCATTTGAGCTATGGCATGGTAGAATTACCTACCGGCAAAATGAAAAGCCGCGAAGGAACCGTGGTAGATGCAGACGACCTGGTGGAAGAAATGGTAAACATCGCCCGCCAGAAAACAGAGGAGCTGGGGAAAGTAAAAGATTTTACCAGCGAAGAACTGAGCGAACTGTATGATACCATTGGATTGGGTGCTTTGAAATTTTTCTTATTGCGTGTTGATCCAAAAAAGAAAATGGTATTTAACCCGGAAGAAAGTATCGATTTTCATGGTTTCACCGGGCCATTCATACAATATACCCATGCGAGGATCAAAAGTATTCTGAGAAAATCTGGTAGCAGTCTCCAGTCTTCAGTCTCCAGTCTCCAGACTTCCTTACTCCCCCTGGAAAAAGAGCTTTCCATTCACCTGGAAATGTTCCCATCCGTATTGCAGGATGCGGCCAATGAACACGACCCATCTAAAGTGGCTATTTATGTGTTTAATCTTGCCAAAACATTCAATTCCTTTTATACGGAACATTCCATTGCCAATGCGGAAAGTGAAGAAAAGAAAATATTGCGCTTACAGTTATCCCAACTTACGGCCAACACGATAAAAACCGGGATGACCGTATTGGGAATCAAAGTTCCTGAAAGGATGTAATTATTTTAAGCCACAGATTATCTCAGATAAAATCTGCGAATCTGCGGCTTAATTTACCTGTTTCCTTTACATTTGCCTTCCCAAAGATGCGGAGGTGGCGAAATTGGTAGACGCA
>JAZJYJ010000036.1:0-64856 GCA_040390405.1 Bacteroidota bacterium
ACCTGCGATTTTTACAACTGCTAACATAGCTACCAAAATTAGGACGGCAAAGGTAAGGTTTCATACTGAAAATATGCAAACATTTTTGAAATAAATCTTGTCCCCACTGGTGGAAAACGGTATTTTGTCCATTGTCCATGGACGATGGCGCATAAGCAGCGCACAAATTTGTGACGAAAACAACAAACTACCGCTTCCAAAGCCCGAACTTCTCTCTATTTTTGCCCACCTTTACTGATCCTGACCACTATGAATTTAAAATCCCTGTTGGCACGCCCTTTTGCCAACTATATATATAATAAGACCCGTAAAGGGATGCAAACTGCCCTGGACGACCAGGAAGCCATCTTCAAAAATCTTCTAAAGAGCGGAAAATCAACCCTTTTTGGAAAAGATCACAGGCTGGAAGCGGTAACCGATCATGCTTCTTTTATCCAGGCGGTACCCATCCGGGATTATGAGCAGTTTAAACCTTATATACAGCAGATCAAAGAAGGCAAGCAAAACGTGTTATGGAAGGGTAAGCCCATCTATTTTGCCAAAACCAGCGGAACCACCAGTGGGGTGAAATACATTCCCATTACCAAGGATTCCATTGATAATCATATCAATACAGCCCGTAATGCCCTGCTTTGCTATATGGCAGAAACGGGTAATACTGCTTTTGCCAAAGGTAAAATGATCTTTTTAAGCGGCTCTCCTGAACTGGAAAGGGTGGGCGATATCCCAACCGGCCGTCTGAGCGGTATTGTTAACCACCATGTACCCAGCTACCTGCGGTCGAACCAGTTGCCTAAATACGAGACCAATTGTATTGAAGACTGGGAAACCAAGCTGGATCAGATCGTAGAAGAGACCATCAATAAGGATATGACCCTGATCAGCGGGATACCTCCATGGATGCAGATGTATTTTGACCGCCTGAATGAGAAAAGCGGTAAAAAGATCAGCGAACTGTTTCCGCATTTCAGCCTGATGGTGCAGGGCGGGGTGAACTTTGAACCATATAAAGCCAGGCTGTTTGAAAGCATTGGCAAGAAAATTGATTCTATAGAACTCTTCCCGGCCAGTGAAGGCTTTTTCGCTTTCCAGGATTCGCAGGAGGCGGAAGGATTGTTATTGAACACGAACAGCGGTATTTATTACGAGTTTGTTCCGGCAGGAGAGATCTTTAACGAAAACCCGACCCGTTTAAGCCTGAAAGATGTGAAGCCCGGCGAAAACTATGCGATGCTGATTAACAGCAACGCCGGGTTATGGGGCTATAATTTGGGAGATACGGTAAAGTTTGTCAGTACCGAACCTTATCGCCTGGTCGTAACCGGCCGCATCAAACATTTTATTTCGGCCTTCGGGGAGCATGTTATCGGCGAAGAAGTAGAGCAGGCGCTGTTAAAAGCGGCTGAAGAGGAAAGCATCAAAATTACCGAATTTACTGTAGCACCGCTGATACAGCAGGATAAGGGAAAGAGCTACCATGAATGGTTCATCGAATTTGAAAAGGAGCCGGGCAACCTGCAGCAGTTCATCCGGAAACTGGACCATAACCTGCGGGAGAAGAACGTATATTATGATGATCTGGTCAGCGGCAATATTTTGATGCCTTTACAGGTAAGAACTGTCCGTAAGAATGGATTTATTGATTACATGAAATCCATCGGCAAACTGGGCGGTCAAAACAAAGTACCCCGTTTGAGCAATGACAGGGTTATTGCGGAGGGATTGAAGGCGTTTGTGCAATAAATGGGAAATTGTACGATTGGGAAATTTTGAAATTGTTTTTTCAATCCTCAAATTCCAAAACCAGTCTTCCCTACAATAGCTTAATTTGTATGTTTAGCAGAAAGTATTTTAAACCCATTAAATGAGTCAGAAACGCATAGCCATATTCGGATCAACAGGTTCCATCGGTACGCAGGCTTTGGATGTAATTGCCGCCAACCCGGATCTTTTTTCTGCCGAAATTCTTACCGCGCAAACCAATGATGCGTTACTGATCAAGCAGGCCCTACAGTTCAACCCCAATATGGTGGTGATCGGTGACGAGAAAAAATACCTCACTGTTAAAGAAGCGCTTGCACACACAAATACCAAAGTATTTGCCGGAGAAAAAGCGCTGGAAGAAGTAGCCGCATTGGATTGTTATGATATGATGCTGGCTGCCATTGTAGGGTATGCCGGATTGAAGCCCACTTTGCGCGCCATTGAGATAAGCAAACCCATCGCCCTGGCCAATAAAGAAACCCTGGTAGTAGCGGGTGATATCATTATGCGCACTTCGGCCGAGAAACGGATCCCCATTATTCCGGTTGACAGCGAACATTCCGCCATCTTCCAATGCCTGGTAGGTGAGGGTAGGAATAAGATCGAAAAAATTATACTGACAGCCAGTGGTGGCCCTTTCCTGGGAAAGAAACCCAACTTCCTGGTAAACGTAAAAAAAGACCATGCCCTGCAGCATCCTAACTGGAGCATGGGTGCCAAGATCACCATCGATTCTGCCACCTTAATGAACAAGGGACTCGAAATGATTGAAGCCAAATGGCTTTTTAACCTTACGTACGACCAGGTACAGGTAGTGGTGCATCCGCAAAGCATCATACACAGCATGGTACAGTTTGAGGATGGCAGTATTAAAGCGCAGATGGGGCTACCTGATATGAAACTACCGATTCAGTATGCCATGGCGTTTCCCAACCGGATAGCCAATGATTTTCCGCGTTACGATTTTAAGAAGCCAGGCACCTTAACGTTTGAGGAACCCGATACCAAAACCTTCCGTAACCTGGCCCTGGCCATGGAAGCGATGAAACAGGGAGGCAATATGCCCTGTATATTGAATGCCGCCAATGAAATAGCCGTATATGCTTTTCTCAGGAACCGTATCGGCTTCCTGGATATGACAGAAGTGGTGGAGCAGAGTATGGCCAAGATCCCCTTTATCCAAAACCCCACACTGGAAGAGTATTTTGAAACCGATGGTGAGGCACGTAACTTCGCGGCTTCGCTGATTCACATGTAATTTGATTAATCACAGAAAACAATAAATCCCTGCTGGGTCTGAACGTATGAGTTTATTAGCAATCGACTGGGTTAGTGTAGGTGTTAAAACAGGACAATTCATTTTGTCGTTCTCCATATTGGTGGTATTGCATGAGCTGGGGCATTTCATTCCCGCCCGTTTATTCAAATGCCGGGTAGAAAAATTCTATCTTTTCTTCAATCCATGGTTCAGTTTGTGGAAGAAGAAAATAGGCGATACCGAGTATGGTATCGGATGGGTACCTTTTGGCGGCTTTGTAAAGATCTCGGGTATGATTGATGAGAGCATGGACAAAGAGCAGATGAAACTGCCGCCACAAGAGTATGAGTTCCGTGCCAAACCAGCCTGGCAGCGGCTGATCATTATGATTGGTGGTGTGATCGTGAACATTATTCTTGCCATCATCATCTTCATTGGTATAACCTGGGTTTGGGGAGAAGAAAACCTGCCGGTAAAGAACCTGAAATATGGTGTGTATACCGATTCGCTTGCCAAAAGCATTGGAATTAAAGACGGCGACAATATTGTAGCGATCGATGGCAAACCGGTTGAAAATTTCGGAACACTGGAATCGGAGATCGTATTAAAAGAAGCCAGGCAATTACAGGTGCTGCGCGATGGGCAAACGGTTACTGTTCCGGTACCGGATGGGTTTATCAAGCAGATTGTACGCAATAAAAAATTCAGCGGACTGGTATATCCCAGAACGCCCGCGATTGTAGATTCTGTTACCAAGGCGGCTAAATTTACAAGTGGTCATTTGCAGAAAGGAGACAGGCTGATTGCGGTGAACGGGCATTATTTTGAATACCATAACGAGTTTGCCAAACTCAAGAAACAATTCATGGATTCTACCGTGCAGGTAAAAGTGTTGCGGGGTGTGGATACGGTAAATGTAGGATGGCTCATTAACAGCAAGGCCATCAGCTTTTCATTCAAAATGCCTGGCGAGATCCTGGGAACGGTTACCAAAGATTACACCTTGATCGAATCAGTTCCTATCGGTTTTAATCGCTGTTGGGAGACATTGAACAGGTATGTTACTGGATTAAAACAATTGTTCACCGGCAAAGTAGCAGCCAGTGATTCACTGGGAAGTGTGATCAGTATTGGCAATACTTTCCCGGGTGTATGGGATTGGGAGAAGTTCTGGACATTAACCGGCATCTTCTCGATCATTCTTGCTTTCATGAACATATTACCTATTCCGGCACTGGATGGCGGTCATGCCTTATTTACCCTCTTTGAAATGATCACGGGCCGCAAACCCGGCGATAAGTTCATGGAGTACGCCCAAATGGCAGGCATGGTACTGTTGCTCGGATTAATGGCATACGCTTTGGGGCTTGATTTTTGGAGACTCTTTAAATAATTAGTAATTAAAAATTAGTAATTAGCAATTGGGTTGGCTATTTGTGCTGAATGCGGCACTTAAAACGGCCCCATTACTAATTACTAATTTTTAATTCTTAATTACTACTACCGGGGCCGTATTGGTTTTGACAGCATAGGTTGCGGTTGGTGTAAGCATGCAGTGCGTTGCGTAATTAGCACTTTAATCTGAATACGCAAACTTCAAATGGCAATACACAGTATGCCATGGCTGCTTAATCAGTGATTAAGTAACCATTTGGGCCGCCGCACAGGTTCGCTTCTTTCCAGGTGCCGCCGCCGACTCAAATCAAAAGGAGACGCTGTAACAGAAGGCTGTGACTGTTACTTAAGACCATCCAGCTAAGCGTTCCGTTGGTCTGTTCATGTCCTGCGGAATGCCGACAAATAATCATGAAATAAGCATGTAGAAAGTCAATGGTAGCGATGTTTGGACAGGGGTTCGACTCCCCTCGGCTCCACCCAAGGGGATTCTTGAAAAAGAGTCCCCTTTTTTATCTATTAATAATAGCCCTTTCTCCCTCAATTTCAATTCATTATGTGCTAACGTTTTTATTAATGTTGGGGTTCGATAGATACCCCCTTGATAGTATAAATTTCTATCGAACCCCACTCTCAAGAGCTCTTGACCATCACTAACACTGATAGATTTGTAGACGAATTTCAGGTCAGTAAGACGATCTAAAACGGAATACATCCTTTCATGCAATGCCCTATGATCTTGTCCCATCCTCTGAATTTTTGCTTTAGTCTGGCTGATCCTCGTTGATAGCTCTTTCGCCCATCTTTGATAGGTGTCCTCGTTTACCTTGCCTCCGAAATATTTATCTTCTACGGTCGTCAGTTTTTTCTGATCTGCGTCTAGTTCTTTTTCCAGGTCTGCAACCAATAACTTTCTGTTTTTCAGTTGTTGTTCAAACTCTTGTTCAGAATTCTGACGAATCAATTTCACTTTGTCTTCGGGTAAGCTGAGGAGTTCAAGAATTTCCTCCAATTGCTTCTGTGCTTTTACAACGCTGATATTATTGTGACCCTTGTGCTTGCATTTGTAATAATACCAGTAATTGCCCGTCTTGCCCCTTGAAGGTGCACCGGTCAGTATCAAGCCGCAATGACATTTTAAAACGCCTCTAAGAGGCATTTCTGAGGCTAATGAAATGATTTCTTTCGGTGGCCCTTTGCGTTTTAGTTGCACTGCTTCCCATGTGAATGCATCTATGATAGGTTCATGTTGAGCAGGGTAGAGGCCACCCGGTAAATCTTTGTATGGTTTTACGATCTGCTTGCCGGTGTAAATAGGATTGTCCAGGATTTTTTGCATTGCAGAATTACCGGTCATCGTCATTCCCATTTTTGCCGCTTCCTGCTTGATCAGATAATAAGGCATATTGCGCATATATGCTTCGAATACGAACCTGATCGTTATGGCTTTTGCTTCATCGATTTCCAGATGGCGACTTTTCCCTTCACCAACCTTGTGGTAACCATACGGGGCGAAATTGTGGATGTAACGACCTTCTCTTGCCTTAGCTGCATAAATACCACCGTTGATCTTATTCGCACGATTGATGTTGTCTTCTTCTGCTAAAAGGAACTGGAGTCCGGTTCTTAAAAGACTGCCAGGCGTATTATAGTCAAAAGTAATACCCTCACTGACGCCGATGATCTGGATACAGTATTTCACTTGCAGCTTCTTTACCATAACCAACGCTTCACCAGCGTCCCGGCTGAACCGATCCATTGTATCAACAACCAGGTAATCCACAGTGCTGGAATACACGCGGATAAACTCCTGCAGTTTGACAAAATCCGGTCGGTCAAAGGATCTCGCACTGTGACCCCGGTCAATAAAACTATCAACCAGTTCAACCTGGTTGCTTTCGATCCATTGCGAAGTGACGAGTTCCTGTCTTTCTATGGAACTGTTGCTTTGGCCATCCTTGCTAAAACGGAGATACCTGATCGCTTTTTTCATAATCGTTGAAGGTTATATTCATGACGAGTTTAACCAGTAAATTTACGAATTCTTCTTCTTTCTTTTGTTCAAAATCGTCAATAGCTGCAATGGATTGCAGTCGCAATTCCTCCAACGAACTTTCGTCCTTTGGTTCTCTTTTCATACACACAATTTTCCTCTTCAATAAAGTGATCAATCCCACAAAATCAATCAGCGGGCTGATCCGCCCGCGCCAAGATGTGACCGTAAACAGCCTGAGTGACCAACCGCAAATGTGTCTGCCACCTTGTATTTCCCTTGGCAACGCCCCGTACAAACCGAAGGGCGATTGACAAGGGAAATGTATCTCCTGAGAACCTTCTATGCTTGGTATTGTTCCCGAGCATCTCTTTCCTGCTTTAATCTCGCAACAACTTTCGCAACGATCTGTTGCACATCATACTTAATCTGAAAAAAGTTATCCTGTATTTCCTGCGGCTCGACATTGTAAACCACAGGAATCTCTTTAAACGTTTGCATCTCCTTGTTGATTGCAACCGTATCCTGCACGATCTCCGCGTTGAACATCTTCAGCTTAATCTTATCATCAGGATTATCCGCTACCATGCCAACAAACTCTCCGGACGAAAGCGCTGCGATTTTGGAAGCAGGAATAGCACTATCCATCTGCCATGATTTACTGATGCTGGTATCGTTACGGTTAATGCTCATGCTGTCTCGCTGCTGGATGATCTTACCGAAACGTTCCGATAAAATCCGAGCGGTGTCTCCCATTACCTGTCCACTGATAATGTTGCCACAGATATTGGTGATCACATCTGCCTGGTCTTTTCCATAATCCTTTTTCAACTGCGAAAAATCCTGTGCGGCAAGGATCGTGGCGACCTTGTTACTACGGGCAGTAGCGATGAGGCCATCGATGTCGTTGAAAAAGATCGTTGGAAACTCGTCAAAGATCAAAGCACTTTTCAGTTTCCCTTTCTTGTTCACAATCTTGATCAATCGTGAAATGTATAGCGACAATACAGCACCATAAATTGAACGCTTCTCCGGGTTGTTCCCAACGCACACAATTTTCGGCTGGTAAGGATCATTGATATCCAGCGTAAAATCATTTCCCGATAACACCCAATAGAGGCCCGGTGATGCAAGCCTTGCCATCCCGATCTTCGCACTGGCCACCTGTCCCTCCAGTTGTTCCATCGCATCATTTTTAAACGCTGTGATAAATGGGTTCACGAACACCTCAATCTCCGGCTCGGAATTTAAAACTGGAAATAGCGTATCATATTCAACCTGCATAAGTTCAATCACATGCGGTAGCGTGCAGTAAACGCCGTCCTCATACTTCCGTAAAAACCAAATGATAGCAGTAATAAAGTTGATCGGTGACTCCACAAAGAAATCACCCTGCTTTTTGATCCACTCACGGTTCAATCCCAACAAGATGGTACGTGCTGACTCCGTAGCATCTGTAATGTCAAACATGGAATCCGGATCAAGCGGATTGCACCGGTGCGAAGTTGACAGGTTATCAAAATTGATCGCGTAAAAGGTCGGCGGATTCTTATACGCGCTATCGTTTTGCTGCAGCCAGTTGTAAGCCGCTTTCGACAGATCATCATATTTAAAATCATAAATGAACATACTGTATCCTTTACCGATTAGTTGACGGATCAAAGGAAGAATCACAAACCATGATTTACCAGCGCCAGGCGAACCTGTGACAAGCAACCCACGAAACGGGTTAGGAAAACTGATTGTCGAACTGCGAACCTTATCCTTCAGTTTATACCGAGCATTAAAGTTGATCGAGTATTCATTGAAGTGAACGATTTCTTCCTGCGGAAAAGTTTCATTGATCTCGTTAAACACATCCTGGTTCAATGAATCAAAGATCAACCGGCTAGCCCGCGCAGCACCTACAATGACCAACCCAAATCCAACCGAACACGAAACCATGTAACCAACAGCAATACTGTTTACACTTCCACTCCATGAAAGAATCCATGTACTCGCATAAAACACAATCAACCCTAACGCGGCGATGATCACAACCTGGCTCACCGAATGCTTCTCATCTTTCTTCCCCCTTGTACCCAACAACGAAATAAGCAGCATCCCAAGCGCCATAATCTTAACCGAAACCGGATTACGAAACATTGAAGAAAGCGAACGCATCACCCTATCCGAAATCTCAGCTCTCAATCCCCAACCAACAAACGCACCGTAACAACTGTAATAAAAATGAAGCAATAACAGCACAACCGACAGGAACCTCGTCAGATCCATAATCTTGCGTAAATCCTGTTCATTTTCTCCGGTCGAAGACATCGTTTAATTTTTAAATTCAGATCCCGCGTTTTTTCTTCCGTTTCTTTTTCAACTGGTGTGGCAGGAAGGAAGATGATCTTTCGGCGTGGAAGAGATCATCAATTGCCTCACCCAAAATCGAATTACCCTGCGATTGTTTGTGATCATGATGCAGCTGTTCGTGTCCCAATACTTGCGCACTGTTTTCCTTCAAAAACTTAGTAAGCCCTGCAATACTGTATTCTTTGCCAATCTCTGATCCATTAAATACACTCCGGTTTTTGTGATCAATAAACGTGATCCCGTAAATCCTTCCTTCAGCGTTCTGGCGGAGAACCGTCTGGATGGATTTTGTTTGCAAATCTTCGATTAACTTCTGCAAAGTGGCGGGCTTTCCAGAAAGTGTTTCATCAAGTGTAGCTTTCATACTCAACTTTAATTGAGGCCGGTTCTTCTCATTAGCCAGGAATCTTTCTTCCAGATAGGCTAGGGTAGGCTTACCTGCAATTGTGCTTGCTTTGATCGGCACACCAATGGCAACACCGTCCTTGTCCAACATGCGATACAGTAACCCATTCTTACGTTGCGTAAAACTTCCTTCCTTACCTCGATCAGCCATGACGTTATACTGACGTAATACCGCGTTGAACTGGGTAAGCGAATTGTAGTTATACAAATTGATCGTTTGTTTCAGCACATTGGCAATGCTTCGTTTAAGTTCTGCTTTGCCATACTCCAGTTTTTCAATGGAACTGATCACAGGGATCTCAGATTCAGTTTTCATTTTTCCTGCTTTCACCAACCCATACTTTTCTTCCACCAGTTTGCGTGCAACCTCAGACTGGTTCTTACCGATGTTATGCGTGTTAATACGAGATCCATCCTCGCGTATCGTTGTAGCCACAATATGCACGTGCGGATGTCCGGCATCTTTGTGCTGATAAACCAGGTATGGCTGTTCAGCAAATCCAAGACGTTCCATATAATCCCTGCTAATGGCGGTAAGCTTCTCAGGACTAAAGTTTTCTGCAACAGCAAAGTTCAATGACACATGTAACGTCTTAGTTGTCGCACGGGTGTTCAGATCATTGCGTGATTCAAACCATTCCAGCTTGTGATAAAAATTCATTGCATTGAGCGGTAACAAGAAATTGTTCTCCGCAATGCACACACCCACACCCTTACGAACTTTGTGCTCGTTGTAGTTCAACGTTTCATTTAAACTTGCTGGCGTGGTTATTCTGGCAACCATGTTTGTGTCCTCCTGATCAGTTCAGTAAATGTTTGTTCTGCGACCATCTTCAACTGCATACGCGTAACGTCATAGTGCTGAACCCAGTGGCGGAATTCCGGGATCTTGTCCAACGTGTGCAGTTTGTGAACAGCTTGGTTAAAGTTGTGACCGATGTAATTGATCTCTTTGCGCATCCTAATGATCTCGGCGGAGAGTTCATCAAGTGAAACGTTACGGGTCTTAAAAGTAATTGGTTTGTGAAGGGCAAGTTTGCGTAAATAATTGCTGTTGGTTTTCTCGGTGGTCTTCTGGCGGAAGTTGACCAAACTAAGAAACTCCTGCTCATTCATCCTGAGCGTAATAATTTTGTTGCGCACGTTTCGCTTTCCCTTTTCCATCACTTTTCTTTTGTAATCAAACAGGATTCTTTCAAATCGACTTTGATTTTTCTTCATCACCACGAACGAGTCCCGAGTGAGTGGCCAAATGATCCCAAACGTATTACGTTTGTACATCTTGCAGCTGGCGATAAGACAGCTACCACGCAGAAGCACCAGGCGACCTTTTTTAAGGCTCCATCGGAATTACTATGTAAAAGTAGAACCTATAATATTCTTGCGATTTACTTGCCTGAATTTAAGGCATGAGGGTAGGTGCGAAGTTTAATAAAAAAGGCCGCAAATGCGGCCTTGAAAAATTCCAATTTGTCTTACTTAATCATTGGAAAATGATTACATGCCCATCCTGGCATTCGGACGCTTCTGATAGCGCATCTTTGTACTTCTCGAGCATTTAATATTGCCTTCAAAATCTGTTACAAATGACGGTTCTGGAACGGTTTCAATAACGTAAAATACACCATCAGTATCTTCCATCATGTCTGCATAAGTTAGAGTAAATAGCATGTTCATATAAGTTGGTTTTAATTTGTTTTGAAAAGAATCAATGTACATTAATCAGTCTTTTTGCGAGCGAGAAGAATGTCAAGTATTTCAAAATCGCTTTCGTAAACTTTATCTTCAAAGATGTAGGTATCTTCATCATCGGGATTGACATCGAACTGATCGAAATCTTCAGTATCCAGAGAGTAATCTTTCAACACTCCCTTTATGAATGTGAATTCTCCATATACCTGCATCATAAGTTCCGAATATTCGTAGGTAAAGTCAACTACAAAATGCTCTGCAATAGCAACCATTACATCGATGTTTGGAGACCATCTTGTATCATAATATAGTACCCCATCTTCCCAACGAATGGAGAATAGAAATCCATCTTCAGAATTAAAGAATTCTGGTAACTGCCCTTTGTCTTCTTTTTTCTCTTTTTTAGCCAGATCCGTAAAGAGTTTTTTGAGTTTCCTTTCCTTCACTTTACTGCACGTAAAGACTACGATATTGTTGCACCAGTTTGGCATATAATATGTTTTTAAGATTATGATTTAAGTGATTGCTGATCCTTCAATTGCGTAAGCTTATCCAGTATATCCAGCCAGTAGTCCTTTTGCCTTTTATCCATATCTGCGAACGCTTTGTCTTCATGGAAGTATTCAGTAAAGGTTTTGGCCTGTGTCAGTGCTGCATCCAGGTCAGTCACTTTAATCGGTTGATTATTTATATCTGTGATATACATACATATAAGTTTTAAGCCGGAAATTGTAAGTTCCCGGCTCTGTGATCGATTAGTTGAATTGAATTTGGTTGGCTGCGAAATCAGTACACAGATCAAAAGCTGCCTGGCTTCTTTGCTGTGCTAAACCTCCATATAGCTGGGATTTAAGTTTTGCAGTATCATCCTTGTATTTACGGGCATTCTGGAAGTATCCCGTTACGCCATTGTACGCACCGTATAATGTTCCAGCGGTGGTTTCCTGCTGTTGCGTTGGATTGGTCATTGCATACTCATAAGCTGTATCGCACATGTTCTGGTAATAAGTTGACACCTCATCCAGTTTTCCTGCCTGCAACCTGTCCAGTATTTCTTTGTTAGGGATCAATGCTGCCTGGATCAGTTTGCGCACTTCCTTATCAGTGATCCGAACCTTGGTCCAATGATTGAAAATGTTTTCCATTTCGCTGGCAAGGTTATCACTTAAGCCCATCAGTTTGTGTGCCTGCGACAAGCGTTCTTTGGCATTGGCAGTGTGACGGATCTTGATTGAATTGCTGTGGTTGCGGAGGGCTGCGTTCAAGGTATTATTACATACAATACGGATAGGAGTAAAGGCGGCTGTAATACTTCCATAACCATCGTGAGAAGTAGTTAAGAAAAGGTATTTTTCTGTCAGATCCTCGCGACCAACACGGATATATCCCGGCAACTTCGCGGTAATAAATATCCGTTCACCTTTATTAAGTGCTCCAGCGGTTTCATACATGATCCCATCACCGCCTCCTACAATTGCATCAAAGAAAGAAAAGGCATCAACATTCTGTACCACTTCGTAGTCTTTTCCAACAACACCTAATGCAGCTTCGTTGTCAGTCCGAACGGTTGCAAAGAAATCAGGTACTTTGATATTAGCGATGTTGGAACCAGTTCCGTAAACCTGGTCAAAATTATCTTTGTCAAAAGTGAATATGGGCCGTTTCTCAACCGTATAATCGAGATGCGCTTCCGTCAAAGCCTGTTTGCTGGTTGGATATTCCGAAATAACCTTTCCCAATTTCCACCATACTTTCTCGTTAACTGAAAAGAAACTGTATTCGTTTGCTTCTTCATTGAAATTTACATTGTGTGGCATAAAAAAAGATTTAATAGTTTTTAATAAATGATTTAGCGACTAGAAGGGAAGATTGTCAAGGGGTTCTGTAAGCTCATGCGCCTGCTGAGTCGCTATTGCTTCAGCTTTCTTTCCCTGAACCAGTTTGATATCATTGGCATGGCAGTTAAGGCTTGCCTGTGCTTTGCCAGTTTTGTCTGTGTACGCACTTACCGCAAGCCGCCCGGTGATAGTCACGATAGCGCCCTTGCGAAGTATTTTTGCGATACCGGTTCCTTTCCACCAGGCAACGTTGAAAAACGTAACGAACTCTTTGGTTTCGCCACTTGTTTTGTCCCTGTAACGGTCGTTGTCGGCAACTGAAAAACTAACCAGCTGCTTGTCACCTTTTACCGTACTGATCTTCGCATCTGCTGTGATTCTTCCTGTAAACTGTTGCATAAAATATTTTTAAATGATTAAATATTGAAAGGAGGATTTCTTATCAATCCCCTCTCAATTCCAATGGAGGGGTTGATAAGAAAGTCTTCGTCAGAAATCTGCCTTAGCCTGATTGTATCTTTTCTTCAAAACTTCCACGCGCTCATGATGTCGATTGATTTCTTCATACAGAAAATCATTTGTAAAAAGGGTGTTGTCCTGAATAATCTGAAGGGACTTTTTCTTATGGATGTTTGTGGCCTTTGTAATAGCACGTTTGTATTTTTGATCCTCTGTTAGTGGTTTATAAGGCTTAGCTATTCCAGGTGACCAGAAGTAGGTACATCTCCAACCGAACTTGCTTTGAATTTTCTGTTCGATCCTGCGCAATTTTTCAGCGAATACTTCATCATTGAAATGATCTCCAATGAAACTGCCAATGAAATAATCAGCATGATTGTCAACGAGATTATGCGTTCGTGGGAAGACATAAAATGAATGAAGGCCGAGTGACATTTTATAATGGGATTTAAAAGGGTTATTTATTTAAGATTGGCTGTCGATTATCCGATTAAACCCTCATCGCCGAATGAGTAATAACCTTCCGTAGTAATGATTAAATGATCCACCAGTTTTATATCTAGGATTTTTCCACCCATAGCAATTTTATCAGTCATTGCTTTATCCTGTTGACTTGGCGTAAGGTTTCCACTTGGATGATTGTGAGAAAGGATAATGGCGTTCGCATTTAATTTTAAAGCGGCGGTGAATAGCAATCTTGGATCTACCACAGTTCCAGTAATTCCGCCAGTGGACATCCGGTACATTCCCATCACGCGGTTTGCCCTGTTCAAAAGCAACGCTACTGATTGCTCAGCCAATTCAATATTGTTTTCATCCCAGTGTGATAATAGAAATTTATAAGCCGAAGCTGCGGTGTCTATCAATGGTCGTTTTGACGGTTTTACTTTTGACCTGTACACCAGTTCGATTTCGCTTACCATGTTCCATGAAGCATTCATTTCTGTTTCCATAAAATGGTTTTAATTTTTTAAAATGAAACAGGAGATTTCTTATCAATCCCCTCTCAATACCAATGGAGGGGTTGATAAGAAATCTTCGTCAGTAAAATCGAGGGCATTCGATCGATCAGATCAAAGAAAGAAAGTACAAGAGTGCGACGCAAACAAAGCACCATCACGGCCCAAAAGCCGGAACCAAAACCATTAAATTTAGATCCGATATTTAGCTATAATCTCAAGCAACTCAGCACGGGAATATTTCTTCCTCTTATTCAACCCTGCCAATCGATCTAATTCGCGCAACGATTTTGCACCAATTCGTATCAATAATTCTTTTCGATACGCTTCCAAATTCCCATACAAAAAAGTATTACACTGCTCACAGCTCCCATGTGTATTCTCTTCACAAAATCGAAGCCCTAAAAAAGAACCCGCTGAATAATAATGCGAAGCATGCCGAACCTTCTTAGACTTACACGAAACACATCCTTTCTCCTGATCCCTTTTCCGGATCCAAGCATTAAAAACAAGCTGCGCCTGTTTCAACAACAGCTGGTACGAAAGAACTTGCACATCTTTTATTTCACTGATCTTGCTCCGCAATAATTTACTTGATGCCATACTGGTCGGCATCTGTTTGTTTCGGATCTGCTGGAGTTTTGTCTGGTAGGGAGATAGCATAACAAAAGCATTAAGAATGTTCAGGTAGAACACCATGAATTAAAAAATCAAGAAGGCTGTATTTCGGAGACAGAAAATGCGCTGGTTTCAATCGCTCAGTCAAAAGTAAATAATTGACCAGCCATTCGCGACGGTCTTTGTCCGTAGTCATGCTGCGATACGATTCGAAACTGAATAATTGTTCTTCGTTTAATTGTACATATTCCTGGAACAAGCACAGGTATTGCCAGTCGTATTCCTTCCACGCGATATAATTCTCGGCAATCCTCCTGTGCAGCCACAAGCGCGCGTCATCCGCCATAAAAGAAGGGAACAATTCAATTAAAATTGGCTGGCCATTTGTAAGATGTCGAATTAAAAAATCTGCCCTGTACTCCAGATGTAAACTGTCGATCGGAAAACCGGGTAAGTAAGTAACAGGATCGTAATGAATCAAAGGAGCAGGGCAGATGAGTTCGTATTCGTCTGCAACCGAACAAAAGAATTTCATCCGATGTTCAAATTGGTACAAATGTGGAAGATGGATATGGTTTAAAAGTTGCATCATTGTTTTTGGAATTTGTAGTGATTCCAGATTATCTGTCGAGGTCGGTGACCTTTGACGCCACTACGTGACTAAAGAAAACCTGTGTACCATCTTTACCAGTGAACTTTTCATTGCGGATAGATCCCTGGATCATCACATGGCTACCCTTAATAAAGGTTTCCACTAAAGCATCAGCAAGGTGATTCCAGATCATGATCGTATGCCAGATTGCTTTGCGCACGATGCTTCCATCTGGCTTTCTCCAATAGGAATTGGTAGCCATTCGGAACTTTGTATAAGACTTGCCATTAACTGCCTTGCGTAAGACAGGATCTGCGCCTAAGTAACCGACCAGGGTAACGCTGTTTTGTGTCTTTGCCATGAGGTTTTGTTTTGTTTGAATACAAAGCTTCGAAGGAGCCGAAAAACAGCCTGTGCAACACGGAATTAAAACCGTTTGAAACGGTTTTAATTCTCTTTGTTTTTTTTATATTTGTCATAACCTCAAAAATCAGTTTATGGCCTCATCAAAAAAGAAGGTAAAAATTGAACATCCATGCGCGCAGTGCAAAGAAGAAATCCCGGATTGGAGAAGCAACAAAAAGTTCTGCAAAGAAGAATGTAAGAACAAATTCTTCAATGAAGTCCGAAAACAGGAGGCGATGGAAATGGGTAGGGTGAACAGGATACTGAAGAAAAATTATGAGATCTTAAAGAGAATCATCAAGGACGAACCTAATCAAAGAATAAAATTGCAGTCTTTGACTGATAAAGGATTTGACATCAAGTTTCTTACTCATCTTGTAAACGGCTATCACAATTGTTATAACCTTTCCTGGAGAACAGTTGAAAACGGGAACGTGATTATTTCCAGACCGTCAGAAACTCCGGAAGCCGAAAAGCTGGGGTTCACCAAATTATTAAAACCGGGTGGTCGTGAGTAGGTTAGTAATATCAGTTTAAAAAAGTCTTGATTTGGGTAGTATTACTACCCAAATCTGAACTAAAATAAACCCTGAAGAGACGCTGGCTTATGAATGGCTGATAATTTCCCATTTTCTGGAAAATGGGAAAAGTAGCATAAAGCAATGCGATACAGGATCACAAATCGCTCGTCCTGTGTATCGCGCCAATGGATTTAGTTTGGTTCTCAGGTATGCCTGCTTTCGCTGCAAAATCGGGCCATTGCATGACAACGCTCACGATCTCTTCCACGATCTGTTTTCCTTTTTTCAATGAGATCTCTTTGGCTACAGCCAGCAGGTCATCGAGCGTAATATCTGTTCTCTTCCCGTTAACAGAAAGCTGGTGTTGTGCCAGCCATAAATTAGTAGGGTTGTAGGCATAGGTCACGTCATAAGCTGGTGACAATTTCCAGGTGCCCTGCCTGTCCATCAAAAAGGAAATATTCTTGGTATGATCATCCTGGTTGCGGGCGATCACATTAAAAACCATTCGCCTGTACAATTGCTCTGCTTGAACATGATCTAGCCGTAGATCACGCATAACCTGGAAAGCCTGTTCGTAAGAATAGGTTGTAGGCTGGTTGTAATCAAAATGCGCCATCCCGCATAAAGTCTGCATGTGCAGCTTTTCATTGCCATCCAGCCGATCAAAGCGACGTGTCATAAAATGCGCGCGACCATTTTCTTCAAACAGGATAGACTGAGTCATTTCGATGCCACAGGCCACAGCCATATTATAGTAAGCATATTCAATTCGCCCATATCCTTTGGGATCCCCCAGTTCGTCATTGGTTACGCCATCGAGCTTGATCAGCCAGTGAGAAAAGCCCGCCGGCACATCCAGTTGCCCAGATCGCACTTCACGCGTCTTCTCGTTAAAAGCAATCACGGCTTTGGCCCTTGCGCCGCCGGCGGAAGTACCCACCTTGATAATATCCAGCAGACCATCCTTGCCGTCTATGTTTGTAGCAAGCCTTTTTTTTACATCCATCGCTGCCCTGGCCAGATTCACCAGATCCTCCACTTCAATGGCTGTACTGCCAGCGCTCGTGGCCGGTGTGGCCGGCTGATATTCCAGCGCACCCATTCCTCTTCTCCCAATATAACAGAGCCTTTCTACTGAGTGCATACTTTCGGGCGTGCGACCCTGCCTTGCAAGCCACGCATTAATGAGTTCGTTACCAAACCTGTCCGGCAGCGAATCTGCGAGCATCCCAGGCAAACCATGATAGGTTTCACGCGGCATACCCGGAAAACTGAATGTTCTATTACCCCGCTGCAGATCGCGCATGGGCATGCGCAAAGGGGAGAGGTCAAGCCCAGTTTTTACAAACTGTTGATCAAACTCAAAAACACCAGTACCGGTGATTTCATCCCATAGCACTGCACCCACAAACTGATCCCATATCGTGACATTAGCTGTTACCATGTTACATCATCTTTTGGTTCATGATTGTCTTTCGTACCATCGTTACCCCGCTCTCCCGTAGCCCTTTTTCTTACCCGGCGCGACAACTTGGCGATCTGTATAGGGCTGATTACTGGAACGGACGTAAGCGTATTGAGCCAGTCCAGTCTGTCAAGTGCACGCAATACCTGGATAAAAGTGAGCAAAGAGATAGGCTTACCCTTCTCCATTTCACTGATCGTCACGCGACTCAGACCCGTTTTCTCTGTCATTTCCGCTTGCGTCAGGTTCTTCTGCAAACGAAAAGCCCGGATCTTTTGCCCCAGCTCTTTTAGAATCGCCGGATCACTCATTGCATACCAGTTGTTAATGTCAGCCATAGTTTACATTATGATGGTTATTATGAGATAACGTAAGCTTTACTTTACAAAAATACACATTTTTCTAAACATTCAAAATAATGTAAGTTATATTTTACATTATTGACTTAATTGTCTTTAATGTAAACTATAACTTACATTAATATAGAATGAAAGAAAATTAATTTGGAAATAAAAACAGATCATTGTACCTTTACTATCGTATACGATAGTAAAGGTACTTATAGGTGATTAAATAAAGTAGTCGAAAATTCAACACATCCTGTTATCTTACGGCGGATCCGCCGTAAGATAACAGGTAGATCCAAATGAAAGCTGATCTTACAAAAGAAGACCCCAAACAGCTCATTCTCGATTTTTTCGCATCCGAACCCCAACAAGCATTTACAGACGTAGACTTGGAACAACTCTATGATGAGCGAAGAAGAAGCTGGAACATCAACCGGCACACTTCAATAGGGTACCTGTATGAAGTCATTGAAGAGAACAAACTGCTGAAAAAAACAGATCTCACCGAAAGAAGAATCAGGCTCTGGATCTCACCCAAAGCCACGATCTATGATATTGCAGGTAAAATCCAGGACGAACTTATTTTCTCCCATGGATCCGCAGCATTCCTGCATGGACTATTGGATACGCCGACAAAGGACATTTACCTAACCGAGCGAAAAAAATCAGACAGCCGAGCAAAAGAAAATACGCTCACCCAGGAAGCCATCGACCGAGCCATGCAAAAGCATCAAAGAGTTTCCCAGAACCTGATCGAGTACAACGACTACCAAATCCACATCATCACTTCCAAACTACCTTACTCACTACCTGCAGAAACCATTATCAAAAACGAAAGGCAGTTTACTGTTACAAGCATCGAACAGACCCTGATCGATATCATCGTCCGGCCAGCCTACTGCCAGAATCCCCAAACGATCCTCAAAACCTATGAACAGGCAAAAGACAAAGCAGATCCAGCAAAAATGATCGCTGCCTATAAAAAAATGCAATACATCTATCCCTATCACCAGGTAATGGGATTTTACATGCAGAAAGCCGGCTACGATACAAAAGATTACCAACCGCTTACCATGATGCCAAAGGAATTTGATTTTTATGTGGACTACCAGCTTGACGACACGCACTATGATTCTCAATGGAGGCTTTATTATCCGGCGTCCCTGTAATGGCTTGTTCGCAATTCGCGAACAGAGAACAACAATACCTTGTGGGTTGGATCTCCTAACGGAATGTATTCCGATCTGACCAGAATGAAGCTTATTTTGCAGCCATAATAACTTAGCGACATGGAAGAACAGGAACCCGAAAAAAAAGAAACAAGAGAAGAGCCGAGAATTGATACCGCATCCCGATTAATCAAGGCATCCCCTTCAAAAATCTACAAAGCGCTCACCACGCAATCAGACCTCATGCAATGGAAAGCACCCGATGGCATGCGCATGGAGATCTTTCATTACAACTTCCGTGTAGACGGCACCTATCGCATGGCACTCTACTACAAAGACAGAAGCGCAAAAGGAAAAACCGGCGGCAACAGCGATATTGTAAAGGGAAAATTCATAGAACTGGTGACAGACCACAAAATCGTGGAAGCCATTAGTTTCGATTCTCCTGACCCTACATTCGCAGGCGAACTGATCATGACAACAGAGCTGGTATCAGAAAAAGGCGCAACCAGGGTTACGTTTACGGCCACACATGTCCCTGGAGGTATCGCACCAGAAGACCATGCAACAGGGATGAATAGTAGCCTGGAAAATCTTGCGAAGTTTACGGAGTAAGAAACAAACAATCGACTTGTAGCGACTGACGCTATTTTTGACTATTTTGGCTAAACAATTGCCGACAATCCATACTTATGTTCCGACACTTAGCAACCCTAATCTTTTTTGTATCCGTAATGGCAGTCGGCAAAAGCCAGACCGGCAATATTCCCTATGGAAACAACCCAGCCGCGGGTGGTTATGTGGCCGTCAATGGCATCAAATTGTATTACGAATCTTACGGAGAAGGAAGACCACTGGTGATATTACATGGTAGTGGAGGACAGATCAGGAACCACCGCGCCCGAATTGACTATTTCCGGCAATTCTTCCGCGTGATCGCGATCGATAGCCGGGCGCAGGGAAAAAGCATCGATGAAAAATCACAGCACCTGACCTATGACCAGATGGCGTCGGATGTAAATGTTTTGTTGGACAGCCTGCATGTTGATAGCGCATATGTTTGGGGGCAAAGTGACGGCGGGATCATTGCCATTATGATGGCCTATAAGTACCCAAAAAAAGTAGCGAGGTTCTCCACTTTTGGCGCAAACCTTTTTCCGGGCGACAAAGCCATCTACCAAGAGGTTGACCAGATGGTAAAGGATACCCTGAAAGTGACCAAAAACTTTCAAACCCGCAGGTTGTTTGAAATGCTGGATCTCGAACCTCATATAACCATAGCGGATCTTCACAAGATAACCGCACCCGCGCTGATCATGGCAGGAGATAAGGATGTGATCAGGCCTGAACATACCCAATTAATATTTGAAAATATTCCCAACGCGAATTTGTTTATTATGCCTGGGGCCACTCATGGTGGTGCTTCTGAAAAACAGGAATTGTTTAACCTCGTCTTAAAGAATTTTTTTACACAACCTTTTGTCAATAAGTCGAGTGTAGAAATGTTTACGGGCAAAAAGCCTAAGTAATTTCAACTTTTCTTCTTTTTGGGCTTTGGCTCCGGAAGTTCGCGGTAAGTAATTCTGATAAGCTCGCTTACCCATTTTCTGTCTTCTATTCTCTCTTCAATAAGAAAACTTGGTTTCGCCCTTGGATACGGAGATGACTCAACTATATTTTTTATGTATGCGCGCCCAGATACTGTTGGCTTTATAAAGAGTTTATCATCACAGATCAACCCTACCAATTTTCCATCTGCGTATAATCCATATTCTCCAAACATTTTCTTTGCCTCTATTACACCTGCATTTTCGACCTGATCGAGAACAAAATCTACAAATTCTTTACTGCTTGCCATATCTATTTTCTTGTAATCAAATGTAGAAAAACATCAGGAGCGTTCAGAAATAAAAATCTATCCCGCATGCTGTAAAAATTACTCCAGAAACAGCATATCCTCTTCAGTAAGTTCAATATCCCTGGCTTTCATATTTTCCTCAAAATGCTTCAGCGAAGAAGTGCCTGGAATCGGCAGGAGCCAGTGTGATTTATGTAAAAGCCAGGCGATATTGATCTGTGCATCAGAGGCACCATATTTCTGTGCGATCTCTGCTATGCGGGAGTCCTTTTGACCGAGACCGTGTACGAGTGAGAAAAACGGAATAAGGGGTATTTCATTCTGCTCACACAGCTCCAGTAATTCATCACCACCATGTGTCTCCATTCCATGCTGCACAAGGGTAGCGCGCTGCCCGTGGCCATACATATTTTCAACAGTAGCGATACTGCCCATGGTAAGAGCCAGTTCGAGGTCTTTCGCGGTAACATTGCTGATCCCAACATGCAGGATCTTTCCTTCCTGCTGCATGGTAAACATGGCTTCCAAGCCTTCCTCCAGATTGTGACCCTCACCCATTGACCGCAGGTGAACCAGTTGTACCTGGTCTATTTTCAAAGTGCGCAGGTTATTCTCGATACTCGTGCGCAAATTCTCCGGCCTGTGAAAAGGAACCCAGCTCTTATCCGGTTTACGCGTGGCACCCACTTTGGTGCAGATCACAAGGTCCGGTGTATAAGGATACAATGCTTCTGCAATCAGGCGGTTGGTCACATTATCGCCGTAATAATCCGCGGTGTCTAAGAAATTAACGCTGCTTTCAACGGCCGTTTTCAAGATCTGCAGGGCTTCCGGCCTGTTAGGCGGTTCACCATAGATCCCTTCGCCGGTAAGCCGCATGGTGCCATACCCAAGACGATTAACGGTTAGCGGATTGTTACTTTTTGAAGCGATGGTGATAGTCAAAGGAATATTCATTTGAGCATTAAATTGATTAATAAAAAATCAGGATGGTTCGTGTTGGTAACAATAGGGTAGACCTTTGGTTCATCGAAGTGAATCAAAAGATGATTTCTTCTGCAAATCCATCGCTTAATACATTTCGTCCAGTTTTCTTTCTAAAGGTTCTAATCAGCCAACTTATCAATAGTATCATAACTTCTTTTTTATGGGAGACGTTTGAAGCACCTGCGTATTTTAAGTTCTTGCAGATTATTTTATGGCACAAGATTTTAAAGTAAATGGTATGCAACGTTCCATCATGATCATTGACGATGAAGTAGATGAATGTATCCTTCTCGCAAACCATTTAAGAAAAAAAGGCTTCCAGGTTGATTTCGCGCACACACTAAGTGAAGGGATCGATATACTCAGGCTCCCAGACCACCTGTTACTTGATAACCATCTGCCCGACGGACCCGGCTGGCAGTACGCAAGCCTGATTCGAGGGCTTTTCCCTCAACTTGCCATCACGCTCATCACTAGCGGCGAAACTGAAGAAAAGCAAAGGCCTGAAGACAAATTCAGGCGGCTTACCAAACCGCTTTCATTTGCCGACCTTGATCTAATGCTCGGAACTTGATGTAAGCCGAAGTATTACAATAAAAAAAGGAAGCTTAATTAGCTTCCATTTCAGTCAAGGTTTCAGCCGTACGGCTTATCGAATAATCACTGTCTATAAACAGTTCGAGTATCATTTGGGCAGAGCGGTTAAACTTCTGCGCGAGGTACTGTATCCCGATAAAGCCGGCGTCAAAACCTGTCGAGGTTTGTATCGTCGTCATTACGTTTAGATTTAATACATGCCACATAAATAACACACACATAAGTGACATGCGTATTGTTCACAATATTTGAGGTAAGAAGCTATTACGTGAGAGTGATTGTTATATGCCCCAGGAGAAGTAAAGGCTTTTAAGATCGATTCCGGTATGCTAACAACTCAAGTGTTATCACTGCAAATATACGATAATTAACCGGCGCGGCAATAAAAATGCGGATAGCCACCTGCTACCCGCATTAAAGAACCTAACAAACCTGCATCACACTCTCTTAGTCAGGATCAACAGTTCATTCGCCTGCACTTCCGTTACATAACGTTTCACACCTTGGCTGTCCACGTAATTCCGATTGATAAGTTTTCCTTCAATCGCTACTTCTATTCCCTTCACCAAATACTTCTCTGCAATCTCCGCCAGCTTACCCCAGCACACAACATTGTGCCACTGCGTCTCAGTTACTTTTTCTCCTTTAGTGTTTTTGTAATTCTCATTGGTAGCCACATTTAAGTGTGCTACTTTTTTACCATCACTGATCGTTTTAATTTCAGGAGCCTGTCCCAAATGCCCGATCAACTGAACTTTGTTTTTAATAGCGTTCATAATCTTTTCTGCAGTTTTTCACGTGTGCCTCACGTTTGAATTGAATAATGACCGGAGAAGCGGAACGTAGCCCAGTGACGGGCAAAAGGAAACGGAATAAAAGATGGGCAGGTGTGCGGGGCTACGTGTTTATGCCGTAGTCTTTTGCCCGGCACTATCGGGCATAGGTGCGGAAGGCGGCACGTGCCGATCTTTGGTTATTATTCACTCAATAAGGGAGAGGAACTACTACAGCAGTTCAAGTTGCTTGATATGCCTGTTGGCATGATGTATCCAGAACTGAACCCACTCAATGCCTGAAAGTACACCATACACCCGGTTGGGTCTTTCAGGTAAGAGTAATGTCATATCATGATCACGAACAAAATCGATCAGATTCTTTCGCGCAGCGATCAATTTTTCAATCAAGGCCTGCGGTTCTTTCGAAGCATCAGACGGCATAATAGCAGGAAAAGCTTCGAGCTTATTCACCCTATCAACTAGCCGCTTCTGTAAGGTATTAACATGATCCTGCGGATCACGATCTGCTGGCACAGTCTTCCCAGATAGCACCGTCAAAGCCATATGCTCAATGATCAGCAAATGCTCCGCCACCTGCCCGGCCGTCCATCCATCCACCACCCGGCGACACCCTATTAAAACCCTCATAATCAAAACGTGATAAGGCTTTCAATAAATCATCTGTATTAGTTCTCAATGCCTTATTCATGAGCGACAATTTAGGGAAATTCATACGGACAAGATAAGAAAACCGCAAATCCAAAATCAACGTGAAAACACGCAATTTTAAGGAGTGAAAATACTTAGGGTTGAACGAAGCCGAGTCCTGTCGACTGCGATCGCTTCAAAATTGTGTTTGGGGATCAGTATACTAAGGGGTTGGAAGTTATTCATCATCGCTATCGCTGTTGCTAAATGGATTGGGATCCTGATCCCAGTCTACCCAATTATTCCATTCGGTATCGGGATCATCTCTCATATCGTAGTTGTCAAAGTTGTTCCAGTTTTCAGATCGCAGATTCGCAAGACCAGCCGGATTGCGCTCTAAAAGAGCTGCTATTGCGTCTTTTTTGGAGAGAACGCGTGCTTCGATAGAGTTTGGTTTATTCATTTGCGTTTGGTTATTGTTCAAGTGAGTTTAATACACCTTCAATAAGTCGTTTCTTTACATTCCTGCAATAAGCTGTTTCCATGGTATTTAAAAGTCCATGCTCAAAATATTTATTAGAAGCCTGACCTCCGCCGCAGAAGCTAAAAAACTCGCATTTTTTTTCGCATTGATGAATCCCTTCAACGTACTCTTTATAATAATGTATTTCTGGCAGTAATTGGATAATTTGATCGAGTCCAACGTGATTTATGTTACCAAGGATAAAGTTTTCATATTTCGGGGCATGTACACCAGAAAACTCAGGAGAGAGAGCCACCACATTGCCATTCCACGAAATGGTAGGTATCAGATCAAGAAGTTTTGGGATGAATCTGGTTGTGCCCCGGCGAATCGAAGAATCTATCCAGGAAAGCGCGTATGTCAATTCTCTTACTCGAATAACCGGATTATGATTCCAAGCCTGATATAGCTCTTTCCAGAAATTTTGTAATTCGGGAAAGTCTTTTGCAACAAGATCATTGCTGCCTTCACGCTCAGGAGAGTTGAAACCAACCGATGAGCAACCTAGCTCTACGAAATAGTCATACAGGAGTTTTGCATTTTGGAGATGCTTTTCAGATAGCACACAAATTACACTAAACCGAATTTTGTACTGCTTCAGGAAATTGATCCCGGCCATGATCTTACTGGTTACCTGTTTATTTGCCCAGTTAACCCTGTTTTGATTATATTCATCAGGTCCATCGGTGCTAATCCCAACTTTTATTTCGTAGTATTTAAATAATTCACACCATTCCGCATCAATTAATGTAGCATTTGTCTGTATGCAATGTCTGATAATTTTTTTAAGCCTTAATTTTTCAAAGACATTTAATAGATTAATAAAGTGCTGTTTGCCCGTAGCCAACGGTTCCCCTCCGTGCCATATAAGCAATATCGGTTTACCTATTTTTTCAATACTTTCTGAAATAGCGTTGGCGGTCTCTATACTCATATTATGATGAGTATCCCTATCTGCTAAATAACAGTAAGTGCAATTTAGGTTGCATGTAGTTGTCGGCTGCAGCACAATTTTATTAAAGGAAAAATCATTCAATAACTTTTCACTGTAACTGCGTATGGTTTCCTTTAGTTCAGGCATCCCTTTACTTTTATATGGTTAAAATAATATATGAATTCTGTAACTCATAATTTTTTGATGGAAATAATTATTCGATATCAGGTATAAGCGCCCTATTTGAAATTCCTTCCTTTATAAAAGATTGAATCCTTGTTAGTTGTCTGCTTACGCTGGATGTGGGCGGGAACGCTTTTTTCGTCGGCTCGGGACAGCGTAGAAATTTGTGGTTCTTCGGTGCTTACTGTGTTCAACTTTTTCAGCATCCGGGAAAGATTGTAGCATTTATCTACCAGAACATGAATAACCAAACCCTCGATCTGCAGTTTTCCTTCCAGCATGATGAGTTTTGAACCGAGGATCTCTTTGCGGTACTGTTCAAAGACGCTTTCCCAGATAACAGCATTGGCAACACCGGTTTCGTCTTCAATGGTCATGAACAAAACACCTTTGGCAGTGCCGGGGCGTTGGCGCACAAGAACGAGACCCGCGACTTTGATGCGGTTTCCATTGCGCGCGGAAGAAAGAGCGGCTGTGGGCGTGATGCGTAGCTGATCGAGCTGCGGGCGGAGAAAGCTGACCGGGTGGGCTTTGAGTGATAAACCAATGGTGGCATAATCTTCTACCACATGCTCAGACAATTGCATAAAAGGAAGTTCGATCTGCTGTTCATCTTTTGCGGCGGGTGCAACCTGGCCTTTGAACAGATCTTCGGGATTGTCTTTTGTGGAGACTTCCCATAATGCCTGCCTGCGGTCGAGACCGATGGAACGGAACGCATCTGCATCGGCGAGTTTCATCAACGTTTTGACTGAAAGACCGGCATCACGTAACTCGTTTACGTTTGCGTATCGCAACTCACGATTTGCGATCACCAATGAAACATCTTCTTCGCGGATGCCTTTGATCTGCAGAAAGCCCAAACGGATCACGCAATAGTTCCCTGTTTTTTCTTCGAGCGTATTGTCCCAGAGAGAGTGGTTGATGTCAACGTGTCTCACTTCAACACCATGATTGCGCGCATCCATGATTATCTGCGCCGGCTGGTAAAAACCCATCGGCCAGGAATTGAGTAACGCGCACGCGAACACATCGGGATAAAAGCATTTGAGCCAGCAGGAAACATAAACAAGTAATGCAAAACTTGCTGCATGACTTTCCGGGAAACCGTAAGAACCGAATCCTTCGAGTTGTTTGAAAACGCGTTGCGCATACTCAAGCGTATACCCGCGCTCCATCATACCGCTGATGAGTTTACGTTCAAATTTTGTAACCAGCCCCTGCAACTTGAATGTGGCCATTGCCCGGCGTAGTTCATCGGCTTCGGCTGGTGTGAAACCTGCGGCAACGATCGCAATTTTCATTGCCTGTTCCTGGAATAGCGGAACACCCAATGTGCGTTTTAAAATTTCTTCGAGGGCTGGTGATGGATATTCTACTTTTTCCTGACCGTTGCGCCTGCGTAAATAAGGATGCACCATGTCCCCTTGTATGGGTCCTGGGCGAACGATCGCAACTTCGATCACAAGATCATAGAAGGTGCGCGGGCGCAAACGTGGTAACATGGATTGCTGTGCGCGGCTCTCGATCTGGAAAACACCAATGGTATCTGCTTTGCAGATCATGTCGTACACGCGGGTATCATCCTGCGGAACAGTAGCAAGCGTGAGATCAATATCGTGGTGATCCCTGCAAAGATCAAACGCCTTGCGGATACAGGTCAACATACCGAGTGCGAGTATATCTACTTTCAAAAAACCTAACGCATCAATATCATCCTTGTTCCATTCGATACAGGTGCGGTCCTCCATGCGCGCGTTGAGAATCGGGCAGAGTTCATGCAGTTTACCGCGTGTGATCACAAAGCCGCCGGTGTGCTGGCCCAATTGCCGCGGGAAAGAAATAAACTGCCCCGTGAGTTCCAGCGTTTTTTTTAAATGCGGATCGTTTGTGTTAAGACCGGTTTCATTTATGTTCCGGCCTGCGAGGTATTCGTCCGTAAATTCCCAAACACCGGCTGATAAAGCGTTAATCGTGTCAACAGATAAGCCCATGGCTTTACCGACATCGCGGATCGCGCCTTTCTGGTGTAGTTGTGTTACAGTCGCCACAATACCTGCGCGGTCGCGGCCGTATTTCTGGTAGATGTACTGGATGATCTCTTCGCGCCGCTCGTGTTCAAAGTCCACATCAATATCAGGAGGTTCGTTGCGCGCATCAGAAATAAAACGTTCAAACAACAGGTCGTGTTTGGTGGGATCTACAGCGGTAATGCCTAAGCAATAACAGACGGTTGAGTTTGCAGCGGAACCGCGGCCCTGGCAAAGTATTTTCCTTGCACGTGCTTCGCGCACTTTGTCTTCCACCACGAGAAAGAAAGGTGCGTATTTCATCTTCTCGATGAAGCTAAGTTCGTACTTGATATTCGCAATGATTTTTTCCGGTAACTCTTCTCCGTAGCGTTCATGGGCACCTTTCCATGTAAGCGCAGTCAGTCTCTCCTGTGGAGAAGTGCCGTCAGGCGTTATCTCGTCTGGAAAATCATATCTCAACTCATCGAGTGAAAAGATGCAGGCGTCCGCTATCTCCTGTGTACGCGCGATCGCATCGGGGTATTGCCGGAATAAACGCAGCATTTCTTTTTCGTCTTTTAAATAGCGTTCTGCATTGGGATGGAGTTTGTATCCTGCATTGTAGATCGTGCATTTTTCTCTTACACAGGTGACAATGTCCTGCAATTCGCGGCGCTCATGAGAATGATAATGCACATCGTTGGTGGCGACCATCGGGACGGAGAGTTGGCGGCTAAGTTGATTAATGCGAAATAAATATTTGCTGTCATCTCCATGATAGTAACGTGATGCGGCGATGTATAAATTATCACCGAAATTCCTTTTGTATTCGTCTACATCATTTTTAAAATCATCGTTGAAATCAAAATCATCGTTAAGCGAAGAAGGAGGAATCACGACCAGTTTCATGCCTGCACTATACTGGTACAGATCTTTTTTATAGAATTCGCATTTTCCTTTTTCGGTGCGGAGGTTACCGGTTGATAATAGTGTGCAGAGTGATGCGTATGCTTTGCGGTTGGTGGGATAGGCGAGGAGTGAAGGTCCGTCGATAAGGTCGAGCCTGCAACCAACGATCAAACGCATACCGGATTTTTTTGCGGCGACATGTGCGCGGACGATGCCGGCGAGGGTGTTGCGGTCGGTGATGGCGATTGACGTGTAACCCAATATGCTCGCATGTTCTACCAGTTCCTGCGGGTGGGATGCACCGCGGAGAAAAGAGAAGTTACTGGTGACTTGTAATTCTGTATACATAAGCGTCTCAAGCAAAATATCCGTGAAGAAACCACTGCGCTTTTCCTGTCTCATTGTAATGACCGGAGCGGTAGAGCCAGTAACGTCGGCCCTCTTCGTCTTCCACCGAATAATAATCGCGGTGTTCACCGGTCTGCAGCCACCATTCCTGTTCGATGCGTTCGGGTCCCTCGGCGCGCACGATCTTGTGCAGTGTTCCTTGCACACGAAAATTCATGGGTGGGTAGTCGGGAACGGGTGCAGTTACTTCGATGCGTTCGGGTTGTTTGAGTAATTGCAATGGCCGCGGGCGATCTGTGTTCCATACTGCCGTTGATTTTTCAGAAATTGTTTGTGCAGGTTTCACGGAACGCTCCGGCCAGTAATGTTCATCGGGTAAATACCGATGTACGTGACCCTCACCAAAACGCGTGTTCAACCGGTCGAGTAATTCAGACAAATGATCGTCTGCCAGTTCTGATGATCCGCCCCAGAGTTGTGTTTGTGCTGCGATAGCATCTTCCACTTTTTGTGCATCGAGTGTAAAGAGTTCGATACCGGGGCCGGGTTCGAAGGTTTCTATCTTGAAAGAAAATAAATGCTGCAAATGTTTTTCGTTGTGTGATGCTTTATTTGTGCCAATGGTAAGTGAAACTGTTTTGCCATCAATCCGATACCCTTTGAGTATTGCGGTGCGCAAACCTTTGCCTTCGCCGCGTAAACGTGTGCACATTGTTTCCAGTAATTTCTCCAAAGCGATCTCGATGCCTGTGCGGGTGACAATTGGTTCGAGGCATGGCAAACGTTCCTGGTAAGGTTCGGGTGGAAAGATCAGTTCGCGTATTTCTTCTTCGTGACCAAGCGCGTAGTTTATTTTTTTGATGCAATCCTCACCGAATCTTCTTTGCAAAGAAGTACGCGGCATACCGATAAAAGATTTGATCTGCCGTAAACCTAATTTTTCAAGTTGTTCAACAGTGTAAGGATCCAGGCGTAGTGCTGCAGGTGGTAACGGCAATAAGGCGCTCATAGTTTCTCCAACGGGAACGATGAGTTGTGCTTTGGTAAAATGCGTGATCGCCCATGCCACACCGATTGTGTCCGCGATAGCGAGACGCGCGTGAAAGCCAAAACCAATCAAACGTTTCTGCAAATCTTTCACATAATTCTTTTCACCGCCCCAGAGATGTGTGCAACCTCTTGCGTTTAAGATCAGACCATCATTATCCAGCATGACAGCAGGCGTATAACGAATGCACCAGTGCGCCAATCGCTTCAATAATTTACCCGCTGCCTCACCATCATCATCCATCACTTCCAGGTTGCGTAAGATCGCACGCGCATCGGCTGCGACCATGCCGGGACGCACACCCTGCGCGACTGCTTCGGGGCTTGCAGCGGTGATGAGTTTGCGGCCATGATCGTTTACGGTAAGCACGAATGGTTTGCCTGCCAGTGCGCGTTTGGCCAAGAGAACTGCATCGGTTTTGAAGTAAGGGAACCATATCGTTACGTAGCGATTCATTAACTAACCATTCTTTGTTCTTCGTGAATTACCGCAGGCGTTTGAATTACTTCTTTAAACTTTTTGTTTCTCCATTCCAGCGTCCATGATCCGGGTTTACCGCTGCGTATTTTGAGCAGGTCCACTTTCCATCGCGGGAAACCAAGGCCGGGCATTCCTTCGGGTAAACTGCTTGAAGCGGAACTTACCCGCCAGCGGGAAACACAGGCTGTTGTGTTTATATGGGTTGTCTGACGAATGAGGAAGCCTGTGATCTTACTTGTCTCTACTGCGAGTTGCAGTCTCCTTGATGCAGTAAAATCCAGATTACGTATATCACCCACCACTGCTGAAAGACTGTCGCATTTGAGCGCCTCTTCCATAACCCACAGTTGTTCTTTTTCTTTTGAGAAGGTTGTGAATATGATGCGTGAAGGATCTATTCCAAATGCCAACAATGCCGGTGGAAAGATCGAATGCGATGGTGCGACCCACAGGCAACAGCCACTTCGTTTCATAAGTGTACCCAGCAGCCCCGCAATAAAACCAACTGAAGCTGTTTTGTCTTCATTTGACGCACAGATAAATTCATGAACGGCTGCAAGTGGGAAAACCTGGTCGGGGAAAGCCTTGCATATTTTTCCCAGCCCCATATCGAGGTCTGTCCGGCCAGGTGTTTTTTGCAAACCCTGGCGCAGGAGGATTTCGCCGCGCAGGCGGGCAATCATATAAGCTTTTACAGTTTCCATACTAATCTATCTGTCACAGAATTACTAAATAATTTAGCAAATTCGTAAATAAGTTTATTATGAACTAACAATCAATGATTTATGATCAATCATTAATGTTTAATATGTTCTAAGAATTGCATTTTAAGTAAGTAAATCATAAGTTTGACCATGACAATTACGATAGAAGGTAACAGGCACTCTTTTCAACTTAGTCAACAGATTGAAAACATTGGAATTGAGCTTGATATTATCTTACCAGAAGGAGCGCAGGCTCCTAATTATCAAATTCGATCGGAACAGTTTCAGGTGCAACTTGATGCTGACCGATTTAATGAGTTGTCTGAATCGATCAAAGGAAAATCACCTTTAGATGTGTCGCTCTCATTGCAGCGGGTACTTCCTAATCAGCCGTTATTTTCAGGAAGCTTCCTGCGCAGATCACAAACGGAAACATCGCTTTTTCAAACACTCTTCCTTATATATAATTGGGTTGACATCGAAGCGAAATATTCACAGATGCAATCGATCAACTCAAAAGTATATGACGATTTTATAATGGACTATGCCAGTCGCGTAGGATCGGTACCCGATATTTATTTTTTGAAAGTTCAGCGAATTTCAACTGATAATATGAATTACATTCAGCGGTTGGTTCAGATTAATTTACTTGCCAAAGCAACGTTTACGGCCCAGGCTTTTGGACACACAATCACAACCTATTTTATTCCACTTTTAAAACCCGGCGTATCGAAGGAGTATTTTTCGAGTGCCAACGATAAGACTGGTGATAAAACATATAAGTTCTGGAAACAGATATTGGCGGACCGTGATGCGAGATTAAATTATTGGTCAATAAACCGATTTTAAATGGAACAGGTTTTCAATACACACATCTGGTTCCTGTTCATTGGTGGCTTGTTTTCTCTCTTGCTGACGATTGTTATTCTCATAGCGCGGCAGGAACATAAAAGATATATCGAAAGAGGAAGATTGGAAGAGGCAAGAAGAGCGAATCCGGAAGGAGTTGGCGATATAGAAGCAAAACTCGACGATACGCCAAGTTTTAGAAGCATTGATATTCCTGCTGAAACCACTAAATGGGGCATTCAGCCTCTTTTGATCATCAGCTTCATCAGCCTTTTCGATCAGTCCAGCACTTTAGAAATCATTTGTGCTTTTTGTCTGGTGCTGGTGACAATTCTCCATGAATTTTATCTCGCAGACAGGTTCGCAAGCAATATGCGGTATCAAATTTTTATAGGCATCCTGTGGCTATTCTTTTTCTGTATGCTCAGTTATAAAGCGAACGATCGTGAAAAAACTCAGCATGCACTTCCGCAGAGTGGTGTTCCAAAATCGACTGACACAACTCATCATAAGCAACCCGGTGACACATCAATCACTTAATATGAGCCCTTACCTGGAATCACATTTCTTATTCCGCCTCTAGGAAAGGTTACATCGTTTTTTCTTCTTGGAATTAAATGCAGATGCGTGTGCATAATTGTTTGACCGGCATCTTCTCCGCTGTTGATACCGATATTGAAACCCGTAATTGAATTGTCCTTTTTCATCAACGCTATTTTCGCACGTTGTACAAGATCATTTACTGCATTCAATTCGGGTTGCATGATCTGAAAATATTCCGCGAAATGCCTTTTGGGAATAATCATGCAATGGCCGTCAGTAACCGGAAATTTATCTTCTATTGTATATGAAAGGTTGTTTTCTGCTACTAACCGTGATTGGCCTATGTTGCAAAATAAGCAGTCCTTATCCCTACAGGAATAGATATGTCTTATCTCCCTGAAATCAGTATCATCCTTGTCGCGCTTGGTCGCATTGCAAGAGTAGCACAACGCCTGGTAGTTGTTGACTGAATCTTCTCCGCCGGAATTCTTTGGCGTTATGTGATCCACTTCTAACGCCTTTTCATCTGCCGAGATCCCACAGAGTTCGCACCGAAACCCTGCGCGCTTTAATACTTCATATCGAATCGAACCCGGTACTGCAGCGCGATTCACACGCCGGTGATTCCAGATTGCGTCACCGCGTTTTTTAATATAGGAATCAATCTTCTGTTCACAGATTTTTTTAAGTTCATCAATCTCGTGAGCATCCAGCGCGTCAAATCCGACGAGGTGATAGGTACTTTTATCTTTCTCAACAATGTTGTGGCTGCGGAGAACTTTACCAACCATGTTGTTGGTAATCTTCTGATAATATTCAATCTGGCTTGGATCAAATTTTAATAGCTCACCGGCAATGTCAAGGTCCGATGCCACGCCATGAGAGGAAAGAAGTTTTTTGATCATCACTGGTTGATAGATGTGAGACATCTTCATCTTCTCGTCGAGAAACACTTTGAATTCCTGAAAGTGCATAGCTGATAATTTAAAGGAAAATACGTGTTATAAAACAGATTCAATTTTTTCTTTCTTTTCTTGCGCATCCATTGCCTCGCAATGTTTGTTTACTACAGTTGCAACTTCGATGATGGCCGGATCGCCGCCGGTAGAAATGAGTGCGAGTGTGAGCATGATTCCGAATGACCTTGGGAGTTCTCTAATGGCTTCACCTAAGTGAACGAACTCCCAGGTAAATTCATTTTTTGAAATGGTATGAAAGAGCTTTCCAAAGTGATCGTATTTGGAATAGAACTGGTAATGGTGATCCTTATTGGCGAGCCTGGGCATGGAAGACTCTCTCAGTTTTTTAACCAATCTATTAGGGCTATAGGACTGGTCCAGAAGTAGAACAGGGACTGAACCATCGTTTGCATACGGTTTGAAACATTCGGAGTGCCTTCTGACCAAATCAATGTATAACTGCTTGCGCACCTTTGGTGGGATATTGTTTGTTTTGAATAGATTCAAAGTATGTCTTGCGCTATCAGACAACATGATATGGCAAAAGTGTTCCGCTTCTTTCAATAGCGATTGTGTGTTGTTGTCATTTCGTTTCATGATCTCCAGAACATTGAGCATGATCAGATAATCCAGATGTAATGCACGAATGAGTATTCCCAGACTGAATTGTATGCGGGGCTCTTTAAGATAATGACTGAACAAAGGGTCGATGGATAAAATCCCAGCATGCAAGCGCTCAACCATACAAGTCAAGAATGTATTTGTAATAGTAACGGGATGAGATGCCAGGATTGGTAGAACTTTTTCACATTGTGCATCGATCATTTTTATGTAGGTATCGTTTGCATAAAAAGCGGCAAACACTCTTTCGGGTAATTTCTCTTTCGGTGGTACCGGCATGATTTCTTTTTTGTGGGTTTTAAAAATGTGCAGCGTGTAGCTCTCGCATCGCCAATTCTATTTTTCCGTAATCCGTTTCTTTGTAATCAATACCTGAGCCATTCTCGCTATCAATATAAGGGTTGTCAAGCTTGGTCTTTCCTAATTCATAATTTTCTATGGTATTGAATAGATCAAGTGATGTAGGTATAACTGGATTGGTGAGTTTGAACCATTTTCGTAAGTCACTGCAATGTTCACCTTGCATATTTCTCGGAGGGAAAACATAGTTGCTGTATTTGGTAAAAAGTGTTGTCGGAAAAACAGCTGTTTTGTTCGAGAAGTAGCGAATACCTGCGATGTCCCGCTGACGCATCACCCATTGCAAGAGTAGTTGAGGAATAATGTACTCCTGTTTGAAAGATTCATTCTGTTCATGTACCTGTAGTGAGCATGCGATCATCAGGGGCCAGTTAACAAGAGTTCCCGTCCAGAGATTATAATACGAGCTGTGATAGGGATGTTCTTTGTCAAAGAAAGCACCGTAAAAAGAACGTAACTGTGCCTGCAATCGGTAGGGCGTAAAATCCAGATCCAGGATATTCAGATAAGGATCTGCCTGCACAAAACGGCTCACCTGCGTCTCTTTTAAATCAGGTTGATTGAGTTCTTTCCAACAAACATAGATCGAATTAGAAAGATAAAGGCAGGGCAATCCCGCGATGCTGTATCGCTGGTTGTTGACCTTCGCGCGTTCAGAGAATCTTAAGTGAAAGATATCCTCTTTGGAATATTTTTTTTCAACGCCTATGCGCATGCGGTAGTATGGTTTTTCCTTCAAAAATTCCGGCTTCACTCCACCATAGCGGTCCATAACGAGGTACTGCTTCAGCGGGTTGAGCGCGCTTTCAAAAATGGCATAGGCCGCTGCAGGGTCGCCACTTAGGTGCGCAACAACGGCCGCTGTTACCGAGTTGCAGAAATGGTTCAGGACAGGTATTATTGGTTGCAGTAAACCCTGAACCATGGGTTCTTCTATCTGTTCTATTATGGAAAAGTATAGTTTGAATTGCGCTTGCAGGTAAATTGGCATTGAATCACCATCGATACGTTTCGGCAGATGAAAAGCAGGGTGGTTGAGCGCGGTTATTAGCGGTTGCATAGCCGAATTTAGCAATCTATGCTGAACAGAGGTCCAATACTCTCTTTTCATGTTCCAGCGTACAAAGGTGGAATGTGTACATTTTGTGCTGTTTTTTATTTAAAAATTAAAAACCGCACAAAAAATGTGTTTTATAATATAAATAATACCTACTTTAGCCGTGCTGTTTTTTATTATTATAAAATTTACAAGAAAAAATGACTGAAAAATATCTGTTAGATGTTATTATTGCAGGACTTCAGGGCGATTCTACCAAAGTAGAATTAGCTGCGCTAACGCTATCAAGAGATTTAAAAAAGAAGGATCCGGAGATGTCGGCCAAAATCCTGGATATTTTAAGTGACTACTCATTTTTCGGAAATAAGAAACTTCGCGGAGCCAAAATGGCACCGCCACCAGTGGATAAGGACTCACAGCTGGAAATGGCTACAATCATAACTCCTGACCTTCAGCAACATGGCCAGCCAATTTTGTCTGATGCAATCCAAGCTGTTACAGATCGCTTCATTGATGAGAGGAACCATGGGGAGTTACTATTAAAGGAAGGGCTGAGGCCATCTAACAGCTTATTACTTACCGGTCCGCCCGGTACGGGCAAAACCATGCTGGCCAAATATCTTGCATCAGCACTGGAAAAGAATCTGGTAATGCTTGATTTATCTGCAAGTGTTTCAAGCTTATTAGGTAAAACAGGCGCAAATATTAAACGTGTACTGGACTATGCAAAAGCTACTTCATCAGTGTTGCTGCTGGACGAGTTTGATGCAATAGCAAAAAGGCGAGATGATGCGACAGACCTAGGCGAAATTAAGCGTGTTGTAAACATGTTACTGATGGAAATGGAAAACTGGCCGATATCCTCTGTGCTGATTGCAACAAGCAATCATCCCGAACTGCTTGATAAAGCAGTCTGGCGTCGTTTCGATCATATCTTTCCTATGGCACTGCCAAACTATGATCAGCGTTTTAGAATACTGAAAGCCCAATTTCCGCATATTGAGTTATCGCGTTATGAACCCATCCTTGAAAAAGTTGCTCAGCTTTTGGAAGAAAACAGTGCAGCGGATATCTGCCGGTACTCTAATAATGTCAAGAGGAGGATGCTTATCAAAGCTGATACATTTATTCATTCAATAGTGAACGAAGTCGGTGTTTTCAGTTTGAATAAAAAAAGTAAAGGCATGGTCTGTTTACTTGCCAAAGAAGAATTAGGAGATGCCATTTCGGTTCGGGAAATAGCTGCGCTGGTCGGTTTAAGCTCCTCTGGAGTTCAACATCATTTATCAAAGCATAAAAGTTAAGTCATGCCTAATACACCAAGAAGACCGATCCTTTATAAAGGAGAAGCCTATAGTTCGCCCCTTATTAAAAAAGCATCAGGGCCACCCAAGGAACCTGCTATATCATTTGATGAAGCAAGAAGTAAAATTATCACTGACATCAATAGTCTCCGTGAACAGTTGCCGCTGATAGATTCTAAATTAAAGTTGCCGAACGAAACCATTTTGAGTTTTCGTGTACTGCCGGAGTATGCCGCCAAAAGTTATTATCCTTCCTCCTTGTTTTATCCGGCCAACCAGGGTTCAGGGCTGCAGGAAATTGGTTCAAGGCTCTGGCGTTTGCCAAACGAAAATGATGCGGAGGAGGAGGCTGGCTTTGCAAAATTATTTTATATCCGGGCCACATCTGAAGGACTGGACAGATTTATTAACCGACTTAGTCAGCCATCGGGCCTGCCGGAAAATTTCCAGCTTGATATAAGGCGCATGGCCAAAGTTGAATTAATCAACAGTTCCGAGCGGTTATCGGGATTTGAAACAGACTGGGTAAGTGGAAATATTGAAGTGACGCTCCACCCATTTTCATTGGACAGAACGCATTCACTGTCTCATTTCAAATCATTGATTTCCGAGAATGGTGGCGCACTGGACAATATGAGGCTAAAGCAATACGACAACGAGGGATTAACCTTCATCAGTTTTAAAGCAGACAAGAATATTATTGGAAAATTAGCTGATTACAATCCATTACGTTCAGCGCATCCGATTGGTCTTAGGCCGATTCCAAAACCCCAGAGATCTGCAAGTCCGCTGGGAAGCCCTGCTGCTCCAGCTTTTACGAGCAAATCTTCACTTGTTGTTGGGGTGCTGGATGGAGGATACGTTACCGGAAATTCTGCCATTGATCCTTATGTAGAAGTAATAGATTCAGTTAGTGGTCCTGCTGATCCTGATTTTGCCGATCATGGAACGGAGGTTACAGCAGCGGTACTTTACGGCGCTTTGAATGAATACAGAAGTACTGATACACTCCCGGAGCCGGAAGTGTCTGTGCGGAATTTCCGGGTTATTTCACAAACTCAAACCGATCCGGAGTTATACGATGTAATTGATGCAATTGAAAAAATAGTTCCGGCCAATCCGGACATTCAGGTGTATAACTTAAGCTTAGGGCCGGTTGGACCAATCATAGATTCAGATATTCATAGGTTTACTTACGCATTGGACCGACTCAGCAAACTTTACAACGTTCTTTTTAGTGTTGCTGTAGGAAATGATGGCGAAGTGGTTGGATATGACAGAATTCAAAGCCCTGCTGATATGGTTAATGGTATCGGCGTAGGGGCCTATTCATTGTTTTCCGGTAAGCCTGAACGTGCATCATACAGTTGCAGCGGACCGGGACGAGAGGGCAATAAATTGAAACCGGATATCAGCGCTTTTGGCGGTTGCGAACGTATGCCTATTCAGCTTTTGAATGCGGCACCGGGTACCCGTTCTTACACTTTGGGTTCAAGTTTCGCATCGCCAATTACAGCAGGATTTCTTGCAAGGCTGATTGGAAAAAGTAACGGAGTTGTTGGGCCACTTAGCGCAAGAGCATTGGTTTTGCACCAGTCAAGAGGGACTGAAAATGAAAAGCACTGTTTAGGATTAGGGCATGGTATATTACCTAATGATCTGGATGAAATGATGAATTGTATAGACAAATCATATACGTTGATTTTTGAAGGTGAGCTTGAACGAACAAAACATCGTGAGTTTCAGATACCATGGTTATCGCAGTTAAAAGAAGGTAAAGTGAACCTGCGTTGGGCTGTTGCGGTACTTACTTCAGTTGATCCTAATTCCCCTGAAGATTATACAACTTCTTCAGTTGAGATCGGGTTTTATCCAAATTCTCACAAATTTGTATTCACAGATCCCACAGGTAAAAAGACTAAGAGAATTGACGTACAAGAAAAGCCAAAGGAAGCCGAGGACTTGCTTGCTAAAGGATGGACACAGTCAAATGTGCCGGCCTCTGAAACCAGCCCGAAACAATTTCAGCCTGAAGGAGAATTGCGAAAGGAATTGAAATGGGATACAGTGGATGTCCGTGTAGTTCCGAAACTTGCCAAAAGTATTAAAGACCCAATTTTCCAAGTACATGCAATAGGCCGCGGCCATCGCAGTGCAGGAGAAAAAGTGAAATTTGTCATCACCCTTACGGTTGAAGCAAAAGCTGCCACAATTGATTTGTACGGCGGTATTGTTGCAAATTATCCGGCTCTTCTTCCAATCGAAATGGTGGTTCCGGTACCTGTTCTGGCTTCAGTATCAGCGTAGTGCATCTTACGATAATTTAAGCACGTAAAAATGAATAAATCGAAGAAGAAAGTTAACCCTTTCGATGTACTGATAGAAAAATTCGTTGCAGAATTTCAGAAAGTTCCCAATTTCGATCTGCTTCAGAAAGAAAATAGCGGTAGAAAAATGTTCAACCTGTTAATGTTTCGGTTGGCAGACCTTTCTTCCTATAAAGACTTGGTCATTAATTATTATATTCCCGCAACTAATAAGGCAATTGCCGACAGCCTGGCATTGATGGCCGAATCCAAGTACAAGGCACTATTGAATTACGATAGGGGCGAGTTGTATGACACGTTACATCAGACGATACGTTTGGCTTATGTGGCGGTTTTTCATAAACTGGAAAGTTTTATGAATGAAGTAGTACAATTCGGCGATATCATTTTCGAAGGAGATAAAGATGGAGAAACGTTGGAACAGTTTTCCAAACGGGTATTCAATTTCTGGTTCCGGGACTGGAAGCAGTTTCTGATCACTGACAAGATCAACTGGATCGCCAATTGTGTAAAGCATCATGATGGCTATCCGCGAAAGGAACCGCGTCCGCTGCTGGGTGGTTGGTACTCTTCGGATTCCCGCCTGGTATTGACCCGAGATGAATTTAAAACGGATGTTGAACGGTTGATTGAATTTACCAATGTTTATTTACAGCTCGCTTCTATGATCAGCCAATATAAAATGGTCAAAGAGGGATATAACCCATCATTGTGGGATGACGATCTGGAAGCAAAAGCAAAGCAGGAAGATTTGCTGAAACAGGTCTACGATACTATTCAATCTTTTATCGATGCGGTTAAAAATTAAATAGATCTACAAAATCCAATCGTATTGATCCAGTATGCCGGTTTTGATGTTGTCTTGTCCCGCCGCTTACTTTCTGCCCTCAATTCGCCAATGAAGGAAACTATCTTTAACAGACATTCTATCACATGATCGACAACATCCACCAGCTAAAAAATTTGCGAAGCAAGATGGCCAGCGGTTTCTTGTCGCTGATGGTCGGCTCAGGTTTCAGCAAGAACGTTCACCCGGCATTTGCGGACTGGAAAGAAATGCTTTTCGATATGACCACCAAGTTATATGGATTCGATATCAATAGCTCCTGTCCAATAAACTTATCAGATCAGGAAAAAGAAGCATGGATCCGGGAAGCCACCTTACAACGGCTAAGCCGTGAAGGATACCTGAATGTCGCTTCCGCCTACATCCGGTTGAGCGGCATGGAGGAAACGGTGGTTGGGTACATAGAAGCGCGGGTTCCCATTATTGAGGAGGGTGGTCAGTATTATTTATTGGTAGAGGGTAAAAAAGAATTGCTTACGCAGCAACAACTTCGATTACACCGGAAACTTGTTGACCTGCCATGGAACAACATTTATACGACCAACTACGATCCCTTGCTCGAAAGTTGCATCAATGTGCGTGAGTTCGCTGAACTTAAAGATGAGAACATTCGACTTTTTGAAAAATCTGCATCTATTGATTCCCGCCTATATGATTTGCAGGAGGAGCGGGAGACATTTCCTTCTGAGCAGCAATTGTTGCGTGACAAGAATCAGGAAAAAGTCCAACAGGGTCTTCCAACTGATCAAGAAACAGATAAATTATTGTGGGATGGCATTACACGATGCGACAACGCAATGGCTGATCTGCGCGCAGAAAAAAGAGATGCCGAAGAAATGATCAGGATCAATGAAAATTTCATGCAGCATTCATATACATTAGTTAGAAACGCATCGGAGTTATCAGTTAAAAAGAACCGAAATATTATCAAACTGCATGGATCCCTTCGGTCGAAAGAACAGAGAGAGCGTCATGAATTTGGATTTGACGGAGATCCTGGAAAACAATACATCATCTCTTCCGAACACTATAGGAACTATCCTAAAAAGCATGAAGCGTTCACGCAGCTGATGCGGATATCACTGTTGCAAGAATCGTTTTGCCTTATCGGGTTTTCCGGCTCTGATCCAAATTTCCTAAGCTGGATTGAATGGGTCCGTGACCTCTTACACCGTTCGCCAAATAGTCCAGGCGGACAGGATTACAAGATATACCTACTTGAACTAAGTGAAACGGCGACCAGCGAAGACGAACACTTGTTTTATGAAAATCACCGCATTGTTCGTGTCCCATTATTGTCTCGGGATGTACTGGATTTTTTAGAGTCGGTAACCGGGCAGGCAATTGACAAAACGCAACTGTTTTCTTCCGCACTGCAACTTTTCCTCCAGTTCCTGGAAGATCATCCTGGCATTTTTTCTATGCCCATTCGTCCCGTTGCAAATCACGCTGAAAATGAATGGGAGCGGTTGTGGAAATCAGTTACCGGTCATGGCAGGGAATGGGAACATGCAAATACCAGTAACATCGAACTATTTGGCAAACTGGCTAATCTATATCCGTCGCTAGATTTTCCTCAGTTCAAGAAAACAAATTACCATTACCCGCTTGGATTTTTAATTCACCTGGAACCTTCGGCCATCGATGAAATGGATAAAAAAAAGAAAGGTGTAGTATTACGACTTGCCTTGCGTGTTTTACAATACTACCATGTGCCTGTTCAGTTCAGCATTAGAGCAGAAGTTTTTCAAAAATTGTTGAACGATCCTGTAACCCGCAACGAGGCTATGCAACTGCAATACAGGAGCAACACTTTGACCCATCCTTTTACAGCAGAAGAATCGCAAGGAGAGATTCCGCTTAGCCCCTACGAGAAAATCATAAGAGCAGCCTATTCTTTGCAGTATGGTCTCCTGCGGCGAGAACTTGATGCCTGGCAACCAGCCGTAAATGAGTTGCATCTAAAAGCAGGCTTTATGAGTTGGTTCGACAATGAATCAGCCGAGTCAATACTAGAAGGGCAATTGGCCACAACAGAAGGCTTGACAGAGCAGCAACGGCTGCAAAGTATGGAAATGCTAAGCCTTATAAAGAAATGCCGTTCCTGGCAAATCGATAAGCGCCTGGAAAAAAGAATCGATCAATATGAGAAAGCAGGATACCCTTCTGTCATTGGTAATTTCGAGTTTTTTCAAAAGAACCTTCAGCCTGAGCCACCTAAGGCTGAACCATACGGCATCAAGCGCTATCTAAAATACGATGAAGAAGAAATAATCGGTGGACGCCGGGATGTGTATGCCAGGCAATACCTGTCCACTCTCGTCGAAACCGCAATACCGGCCCGACTGTTCCATGTGAACGTCCTTCCACCGGAAGAATGGTTAAGGCTTTTTAATAAAGTATACAAGGACTTTCCACTGCCTTGCATTTATTATACTCTTCAATACAGCGACGAAGACCTGCTGCGCAGATTAGCCCAGGAAATTTGTTTTACAGATGGACTGCCACATGTATTGATAACAGAACGCCTGACGAGTGCGTACTGGACCATTCCTGAAGCACAGAAAGATAACCTTCTGTTGTTTCTTTCGGAGATGATGCACGCAACAGATCCTGTGTCCTGGCAAAACAACTTCCTGCAAATCTGGCAAGGCATCAGGGGTAAACGAAACATAACTGAATTACTGGAAAAGCCTGTGGAAGCATTTGTGCGTTCGGGGCTGGTCAATGTAGAAGACGAAGGTATTATCTGTGAAGTGATTGACGATCTGCTCCACCTGCTCCCGGCAATGGTGAACAAAGTAATCGCACACCTGTACTACCTGAACGCGAATATTCATTTTCGTCAACGGATCAAGCTATCCGGGTCGCCGAAACTCACTGCGACAATCGAAGAGATTATTCAGGCAATTCCGCTGTATCCTGACGATTATTTATACCTGCTTGGCAATCTCTATTATTTGTTGAATGAGATCCAGTTACAAAAAATCTCCACTGTTTTGCATGAAATGGATCTGGCAAAAATAAAGTCCTCCGGGATATGGCGGATCATGCTGCACTTCATCAAAATGGATGACCCGCTACGCGAAACAATCAAACAGCTATTACTCAACCACGATACGCTCTGGCACACCGGAATTGTGAGGAACGGTTTCCATAGCCACGCGGGTATGCTGCACCTTTCGGAACTTACCCGGTCGGAGCGTCATCCAAAAGGAATGGATTGGTCGGATGGTGAGGTGCTGGAATTATTTCAGAAAATGAAGCCGTCCCTCGACGACCTGGTTCGTACTTTTGAAGTTGAATTTTCTATTGCGGATTTTAACCGGGAATGGCGTGAGATCGACTGGTTTTTGCAGTTTCACAAAGACGTTCTCTCGCGGCTTCCCGATTATCAACCCATCCATGAAACTGTCACTTCCCATCTGGAACGTCTGCATGGATACACGTCGGTAAAACAAGGATTGTACAGCAACCATACATCTTATGAACTGGACGTATTGTATGAGTTGTCAGGGTGTATTGAAGACCAGCAGGTCGATCCGTCTTTGATCAGCATGCAGTTAAATAAGCTGCTGATGCAGGCAGGCTCCCGTGTCGAAGAAGGGCTTGAATACGTGTCGCGCTGGCTCAGGGACAAAAGAAACAAAGCATTGTTTGAGCCTTTCTTACCCCGACTGCTTGACCTGCTTGATCAGTACCTGCGTAATCCGCCTAAAAATATTGACAGGGCATTTGTGGAACTTCACCTGGTGATTATTGCCCTTTCGCTTAAAGAAAGGAGATTCATCGACCAGATTATCAATGACTGGATTCAGGTAGCTGAAAAAAGCCGGTTTAATACTACCCGGCAACGGCTTTGGCTCTACCATCACAAAAAGGAACAGGAACAAGAGCTGTTTTGAGTCCAGGTCAACCGAATATCTTCCAAATTTCGGTATATTTAGTATCACCAGCGCCCCCCCGCCGATCCAATCGTCCCTTCTGAAAACTGCTTTGCCGGCTTATCAGCCGGTGCTTTTTTACCAAAATGTGCGGGAATGAAACAAATCACCAGACTAACGCTCAAAAATTTTAAAAGGTTCGTGACCTTTGAAGTAGACCTTGATGAAACCCTCAACCTATTTATCGGCGACAATGAATGCGGCAAAAGTTCGCTTTTAACGGCCATTGACCTGGCGTTGAGCGGTAGCCGGCACAAAGTGGAAGCCGCGGGACTGGAAAACCTGTTCAACAGTGAAACCATTGCCACCTTTCTCGCTTCCGGCAGGAAGTACGAGGAACTGCCGGTCATGCAGGTGGAGTTGTTTCTAAATGATTTTGAAGCGGAGGAACTCAACGGTAAGAATAATTCCTTCGGCAAACCTGCCAACGGTTTAAAATTGATCTGTGCACCCAACGACGAACTGGGCAAACCTATCAAGGAAATCCTGGCACAGGAAAGTCCCAATTTTCCGTTTGAATATTATTCGATCTCTTTCAAAACTTTTGCGGACCAACCCTATACCGGTTACCGCAAATTCCTAAAACACATCCTGGTCGACAACGCACTAACCAGCAGCGAATATGCGATGAAGGAATACATCAAGGATATTTACCACACTTCCATTGAAAGCGCGATAGAAAAATTCACGCACCAGCACAAGTACCGGGCACACAAAGAAACTTTTAAGAACGATGTACTTCTTACTCTCAACAGCAGGATGGGTGAATACAGTTTTGGCATACGCAGCGGCATAAAAGACAACCTGGAAAGTGATTTAACGATTTTGGAAGGCAATATCAGTATTGAAAACAAAGGCAAGGGCAAACAGGTGTTCGTGAAAACAGAGCTGGCGCTCAAAAAAGGTGAGGGTGATCTTGAGATCATTCTGATGGAAGAACCTGAAAATCATTTAAGCCATACAAAGACCAACTTATTAGTTTCAAAAATACGGGGTGCAGTCAACCGCCAGATTTTTATCGCCACCCACAGCACACTGATCAGTACACGGTTGGATTTACGAAAAACCATCCTACTTAATGCGGGTAACTGTCTGCCGATGCTCTTGAAAGACCTGCCGGAATCCACCGCCAAATTCTTTATGAAGGCGCCAGATAACAATATGCTTGAATTCGTACTGGCAACAAAAGTGATTCTTGTGGAAGGCGACGCAGAATACATGCTCATGAATGCCATGTATAAAAAACAGACCGGCAACAATCTGCAGGATGATGGCGTTCATGTCATATCCGTGGATGGTACCAGTTTTAAACGATACCTGGATATAGCGCTGATCGCTGAAATTAAAACGGCTGTCATCCGCGACAACGACGGGGATTATCAGGCAAACTGCTTAGAAAATTATAAGGATTATTCAAAAGATCATATCGCAGTGTTTTCGGATGACAACAACGCCAACACGACATTTGAAAAATGCTTCTATCAGGTCAACACAACTATTTGCGATGAACTCTTCAAAGAAGGAAGAAGGACATTGACCGTTCAGGAATACATGCTCAAAAATAAAGCAGATGCCGCTTTTGCTGTGCTCGAACACAAGGCGGAAGAGCTCATTGTACCGGATTACATCACCAAAGCGATCCAATGGATAAAAAGGTAATTTTAGCCGTAGCAGGATCTGGAAAAACGCGGTACATCCTTGAACGTCTTAGCCTGGACAAGCGTGCGCTCATCATCACCTATACCGTAAACAATACAGCCAACTTACGCAAGGGCGTGATAGCAAAGTTCGGATACCTGCCCAACAACATACGGATCGTTACCTATTTCACTTTCCTTCATTCCTTTTGTTACAAACCACTGCTTGCAACTGTATTTCCTGCCAAAGGAATTCTCTTTGCGATTCCGCCGGCATTTACCCGCCAATTACCAAGAACCAATGACCTGTTCTATGTAACCTCATCCCGCTACCTGTATAACAACCGTTTGGCAAAACTACTGGAACAAAAAGAGGTGCTTGCGGAAGTCAACGAACGACTGCAAAAATATCACGACGAATTATTCATTGATGAGATACAGGATTTCGCGGGACATGATTTCAATTTATTAAAGTCAATGGCCAAAGCCCATCTTCCTATACTTTTTGTCGGAGATTTTTACCAGCATACTTTCGATACCAGTAGTGACGGCAACCTGAACACCAGTCTGCACAATGATTACAAAAAGTATTGCAAAGAATTTACTGCGATGGGAATTACTGTCGATACCACAACGCTCCAATATTCTTATCGTTGCAGCGAAAACACCTGCACATTTATCCGCGAACATTTAAAGATTGACATCCGCTCTAACAGAACCGATCCGACATCAGTCGTTAAGGTTAACAACCAGGCGGACGCAGACAGAATTTTCAATGATCCCGAAATCGTTAAACTATTTTATAAAGAGCATTACAGTTATCCCTGTTATTCCGAAAACTGGGGCAGCAGCAAAGGACAGGATCATTATGAGAGCGTGTGTGTGGTACTCTATAAAGGCGGACAGGAAAAATTCGAGGCGCATACATTAAATGAATTGCCACCTTCATCACTTAATAAACTGTATGTTGCCTGTTCGAGAGCAAGGGGTGATTTGTATTTTGTGCCGGAAACATTATTCGCTAAATACAAAAAGATCACACCAAAAGCTCCAAAGGAAAAAGCAGACAAAAAGCCAACAAAAAGGGCGACCCCAAGGAGAACCACCAAAACAAAAACAAAAAGTGCCGCGAAGAAAAATTAATGTTTTAAAAATATCATGAAACCAACCAAAACCACCAACAAAATACATTTTTCAGATTTGGATTCCACACGGTTCGAAGACCTGTGTTTTATGATAGTATATAAACTCTATACGTGGGAAAAGATAAGTCACTACGGCCGAAAGGGGAAAGACAACGGCGTAGATATCCATGCTGTTTTAAAAGAAGAAAATAAAATAAAGAACTGGTACATTCAATGCAAACGATACAAGGACATCACCCGCAGCGAACTGGAAGCAATTATTGAAGCCGCAACAAACAACCAGGATGTACCGGACAGGCTTCTGCTGATCATATCCTGCGATGTAAGCAGGGACAACCAGGACTATTTTCACATGCGTTGCAAAGAAGCCGGAATAGCTGACGGGGAAATATGGACAGCTTCAGGTTTAGAAGCCATTTTATATAATGACAGACCTGATTTGCTGTCTTCGTATTTTGACATCGACCTGAAAAAGGAAAGCGCCGGCAGAGAATCAAAAATAAAAACGGGCGTGAGGATGGAGAAGAAAATCAAAAAAGATTTTCTCGATAAGGTTGTATTAAGCGACCCGGAAAAATTCCAATATTTTACCAATCATCCGTACACCAAATTTATTTCGACAAACTTTATCATCCGCTCAACGGACGACACACTGTACCCATGCATTGATGAAAAGGCAACGATTTCAGGATGGTTCAAAACAATGATCTTTGATTTCTATACGGATGGCCTTGATTTCTGGCTAGGCGCTGCAATGGGACAAAAAATAATCATGGATAAACAAGGCCGTTGGGAATTGATTGAACACGGTGACAAGCGCCAGGAAGATCCAAAATATTCGGTTCACAAAGTAAAGGTTATAGGCAGGCTTCCCTATTATAATATCGTTGATTACAAGATTGATGGCGATGACATCCAACCCGAACCCCATCTGTTTTGCCGGTGCTGTTTTGATGGATCACCCTTTGAAAAAATATATTATAAACAATACATACAAGGCGCCATCCTGGAAAACTGGGATCTGGATGAAAAGCTACATACCAGCTTCCCTAAATAAAATCGGTTACTCCTTCGGTACAATAGATAAAATTATTTAGCCATTAAACTTTGTAAATGAGAACACAACCAGCAGAATCCAGGCCAGTATGGGTTATAAATGAAGATGAAAGACGTGATGGTTTGGTAAAAGGCATACCATTTGCCAATTGGCAGACGCAAGTATATTATCAACTTATGAACCGGCTCGATACCAATCTTATCGAGGTCTATGTCGGACATACTGCCGAGGACGTTGCCTATCACAATGATGTGAGGCAAACACGGTTTGATTATATTGGAAAATTTTACAAGCGAGAAAAAGTATATTTCACTTTCGACAGGATTACAATTTATGAACTGATTGAGATATTGCCGGACAACCCAAGGCCCATCAGGTTTATGCTGAAAAGAATCGAGAACCGCAAACCCTATATCAGAAACCGGGCATTTATGATTATGCCATTTGCGGAACCTGGAAATAATTTCTATAAAGAACTACTCAGACCTTTTTTAAAGGAAGAACATTCAGTTGACCTATACAGAGCCGATGACTTCAGCGACAATGATATAATCATAGAAACAATCATCCGACAGATCGAGGAGGCTGAATTTATCATCGCAGACACCACGTTGAACAACAAAAATGCTTTTTATGAACTTGGTTATGCAGCCGCATTAGGGAAAGACGTTATTACTATCCAGGACTATGCTATAAAAGATTTATTCTTCGACCGAAGCCATATACGAACCGTCTTTTACGAAATGGATAATCTTGAAAAGTTCAGGTTTGAATTATCGGCTGTTATAAAGAGCATACGTGCGAGGCAATAGCAACTTGTAATTCCAATTTGTGGATATAATGATTTCCGATCTAAGATAAAAGTTTTGGCACAGCAATTTGGGCCAATCGTTTTGCGTCGGGAAACATAGAAGCTTTACTGTATCCTTTTTTCTTGATTTCCTGTTTGATCAAATTGGCCAGGCTTTTATGAATGTTCAAACACATGATCGGCGATCTGAATACTGTTTCATCCTTTGGTGAACGAACCAGATAATACATGAATGAACGTTTGTAGAACACTTCTTCCAAAGGCATTTGAGCGGAGTTATTATAGACAAAAATTCCTTTCTGTTTTATAATTCTAAGGTTATTCTGTAGAAAAAAAACTGGTTTCCCATTTTTATAAATTTCGGTAATATGTGCTATCTGCCTTCTTTTTAAAGTCTGATAGGTGGCTTTATTCTTGGAATGAATACTCAATTTCTTGTAATCGTTGATCATGAACTGGGGCATATCCTCCCGCATTAGGTAGATTGAAAAAAAATCACCAACCTTCCTTTCGCCATTGAAGTAAGGTGTTTCAAATTCGGGTTTGGTTAAATCATTCAGCGCAAAAAATATGGCGACGTTGATATCGTATGTCCAGTCTATTAATGGCGTTGGTGCACCATAGTGTTGTAAAAAAGCAAGAGTTGCTATATCGTTTCCCTTTGCCCCAAAGGAGGTAAAATAATTGTTTAAGAGATTTTGATCTGAAGTCTGCGCTTTTTTCAACATTTCAGCAATAGATTCATGGAAAAGGGTCTCACTTTTTTTACCGGGTTCAAGATGCGGCCGAAACTTTCGTTGCGCTTTATTAAATAGGCGATAAGAAGCCTGTCCCACGCCACGAAACATACATGTGTATTGATTCATCAACCAGGGCAGTTTATAATTGACAAACTCCAGGTAGTCAGGTGCATCAGTAAAATAAAGGTTTGCACCAAACAACTCATCTTTTATTGCAAAGTCTGTATATTCTTGAAGGTTATCCGACTCTGGTCGTAGTCTGGAATGCTCCACTATTCGCTGGAATTTTATTTCTTCATCTGGTGTATAATTTAGCCCCATACAATCAAAATAAAGAGGTGATCAAGGATAAAAAAGTCTATTTCAACGTTCGATATAATACAAAGGTGTTTCAATACCTCAAGCCCAAAAAGAAAGCCCCGCGAAGGGACTTTCAAATAGATAATTTAAGAGGTGATCCGGTTTATACATGCCAGTTCAGGAGTACTGCGAACCTCATCCAGAAAGAAGGAGAGTATATTTCCAGCTTTGCTTCTCGGACGTTCCACCCTGACGAAATAATTATGGTCATTAGCTTTCATTACCGTAACAGGGATCGCTTTGCTGCTGTCCAAGGAGATCCAAGCTTTATCGCCGGTTGAAAAAACTTCCACTTGTCTATCCCTGAAATGAAGCGCTTTGACGTTTTTAATGAAGGTGATCTTTCGCTCATCTCCTTTTTTTACAGCTGGCGTGACTTTTCTGGGTTTGGCCGGTGAATTTTTCGTACGTAAATAAGTCCTGTAACTTCTCCACGCACGTTCCATCGCTAAGATTGCATGAAACCAATGCTTTTCGGATAGATAATTACGGTGCCCGTTCAGGGAATCCAAAGACGGCCAAGATGAATCCTTCAACATATCACTCGAAAGATCACCCAGCGGAGAATTTCTATTTTTGTGTTTGCTAAGCCACTCATTAAAGCCAATGTGGAATTTAGCAATTACTGTTGGTTCTGTTGTGACAGCTTGATCCGCATTGCTTCGCAAGCAATGTTTCCAGTTTGCGTACCCTTCAGCTTGCGCGACGAGGTCAAGTGCTTGCGCATGGTTAACGCATTTTTCTTTTTTTATTTTTTTAGCGAGACGTTTGAGGTAATCGAGATTGACGAATTTATTTTTCATGTCAAAACATTTAATATTCTCACCCGAAAAATGTCGCCCACTACCATTTCTCTCAAGTGAGAAAAATGTTTTGAATGATGTTGTAACTACAGCGCTGGTACAGCTTTTCAGAGTGAGCGGAAGGTTTCTGTAAAAACCGAAACAAAGGTAGATGAGTTGGTTTCAGTTCGCCAAAAAAAGTTTTCCTAAACCTGCCAGTGTGTATAACTCAGACTGATATACGTCCTGCCGGCAGCCAATATATTGCTAGTGGGTCTCAAAAGTATTCCACTCCGCGCGCAGTTTATTAGCACAATACACTTCAGCGATGTGCATAAGCATGTGATCGTCGACCTGGCAAAACGTGAATCGAACCGGGTGGATGTACTTTTGCTGGTATTCCGGTATTTTAAGCTGGCGGTCTTCGTTTGAGAGATCGGGATGGTGGTGTTTGGCCATCAGATATGCCCAGGATGCTTCGTTCTTCCTTTTTTTGAGGGTATGTTTCCCAAACCTGCGCCGTATGGTTTGGGAGATGCCGATGTAATGAAAGTCTACATCGTTTCGGTCTACAGTGGCAAAAGCGTAAATTCCCTTGAACTCATTTTTGGAATGCTTGTTTTCTTCATTGTTGTGAGCCGCATGCCATAGCGCATTGAAATCCCGATCCTTCACATTCATCAGGTCTTTAACCAAATGATTTCTACCCGGTGTCAAAAAATTAGTTATCAGTGTAGCACATACCTCATCGAGATAGGTGATCAAAGAGGCCGTATCAAAATACTTTTCCTTCTTGTAATTATGCGGCCTGGGTTGTTTTGGTGTCTTGACTTTCATTGTTTCTTTGCATATCGATTGCTTGCTTATTTTATCCCTTATGGTAGGATAAGACAAGCTATTCTTCTTCTTCTCCACCCAGTTCTTCGTATAACGCGTTGAGCGCTTTCCGAATAGGGATAAATGTTGTTTCGATCGTTCCCTGTTTGTACTCCAGGTATTCAACGCCAAGCAGATCAGACAGGTCGCGCATGTCTATTGAACGTTCTTTCAAGATAATTACGGGCTCGACTTCACTATCTGAATCGTTATCGTCGTCATCGTTATCAGCATCGTCTTCTTCATTCTCATTGTAATAGGAGTCGAAGACACCGCTGCAATAACCAATCTCAAAAATTACGTTCTGCCTTGCGCGAAAATTACCATCGTTCAGTTGGTCATCGGGTGACATGATTGCAATGGCGCAGGAAGCGTGATCCCATACTTTTTCTTTGAACTTGTCAATGATGTTCCTGCCAGTATATGAATCCTGTAGAATGATGGTGTTGAATTTCAGTTCGTCCCTGATGAAACGTTCCACCTTTGGAATCTCCAGAGACTTGCCATGAATGATAAAGACGGTGAAATCAACATCGTTTTCTTCATTTTGGTCCCAGTATTGTCTGAATCTTGATTTAGATCTGGCCATATCCGCGTAGTTAAGAATGAGAAATTAAATATACAAAAACTGATAGATTCCATGTTTATTGCTGTTCAGTAAGTTAATCAATAGTTTTCGTGGCGCTATCATGCACTTATACTCAAAGTAAATAAAATTATTAGCGGCTGTTGACTGTACCGCGAACACACGCCTGCTGTTTGAACCACTGCCGAAAAAATTTATGCTTAGCTCATTGTATGTGCTATGGATGAGTTTTGCGAAATGATCTCCGATCGGCCGGAGAACCTCATGCACTGGTATTGATCTTATCATTGTATTTTCTGAGAGTATCAATGAAGTCACGCAGAAAGATGTAGACCTCTTTTTCCTCTTCAGGGAACCGGAACTGTTTCTCTCTTCTTGTGCCACAGTTTTGAAAGCTTTCCGCGAAATTCGCCTCAGCAAGGAGCGGATCAACGGGGTTGCCACCAATATCAATAATGTTTTTCTGAACGTATCCTCGTTCGAAAAACTGTACCTGATACAAAGATCTCGTCACAATAACATCTATCGCAAAGCTCAGGTTCTCGATAAAATAATGATCAATGACCGCAAGATTTTTCCAGTCACCAACCCTCGTAAACGGATGAGCCCTATAATTGAATTCATCGATCAGTTTATCTCTGCGATAAATGACCAGTTCATCAAGCATATCTTTTAGTGCGTGAGCCGTTTCATAATTGTCGTTTTCGAGCATTTTTGTAAGAAATGTTTCCATCAGTGGTTTATTCATGTTTTTTCCTCCTATATATGAGATAAGTTTATTGTACTGTCGGAACAGAAATACTGTATCAATATTTTTACCTGTTGCCTCGCACCTGCGTAACCATCCGTTATAGAGGTCGCCAGGTGTTTCATCGAATACTCGTACACGCATGATATCCGGCATCATCAGTTCCCTCTCTTCCGGTGTCCAGCTGGTCGGATCCGGTTGTTTATTACCATTGAGGATCAGGTAAACCACACCATCAATTTGATAACCCTGCTTTTCAAGACTTCTCCAATATCGCGGGATCTGCTGTGGCATATCGGGCGCAGCATTTATTTTATTCTCGATAATGATCGCTTTTTTTGACCGCGGATCTTTTATCGCAATATCGATCTTTGAGACCTCTCTGTCAACAACGGCGTCTTTGTAGTTTTCCTTTTTTATTTTTTTTCCTGCAGGATATTCATTCAAATACTTCAAGAAGGCAAGCAAAAATTGATCACCCTCGCCGTGACTGCCGTGGGGATCAAGGATCTCTTTAAGAATGTCGCTATGCAGATTTTCTTTCCGAAACTGATCCGAGATAAGCGTGAATAAATTCAACCCTATATCAAAAGACCTTCCTGTATGTTGTATAAAATCAAGAGCCGTGCTGTGATTTAACGGATCTCCAATAAGATCCGTTACTTTTTTCAGGCTATAAGCATTGCATTTCCTTGTTAATTCAAGTATATAGGTTGCGTTGGTATCTGAGTTCCCGAACATCTGCTTTTACTTATTTTAATTATCGTATCACCTGTGACCCTACAGCACGATCTTTTTATAGATCGCCTCAAATCTGGCAGCGGCGGTTGGCTCAACAGACTTCATATAATGTATCCATCCGGCGACCGCGTTATCCAATCGTTCCAGTGCATTGCCGACCTCGATAGAAATATCCGGGTCACTATCGTACTCTTTCCTTGTGTAATGTAATTCATGCAGCATGTGGTCACGCATGCCGTATTTCTGCATATAGTGCAGTTCCAGTCTGAGGTTGCGCTTTATGCTCCGTGAGACATGCGGACGAACGTGATCAAAAACAGTCAGGCCGGTCACGTATTGTTTCCGTCCTCTGTTCATATACTTTGTTTTCTGGGGACTGAGTGAAAAGCCATGCGAACCTATTATTTTTTCAATGGAAGGAAGGGATGGCAGATCACTGTCAGAGGAAAAATACAGATCATCAGCATACCTTGTATAAGTGCAGTCATTTCCGCACAAAGCCAGGAACTGAATATCCATTTCATGTACAACAAGGTTCGACAATGTCGGACTCGTATTAAATCCCGGTGGCAGAAAATCATTCAGCGTTGTGAACCTGGAAATATGCAGCGCAGCAAAATCTGAGTAGCCCAATTGTTTTAAGGAAGCCTCCACCATTTTCGAATTGATACTCTCAAAGAATTTATGGATGTCAACGGAGAGCAGGTATTTCCTTCCTAAATGTGCTTCGGCATTTGTGCGAATATTTTTATCCGCCACATACCCGTGTACGGCATCGGACGGTTCAAAGGAATGCTGCAGGTAGGTATTCAATCCTTTCAAAGCATTTTTCAGTGTGTCGGTCCGTATCGAAAAGGTTTCCCTGAACGATTTCGGCGCCCCGCTTTTTTTAGGCAGATATAGTTTCTGAATAACAGATGTGTATCGCGTTATTGGGGGCATCGGAGTTGAATGCCGCCTGTCTTCCAGGTAGTGATCTCCTCCCAGATATGCGGTCAGAAAATCTTCTTCGCAACGTAAGAAATTCGCAAGCTGCCTGAAAGTGGCAATGGTTGTGGGGTTCATAAAAGCAGGTAGTCAATCGGGGTAAGAAAATAGAAATTTGTGTTTGCGCCGGATACGGACTCGTACCCGAGGAATTTACCCCGACGACTACCCGGTATAAAGTTGCACAATTTTTTCCGCATCGAATGTATCATGCCTCGTCAAAAAGACATCAGGTGGCAATATGTTGATAAAAGCGATCTTGGATTTAACCAATTCGAGGTTGTCTAGCATACGTTGCTGTTTTTTCAATTCTTTGGCGGTCAGAATAGTGTGGAAGATGTAATTCATATAGTCTGTGGTTGCCAGATTAAGTTCTGCTTTACTTACGATCTCAAACCGTACATTCCCATCCTTTATGTGCGGAGCGAAATATGCTTCCAGTATTTTTTGCTGGGTTCCTTCTTTAAACTGAAGTTCTTCAAAGATGAAAACGTTCTCATCTTCACGGTTGTTAAATCTTCCTTTAAGTATTTTATCAAGCGCGATCAGGTACACTTCGGTCTCTGCACCTTTGGAGATCAGTTCCTTGAATGGCGATATGTTTTTATTGATAATGCAGAAAAAAGACCGCAGGTTCAAAACAGGCAGGATAGCAAAGAATCTTGCACGGACGTCCGGATGATTTTCTACTGCATGAAATCCCTGCTCCGTAATTTGTTCCAGCATCGGTGCAAAATATATCTCCTGCTCAAATTCTTTGAGTAATCCGGCTATACTGTTTTTCACCAGGTCGGGGGTATCAGTCCGTGTGCAGCCCAGGATGAATGCGGGTGAGTCATTTAAGATCCCGCCTGACTCATCGATATAAAAATAATTGCTCTTTTTGAATTTGGGGCTCATAAGTTAGCAGCTGGATTATTTATTACAGTTGAATGGATCTGTCTACCTGATCCGGTTCGGTTTCCATGGTTTGCGATGAATAGGGGGGAATGACTAAGGTAGTGCTTTATTTTTACAATTGATGAAATTGTCTTTGCGTTTTACTTTTGAAAATAAAACGCCACTATCTTCGATTGTTTATTTGTAGATCATTATTAAATGGGTACAAACCATGGTTGCGTTCTTATTAATATTACAATGTACTATAGCGAATCCAAAATCGGATACTATCTTTACTAGAAACTGGTATCTCTCCAAAGTTATAAGTGTCGATCGCTTGTTGTTTGATAAAAATGATACAACAAGTACCTACAATGCATTTATTGAAAGAGGGTGTAGAAAATAAACTTTGCCATATATATATGATACAGTCGTTATTAAATCGCAAGTGCACAATCCAGTCAAACGTCAATTCCGGTACAAGGGGGTCAATGAAATCGTATTTTGCAACTATAGCTGAAAAACTGTTTAGGCCCTTCATAATCAAATGGCATGGTTGGTATGATCGAGAGTGCCATCTACTATTAGAAATAATATATATGAAAATTGGTAATTTGAAAATAAGAATGGATGATCATAGTCGTCCATTCTTATTTGATACCAAATCTTGCCCATCTTCTCAATAATCCTTCTCGTAAGATATCCTTGGGAACGGCGTCTCATTCAATGTAAGAGAAAACGCTGCAGCCTCTATTCCATTATCATTTATTCCGCTATACTCGTAGCACCACATAGTGTTCGTTCCTAAAGCGACCTTTATAATGTAAAGACCAGATGTAGCAGATGTGTCTATAGTGACGTTAGTAAAATCTTCATCTAGAATTGGAACATCTGAAAAATAAATGTCATAGGCAGTGTGTAGACCAGAAACCACGTAGATATCCATTCTGCGACCAGTGATCGACATCTTTGTGTCATAACTGCCAGCTATATGCCATGTGCCCTGTAAAGAATCTAAAGTTGTACCGAACTTGAGTAATTTTGATTTGGGGTCAACTTGATGACTTTTTCCTTCATTAGTATAACAAAAACTTTGTAGAAAGGCTAAGAAGGTTACAAATAAAAAAATATTAATATTATTTTGTTTCATAATTTATGGATTTTGTGTTATAGACAAAAAAGGTTTCTGAAGGCATTTGTCGCTGCATACCTTTCACCCATTTTTAACCCCCCTGCATTTATTATTAGCGAGACACGGTTAATGTCATCTGATGCCATTGCCATTCCTATATTTCTTTCATAAAGAGTACTTTTCCTTTTATCAATCCCAAATTCCCATAATGCTGCCAAGGTCCCAATTCTAAGATCATCGGCTAATAATTCTGGGTTTGTAACAAAATTGAGATTAGGGTCGCCACCATGTGCATGATAAAATTCTGTAAACTTCCGATAACTTTCTTTAAACGTCAGTTGAATAATTCCTTGGCCCAAGAACTTAGATCCATCATGAGAAGATTCTGGCCCATTTTCATTACGACAACAATAAACTCTATCAAATAAACATATACAATTAACATAGTTGTCAATTTCGCTTTCGGGAATCCTATTCTTAAAATTGTCCTTAATGTTTTTACGAGAATAGTTATATTCCTCTTTTAACACCCTGAACCCATCAGTCTCAACTAATACTTGACCAAGGAAATAAGCTAACTCCTTTCTACCTGATATATTATATATCGATTTATATCGATTTATGTATTCGCTGACAAGGTCTGCTTTGGCTCTATTAACGGAAGGATATACTGCAGCAATCATCGCGGTTGAAATTTGAATATTGGCATCCGTTGGACAGGGTGTTAAGGGGCTAATTGATGTGTTGACTGATGTAACTCCTCCCCCTCCCCGGTGTTGGTCCATATCCATAAACGGATTCGTTACATCTGCCCAAGCGTTATATATCGGAATATCTGTTCCGTCACACTTTCCCAAATCTGGAACAACCATTGGATAGATTACCCCATTAACCACAAAAGTTGATCGATTGGGATCATAATAATTTAGTGCAACCCTGGCCACATCTGGCGAAACCGTAAACCATTTTTGTGTAGCCATATTGCCGATCCAGATATTGCCATTTATAACATCCACCTGGTATGTATAGTCAGAACCGTTCGGATTACCAGAGTTCAAGAAGGCGGAAATCTGACCAGCCAATATTGTCGGATCATTTGATGCAGAATAGATGACATCAATGGATGCATTAGAGAAATCAGGTGCACCAATACTTAAATCCCCCAAAGGATCTATAGTACTCCCATGTTGTTCTTCACCCGGATTGCTTATTGGGCACTGTCCAAATAAATTTGCCTGGATACCCGCAAATATTATCACTATAAATAAAATAGATATTTTTTTCATGCGATGATTTTTTTATTTTCCAATTAATTCTTAATAATTTTTACTGTTTTGATTTCACTCTCTCCAATCGATAATTTTACAAAATAGACACCCGATTCAACATTTAATTTTAATTTGACTCTATTTTGACCTTTAGGTAGGAGAGAAAAGGGAATAAGAAACACACTTTTGCCGGCCGCATCAAAAACTTCTGTTTTTATTTTCGAAGCTTTCGCCAGGCTAAATAACAGGGTTACAACATTAGTGAAGGGGTTGGGAAATGCCGTTAACTCTGAGGAGGTTTTATTAAGATCAATTGAGGGTGCTGCCAACGAATTGACAGTTGCATTTATGACTTTTGATTCCGGTTTAATCAGTATAATACGTTGAGGTTTTTCAGGTTCGTTTCTTTCACTTGCAAATGCCTGAACAAGCCCTGTTAAAAAAACGGTATCTCTGGTCTTTACAATTTTCATCTTAATATTATCAAAACGTGTTCTGGCCGGTGCCTCATTGTAATGATCATTACGTTTATAAATGAGATTGGTGAACTCCAATCCAGTTTTTAATAATCTACTAGAAATGATTATCGGTTCAAATCCATTTTCGAGCCAACTTCCCGAAATCATCCCCTGCTTATTTTCAAACTTGCATTCCAGTTTTGAAATTGATAAAATATAATTTCCACTCCAGTCATATTTAATGAGGTATCCGTAATATGAGCCAAGCAGGTCATTTTCCTTAATAGATTGATCGTGGGCTGCATCAGTATATTTGTATATAGAGCTGCTTTTATTAATATTGATTTTTTCTGCAAGGTTAATAAGGGAAGCAATATTTCCATTATCATTACTGTTTTCAGGTGTTGTAGACATTAGCTCACTCACAGCTTGTTTATTTCCTTTCCGAGCAGCTCGTTTTAACCAATATGTAGCTTGTATATTGTCCCTAGTAGTTCCATATCCATTTCGATAGCAAAGCCCCTGAAAATACATAGCGTCATCAACGTTCATTTCTGATGCTTTTGAAAATAGTGCCAATGCAATCGCATAATCCTGTACGCATCCCAATCCTTTATAATGCATATATCCTTGTGAGTAAATACCCAAAGGGTACCCTCCTTGCGCGGATCGTTCAAAACATTTGTAAGCTTTTTTAAAATCGCCGGTTACTCCTTTGTTATATTTGTATAACATGCCCAATTTATACCAGGCCCTGAAATCGCCAGCTTCTGCAGCTTTTGTGAACCAAATAAAAGCTTCAGATGGATTTTGAGTTATTCCAATCCCTTTATAGTAAAACTCACCAACCAAGAACATCGAATTACGATTTCCCTTTTTTGCTTCAATTAAATGATCAGTAAATGCTTTTTTGTTGTCATGGGTTGCTATTTCTTTAATTCCCGGACGAAGCTGAGAAAACAATTGCGAGACGGTAAATAGAAGATAACATAACAGAAAAATTTTTTTCTTTCTCATAATTAATAATTGATTTTGTGGTTAAGGACATCGTGTAGAAATTTCTTTGATTCATTTTTTATTATTTCAGATTCTTCTGTTGGGTTTTTAACATGCTGTGCAATTACATTTTGGGCAAATAAAACTGCCGAAACGGTATCGTGCTGACGAAGACTGTTATAGGCTAATTCTAGATTTGGAACTAACAGATTAGGTTGAATATATTTTGCGAGTAGGAATGATTCTTCTGCTGCCTTGAGTTCATTTTGACGGTTGTAACACTTCCCTAAAGCAATATATAGCCTGGGATCAGAATACAGAAGTGTTGCATTTTTAAGTTTGATTGTTGCTAATGAAAGTTGATTTGTACCTATATACGCTTTTGCATAGTTGAATAAAAAATCTCGATTATTGCTTAATGTTTCATCAAGTATTGTCATCCGATTGAGTGATTCAATATATTGTTTGTTTTTATTCAGTTCAGAAATAATGGTGTTCTGATAAAATGCTTTGGCAAGATTCAACTGCCTAAACAGTTGATAAAAAAATATCACTGCCATGACAAGACAGGTAGTTTGAGCCTTGGTTTTTGAAAATGCAAACCGAGGTAAGGCTAGGTTCCATTTTGAACTAAGTTGAATTGGGTTTTCTAAACATACTAGTGAGAGATACAAAACAAATATCGCAAAAGCCGGAATTGCTTCTATGGAAAAATTGCAGAGGCTCATGATTCCAAAGACAACCAGCCCACTTGAATATGATGGATCAACTTTTTGAACTATAATAAATCTTACAAGCACAACAACAAAAACAATTAATATTGCTAAAGCGGGCAAGCCCCCCTCAATACATAGCTCTAGAAACTCGTTATACGGACTCATTACATAACCTGCGTTATTTATTTCATCGGCTGTCGGATTTTTATTTTGAAAATATTTAGCTTGTTGAAGATTGTAATCGTGTTCGAATCGTCCCATTCCGATTCCTGTCCAAGGATTATCTAAAAACATCCTTGAACTGATTTTCAAAATGAAAATTCTGCTTTCCGTTGAGGCCTTCTTTTGTTGAAATATCGATAACAATAGAGCAATTGCGATAACCAATGTGGTAATGAGGATTATATTCCTTTTCAATCTTTGATACATTGACAATCTAATGACTGGTTTGAATTGGCTATACATTGCCAGAATCATGCTTATTCCAAAGCCAATGTATGCGGTACGACACTTCAATAACAGCAAGCTTACTGTCATTAAAAAGGTCGTTAACAGGAAGACTCCTCTATTCATCTTACCAGGTGTAGAAAAAAGAGAAAATAATACAGGGGAGGACATCGCCAGGAACATGGCCGTGACATTTGGGTTAGACCATGTTCCGGTCACTTCGAAGTAAATATTTAAACTACTTAGGAATTTTAGGTATTGAAGTACACATACTACCGATTCGATAATTATTAACGTGATTACCGCAATACGTATTTTTTCTGGATTTATCCCAAATATTTTAAACAAAAAGCAAAACGAAATTAGCTCTACGCACCCCCCGATTATTATAAAATGCCTTCCTGAAATAGGCTGTTCTTTGAAAAGTGAATTTATCAGAAAATAAGCCGAAAGAAAAATTAATAGTAGCAATGGAGCAGGAAACGGAATTACAACTTTAGATGGCTTTTGAACCATAGCAATGCATGAAGTGACACCCAAGAAAAAGACAGATATGGTATAAAAGAAGTAAGGGGCTAGAGACATTGAACCGAATAATGAGCAACAAAATAGGCTACTTATTAGGACTAAAAAGACGGTTATAAAGGTCGAGTTTTTCCTAATCAAGCGCATATTTGGATATTGAAGACTTTCACTATTAAAGGAAGTGCATTTATATTAAACTTGATAGGGGTAAAAACCCCTATTTTATATTTTTTACCATGAGAGCCGAACAGCGCCAAATGATAGGCATGTATAAGAGCCTGTTTAAAATTTATTCAATAAAAGTTTTATAGCGGATAATTTGACCATTTCTTCGGAAGATTCCATGAGGAGTTCACAGTTCCTGCATAATCTTCTATCATTAGCAAACCAGGCAAAAGCTCTTTCTACAATCCATCGTTTATGAACTGGTTTAAAGGAATGAGAGTGTTCTTTTGTTCGCATGACATGGCCATTTAATTGGGTTTTAATTTCTCAAAACGAAACTGGTTATCAGCTATTTAAGACTGTACATATTGCAAAACCCGATTACAGAGATTAGGTGATATAGGGTTAGGTCCTAAAACCGGTATAAAACTAATTTTTGAGATATACTCTAGACATTTTTTGCTAGCAAAGCCAGCGAAAATCCGGCTGAAAATATTTTCATTGTCGGTATCAATTAGGGGTTTTTACCCCTTGTCTGCTATTCTCTCCCCTTAAACATTTGTCAGAGCCAAAGACAATCAATCCGTTGTCCGTATTTTATAAAATTCAAATATCCATGAGCGTATTCCAACTGGTTCATTTATTTGAACATAGCCCTCCTTCAAAAAATAAGTATTTTCCCTTTTAAAAAATAGTATGAAAATTATATTAAGTGCCTGCTTTATTGTTTGTATAGTTTTTATTGGTCATGCCCAACTGTCAGGCATGAGACCAATTAAAACCAGTTTCACCATATCAGGTGGAACACAGCGAAGTTCCGTAATTACAAATGGGATTTCTTCTGCATCAAATAAAAGTACTGGGTGGCACATGGATGTTTCCGCAACAACCGGTATCATTAATGAGAAGAACTCATTTTTTTACTACGGGATTTCGTTGGCAAATGACCACGGTGTGAGCTATGACCCAACCAACAATAAGGTTACTACCAACGTTTTCGGAATCGGCCCACTCATAGGTGTTCAGCACTTTTATCCTTTCATTGCAGACAAACTGTACTATTCCCCAGAGGCCAATGTTGGCATGAGATATACAAGCTCATCGCATAGATCAACAGTCGCATCAACAGGTAACTATACAACTAAAATCATCACGGCAGATGCCAGGATAGTCCCTTTTTCAGTAGCATTTAGACTAAAAAACAATTTGTTGGCAACCTTCAATTTGGGTGTTGTACAGTTATCCTATTCGAGCCAAACAGATAAATCAGAATCAATTGATCAAAAAGGGGAAAACAGTTCTTTTGGAATATCAATTAATTCAAATGCCCTTCAGCTGGGCGTCATCTTTTTATTAAAAAAACACACATGAAACCAATTATATTTTTAGGTGCTATTTTTTTGCTTGCCTTCTTAGGTGGTAGTGCTCAATCCCTTTCGCCGGCTGAGACAAACGAGTTTTGTGCCAGTGTTACGCTTAATTTTTCATTTTCAATCAGCGGGGACCACAGAAGCGATTTAAGCGTTAGCTCCGGCTCATATACAACTGTAAGCTCCACTGCTCCTACTTATAGTAGTCCGACTACAACTATGGCTTTTACCATTTTTTTTACGGATGTAGCATATGATCACACCATTACGATTAATTATAGTGGGAGTCCGCATACATATACTTTTTCAAAAATAAAATCCATCGCTACAGACAGGGCTCCATCTGTACCTTCTTCGGTAACAAAAGGTATATGTAACACTACACCATTTACTTATTCTTTTGCCGCGGTTCCATGGAAGAACCAAACCGTCAATACTACGTTTGGTGCTATTCCGGATTTTCGCTACTCAGTTCCACAAGGCTGGAAAGTGGGCTCTCATACTTCAACCGGTCCTACTGATTATGTTATCGGAACGAACAGTGAAACAATCACGCCAGATGCGTTTTCAGGGGGGTACATAGCTGTACAGGCGTATAATACCTGCGCTGCTTCACTTGCTGCAGGTATTTTCCAAAGCACCTCCATCAGCAGACCTCAGTTAATTCTTAAAGAAGGAGGTAATACAACCATTAATGTTTCCTGCGGTGATGCTACCGCGCGAACATTTACTGTTGACAATGGCAGTTCGGCCACTTGTGCAACTTTTACCTGGAATATTGCAAATAAAGGATGGCTGTATGGCGGATCTATTCCAAGCTCTGCAGTTTCAACTGGTTCAACGCCATCTATTACATTAACCCCCTCAAATTCAACTGCAACACCGGTACAGGATGTTTCAGTTACCATCAGCGATGGGACAAGTTCCCTTACTAGTACCGTTACAGTACATTTTATAGTTCCAACCCTCGGCGTTGCCTATGTTTTACCATATGATCTTGACTGCAACAAAAGAACAATCAATGGTTCTGTTACAAATGCGCCTTCTGGTAGTTACAGCGTCGCGTGGAATACAACATCCGGTGATTATATTGATGGAACGACCAGTAGCACGGCAACTTTTACTGGTAGCCCCGTTTCAGTAACCAAAAACAGCTCAACTGGGAACAATGATACAAAATTAACAATGACAGCAGGATGTGGAACCATCGAGTCAAATATCATTTCATTTAGCAGTTGTCTTAACTGGGGAAGCAATTTTTCTTCTTTTTTCCCTTATACAGCACCAGCATCTCACGAGCCAATTTATTGTACCATTTCATTTGACGGCGGCTCTGATGTAGACTATGCAGACCCATATGAATGGTATGTGGATCGGCTTGATAGTGGCGGAGGGCTTATTCAGATATTTTCAATAAATGAATACTGGTTAGATACCTATAACTGGCCTTGTAATTCGGGAGATGTATATGTTCGTGCCATAGCCACAACAAGCGGTGGCGCAAAAGGATCTACTGCACTTACTTATGTTGGTCACTATGAACCAATTTGCTATGGTGCCCAGATGGCTGCCATTCCCATTAATGTGCATCCTAATCCAATTTCAGATAAAACCACAGTTGAGTTTAGCAATAAGGGTATTGCGTATACAATAATGGTTACCGATTTTTCTGGAAACCCGAAACTGAAATTCAAAACAAAAAATGATAAAAATATTATCGATTTTTCAAATTTCTCCAAAGGAAAATATTTCATAGTTATCGATACAGGCAAAAAGAAAATTTCAAGACAGGTGATAAAATAAGAATAAAAAAACTGAGTAAAATAATTCCGTATCTGGAATACTACATGATAAAATGTCCGCTGGGCCCTCGGCCCGCCGGACATTTTTTATTAGGTAACTGACTCTCATTCATAGGTGAATAGTCTGTTGCTTGAGCAGGCACAAAAAAGTAAGGGCTCTTTTCAGCATAACAGATATACAGCAAAGCCGGATTTACTGGATCAGTGCGATCGGATTTTGCGAAGTTACCTTCCACATGTAAAAAAGAGGATCGCAGGCCTTCAACAGAGGTATCAGAGGGACCATTGAGATTTATATAATCTTCAAAACAAATCAGATGGGCTTGCTTGAAAAGGGGTTTTTCCCCCTTGCAGATAGGATTATGGGGCAGTATCTTTCTGACTTAATTCCAAGCAATGAAAACCTATCACCAGTTTCTCGGTAAGCTTTGCGTAGTCGGTTTGTGTCTTTTGCTGTCCTGCCTGAATGTCCGTGCCCAGGATGACCTGATCATCGACGGCCAGCCATGTGGGTTACATGGTTCATCGGCGTCCAATACCATGGAGTATGACCAGAACGTGTATAAAAA
>JAZJYJ010000037.1:0-15469 GCA_040390405.1 Bacteroidota bacterium
TAGAGCACGACCTTGCCAAGGTCGGGGTGGCCGGTTCGAGCCCGGTCTTTCGCTCAGAAAGTTCCCGTCCGCCGGTGGCGAGACGGGCTTTTTTTTGGGGCATCTGCCCCAAATGGGTAAGCCCTGGTGGTGGAATTGGTAGACACGCAGGACTTAAAATCCTGTTCGCCGCAACGCGAGTGCGGGTTCAATTCCCGCCTGGGGCACGTAGTTAAATATGAAACCCTTGATAGCATTAGCTTTCAAGGGTTTTTTGTTTTTGAGGGGACGTTATAGTGTAAGTGTCCCTAAATCGCAGACAGTTTAAAATTAGAAATGATTCCTGATTTGCTTATCCCTCCTGATATAGCGTTGTCGTGCCTCTCTTCCCGAAAAATCTTGCCCTGTTTCAGTGAGTAACAAAAAAGATAGGTGTTCCCCATCCACAAAGCAGATCTATAGAATGACCTGATTATAACCAACTGATAAACCTGTATTGTTTTGTTTCCTTATCGAGTTTCTCCAGTGAAACAGTTAGCGGGAGTTTTTTTATTTTCTGCACAAACAAAGTGTTGGCATGATAAACATCGACCAGGTTCTTCCTGGTAAGTGGATGAAGGGCCGTTGTTATATTGTTACTGAAATAAAGAGTGGCCGATGTATAACAGGGCAAACATCCGGGTAATGTGTAGAGGCAGATCTTTCCGGTATACTCAATCCGGTAGCATTCTTCATTCCAGATGCGCCAGTCAATATTATTTTCCCTGTATCCCCAGGTTTCATCATGGTGGAACCGGTAAGTGGAATCGCGGGTTTTAATGGAAATAGAATGCTTTTTGTTTTCCAGGAAATGTACCCCATCCGCTTTGTTAAAACCCTGGGTCAGTTTGCCATCCAGGTAATCCTGGTAGGAAAGATAAATGCCATTATCCTTTCGTTTGGGAGGGGATTGCGCATGTGTAATCCCTGTAACCGATAATACAAACAGCAAGAGTAGGGGCAATTTCATGATACATAGGGCAACAATTTATTTCAATGTTAGCCACCATGTAAATCTCAATCTCCCATGTTACTTTATTAATAACAGACTGTTATCAAATCGTTACCGGCAACGGAAGCTAGAGTCTAAACAGCCAACCGGGTCAATACTGCTTCAGCATACAGGTTACTACGCTTCAGCACTGCCCCAGCATTGGATTTGCTATGGGATAAGCCGCCTGGAATATCGGGGTGAATACGGGAAAGTATCGGGAGAGGGTTCCTATAAGGTTCCTATAAGGTTCCTATAAGGTTCCTATAAGGTTCCTATAAGGTTCCTATAAGATTCCTGGTTTGCAAAGATACAAACGCAGAAATACAAAGGATGGATCGTGTTTTTTTTCATACTGTTAAACAAAAACACCTTTTATTCAATTTGCGATTTTTTATGGGCATATCCAAAATAATTTCAAGCCGGTAACACTTCATTGGATGCCCGGTTTTTTTATAACAGCAACCAGGAAAATAATGGGCGATGGGGCTTTTATACGAAAAGACCACAAGAGAAAAAGGATCAGCCCTTTTCTCTTATGGTCTTTTGCACAAGTTTTATGCCAGCTAAATAATTATGACAACAAATTCTGTCTCGCCAAAAACTCCAGCTTCTCATTGGCTTCGAGCAATTTTTGGGTAAGCTCTTTGTTCTTCTGGCGCAGGTCGTATACTTCGTAAGAATTCAGTACACTTGTCTTTACTTCCTGCTCAATCCAGGGTTTGGTGAGGTATTTGTACACCTGTCCCACATTAATGGCATCGATCACCGCATTGATATCGGTATAGCCCGTAATGAGGATGCGCATAGGCTCGGGATGGGTTTCGAGAATAGATTGAAAAAATTCAATACCTGTTTCTTTGGGCATACGTTGGTCGCTCAGGATCACATGAATGGTCTCCGTTTCCAGTATTTTCCGGCCTTCTTCTGCGGATTCGGCAGTAAATACCGTGAAGGCTCGCCGGAAAGCGGCCTTAAAAGAAATTACATTATTAGATTCATCATCAATGTATAAGACATTGATATTTTGTTCTTCCATGGTTTTTGCGGGGGTTAAAAACATGATTGATGCGTTAAAAATAGCGCAAAACTGCATTTAATGCCAGAAATATGACAAAAAGAAAGCAATTTTGTTGTTTTTTTATAGATAATATGTCCCCCAGGCATTACGAATTACTATGAATGAAGCAGTTAGTCTAGATACCGATATACGGATCCGCGCATTTCGTGCAGTGGATGATCCGCAAACCTGTCAACATTTTATTGATGGACATCGAATAGTGTTGGAACATCATGGCATCCGTAAAGTAACCTCCTCCAACGATGAGTGGTCAAAGAATCCGGCGGTGTTTGTGATCGTTGTTGAAAACATGGATGGTTCCAAATTATTTGGTGGCGCCCGTGTACATGCGGCCAATGGTATCGTACCCTTGCCTATTGAAGAAGCCACCGGTTACATGGATGAAAAGATCTATGAGATCGTTGCCGATTGCGCGCAAAACGGAACCGGCGAACTATGTGGGTTATGGAACTCAAAGGAAGTAGCGGGTTTGGGAGTGGGTAGTTTATTTCCATCCATTGCCGCGGTAGTGATTGCGGAGCAGATCGGATTAACAACCATGTTCTCCCTTTGCTCGCCCGCAACGGTTCGGTTCAATCAATGGATTGGAAGTAATGTGTTGAAAACAGTAGGAAACGAAGGAACTTTTTATTATCCCAAACTGGACCTGCTGGCCACAGCGGTTTTCTTACCGGATGCGATCAGTTTATCGCATGCGCATCCGCGCGAACGCGAAAAGATGTTATTGCTGCGTAAAAACCTGAAGTCGGAATCCACGGAAAGATCCCCCTTTAAAAATATTTCTGTAAAAGTGCATTATGATCTGCAAATTGCAAGCGCAGATCCTTTGGAGTTTAAAATCCCTCTGAAGGTAAAAGTGCCTGGATAAAATGAACAAACTCATTTTCACAATTGTGGCCATACTCTTACTCAATTTTGCCCCACTGGCCGCAAAACCCGAACTGATCCTTCATTACAAATCTTTATTGCTGGCACTGGCCGCTGCCTGTTTATGGCTTAGCCAACCGGCATTCAGTACCACAGAAGCCAAGCGTGATCAACAGAGCGACCGCTCTTCTATTATTGTGATCCTGCTCATGTCTTCGCTCAGTGTGGTAGCTTCTGTTGTGGAATGGGGCTATTGGAACAATGCCACTGAATATTCTTTACAGCTTACCTTACTTGGGGCCTTCTTCCTGGTTGTCGGTATCGGTATCCGCGTTTGGGCCATTCAAACACTGGGTAAACATTTTACGGCAACCGTTACCTTAACCGATGATCATCGCCTGGTAAAATCGGGCCCTTACCGTTGGGTAAGACATCCGAGTTACCTGGGTGCATTCATGGCCATATTGGGATGCCCCATGTTTTTGAATGCCTATTGGGCCATACTGATCGCGTTCCTGGCAATGACCATTGCTTATTACCTCAGAATCGGCGTTGAAGAAAAGATGCTTTCCGCTTATTTTGGCAAACAATACGAAGAATACCAAAAAAACACCAAGCGAATCATACCTTTCATCTGGTAAACCATTGCCTGTTTATGCGTTTCACTTTTGATCATTCATCCCTGTTGCCTTATCGCCGCTTTGTATTGGTCTTCTGCATGGCATTGTTCGCTTATCATGCACATGCACAGGATCCATTGGTGGTAACAAAATCAAATAAGCCGGTACTGGTTGGTACGCATCTTTCTTTGTTTGTTGACAGCAACGCGCAGTACACAGAAAAAAACATCCTTCAGTCAAACAGGTTCGAGCAGTCAAAATCACCGATCCCGATTTTTCCTGTGGTAAAAGGAACGATCTGGGCCAAGGTTACACTGGTAAACCAAACTGGCGATCATGCATTGTACCTCGACCTGCAGTATGCCAATATCACAGACCTTTCTTTTTACCATAAAACCGATTCGGGATTGGTACTGCTGCAGAAAACGGGCAATGCAATGCCGTTTGAAAAGAACAAGCAGGTAAGTCCCTATTATGTATGCAATGTGCCTTTGTTTAAAGGAGATACGGGTACGTATTTTATCCGCATCAACAGCAAACACCAGGTATTGCTTCCTTTGTTTGTGGAGAACCGTGTTTCGCTGGATACATCGATGGGCTTGCAGGGAATCGTGATCGGGGTGTACATGGGCATTATACTGGCGATCTTCCTGTATAATTTCTTCCTGTATTTTTCAACCCGCGACAAAAGTTACCTGATCTATGTATTGTACCTGTTCTTCCTGGGCATTGCCCAGGTAACACTGGCCGGGTTCGCCTTTAAATATTTCTGGCCATCCTATCCGGCTGTGAACGATTATGCTTTGCCGATCACATCGGCTTTGGCTGGTATTACGGGAATTACATTCGCGATTTATTTTCTGCGCACCCGGTTTTATACACCCAAACTCAATCCCTGGTTATTCCTGCTGATCTTCTTATACCTGGTGGCCATCGGATTAAGTATTGCCGGCAGAAACGATATCAGTTACAATATCCTCAATGTGATCAGTATGATCGGCGGATTGGTATTGTTAAGCGCATCGGGCTATATCGCCCGAAAGAAAAAGTACAAGCCGGGCTATTTTTATTTCTTCGCCTGGGTGGCATTCCTTGGCGGTATGGTGGTGTTTGTATTACGCAACCTGGATATATTGCCATACAATAACCTTACTACGTATATACTGTATGTTGGATCGGCCATTGAAGGGATCCTGCTGTCTATCGCGTTAGCGGATAAGATCAATACCCTTCGCAAAGAAAAAGAAGTATCACAGGCACAGGCATTGCTTGCTTCGCAGGAAAATGAAAAACTGGTACGCGACCAGAATGTAACCCTTGAAAGAAAAGTGAACGAACGTACGGAGGAACTGCTAACCACCAACCATAACCTCAATACCGCTTTGCAGGATCTGAAAGACACGCAGATCCAACTGGTGGAAGCGGAGAAAATGGCATCGCTTGGACAGTTAACCGCCGGTATTGCGCATGAGATCAATAACCCGATCAATTTTGTAAAATCAAATATCAAACCCTTGCAATTGGACATCAATGACCTGGTTGAGATCATTGACGCGTATGATACTTTGCATGCCGCAACAGAAGCGGAAATACCGGCTAAGCTGGCGCAGATAGAAAAACTGAAGAAACAGATCGATATTGGTTTTGTGAAAAATGAGATCAGTAGCCTGGTAAAAGGCATCCAGGAAGGAGCGGAGCGAACCGCGGAGATTGTACTCGGGCTGCGCAACTTTAGCCGGCTTGATGAAAGTGAAGTGAAGAAAGCGGATATACACGAAGGATTGGAATCTACCTTACTGCTGCTGAAGAATACCATGCCCGAAAATATCAGGATCAAAAAAGATTTTGCCGCCAATGGCGTGATAGAATGTTTTCCCGGTAAACTGAACCAGGTGTTCATGAATATCCTCGGCAATGGCATACAGGCCATTGGGATGAAGGAGCACCAGGCAGAGGAAGAAACCATTAGCATTGTAACCAAAGACCTGGGCGATCACCTGCAGATAAGCATCAAAGATTCAGGCATTGGGATGACAGAAGAGACCAAACAAAAAATATTCGATCCGTTCTTTACCACCAAGGATGTAGGAGAAGGTACCGGGCTGGGATTGTCTATTGTGTACAAGATCATCCAGAAGCATGAGGGCAAAATAGAAGTTGTATCAAGTCCCGGAAATGGTGCGGAATTTATAATATCTTTATTCAGGACACTTCCCGAAACGGTATTGTCTTAATCCATATCCCAATCCCATGCGTACGCCAGATTCAAAAATCCGTGTATTGTATATCGACGATGAGGTGCATAACCTGCTGGCTTTCCAGGCTGGTTTCCGCAGACAATACGAGATCTATACCGCAGACAATGTAACCGATGGGATGAACCTCCTGAATGAGCACGATATACAGGTGATCATTGCCGACCAAAAAATGCCCAAAACCACGGGTGTTGAATTTTTTAACATCATCCGCAAAGCACATCCAGACCCGGTAAGGATATTACTAACCGGCTATACCGACCTGGAAGCTGTGATCGATTCCATCAATAAAGGAGAGATCTTCCGGTTCATTAAAAAACCATGGGACGAGGTAGAACTGACCACATGCATACAGAATGCATTCGAATTGTACCAGACCAAGCGGCAGTTGAAAGTGAAAATAAACGAACTGGAAAAAGCCAATGATGAACTGAACCGTTTTGTATACAGCACTTCGCACGACCTGCGTTCGCCACTGGCCAATATCCTCGGTATTTTAAATCTTGCCAAATTGCAGCAGCCCGGTGGCGACCCTAATACGTATTTTGGAATGATCGAAGGCTGCGTGAATAAGATGGATAATTTTATTCACAAGACCATTGAATATTACAAAGGAATAAGGCTGGATGATATCAATGAGGAAGTAAATTTTGAACTGATGTTCAAAGACAGTATCGAGTTATGCAATATGCAGAATCCATTGATCCGGTTTGAAGTAAACGTAAACCAGCGGGCCGTATTCACCTGCGACGCGTTCAGGCTTTCGCTTATCCTGAATAACCTGATCTCTAATGCGGTAAAATACCAGCGGCAGGACGAATCGAACCCGAAAGTGGTACTAACGGCCGAGGTGGATGAAAAGCAGGCCACCATTCATATAGCAGACAATGGGGTAGGTATTATTGAGGAACACCTCAATAAAATATTCCAGATCTTTTTCAGAAGCACCGACTTTAAAAACGGGCTGGGTATTGGTCTCTACATAGTAAAAGAGGCCCTCACACGTATTGGCGGGGAGATATCGGTAAAATCAGAATTTGGAAAAGGAACAGCATTCACACTTACGATCCCGAACCAGAAAAACCTGGCGAAGGAATAGACCGCTTACTGTTCGTACGTATATTCAATCCGGCCGATGAGTTTTTTCTCTTTGTCAAATCCCGTCTCTTTTTGCTTCAGTCCCTTATCGGTATACGTGTATTTCCAGATAAAATAGCTGGAACTGCCCAGTGATACCTGGATCATCTGGCTGATGCGGCCATTGGCATCATACTCGTATTGAAAATCGGGGAGTAGTTTTTTGAGCCTGCTGTTATAGCGAACAATATCCGTTAACTGTTTATTGCTGTCGTAATAGTAATAATAGGTTTCCAATGCCCGGTTCTTCTTTTTCCATCGCTCTTCTGCGATCATTCCCTGCTCGTCTTTGACCAGTTCGATCCAGGTGGTGTCTGTTTTGTTCTTGATTTTTAACATGGATTGGGGTTGCCCTGCTTCATTATAGACCCATTCATGCGCTTCGGTAAGCACGCTTTTCATCGCCGTATCGGTAGTAGTAAAGAGGATCTTCTGAACCTGTCCCTTATCCGTATAGGTATATTCTGTTTTGGTATCAATGTTATTGTTGAGTGATTGTGTTCTCTTTAGTTTACTCAATTCATAAAAGCGGTTGGTAACCGATGATTTTCCACCCGAGGTAGCGGCGCTAAGTATAATGCGTTTGCCATCCAGGCTGATCTCTTCTTCCAAAGTAAAGCCTTCGGTAACGGAATTGTCGGCTTCGTAACTGGTGGCTTTGATTCTCTTTACTTTATTGGTACGTAATAATTTGTACTGATCGTTACTGAACTGGGTAGAAACAATATCATTGAAATAGTACTGGCCAAAACTGGCAGTAACAAAAAAAACAGAAAAAAAGGTCAGCCAGGTTCTCATGCGATAGGTTGATTTTGCTGTAAATGTACAGGTACAGTTTTCAACAATCCAAAAACATCCTGTGTATAGTTCTTGCTGCAATCACAGAGTTCTGTATTTTTAGTCAAACGTTAACAAGTGTCACATCTACCCGAAAGAAAGAAAAAAGACTGTTTGAATTGCGGAGCGGCCGTGCATGGCAGGTTTTGCCATGTATGTGGACAGGAAAATATTGAGCCGAAAGAAAGTTTCTGGCACCTGGTTACCCATTTTATATACGATGTGACCCATTTCGATGGTAAGTTTTTCAGTACGCTCAGGTACCTGCTGTTCAAGCCGGGCTTCTTATCGAACGAGTACCTGCGGGGCAGAAGGGCCTCGTACCTGCACCCGATCCGGATGTATGTATTTACTTCGGCTTTCTTTTTCCTGGTGTTTTTCAGCGTAAACAAGGAAGAAGATATCGTAAAACTGAATGAAAGCCAACCTACGGCGGCCAAAATAGTAAAGAAACTGGAGAAAGAAAGAAAGGAGCTGCTGGAAGAATTGAAAGATACTTTGCCCGAGCTGGCCCGTAAGCCCATACTGCAGAACATCACTATGCTGGATAGTGATATCGCATTGATTAAACGGGATACAACGGCCAAAGACAAGTTACAATCGGAAGGGGATAATTTCAATATGTTTAATTTCTCCGGAAAGAAATTGATGAATCAAACGGTTGCCTCGTATGATTCGGTGCAGAAAGCCTTACCGGTGGATAAACGCGATAATTTTATTGAAGGCCGTTTTGAAAGGCAGAACCTGCACCTGAAAGAAAAGTACCATAATGATAACAAAGCTATCTGGACGGCCATACTGGATAAATTCAAACACCTGTTTCCGCAGATGCTGTTCGTATCCTTGCCCTTGTTCGCTTTACTGCTGAAACTACTGTATGTGCGGAGGAAGAACTTTTTTTACGTAAACCATGTAGTGTTTACCATTCACCTGTATTGCGGAACATTTATCATCATCCTGCTGGGAATGCTGGCGGAATACCTGGCAAAAATGGTGTCAAAAGGTACGGGTGAATGGACCGCTTTTATCTTTACGATGCTTGGTCTGTTTTACCTGTATAAGTCCCTGCGTAATTTTTATGAGCAGCGAAGGGCGAAAACCGTTCTGAAATACATGCTGCTCTTCTTCTTTTCCATTTTCATTATGGCGTTCCTGTTTACTTTATTTTTCATTTTCTCGGCCATGGCCATTTAATATCGATATATGCAAAGCAATGCGGATAGTTTTTTACGACTGGTTAAGATCATGGATGAATTGCGCGAGCAGTGTCCCTGGGATAAAAAGCAGACCATTCATACCCTGCGACCCCTAACGCTGGAGGAAACCTATGAACTGGCCGATGCCATTACCGACAATGATTGGAAAGGCATTAAAGAAGAATTGGGCGATATGCTGCTGCATATCCTCTTCTATGCACGGATAGGGAAGGAAGAAAAACAGTTTGAACTGGATGAAGTGATCAACGGCATCTGCGAAAAACTCATTTTCCGTCATCCGCATATTTATGGCGATGTAAAAGTGACCGACGAAGAAGAAGTAAAGAGAAACTGGGAAAAATTGAAAATGAAAGAGGGCAAAACCTCTGTTCTCAGTGGCGTACCACCCTCATTACCCGCTGTGGTTAAAGCCACCCGCATACAGGAAAAAGCGAAACAGGTGGGCTTTGAATGGGACAACAAGGAAGATGTATGGAAGAAAGTGGAAGAGGAGATAGGCGAACTGAAAGAAGCCATACAACTCGAATCGCAGGAGAAAATAGAAGAAGAATTTGGGGATGTGCTCTTCAGCCTGGTAAACTATGCACGGTTTTTGCAGGTAGACGCGGAAGGAGTACTCGAAAAGACCAATAAGAAATTCATTTTCCGCTTCCAGCGGATGGAGGTTATTGCGGCTGAACGGGGTAAAAAACTGCAGGATCTTACCCTGGCCGAAATGGATGCCATCTGGAATGAAGTGAAAAAACAAACTGCCCATACTTGATCCAAACATTACGACAAGCCGCATACAAACATGGCTACCTGGTCATTACAGCTGCATGGCTGTACACGATCTCATTTATCTTCATCAACTACTGGAGTTACAATTCTTCCCCGCAAAAAGTAAAAAGCAAAATTGAACAACGCCTCCGCAAACAGGAGACGGGTTTTGCCGAGATCCTGAAAGATACCGCCCTGCTGAGCACACTGGTAAACCAGCCCCAGGGTATTACGGATCCTTTCAATGGAGAGATCGGCCTGTTCATTTACCACAGTGTCGATAATATGGCACAACATGGGGCCGTATACTGGAATACGAACCAGATGTACGTCAACAGCGATGAATTGTTGCTGAGTCCAGGAAGTTATTTCGCGGACCACCAGAATGGCGAATTTGAAATACTGGTGCAGCCGGTTACACTGCGTAAACAGGTATACCATGTATATGGACTGATCCCCATCCGCTGGTCGTATTTTATGGAGAATAAATACCTGCATACAGAATTTGCAGGATTCAGCGGTATCAATAACCAATACGAACTCAGTACCGATGATGATGCCCTTGTTATTCACGGGCAGGATGAACAGGAATTGTTTCGCATGAAACTGAAACCGGGCAAATCCTTTGTAGAATATGACTGGGTTACCGTATTGCTCCGCGTGCTGGCGGTGATCTTGTTGCTGATCTTTCTGCATTCTCTGGCGCAGGAACTGGTAGCTAAGTATCGTTTTAAAACCGGGTATGGCTTTCTGTTATTATCCGTTGGCTTTGTGCGGTTGATCTCTTATTGGTTTTCTTTCCCGTTCGATTTCAGCAAACTCCCTTTATTCGACCCATCGGTATATGCTTCCAATTTCCTGCACCCATCCCTGGGCGACCTGTTTGTGAATTCGGTATTGCTTTTCTGGCTGGTCAGTTTTTACAAAACACATTACGACAGGGAACCCTGGTTTCGGCTGCACATATCTCCCAAAGTATATAATTACCTGAACCTGCTGGTACTTTCCCTGATCTGTTTTATCCTGGCTGGTGTTATCATCAGCCTTGTAAAAGATTCCAAGATCCCGTTTGATGTAACCAATCTTTTTGGTCTTACCATTTACAGTGTGATCAGTTTCGTGATCCTCTGTTTCCTGGTACTTTCCTTTTTTCATTTTTCCCAGATCTTATTGCAACCGGTTGTGCGTAATAGCCTGCCGGTATATATGCAATGCCTGGCCGTATCCTTGTTCGGGTTTGCCTATGTATTGCTGTTTGCATCTACCGCCGATACACGCGTATACCTATGGGTATTGGTTTGGTTACTGGGTTACCTGCTGTTACTGAATAACCGTGTAAAGGACCTGAACATCCCCCTGCTCAAATCCACTTTCTTTATTTTCTGGGTGATGATCTTTACCATGTCGATTGCCTCGATGGTGATTTACCAGAACGGCGTGGTGGAGTTTGAACAACGCAAACGGATTGCTGAGAAACTGGCCCTGCAAACAGACCCTTCCGGTGAGAACCTGCTGAATATTGCCGCTACCAATTTCGACGACCATTTCCTGGTCACTAATTTTCACCGCATAGCAGAAAGTGAGTACTCCAATAAATTCATCAAAGACAGCCTGGTAAACCAGAATTTCTCCGGGTACCTCAATAAATACGATACACGCATTTATACCTTCGATAGCCTGTATCATCCGCTGTATAATGAGGATTCGTTGAGTTATGCGGCCATTAAAACCATCATCACCAACCGGGCCAAACCAACGGTAATACCAGATATTTTCAGTTATGAAAATTCGGTCGATGGGTTTAGCTATATCTACCAGAAAGTAATTCAACATAACGAAAAGGTATTGGGCTATTTGTTTGTTACCATCAAATCCAAAAGGTATAAAAGCGAAGCCCTGTATCCGGAACTATTTAACCAGGTGCAGGATGTGGCTTCCGATCTCAATACCAATTATGCTTATGCGGTGTACTCGCATGGCAGAATGATCAATCACTTTAACACCTATAGTTTTCCTTCGGTATTGGATAGGAAACGGTTTTCCGGGTTTGAGTTCACCTATAAAAAGAATGGTGATTACAACGAGCTTTGGTACAATAGCATCAACGATAAGCAGGTATTGGTAGTGAAGCGCGACAGTTGGGTTATAGAAGCCGTAACCCTGTTTGCTTACCTGTTCTGTTTCTTTTTATTGATCATATTGCTGTTTCATTTTGGCGATTACCTTGTACGGGCAAGGTTCAAATGGCCCGCACTAAAGCAGATGCTCCGGCTCAATATCCGTTCGCAGATACAGGCAACGATCATATTCCTGAGTGTATTTTCTTTTGTTGTGATCGGTATCGCCACTATCTCATTCTTTATCCTTCGTTTTAACCGGAATAATGAAGAACGTCTTTCCAAATCCATCCAGGTAATGGCCAACGAGGTAAACACGCAGATGAATGCGTTACAGGCATTTGATGATGTGCCGGATAATATAGGGATCCGGTCGGGTCTCGAAAAAACCATCGCCGAAATTTCCGACCTGCACAATGTGGATATCAACTATTATAACCTCAAAGGCAGCCTGGTAATTTCTACACAACCTTATATCTACAACAAACAATTGCTGAGTTCCAAAATGCAGCCGGTGGCCTTTAGAGAGTTGCAAAGCGGCCACAGTATCCGTTACCTGCAGTCGGAAAAGATCGGGTCGTTTGAATACCTGAGCATTTATGTTCCCTTAACGGATGAAGCCGGTAACAATTATGCTTACCTGAATATTCCCTACCTCAATTCTCAGAATGAACTGAACCAGGAGATCTCAGGCTTTCTGGCAACCCTGATCAACCTGAACGCGTTTATTTTCCTGATTGCCGGGGCCATTGCTTTCTTTTTAACGAGCCGCATTACCGCATCATTCAGCCTGATCGGTAAGAAAATGCAGGAGATGAACCTTGGCAAGATCAACGAAGCCATTGTTTGGAACCGTAACGACGAGATCGGTATGCTGGTAGATGAATACAATAAGATGGTAAAGAAACTGGAAATAAGCGCGCAGGCACTGGCGCAAAGCGAAAGGGAGGGAGCCTGGCGCGAAATGGCCCGGCAGGTAGCACACGAGATCAAGAATCCGCTCACGCCCATGAAGCTGAGTATCCAGTATCTGCAGAATGCCATCCAGCGCGGTGCGCCCAATGTGAAAGAGTTGTCTGAGAACATGGCCGTTACTTTAATTGAACAGATAGACCAACTGGCCAAGATCGCCGGCGATTTTTCGCAGTTCGCCAATATTGGCAATGCAAGACTGGAAACCTTTGACATTACGGAAGTATTATCGTCACTGGTGAGATTATACAGCGCCAATCCCGGCATACACCTGGAATGGTACAAGGAAGAAGGAAATTACCTGGTCTACTCCGACCGCGTGCAGATGAGCCGTTTGTTTACCAACCTGCTGCAAAATGCCATTGAGGCGAAGAATGAATTTACGATGATGGTAAACGTGATCATCCGCCAGAAAGTAGAGAACAATAGGGTATTGATCACTGTAAAAGATTATTCCGGCGGTATACCCGAAGAAATGAAAGGAAATATTTTCACGCCCAATTTCACCACCAAATCATCCGGAACCGGGCTGGGCCTCGCTATCTGCAAAGGCATTGTTGAAAAAGCCAATGGCCAGATCTGGTTCGAATCGGAAGAAGGAGTGGGGACTACGTTTTTTATTAGTCTGCCGAAAGCAGAGAGAATATAGAATGATGAGCAAGGAATTTTGAATGTTGAAGTGGAATAAGTATTTCTAAATTCAACATTCAAAATTCCTTGTTCGATATTCCTAAGGCCGTTTCGCTTGTTGCTTTTGAATAAACTTTTCAAATGCTTCAAGCGAAAAACTACTCAAATTCTGTTCTTTGGTGAGGCCGGCTTTTTGTGCAACCAGTACACCGTAGCGGCAATCATCGTATCCGTCAACGGCATGCGCATCGGGGTCGATGGAGATCAGTACGTTCTTTTCAAGTGCATAATCGATCCAGCGCCAGTCAATATCAAGCCTTCTGGGGTGGGCATTGAGTTCTACAACCACATCATTGGCTGCACAGGCATCTATGATGCGCTTATGGTCAACCGGGTATCCGTTGCGGCTAAGAAGCAGTCTGCCCGTCATATGCCCGAGGATGGACGTAAAAGGGTTCTCAATGGCATTGAGTAAACGCATCATGGCTTTTTCTTCGGTCATTTTAAGGTTGGAGTGTACCGATGCGATCACAAGATCAAAACTGGCCAACACTTCTTTGCTGTAATCAAGGCTACCATCGTTCAGGATATCGCTCTCGATGCTTTTGAAGATTTTGAAAGGCGCGTACTTCAGATTCAGCTCTTCAACCTGTTTGTGCTGGGCCATAATACGCTCTTCGCTCAGTCCATTGGCATAAAAAGCGGTTTTGGAGTGATCGCTGATTACCAGGTATTGCAATCCGCGTTCCTTTGCTGCTACCGACATTTGTTCCAACGTATTCACCCCATCGCTCCAGTTGCTGTGGCTATGGATAATGCCGGCAATATCTGTTGGCTGAATGGCTTTTGCCAGCTTCCCTGCCTTCACGAGGGATAGTACAGATGCTTTTTCTCTTTGAAAGGGAGGGATGAAAGAAAGACTTGCCGATTCAAAAATGGCCTCTTCAGATGTATAATTTGTATCCGCATTCCAGCCAGTTACTGTGTTCCATGCCTGTAAAAAATCTTCACTGCAGGAGGTTTGGAATAGTTTACGGTAGAGGCAAGATGGCTCTACGCAATAGAATCCCATCGTTATATTTTCTTTTCCTTTTACGGTCAGCTGGTCAGCTGTTTCCGTTACAACGGTAAATTCATTGGTGGTAAAGAAATCTTTCAGGGCCGTAACAGAAGCGCTGGTTACCCATTCCAGTGTATTGATGATTTCGAGCTGCCTTCTGTATTCACCTGTAAAAACAAATTGTGCTGAAGCAAAGTTCTCTTTCAGTTTTTGATCTGCCACTACCGCATAGCTTTCCATCTGCTGGTATAAATAACTGCCCAGTGTTCCAAAATAAAACTCAATGGACTCCTTGATGTTCTTTTGTGTTTTTTCACCAAAACCTTTGTACAAAGTGAGCCTGTTTTCGTTGCAGGCATAGAGCAATTCGCCGAGGGATTCGATCTCCAGTTCCTTCCAGATGGTGGCAATTTTCTTCGGACCGATGCCTTTGATGCCCAGCATCTCAATAATGCCCGGAGGTGTTTTTTCCAGGTATTCAGTCAATAAACCGAGCTGGCCGGTCTCTATTTGCTCCACTACTTTTTTACCGATCGTATCGCCAATGCCCCTGATCGCGAAGATCTTTTCTGCCGGTAAATCCGCTAAAGGCGTAGGTAGCTTGTCGATCGTAAATGCAGCTGATGCATATGATTTTGCTTTGAAAGAATTGTCGCCATGTATGTCCATGAGCTTGGCAAGAAGAGAGAAATTCTCGGCTATCACATAGTTGTCCATATCCTTACTGGTATTGGGTTTGAAGGTACGCAATAAAAAAGTCCCGGAAAATTCCGGGACTTTAAATCTATTTCTGCTTGAGAAATTAGAAGACTACTTCTTTTTAGCAGCTTTCTTAGCGGCTTTTTTAGGAGCGGCTTTCTTTGCAGCTTTTTTAGGAGCAGCTTTCTTTGCAGCTTTTTTAGGAGCAG
>JAZJYJ010000038.1:0-73032 GCA_040390405.1 Bacteroidota bacterium
CATGCTTGATAAAACCAAAACCTTTTTCTTCGTTGAAGAACTTTACAGTTCCTGTGATTTGTGTGTCCATTTGTAAAATTGTAAATAATTAATGGCCGCAAAGGTAGCTTTAAAATGCTTCTCCACCTAATAAATATGCTTCTATACTGTTAAAACCAGTTGCATAAACGGCCGTTCACCGTTCTAACCTCCTCATATTCAGAAGAACGCGACCCATGGCTACCGCTTATGTAGCTCTGTCCTGATTGATGCCATAAATCATCTCCGTAACATATCTTAGCGGCCTGCTATCACCTTAACCAACCGTTTCCAATGAGAAAAATCAGCCTGTGCTTTTCTGCCATCCTGTTTGTTTTTGTGCTCCATGCCCAAAAAGTAGTGTATAAACTGTCTTTCCCGAATGCAGTTCACCACGAGGCGCATATTGAATTAACCGTTTCGGGTATTGCCTTGAAACCCGCCGTGTTTAAAATGAGCCGCTCCTCTCCCGGCCGTTATGCCACTCATGAATTTGGAAAGAACATATATGATGTTACCGCAAAAGACGCTTCCGGAAAAAGTATTCCCGTAAACAGGATTGATGGAGATGTATATGAAGTGCCCAAACACAATGGCACCATTACAATTGCCTATACCTTATTTGGCAATTTTGCGGATGGTACCTATGCGGGTATTGATCCGGAAAGCATTCACCTGAACATGCCTGCCAGTTTTATGTGGATGAAGGGACTTGACAATGCCCCCATCGAGATCAGTTTTGATCTTCCAAAAGAAAACAAAGGCATTATTGCCACGCAGCTGGTGCCCACTGGCAAACCCAATACGTTTACAGCACCTGGCTTACAGTATTTGATGGATAGTCCTACCAAGATCGGCGACCAGTTGATCAGGCAATGGAGCATCAGCAATCCGGATGGTAAATCATTTACCATGCGCATCGCATTGGAATCTTCGGCCACTGAAGCGCAGGCGGATGAGTTCGCAGAAAAAATAAAAAAACTCGTTCAGGAAGCACGTGCTGTGTATGGTGAATTCCCGAATTATGATTATGGCTCATACACTTTTATCGCAGGTGCCAATCCATATGTGAATGGAGATGGTATGGAACACAGAAATTCTACCATGATCACAACACCGATGGGCGCATTTAATGGAGATAGATTATTAGGTGTGTTCTCTCACGAATATTTTCATAACTGGAACGTGGAAAGGATCCGCCCAAAAACACTGGAGCCTTTCAATTTCGAGAAGAGTAATATGAGCAATGAACTTTGGTGCGCAGAAGGATTTACCCAGTATTATGGTGGATTGATCCTGTCGCGTGCAGGACTGGAAAGCAATGCCAGCTTCCTGAATACAGCAGCAGGTTTGATCAATGCTAAAATGAATACGCCCGGCGCTAAATATTATTCTCCTGTTCAGGCAAGCAACCATGCCGTATTTGTTGATGCGGCTGTTTCCATTGATAAGAATAACTATGGAAACATGTTCACCTCTTATTACACATATGGGGCATTGATCGCGCTCGCGTTAGACCTGGAACTGCAAACCAAATACAATAAAACCATTGATGTATTTATGCAGGCGATGTGGAAGCGTTTTGGTAAAACGGAAATTCCGTATACCGTAACAACTATGCAGGAAACACTGGCTTCTGTAAGTGATGCGAAGTTTGCCGCTGGCTTTTTCGATAAATATGTCAATGGCCATGAGCAGATCGATTATACATCTCTTTTTGCAAAAGCCGGTTACGATATTAAAAACCCCAATGCAGGCAAAGCCACGATGGGGATTTTTGGAAATACATTCGGCGGACGTGGATTACCTGCCGCTAATACCGGTGACCAGGCAAAGCTTGTGATCGACAGAAATACAACCCGCGGTACCGCAGCGTATGAAGCGGGTCTTGACATTAACGACGAAATATTGAAGCTTGATGAGACCCCTGTAAAAACGGCTGGGGAGATAAATGATTTTCTAAGAGATAAAAAACCGGGAGACGCCATCAGCATTTCCTATAAGCACCGCGGAACAGAAAGAAAAACCAAGCTTACCTTACAGGAACAAACCGGAGTAACCCTTGTACCGTATGAAACAAATGGGAAAACGGTTACCGATGAAATGAAAAAAATCAGGAACAGCTGGTTTACCAGCCAGGTAAAATAACGCATAGGGTCAGGACCCTGGTCCTGACCTTTTCTTAAAACAAATTGCATGTTCGATATCACTTATCTGGACCTATCGGCAGGAATGGGTTTATGCGCCACGGGCTTACTCACTTTTAATTTTTTATTGGGGATGATGTTAAGTACGGCTTACAAAAGATCTGTATACTGGAAAAAAATCCCGCCCGTTATTCAAAAGATCAGTATTGACGACCTGCATAACTGGACGGCTTATACAGCTTTGTTGTTTGTGGTATTGCACCCTTTATTTCTATTATTGGACAAGAACCAGCATTTTACATTAACCGATGTTCTCTGGCCGGTGAATGCCCCTAAACAAAGCAATATTGTTTTATTGGGAACCATCAGTTTTTACGCATTGCTGGTTGTGATCATTACCACACAAAAAATGATTAAACAAAGAATGGGGTTCCGATTCTGGAAAAATATACACCTGATCTCTTACCTTACCGCTTTGCTGTTTTTGTTCCATGGGTTGTTGATGGACCCCGAACTGAAAGACAGGCCAACAGACTGGCTGGACGCGGAAAAATTCTTTTCGGAATGCTGCCTTTTATTGGTGGTAGCAGCCAGCATTGTCCGGTATAAGTATCATCTGAAACATGTGAAAGACCAGGCATAGGCTTAACTAATGTCGCAATGTTTGTCTAACTTTAGAACAGACAATTGCCCGTTATGCTGTTTGCGCATTTCTCTACTCCTTTACTGGCTGCTCTGTTCGTGATCGCTTCCGCGGCGATCTGGGTAGCTGGTGTTAAAATAACAAAGGCCACCGATTTTATCGCCTCGTATTTTAAACTGGGTGAAGCTTTTGGCGGAATGGTTTTCCTGGCCGTTGTAACCAACCTTCCCGAGATTGCTATTACGGTTGTGGCAGCATACAATCATAATATGGATATGGCCATCAGTAATATACTGGGTGGTATTGCCATGCAAACAGTGGTATTGGTTCTGATAGATATTTTTGGCGTGGGCAAGCTTGGCCCCCTGAGTCTCAAAAGCACTTCACTGATCTTATTGCTTGAAGGCCTCTCTCTCATTTTTATTTTAACACTGGTGCTTACAGGCAAACAGTTTTCATCCGACCTGATCTTTTTCCGTACCACGCCATTTGAATGGTTGATCGTTGCTGTATGGCTGGGAAGTATTTACCTGATATCCAAACAAACGCCTAGTGCCCATCCCCACCCAAGAAAGAAAGTGTATTCACACGAAATGACCGAGCTTGATGCTACACAAAAAGCTACAGATAAAAAATCGGATGGCTATACCTCGGCTAAACCGGCATTATGGGTCTTCAGTATTTGTGCGGTGGTTACTTTATTTGCCGGCTGGTCGCTGGAGGAAACCGGGCAATTGCTGGCCGACAGGTTTGATCTCGGTGGTGTCTTGTTTGGCGCAACATTTCTGGCCTTAGCCACTTCACTTCCCGAGATATCCACCGGCATTACATCGGCAAGAATGAAGGATTACCAGATGGCCGTGAGTGATATTTTTGGCGGTAATGCTTTTTTGCCGGTATTGTTTATTGTGGCTTCTATGATCAGTGGAGAGGCCATCCTTCCTTCCCTCAAACCTTCTGATAGCTATTTAACCTGTATCGGTATTTTTCTAACCGGTATCTACATGGTAGGAATGATCCTCCGCCCAAGAAAACAATTCCTCTATATGGGTATTGATTCGATCATCGTATTGATCGTGTATTCGATCAGTGTAATTGGATTGTTGTTCCTGGTATAATATAATATGGTGTGCTAGTAAAGTGGCAGGAACTCTCTGTGCAACTCAGTGTGCTTTGTGTCTCTGTGGTGAAAAAAGATCGAAGCGAAGGCTTTACCACAAAGACACAGGGTACACAAAGTTGCACAGAGGATGCTTGACAAGATAACACGTTAATTTAATACAAAAACTCAGGCTGCTTTTTTTTCACCTCTTAACGCAAAATACGCCCACACGGCGCTGGCCATCATAAATACCGACCCTAATAAAAAAGAAGCGCCCGGGAAATAAACAGGTGCTTTATTACTGGTGAAATAAGCAAACAGGTTTGTCATCATTGGCGGACCGATAATAGCAGTGGCGCTCATTAAACTTGTTAATGCACCCTGCAGCTCACCCTGCTCATTGGGTGGTACATGGCCCGAGATGATGGATTGCAATGCAGGCCCAGCGATTCCTCCCAAACAATAAGGGATTAAAAACACAAACATCATCCAACTTTGCGACGCGAATGCGAACAGCAGCAAGCCCAGCGCGTATAAACCAAGACCCACGTATATACTTCTCTCATTCCCGATCTTTGGATTGATCACGCGAACCAGTCCACCCTGTACGGCTCCTACCAGTAAACCTACCACTCCCAATGAAATACCGATCATTTTGGGTGACCATTTGAATTTTTCGATATTAAAGAAACTCCAGTTGCTTTGTACTGCGTGCGATGCGAGGTAAATGAACACCAAAGAAACAACCAACCCACCTACGGCCGGATATTTTTTCAGTTGCAGCAATGAGCCCAACGGGTTTGCCCGCTTCCATTCAAAGGGCCGGCGATGTTCATGATCGAGCGATTCAGGTAATACAAAATAGCCATAGAGCCAGTTAGACAACGCAAGCCCCGCCGCAACCATAAATGGAACACGAGGGCCAAGCTCACCCAACAAACCACCAATTAAAGGACCTACGATAAAACCCAAACCAAATGCGGCGCCAATCATTCCAAAGTTCTGGGCGCGGTTCTCTGGTGTACTGATATCCGCTATATAAGCGGATGCGGTTGTAAAACTGGCACCTGTAATACCGGCGATCAGTCTTCCTACAAATAGCCAGGCAATGGAGGGTGCGAATGAGAGAAAGATATAATCGATCCCAAATCCAAACAGGGAAAAAAGCAGGATAGGCCTTCTTCCGTATTTATCGCTCAGATTACCCAATACCGGGGCAAAAAGAAATTGCATGAATGCGAATGCAAACGTAAGCCAGCCGCCATACCGAGATGCCAGGCTGATATCCTGAACGCCCAATAATTGTTCGATCAGTTTGGGCATTACCGGGATGATCAAACCAAAACCGGTAACATCGATCAATAATGTGATAAAAATAAAACCCATTGCAGCTTTGCGGTTCCTTGCCATTGTATTGTTGAATTAGGGATGTGAAATTGCAGATTTCTTTCTGGGCAAACTAAAAAATTATAGCACTTCTCTTTTCACTCCCGGGATCTCCATTATCAGGTCTGCACCATATGCTCCTGCCGGTGTCTGGTAGCCTGTTTTAAAATTACCTGAAAGCAGTTTTTTGATAATGAGCAGGCTGCTGATGGCCGTTAAGGTATAGCCTTCCGGGCATTGCAATCGAACGGAGCTGGTTTGTCCGGCAGCATTGGAAGCCTCGCCCCATACCAGGCTTAGGGCTTTGGCACGCATTTCATCCGAAGGACCCGCAGGCTTTTGTTTGATTTGTTTTTTAGCACGGTTCCGTATAAAAGAAGTTCGCAGTAACCAGTTATACAGGAATTGCCATTTCAGTAGTTTGAATGTTTTTGGGGAAGTACCCGTATACGTTTCAATATTGGGAATACCTGTTGTGGTATAGGCAGTAGAAATATCACCCCAGGGGATACACATTACAAACAGTTTCTTAATTCCGAAATCGATCCAGAATCCTTTGTGACCAAGTGGTTTTCTTACAATGACCCCATTTTCCCTAACCACTCCTCCCTCTCCCATATTCTCGGCCATGGTTGCGGCCGTACCATGCGACAATTTCCCTCCTACCATAGCAAACGCAAGCTTCAAATGCGTGGCATCGGGTAATTGATTTTTAAGGAAGAGCGCCGTGCAATCTGTTGGTACCACATCAAATCCAACACCGGGCATGATCATGATACCGGCTTCTTTGGCTTTGTAATCATACCGCTTCCCCATTTCAAATACGGTGATCTCACCGGTAATATCGAGGTAATGCGTCCCTGTTTTAAGGCAGGCTTCCATCATTTTCTTTGCCGTAAACTGAAAGGGGCCTGCGGCATGCAATACAGCCTGTACTTCGTTTAGTGCAGCTTCTAAGGCAACAGTATCTGCCAGATCAATCACTTTGTAAGAAAGACGAAGGGAAGAAGCCATGGCTTGTAAAGCGGCTTCATTTCTTCCGGCGAGGACGGGTTCCAAACCATAGTCGGCCGCCATGGAGGCGATGAGTTTACCTGTATATCCATTGGCACCGTACAGCAGGAATCGGTTGCTTTGCATACGGAAATGTACAAACAATGCCGCTGAATACAAGTATTCCCTGCATAAAAAAGAGGGAGCATTGCTGCGCCCTCTTTTCTTTACGATTGTGCTAAACAGGAGTTATTTGCGTAGTGTAATTACACCCACCGAAGTTTCGCCCGGTGCTTTTACCACTACATTATTGATGGTCGTATCCATATATCCGTTAGAGCCATTGAAGTATACGGAATAGGTTCCGTCCTTCAATCCTCTTAATTTAAAGTAGCCTTCCTTATTCGGCAATGCATACGCTGTATCGGTTGCGTTGAATACGGTTATTACAGGATAGGCGGCTGATGGCCCTACCCTTCCTGAAATATGCCCTGTTGTATTAACCACAAAGAAATGGAACACAGGTCGCAGGTAAAACCTGTTATCATTGCCCTGGATGATGGAACGGGCCACATCGAAGTCAAGCCATAAACGCTTTTTACCAGGAACAAAATTCTCACATTCGTTTCCTCTTAATTTAATCAGGATATAATTGAGCGCATTGGTTGGCAGGTATACCGGGTAGGTAATGCTGTCCTTCACTACCGAGTTCCTGGTTCCGATCTCAATTTTGATCAAACGGATATCACCTTTGGTGATATTGGAGGCTGCCAGCAAAGTATCGGCCCCATTACGAAATTTTAAAATATCGTACACTCCCGGCGCGATATTCAGGTTCTCCCATACAAAAGAAGAATCTTTTTTCTGGTCGTCTGCACCACGGCGGTCCCAGTCATCATTGTCGTGTCTGCGTGTGTCCTTACTGGTATCCACCAATACTTTTACCGAGCGGATATCAATGTAGACGTTGTCGAAAAACCCGGGGCCATCCGTCAGGTATAACGACAATTGTTCTTTACCGGCCGCATTTGATTCAGCGGAGGTATTTTTTTGACAGGCTGTCATCACTACGGATACAGCAATGGCCATCACAGCGGCGAGGAAGATGTGCTTGTTTTTCATGTTGGTTTGAGTTTAGAGTAGCATTACCGCATTCACAGATTATTTTCTGAAAAATGAAAAGCAATAACCGTACTATACATACATTAAGGGTTTGTTAAAAAAACATCCGCAATTCAACAGTGGTTCCGATGGGGGCAAAACATTGCCCCTACATGTACCATGTATTTCTTCTACATCGCGAAAGTTTTGGTTAGATTTTCTTACACACCCGTGTAAGCGAAACATTTCTTACTTAACTTGGCATGAACCAATGAATGCTTCATGAGTAAGATACCTGCCTTTATTATCGCGTTGCTTGTGTGTAACAATATTTTTTCCCAGCCTCTTTCCGACACGGAAAAAAAACTGATCAGCTATATCAAACTACATACCCCCGATGCCGAAAAGCTCCTGGCGGAAGCCGTTAACATCAACAGCGGTACGCTTAATAAAGCCGGCGTGCGGAAAGTGGGCGATGTATTTGCCAAAGAATTTACCAAAGCGGGATTTGCCACCGAATGGGTTTCCTTACCCGATTCCTTAAAAAGGGCCGGCCACCTGGTTGCTACACGCAAAGGCAAAAAAGGGAAAAGGATCTTTGTGATCGGTCATCTCGATACGGTTTTCGAACCCGATATGCCCTTCTCACCTTATACCCGTTTGAATGATTCGACCGCCACCGGACAAGGTGCCAATGACATGAAGGGAGGCGATGTAATTATTATTGCCGCGTTACAGGCTTTACATTCCATGGGTTTACTGGATGATACCCAGATCACTGTTTATTTCACCGGCGACGAAGAGAAAGCGGGTCAGCCTACCAGTATTAGCCGTAAAGATTTTATTGAACGTGCCAAAGCCAGCCAGATTGCATTGGCTTTTGAGGGGGCACAGGGACTAAACACCGTTGCCACTGCCCGCAGGGGCAGCAGTGGATGGAAACTGCAGGTATCTGGTAAAACGGGCCATTCTTCCGGCGTATTCAGCAATGGAGCCGGGTATGGTGCTATTTATGAAGCGGCGCGTATCCTGACCAGCTTCCGTGAAGAACTGAGCACGGAAAAATACTTAACCTTTAATCCGGGACTGATCGTTGGCGGTTCGGATATGCAATACGATGAAACTAAGTCAAGGGGCGAAGCCATTGGCAAAACCAATATCATTTCGCCCGAAACAGTGGTAACCGGCGATCTTCGTTTCTTAACCGAAGTGCAGAAAGAAGCCGCCCGCGAAAAAATGAAAGCCATTACGGCACGTAATCTGACCGGAACCAAAGCAAGTATCCATTTTCAGGATGGTATCCCCGCGATGGAACCCACAGAAGGGAATGCGAAATTGTTACAGGTAATAGACCAGGTTTCACAAGCTATGGGAATCGGTGCCACCAAAGCGGGTGATCCAGGATCAAGAGGTGCGGGTGATATTTCTTATGTGGCCAAATATGTGGATTGTATCGATGGATTAGGCGCGTCTGGCCGTGGTGCCCACGCACCAGGCGAGACCATCAATCTAAAAGAATTTCCTTTCCTGATCCAAAGGGCCGCATTATTGATCTATCGTTTAACGCATACAGAATAAAAGACAGTATGAGAAAAAAAAACATCCTCCTCTACACTCTGGCCAGCCTGTTGTTTTCTGCCTTAGCAGGTAATGCAGCGGAGAAAACAGCGTACTATGAAATTAAAGTGTACCGTCTTGCCAGCAATGACCAGGTAAAAAGGGTTGGCGATTTTTTACAGACAGCCTACCTCCCAGCCCTGCACAGGGCTGGTATCAGTAAAGTAGGTGTATTTCATTTAATTGGGAATGATACGGCCACCGATAAACGGATCTATGTGTTCATCCCGCTGAAATCCATTGAGCAGGTAAGTTCGCTGGAAGATCTGCTGCTGAAAGATCCGCAATTGCAAACAGACGGGGACGCTTACTGGAACGCCGCCTACAATGCACCAGCCTATCAACGAATAGAAAACATTGTATTGAAAGCTTTCCCTTTAATGCCATCTTTCAGTGTACCCAATTTATCGGGTAACAAAACGGATCGTGTATATGAACTACGCAGTTACGAAGGCGGATCAGAAAGATTGTATCGGCAGAAAGTAAAAATGTTCAATGATGGCGGCGAGATCGCTTTGTTTAAACGTTTGAATTTTAATGCCGTTTTTTATGCAGAAGTCATTGCCGGCAGTAAAATGCCCAATCTTATGTACATGACCAGTTTTAACAACAAGGCCGACAGAGATGAACACTGGAAAAAGTTTGGTGAAGATCCTGAATGGAATAAATTAAAACTAATGCCTGAATACCTGAACACGGTTTCTAAAAATGAACAGCTGTTTTTACACCCGGCTGAGTTTTCTGAATTATAAACCTCTTATTTTAAACGGATCACCAGGCTGGCAAGTTCTTTTTCTGAATTGTTTTTTTTGTTCGCCATCAGGGTTGCCAGTTCCGCGGGTATTGACCTGGCAGGATTCTCTTTATTGCTGAGTGATATCAGGTTTCCGGCTGCTACATCGTAAACGAATAACTCGGTAACGGGTCTGTATGATTTATTGGGTGCCGAACCATATTCATAATAATCTTTGATGAGTTTGGCATTGTGTTTCAATAACTGGTAGTGGGTTCCAGAGGCAATCACTTCGTAAAACTGGTTTTTAGTAACGCCAGGCGGATCAGGGTAAATGGAACGGAAAACATACTCACGCGTTATTTCATCTTCCGGAAAATTCAAACTGAATTCTTTGATCGGATCGGTTAAGGCAAATTCAACGTCTTCTACTTTGCAGATCAACTGACCGGTAAACAAATTATACCGCATCCCCGCGACCAAAAGTGAACGACCGTTACTGAAACTGACTTTACCGCTGGCCCAACGGTCGTCGAAGAAGGGGCTTCCGGTAACCGTGTGTTTATCGTTAACTACGATCTGTCGCCCGCTAACATCAAAAAAATCGGGTAGAAACTGCGCTTTGGCAAGCACAGAAGCAAGCATACAGGATAAAAGCAGGAGCTTTTTCATGCGATTGTTTATCCATAAAAGATACGACAATAGTTGCGATGCAAAAAATTGGCTTGATAAGCGGTATGGCTATTCCCTGGTCTTCTGGCTCCTGATCATCGTCACAAAATCCTGTTCCCTTGCTAATGCGGTGATTACCTGCGCAATGCGCTTAGCCACGGCTGTTTCTGTTTTAACGCCTCCCATCCATTTGATAAAGTAGTTGCGATGCGAAAGTTTTAATTGTGCAAAGAAAGCTTTGGCTTTAGGCTCATCTTCCAGGCATTCCATAAAACCCGCAGGCGCTTCCAGCGGTTTTACATCAACAGCTAGTTGCAATGCCAGCATGCTTCCTTTTTTTTTATGGATCCCTTTCCGCATAGCGGCATTCAGGGGCAGAATGAATTTGCCGGCTCCCATGGGTAATAAAGCAACTCCTGAAATGGCATAGGTATCCAGTTTGCCTTTTACACGGAAAGTTTTTTTATTACCCGGCTTCAGTTCCTGTGCAATATCCGAAGGGATCTCAACATAGGTCCAGCCAGTTTTTTCACCCTGTTCTGCAAACTGATGTATTGTAGCGGTAAAACGTACCATAGCCATTCTCAAATTTCGTAAAATCCTATGATATGGTTTATATTCTTACTGCTTTTTTCGCCACAGATTCACAGATTTTTTCGCTACTAATCTGCGAATCTGTGGCGAATGAATGTCTATCGATATGTATAGACAGCCAGTTGATCTTCCAGCAGAACGTTTTACAGTGCAATCAATTAAATCTCCCCTCTCCTTTAATTATGCGATAAGGCGTTTTAAAGAAATCATTCACAGTTGTATTGAAAGCCTCTTTGTAAACCACCGGGGTACTATGTCCTGAATTAGGCAGTATCCATAAATAGGATTTAAGGATACTATGATAGATCAACATGGTATGTTCCTCCCTGATCACATCATGATCTCCCCCAATGACAAGTGTAGGACAAGCAATTTTACCAAGTGATGCAACCGGAATGTGCGGTTGATCATGCAGTAGTTTGAATAATTTCCATGCTGCTTTTTCAGCGGCTGTACGATTGGTATTTTCTTTCAGTTTTTTATACTCAGGCTCCACCAGGTCCCATACTTCCTGGAATACGGCATTGTTATCCGGTTCCAGGTTGGCGCCGGTTATAGCGAGTTTCTTTACTTTTTCCGGATGTCGGATGGCCAGTAATAATCCATTGATACCTCCATCGCTCCAGCCAATTACATTGGCTGAGTCTATTTTCATGGCTGTTAATAAAGCAGCATAATCATCTGCCATCATTTCATAGGTTAATGAATCGCCTGTATCTGCTGATTTTCCCTGTGCGCGGCTATCGGCAATAATCACTTTATATTTTTGTGAGAAGTAAGGAATATTATACATGAAATTGGAAATATTACCCCCATTCCCGTGAATGATGAGTAGCGGTTCACCCTGTCCATATACTTCACAATACATTTTAAAGCCGCGGATATCATAATATTTACCAGCCGCTGGATTGCTGCCATAAGGAACAGCTGGTTTAGCTGGAGTTGGCGCTTGTGCCATTGCGCAAATGGTCAATAGGCTTGTAATAACAGCAAAACTTATTTTTATCATATTGTATCATTTATCAGAAAAGATAAGAAATTATTCATTGCTCATATAATTGGAACAGTAAAACAGCCGGTATCAATAAAAACAACGTGTTGAATTAACCAGTACATTTTCGCCATGCATATCTTCCCAAATCAACCCCAACTCTTTATTGAAGTAATCATTCCTCCGTTTGTTTTCAAATCCATTATAAGCCGATAATTTTTTACTATTATCCAATTCAGCTTGGCCATCCGAAGTAATGAACAGTTGTTTCATAAAAGCATATAATATGCCTTCCTCTTTCGTAAATCCGACTAAGCTGTATGCTGTGTTAGGGAATATAAGGTTGTGCAGAAGAATGCTGTTAAAAAAAAATCCAGCCAAGTGGCATAGAATACTGCATCGTTAACCTTAATTACATGCTTACTATCATATCAGGTAAACGCGTACTTCTCCTCCCCTCGTTAAGAATCTATATTCACCGGGAAGATCTGTAACTCACAAATTATTTTGGGTGCTGTACTTTTCTAGCAGCCGGGCCTGCTCTTCTTTGATGACTGATTTACTTTCGAACTCAGTTTTAACCGTTGTACTTGTAGCAAAGCTTGCTGATAGGAGATTTCTGGTTATTGTGCAAGTATCCGGCATCCCCTCAATGATAATTCCAGTAGTGATATTTTCAATTCTCTTTCGGGTATCACCGGGTAACACTTTGCTGTAAGATTAATAAAAAAAACGGGAACTTAATTCCACCTAACATTTGGTCAGAAAGGTGTAAAATTAAAAAAGGAAACGCATATACGTTTCCTTTAATCTGTGGGGATCGGGGGAACCCAATCGAACCTCTTATTCCCCTTTTGCTGTTCCTGGAACAGATCAAAATCGCCTAATTTATCAACCAAGTCGGCGGATTTCCAGCCGGCTTTTCCCTTTTGCCCTGGTGGGTTCGTAGGTGATATACCTGAACGCATGGAGGTCATGAATACACTTGTCATAGGTGGATCGCCCGTTGATCTTTGCCATGGACATGAGTTTGCTTCTTTCTACGCAGATCCATTCTGGGCAGTCCTGTTCCTTCCATTCGCTTAAAAGCGCCAGGTAGAGGCTGATATGCGTTACAGTGATGCGTGGGTCATCAGCGATCACTGAAAAGAAATCCCGCAGTTCCATTATCCCGGTTATTGGATTTGATTGCCTGGTCTGCGGTTAGGCCGCACGCGTTTGATCAGCAGCTTTCCTGTAGAACCGCTACCCCTCCCTCCATCCTCATTGTTTTTTACCAGTAACTTCCGGTCGGTTCTTACTTGTCGTTGTATCCACATACTTTGCAGAAATCGCATTGCATCAATAAAGTTGATAGGCGCGTCATCACCAACAAAATAAAAGGGCTGGCTGATCTCGTAACGGTTCTTTAAGAATGGCAGGTTGGGTATCATGTTTTCCAGCGAAGTATCACACCAATGCCTGAAACGGATCACACCGTCCGCATCTACGTTGTTGACTGACTGCAATAGTTCTGCGATCAGGTAAGCATCAGGAATGGTATCACCGACATGCAAACCCTCTTTACTTTGATAGAGTGCCTGCCAATTGATTGAAGCCATGGAATTATCCAACGCGGCGTGTTCTGATGTAGCTGGGGGCATTCTTCGCAGGCATGCCGTGAAATAGATCGCATCATACAGTCCCTGGTCACCTCGTGCGCAGTGTACAAGAAAATAACAACGATCCGCCCCGATGTTGACCTGGTGGGTGATCTCGAACTGCGAGGGTCCGAAACAGGCGTTGGCCTGCAGACGGTATTGGATATCATCAACAAATCCAAGTTGCTGTAACCGCGCTGCAAGCCGTTCCATATTTTTCTTATTCATAAAAATGCTTTATCGGATTCTTTGCCCTTTTTCCTGGTTTTGGTTTTTCTTTTCTAGCAATGGTCTGTCCTTCTTGTTTTGCGAAGTTGATCTGTTCTGCTGCTTCGCATCGCTGAGAGGCTGACCAACTTCCCTCGCCTGCCCCTGATCTGCACGTTTTTCATCTGCTAGTGCCTGACCATACTGTTTTTCCATTTTCGGTGCAGGTACATAGAGTTTGACACCTTCCATGTCAAACATCTTTACTGTTTTAAATTTCGGATCAGCAGCAAGCTGGACTTCCATTTCGCGGTCGCTTTTAATGAGCGTGGCTTTCGCCATGTTACCGCCTTCCAGTGTCGCAAACAGAGTAGCCATTCTTTCCGGATCTTTTAATTCCTGCAAGGGGATTCTTCCCAGGGATTCTTTTAGACTGAAGCCATACTTCTCATTGAAGATGTTCAGCTTTGCATTGCCATGTTCATCGCGATTGTTGAAGTCCAGCTTTACCCAGGCTTTGTAACGTGTACCCTCTTTTGGGGTCAGTTCCTTGTAAACACTTCTTCCATTGAGCAGGTTACATGCTTCTTTGAAAGTGATGCTCTGTCCTTTGTTGTTGATAAAAAAGGTCTGGCTGAACTCTCCATGCGTATTGTTCAGAGAAGCATCATACTTGTTGAAAAAATACTTGTCGCTTCCCTCCTGTTTTGACCGGGAGAAATACAGGACTCCATCCATTTTGTCTTTGCCAAATTCGTGGCTTGCATTTAACTGGAAATCAGGATGTCCCTCTTTAAGCTTCCTTTCCAGCTGTGTGTTTAAACCTTCACCGAATCCTGAGTAAAGCATCTGTTTGCGCAGGTATTCCAAATTCTCTTCGTTCATGATTTTTATTTTATGTTGAATAATAAATTGTGCTTTTTCTCCATAGGCTCCCTGTAAAACGGGATCTATGTGTTTTTGCATTGGTCCTTCTTCCCACATCCTTGCCAACGTGTCGCGGACAGCGTCACGTACATTATCGGATTGGGCAAGGGCTGAAAATTGCTCAACCAGCCATTCCAGCCTGTTGTAGTGGACTTTTTCTTCGTGCGAGGCGAATACAGTAGTGTTGGGTTCGTAGGAAACGGCTTTCCAGTTATAGCCGTCCAGTAGTTGCTTTAAATCACTCAAACGCATCAGGTCATTGGCTGCCATCATTGAATCGAGCAAATAAACCGGCAATTCAAAGCTTTTGGCGTTGGCATTATTCCGTAATTCATTTCGCGAGACGTCTTTGATCAGCATCAACAAATCGCTGGCCGTAGATAATGCGATATTTTTATAATGAAATGCATTAAACTCCTGAAATACTATTGCCTGTTCCTGGCTTTTAAAAAAGTAGAGGTCTGTCCTAGTCAGGAGCGCGATCGATTGATCAACACCTACAAAATGTTCCTGGTCTAAAATGGCTTCCTCAAGCTTTTTATTGATAGCAGGTACCTCGCTGAACTGAATATGCATAATTGAATAGGATTACTGCAGCAGAACTGCGTTGAGCAAATAACGATTATTGACTGCAAGTGATAAGTTTCGCTCGCCATCCTTCTCGCCCAGATCAATCCTCAAACTTTTGGAATCGTTCAGCGCTGGTTTCGGAAGGATGATCACAACGACCTGCGAGCTTTTTTGTCGGACAATGGTTTGTGGCTTGAATGAAAGCAGAGGCTCAACCAATCTTTCCTGGCTGGATCGCCGCTTGCCAGTTTGTATGTCCTTAGAATAAACTTGCAAGCCTCCGATCTCAAATGATAACGAAGATGTGTTTTCAATTTTCAGTTTACATAGCACCTGTTCCCCGGTTGTGTAGATGCCGAGTACAGAAAGTCGCACACTTCCTTCGCTGCACCGGATGCCATGCAAACTGCTTTTCGACAGCAATACTCTATTTGCAAGCGTAACCAGCGACGTATCATGGCTTACATTTCCATAACGACTCAGGTTGATCGTCAGGTTCGCTGGCGCATTTTCATAATGTACAAGGAAGGCGTACAGTCTGCCGTCTGCAGTAATTACTGTCAGGCTGGTTGTATCCGCGAATACCGAATCAGCTTTTACTTTAAGGATATTCGTCATGGATTTCTGCACCATGATCCGTTCGCTGCCCCTGTCAATGGAAACGATTGAGGATGGGAACACCACGCTGGTTGTCCGGTTGTTTGACACTGCCAATTTTCTTATGGTATCTGCAGGTTGTGCGTTTGTCTTCACACAAACAAACACCAACGCAAGTACCACCACATATACTTTCATATCAGTTCGTTTTATTGTCACGAATCAGCACACGATACCCGGCTGCGATGGTTACTCGTATCGATTTGACTTTCTTGCTTAGTAAATTTTTTGCGGCACTGATCCCAGCTGTTACTGCCTGCGTTTTTATAGAAGGATCAAGACTCAATACGTTTACAGATTGTAAAGACTGTTCTGCAGCAGATTTTACTACATCGCGGGAAACAGATCCGGGAACATGTATCCCTTCAACACCATCCAGATCGAAAACAGAAAGCACCACAGGATAAATGACATTGGCAAATTGTATGGAGCTGATATGAATAAACAATCTTTCATTCTCAATAGAGCAAACGCCATAAACCATACTACCGGCAGGTATGATAACATGCCCAAGGGTTATTGATTGACTGAGTTGTAGCCTTACCACAGATCCAGCTTGCAATGCCTGCGCTGTTGGTATGATCGCAGAAAATAAAAAATCGGCTTTTTGATTGGCTCCATTCTCATTTAAAAACTGCCTACCATCAACCTTTGTTACCTGTTTACCGAAATAGGTAACATCATCATCTGTTGAAGCGTTAACAGATAAAACTTCCTTTCCTGCTTCCGGAACAATTTTATCGGCAGCCTTCGCGGGGTATTGCAATGCCGACAGTTTTTCGATTGTCTGGTTGATCGCTTCCAGATCAGGGTCAACTTGTACTTTGGGGGATTGAAGAGAAGCCAATGGAGAATAGTTTTCAACCTGTGAAACAACCGATTCTCTGTACTCGGGTATTTTGATCCGCTCACGAATGGCCCGCACTTTGGGTTGTAGAATTTCATGCTCCTCTATTTCTTCGGTAACAAGCGGAACTGATTGAGCTTTAAAATTCGGATCATTCCGCAGCTGTTCATTTCGTTTCGCGGAATCTGCATTCGCCATTTCATAAAACGACATCTTATCCCTCCCACTGTCTTTTCCATTATGAGCATCCGGGAGCGAAGTGTTCAAACCGCTTTTTTTCACAACTGTATTGGATGCATTGGCTCCGCCGCCCATCAGCCAGAATGCAATTGTAATAAAAGGAAGCACTAGCATCGGAAGTACTAGGTAAAATCGCATTGACTTGATTTGTTTTTCGTTCATCTGCTTTCGATTTTAAGGTCTTTGTTTTCCAATACTTCCCATCGTTCAATCAGGAAGCCGTGTGGATTGTGATCGGTACGTGCAACGCTTCGTAGCTGGCCTTGTGTAACTAAACTGCGTGTGACTACACTTGTTGCTCTGATGATCTTAACTTTCGCGTAGCACCGGAAAGCAAATGGTTCTGCAACTGTGTTCACCACCACGCTGTCTACTGAGATCTGCTGGCTCACATTGCCTGAAATGACTCCTGCGATATATCCCGTTTCTACTAGGTCATCGTATTGCTTCTTCGCAGAGTTATCCACCATGTATAATGCCTTCTTAATTGATGTGTTTATTGCCTTCTCGTCGGGATCGAGCGAGAAGAACCAGGTATGAAACATCGTGACATGGTCACGCGCTTCTACTCCGATATTCTCCCGTCTGCTTCCTGATACCACCTCCATCGCCTTGCCGCTCGCGAGCACATAAACCCGGTCCTGCATACTCGAAACGAGTTGTGCGTTCTGGTATAAGGCGTAGCCGCACACGAGCACACTACCCGCAACAACAAGCATCATCATGGCACGCATGGATCGAAAAGTAGTATCAATATTTTGTGTTGGTTTGAACATTTACTTCCCTCCCAGTTTTTCTTTGAAATAACCATTGTTCGCACCTGCTTCGCTCATGCCGCTGCTCATGTTATTGGCGCCACTTCCCAAGGCATCTGACGACATACCGCCGGCCGCCGCGCTGGCCGCATTTTTGCTCATACCCACTGAAAGCCGTGTTACTTTTTCCAGGAGTGCGTTGCCACCGCCAGCGTTCACGATATAACCTGCAACAGACGGCACGGTGAAGTAGCCGACGATCCCTATCAGCAGAAAAGCGATATAAGCCCAATCCGTAGTGGAGAAAACCTGTCCCGGAATCGGGATACCGGCTGTTGCGGGATTGATCATGTTCTCCTGGATCTTTGCAATGATGGCACCGAAAATATTTGCAACAGGCAGCCATAGGTACACGTTAATGTAACGTGCGAGCCACACAGTGAGTAAATGCTGGAAGCCATCGAAAATGGAAAGCGCGAAAACGATGGGGCCGATGATCGCAAGGACGATGAGGTAAAAGGTCCGGATCACGTTAATGATGAGCGCTGCGGCCTGGAAAACCAGTTCCAGTATTTCTTTGATTCCTTCACGGATCCAGTTCGCAGGATTTAATCCGCCGAAACCCGCCATACTGGTGTCATGAAGGGCGAGGTACCTTTCCATCGCCTGGTTCGCATATGTAACCATGGCAGCAGTTCCTGTAACTGTTGGTTGTAACATGCCGTTGAACAACGCGATCACCGAAGGGAAAATCAGGATGCAGAATCCAATTACAAAGGGCCGCAGTAATCCGTACACGTCAACCGGCTCAGCATTGGCAATGTGCCGCCACACACGCAGTGCGATATAACAAAGCGCGGCAAGGCCACCAATACTACGGGCAACACCGATCAGTTGCTTGCACATGGGCATCATGTCATTGTACAACTGGTCAAGGATGGATTGCATCCAGCCACCATTGGAGATAGATTGCGCACTCACAACAACCGGCATCACCAGCACTAATACACACACCACTTTTTTCATATACACTAATAAAGATTACCCAATCGTTTAACAGCATTCACATCACGTTTCTGCTGCAATCGCAGAACCATGAGCTTGTTGTATTCATCTGTCAATGCTTTGAGTCTGCCGACCTGCTTTTGAACTGAATGGTCTACCTGATTGATTATTGATGAACGCTCCGCATCGCTCATCCGAAACTTTCCGGGTGTTAATACCGAAAGTAATAACTCATTATCCGCATTCACTACTTCACCTATTGTAGCAACAGACTGTGATATTTCACTTAATTCCGTTAAATTAAACACACCGCTTGATTGCATCCGTGAGATGAGGTTTTTGAAGTCGGTAACAAATTGTTGTTTGCTACTTAACACCCTTTGCACCACGGGGTTGTTTTTTACTTCTGGATTCACCTGTAACAGCTGGTCAAGAAATTGCTGGTGGAGATTGAAATTTGCTTTGCCGATATCCAGCACATTATTGTACCCGTTAGTGAGTGCCTGGTATCCTGATTTCGCTTGCGAAAGCATCAGTTTGAATTGTGCGAGTTTTTCCAGGTCGAGTTTCAGTTGCTGTAACTCCTGTGCCTGTGCGGAAACACGAAGACAAAAGACAAATCCACATAATAGGAGAATGATTGTTTTCATGGCTTTGCATTTAATTTTTTCAGGAATTGCATATCCGCCTGCATCCGCAGTTTGGAAGCTGTCAACTTTACTTGTTGCTTATTCAATCCCTTGATACCATCGAGGCATTCACTCATTGCATCCCTCAATGTGCAGAGGAATAGTGCACGATCGGCGTCCTTCATGGAGAGAGTTCCACCGGAGATCACCTGTTGGAGAGATTGCACGATGTCTCTGCTTAATAGCAGTAATTCATCAAATGAGACTTGTTGGGTAATGCCTTTTGTAAAACGGTTGTACTCTGTGACGATCTTAGCCTGCATGTTCAGGATCTGTTTTACCTGCGGCAAACTTTTGACAGCTGTTTTCACGGTGTTCAGTTCCCAGGAATAATCAGCATACAGTTCCTTTTGACGATTCTGCCAGTCGGCGATTTCACCCAGCTTTAATTTTGACAATTCATTTTCTGCAAGCTGTTGCGCTTGTTGCAACCAGATGGTCTGGTTTTGGAGTTTTTGCACCTGCAGGTCGATGGCTTTGATCACTTTGGCAATCACCAGAGAAATCGGATCAATACTTTGTGCACGCAACGACGCACAACCAAAAAATAGTACTAATAGTAAACACCACTTTTTCATGCTTCACTGTTTTGTTGTTGAATAATAGATTTGATTCCCACCTCCATGCTGCCATATTTTTCTGCGGCATTTGTTACCGCCAGCTTTTCCCTTTCTTCTGTTGTATAGGTTAAGTATTCTTCAGGTGATACTTCTACACGATATACTTTTGAGATGCGGCTACCAAGGGAGATAAATACTTCTTTGTATCTTCTGTTGGGATCATTTGCCTTGTTCAGCGAAAGCACCAATGCTTTTTCTTTTTCAGTTAATCCCAATAGTTCCTGTACCTGTTCAAATTTGTTCTCGTATTTGGATTGGTCAAGCAATATTTTACAATCGCTGTTGTTGATGACCGCCTGTTTAACTACGGGGGAAGAAATGAGATCCTCCACGTCCTGGGTAACCACAATCGCTTCACCGAAATGTTTACGCACCGTTTTGAACAGGTACTTGATATACTCCGCCATTCCTTCGCGCATGATCGCTTTCCATGCTTCTTCAATCAGGATGATTTTGCGCAGGCCTTTTAGCTTGCGCATTTTGGAAATAAAGACTTCCATTACGATGATGGTTATCACGGGCAGCAGGATGGGGTGATCCTTTATATTGTCGAGTTCAAACACGATGAACCGCTCACTTAGCAGGTCCATGTTTTCTGCGGCGTTCAGGAGGTAGTCATACTCACCGTCTTTGTAAAAGGGTCTGAGAACATAGAGGAAATTAGAGAGATCAAAGTCTTTGTCCTTTACCCCGTCTTTCCTTACCAGGTCAGAGAACTCACCAGATAAAAATTCATAAAAGCTGTTAAAAGAACGGCGGGCAACATTCTTTTCATAGTACAACTGCAATGCGGTCGACAATGCCACATACTCACTTCGTGAGAAACTTTCGTCATCTTTTTTCCATAATGCAACCAGGAGTGTTTTGATGCTTTCTTTTTTCTCACCATCTGGCAAGCCACCTCCTGAAATCACAAATGGATTGAAGCTGATGGGTGCGGTTTCGGAATAGGTAAAATAACAGCCCCCGGTTAAATCACAAAGCCCTTTATAAGAATGCCCAACATCCACAAGGACGATATGTGCTCCCTGTTCGTAATAGGAACGTAAGAGGTGATTCGTAAAAAATGATTTACCACTTCCGGATGGGCCGAGGACAAATTTGTTTCGGTTGGTAACCACTCCTCTCTTCATGGGTTCATCGGAAAGATCAACCAGTAAAGGATGTCCGCTGATCCTTTCACCCAGGCGGATCCCGAATGAACCATCCGAAGGCCGGTAACCTGTCTCTGTATTGATCAGGCAGGAGGCCTGCTCTGCAAAAGTCAGGAACGTTTCATTCTCGGGCAAGTCAGCGGCGTTACCGGGGATCCCGGCCCAGTACAATTGCGGAGTACCGAGCGTTTCAATTTTGGCTGAAGCCTCTATCGCAGAAAAGGCAGCGGCACAGGAATTACGCAGCTCCTGCAGTTTTGCCCGGTTGTTTGTCCATGTAAGCACATGAAAATGCGCGCTCACCGCCTGCCTGCCCTCTGAGGCTGCTTCCTGTAAAAAAGAATCGGTTGCATCGCGCGCTACCCGGTTCTCTCGTGCGTAAGTAGAAAGTGATTGTAACCGAAGTTTTTTCTTCTCCAGTTTTCTTAATACTGCCGCTGTGTTTTCAATGCGAATGAATTGCTGGTAAATATGATTGCACGGCAGGAGCTGGCAGATGGGCGTAACAAACCCGATTGGGAATTTCACTGTATCGGTTGAATAGGGATCGTGCGTGATCCTTGGGCCGCAATAAGCAGGAAGCGATTCTGTATTTGCAATCGAAAACATTACAGTATGCTTTTCACCTACCGACACGCCGCCGGAAAAATCCAGGTCTCGCCTGAGGCCATCTGTACCCAGCGTCAGGTATTCATTGACGATGTCTACCAGTTCCGCATCTGTCATTCGTTTGCAGGAGAGCTGTCCCGTATCGCCAAGTACCCGCACAAATTGCGAGCAGGTCCCTTCGAAACTTTTGGCAAAGGCGGGATCAATGGTTTCAACCGGAACGATATGCTTACGCAGTAAGGACGAATAGAGCGAATTAACAGGTTTGGCATCACGCGCGGGCATGGTCAGCATCAATCGGCATCGATGAGACATGTAAAGACGGTCAAGGAAATACCGATCACTGCAATGCGAAAGAAACGAGTGTTCTCGGTCGAAGTCCGGAACATACTGCATTTCCAAAAACCAGTCCTGTTTATGGAGACAAGTACCGATCGGGAGGTGTTTGATGGCTTTGATCCAACTTTGATGGATAGATTCATAGTCTGTATTTGAAAGGGTGAAAATTTCAGGGAGTTGTAATTCATAGGAAATAGTAAGGTCTCCGCGTTTGGAGATCAGCATGTCGTGTTCTACGCCATACAGAGGTAATATGTCAGAAAGGTTCTTCATTGGCAAAACAGTTTGTCACACACAATTCTTTTTGGGGTAACACGTGTGGCTATTTCTTTTAGGAGTCCGTATTCACCGTATTTGTTATTGTAATTGTACACTATGTAAAAAAGCAGGGCACCGGCTATTGCAACGAATGCAACGCAAACACTGAGTGATACTCCCGAGATATAACAAAGCGCGAAAACCAGGAGTAACATCAGCAATCCGCCGCAGAGCCAGCCGATCCATTGCCCCTTCAAGCCTTTGAACACAATCGGCTTTCCGACGCCCTTGTTAATTTGATACACGCTGTTCATCTCTTATTTGTTTATATCCCAAAGAATGCCCGTAACACAGTCGTTACCACGACAAGAAAGACACATGACCCGAACCATGCGGCCGCGACCCTTCCAGTATCCGGTTCACCAGCGTTCCATTTGTTAAATACTTTGACCGCGCCAATTAGTCCCACGATTGCGCCTACGGCATACATCAGTTGCGTTCCTGACTGGAAATAACTCCGCACTTTCTGGTTTGCATCCTGGATACCAGCGTTACCATCTTGTGCATAAACAGTAACTGCCATCTCGCAGAGCATCAGCACCAAGAGAAATGCGCTGTAAACAGTCTGCCTGTCGTATTTATTTTGATTGACCCTCATTTTCATACTTCACATTTTCTATTGATAATTTTAAAACATGCCCGCTACCCACTTATATATGCACTTGGGTTTCCTGCACGGCAGCGGGACATGTACCATTGCATGGTGGTCCTTCACTCAGTTTTCTTTCTCTCTTTCCACCACTGCACCAATGATTTTCTATACACGAGCACGATCAAGAGATAGTAAGCCAGTATCAATGCAGAGATCAATCTTACATATTGTAACCACCCGATTCCGTTGAACATAGCTTATTATTAAAAGTTTCCGATGTTAAAGGATAGGGTAAGCCCGTAACTGTTTTGAAATGGCGACACGCCGCCGTCAAAACCGAACGGAACCAGGTAATGGAGGTCAAGCATCCAGCTCTGGTCACTGACAAAACATTTATATCCCGCGCCAAGTGAAAAATATTTCCTGTTTCCTTTGCTTTTGTTTTCAAAGGTCACCCCGCCGCGCAAAAAAAACATTTCATCAAAAGCGTACTCTGCTCCCGTACTGATGCGCAATCCCTTCCAGTCATCCTCCAATAACCGCGAAGCATCAAGGGTGAACATGAACTGGTCATTGCTTTGGGAGTGTTGCCTGTATGCCAATCCGATTCCGGCACTTGACGGCAGGTGATTATTTGCTCCCAGGTTACGGACTGTTGCACCCCAGGAAAGCAAGTGGGAGGCGTCACCCAATTGCGTGGATTGATAGTAACCTAGATCACCGCAAATACTGAATGTATTTTTGATGCTCCCCCCCGGTATCGACTGCCCAAGAAATGTAAACTTTGCCCCAAGTGATGCACTGCCGCCCAGCTGCAGCGCGTAAGACATGCCGATATTGTATTCATTCGCCTTATACAATCCAAGGGTCGCACCATTGTCATCTCTTACTGCAATGGTTCCCATGTTGAGAAAATTAACCGCAAAACCCAAGGCTGATGTATTTCCAAGTGATCCGAGATAATCTGCATGAACAAACTTTGCATCAGTCGAAACACCCGGCAGCCACGGCGTATAATACACGCTGGCCTGGTGAAGATTCTGCGTAAACGCTGTCCCGGCTACATTAAAGCTCAACGATTGATTTTCAGTTGAACCCGCGATACCGGTACCTCCCATTGCCCAACCCCTGCTCGATGCCGCAATGGTAAGTGATGGATAGCTGGTCAGTACTAAGTCTCCTTGTGACCAGACGCAAACCGGTAACAACAATAATATCAGCATTGCTCTCATGGGATCTGTATTGTATAGTTGATGGTATCAGATGACTGTCCTAGATCATCGATTACATAAAAAACTACTTGCTGCGATCCGCTTTGATGGAAATACCATTTAAGCAATGGGCGGTTGATCAAAATGGTATCCCCGTTGATAAAATAATGGTAAGAAACGATTGCACCATAGGGTTGCCTGCTTCCTAGCCCGTTGAAATAATAAAACCAGTTATTTCCCCTGGCTGATACCGCCTCATATTGCAGGTCGGCAATGGGTTTTGCACCAGATGTGCATTTCACAATAAGTTCTTTAGTCACAGTGCGCCCAAGCTGATCAGTCAGGTAAAAATCAACATGGTACACGCCCGGCGTATCCACGCTGCAAAAAAGCCCGCTGCTGTCTGCCGCCACCACGAAAGGCTGCGAATCAGTAAGCCTTAGTCCGCGGTAACTGAAATGCACTTTACCACTTGGTTCGCTGAATTGTAAATTGAGTTGATGCGCGGCAGGCGAGGCGTATACCATCACCATTCCCCTACCGGTTTGATTGATATTGGTATAATCTTTTTCTCGTACAAATACCGTGTCTTTGGAAAAATGCAGGTCTGCCTTTTGCGTATTGGCAACGATCAGATCATACTTGTCACTACACGCTGTCAGTAAAAGAATAAATGCAAAAAATCGTTTCATGTTCTTTTGATTACTTTTTGAATACTTTTTCTAAATGTTTTTCATTGTTATAAAAACCTGCTAGGAAATAAATTGAACCACTGAGCAGGGTGCCCAGTCCATCGAGTACGAACTGGTTCTCTCCCTTGTAGCCGTTGAACATCCATTTGCGTAGCCATCTCCCATCGGATGAAAAAAGGTCCAGCCGCACGTTCTCATTTCTTTTTAGTATCGCTGTTACCTTGAGTTGATTGGTAAATGGTATCGGGAACACGTTCCAGTCACGCACCGTTCCCGTAAAGGAATGATCTGGCAAACTATCCTGCTTCATAGGGGCGACGCGTACATAGCTTGAGAACAGACTCACGCAGTTCCTTACACTGGTCGCCCATACTTTCACGGGGATACTGTCGCCGCCGCGGTAAAAATGTTGTTCGATCTCATTGCCGATGGTATTTATTTTTTTTCTGTCGCCTAAATCCCAGGTATAACTTGCTGCGCCTTTCACATTGGCCGTGAGTGTTACCCTCTCCCCATAAGCGATCGATCCTGGGTAAATCATTAATTGTCCAGCCGGGAACTCAGTATCGTCAGCTGTTACAGCTACATTTGCACTGTCAGCACAACCCTGTGCGCTAACCCAAACACGATACTGCCCGGCCTCTACGAAAAAACTGCTGTCCTCCGATAGCAACCTATTCCTGGGGGGGTCGGTCCATCGCCATGTATTGTACAGCAATCCTTCTTTGCCACTACTAGCGATTAACATAGTCTTACCACCAGGACATACTTTTAATGAGCCGGTAATAATGGGTGTGACTACGGTTCCTGTGGTAATGATCACCACATCGGAAATAGCAGCCGCGGAACAACTCTCCGGTGATATCCCAAGAACAGTATAATTACCCGGCTGATCTACCTGTAGGGTGTCTTTGGTCGTTGTCCTGATTAGTGTGCCCTCTTTGTACCAGGTATAGCTATAACCGGAAACATAATTGGTAATTTTCAGTACTCCAGTCTCACCATTACATAAGTGCGAATTATTTGTACTGACGATCGCTTTCACAGGTTGCGGGTTTACAACGATCGTTACATTACCTGTTGCTGCATTCGAGCAGGCAGTAGCGCTTGCGTCCTGCACACTAACCAATGTATAGGTGAATGAACCAGCTGTTATAGTAGGCACATTTACATCCACGGCATTGCCGGAAACGGTCGTTACGGTTTGAACTGGCCCGGTTCCGATACGGTAAGAGAAGGTATACGGCGCAACACCGCCATTACCAGTAAAGCTGACAACAGGACTCCTACTATTTTGGCAGAGGATGGTATTGCCACTGATCGAAGCTGTTGGCAATGGATTGATCACAACCGTTGCATTGGCTGCCACTACACTGGCACAAGCAGTGCTGCTCGCTTCCTGTACACTGACAAGGGAATACACAAAACTTCCGGCTGTCGCTGTCGGTACCTGCACACTGGTGCTGTTGCCAGACATTGTTGTGACGGTCTGCAATGAACCACCGTTAATACGGTAAGAGAAGGTATAGGGAGCCGCTCCTCCATTGCCTGTGAAAGTGATGGATGGAGATGTTGCATTGCGACACAATGTGGTACTTCCACTAATGGTTGCAGTTGGCAAAGCATGAACACTTACCGTTACAGATCCGCTCGCAGCATTTGTACAAGTAGTACCGCTGCTTTCTTGCACACCAATGAGTGTATAAACAAAGTCTTCCGCGCTCGAGGTAGGAACTGGAAGCGTTACACTATTTCCTGAAACAGTAGTAATGGTTTGACTCGTGCCATTATTGATCTTGTAGATAAAAGTATAGGGTGCAATACCACCGCCACCGGCGAAAGTTATAACTGGCGATGCGCTGCTCTGGCAAACGGTAGCTGTTCCGCTGATCGAAGCATCGGGTAAAGGATTCACTGTTATGGTCGCTGTACCGGATACACTACTGACGCATGAACCCGATTCCTGCACACTCACAAGTGAATACACAAATGTTCCTGCGAGCGAAGTCGGTACAGCAATACTGACACTGCTACCGCTAGTCGTGCTGATTACCTGGTTTGTTCCGCCGTTAATGCGATATGTAAATGTATAAGGCCCGCTACCCCCATTCGCAGTGAATATAACTAGTGGAGCTGCACTGTTTTTGCACACGGTAGCATTGCCCGATATACCAGCAGTCGGTAAAGCATTGACTGTAACTGTTGCAGATCCGCTGGCTGCATTGGTGCAGGCTGTTGAACTGCTCTCCTGTACACTGATAAGCGAATAAGTATAGATACCTGCCGAACCTGTTGGCGCACTTACTGAAACGCTATTGCCACCTGCTGTTGTAACGGATTGCGCAGCCCCGCCGTTTACTTTGTAGGTAAATGTATAAGGCGCAGTGCCTCCAGCGCCTGTGAATGCAACCCCTGGTGAAACAGCATTTTGGCAAACGCTTGTCGTCCCGGCAATGGAAGCGGATGGCAACGGATTAACCACAACATTTACCGCCGCCGAAGTGGCCTGGCAACCATTGCCATCTGTTACGCTAACATAATAGGCATCACTGTTTGTCACATTGATCGAAGAGTTCGTGCTACCCATATTCCATGAATAAGCATTACCTGCACTTGCATTCAGAGTTACGCTCCCGCCAGCACAGAAAGTCGTTGCACCGGAAGCAGTAATGGTGGGAGTAGCTACCGTATAATACCCCACTGTGACCGCTGCAGAACTTACATAACAACCACTCTTGCTCACAGTAACGGTGTAAGTACCCGGCCCTACTGCAATCGTGCGAGTGGTTGCACCATTCGACCAGTCGTAAGTATCATAACCCGCACCCGCATCGAGTGTTTTGAGCGTACCAGGGCAGACTAAAAAGGAACCGCCTGGCACGGGTGTCGGGCAAACAACCGTTGTTACATTCACCGGATTACTAGCACTGCTATTGCCGCACACGTTGCGATCGATAGCATAATAACTTCCTGCTGTAGAGGTCGTGATGGTATTACCCGTTGCACCATTTGACCACAACACGTTTGCACCGCTGGATGAAAGCGTAACACTTGCCCCATTACAAAGTAATTGATTGCCGGAAGGCGTTACAGTGGGTACAGCGGGCGTAGTAGCTGTGGTAATGGAAATGGTATTACTATTGCTACTATTACCACAACCATTGGTTTCATACGCATAGTAATTAGCTGCCCCGTTTACTGAAAGACTATTACCACTTGCGCCTGTACTCCAGCGTATCGTTCCACCATAAGATGGTGAGGTAGATAAAGTGGAAGAAGCTCCATTACAGAGTAATGTCCCGTTACTACTCGACACCGATGGCGCTCCGGGCGTCCCCCCTGTACTGATCACAATGGAATTGCTGGCCCCACTCGTTCCGCAATTGTTCGATGCAACTGCATAATAAGTCCCCGCACTGGTTACTCCCATCGAGCCACTCACCGAACCCGTATTCCAGCTGATCGTTCCCGAGCCGGAAGCAGAAAGCACGGTACCCGCACCATTACACAACATTGTTCCGTTGGAACTCGTAATAGAAGGAGCAGATGGCACACTGCCGGTTGTAATGGTTACTACATTACTGTTTGCACTTGTACCGCAGCTGTTGGATTCATAGGCGTAATAACTGCCTGGATTGCTTAAAGAGATACTTCCACCAGTCGCGCCCGTACTCCAGGTGATCGACCCACCCGCAGTCGGCGCAGCAGATAAAACAGTCGTCTCGCCATTACAAAGAGAAGTACCGTTACTGCTGGCAACCGAAGGGGCATTGGGGGTAATCCCTGTTGAAATCGTAATGATATTACTATTGCCACTTGTGCCGCAACCATTGGTTTCAGAAGCATAATAAGCGCCGGGCGACGCCGTAACCATACTGGTACCTGTTGCACCATTGCTCCAGTTAACCGTGCCTCCTGATGAAGTGGCTAAAAATGTGGTGGTATTGCCATTACATAACAGTGTACCGTTACCGCTTCCGATCACAGGAGCAGCAGGTATCACAAGCGTTGTTACAGTTATTGGACTACTCTCCGCAGACACGCCGCAGTCCCCCACCGCGTGTGCAGTATACATTCCCGCAGCAGAAACAGGAATAGATGCGCCGGTTGCGCCATTAGACCATACATAATTGCCCGATGATCCCTGCGCCGTAAGGATAGTGGCTGCGCCATTACACAAAGGCATAGCAGCAGAAGAGCTGACTAAAGGTACCGCTGGCGGTGGAGATACCGAAGCCACAAAACGATACGCTGACTCCGGCGCTGCATTATTACCAGTACCCCAGGCGGTACAAACCACCTCATCGCCCGGATGATAATTACCCTCAAACCAGACATCACCATTCCCTCCTGGCAAACTCCTGCCTACCACACGGCTAGCCCCGAGATCGATATTATATATAGTAGGGAAATTACCCGTGTTATCGAACATGTCATAGTTCGTAATGTGAAACCTCACAGATAGTTGACCAGTGGCACAATTGTAGGATTCTTCCCCCAGGGTGATCACGATATAATTGCCATCACTTACTTGTCCATGAGAAATGGCTGGCAATAAAAGGACAAATAGGATCACACATCGACAAAACCGGCAAATTTTTTTTAGTGACATACAATGATTTTTATTAGCGATCAATAACTACTTAAATGATAAGTAAGGCCAAGGCCAAATACCAACCGGTATCTCCCTAGATCTGGATTGAACAATAGCTTTTGTTGCGCAAATGCTTTGAGGGTAAAAGCCGGGGCCATAAACCATTCACCGCTGAGCTCTCCTACAAGTCCAAGACTCATCCGCCTTTTCAGCGGCCAGTCCCTGTACACCCAGGGCTCATTTTCTGCCTGCCAGCTGGCACCGATACCGCTGCGCAATCCGAACGCGCCTGCCTGGTAGCCCTCCCTATTACTGGCGTACTCCGCTATCAGGTCTGCACCATATGCAGAAAAGTCAAGGTTATTTTTGCGGCTGCGTTCCGCAAAGCCGCCAAATGATACATTGATTGCACCATTTGTCCAATGTGCATACCGCAATGCGAGATAGTCATCGGGTACCAGGCTATGGCCTGCCCTGATCGCAACGGCTTGGGAATTGGCACTGTGCCATCCGGATAATAATAAGAAGAAGCTGAAGAATGATTTCATACCACAAATGTGGAATGAAACGGAGGACTCATTTCGTAGTCGGATTCGTAGTCAGTACAACTATTTTTTAAAAAAACTATTGACCACTAAACATTTCAATGTCTTTCATCTATCCTTGAGATATAAGATTCAAGTGACTCACGGACCTGGTCAAGAAAAGCAAGGGAATCCTTCCGTCGTAAAATTTCCTGGAACCTGAGTGAGGTATTACCCAGTTTCATATCCAGTGCAGATTCAAAAAAAAGGGTAATGGCTCTGATACTGGTCTTCCCGTTATTAAAAGCTCTATTGGCATATAGACCATAGATAAGTTCAATAAGATCTGTTTTACTGGCGGTCCAGTTTATTTCAAGGAATTTTTCTACTGACTGAGCCTCAGAATTTGATGGCGGTTTGGATTGCAAGCTATTTTCAATAGCGATAACCCTGGCTAAAATTTCTTGAAAGATTGGCAACGATTCGTCATTATTCATCGCTTGTGGGATTCCCTTCATAGGATGCAGTTAAATGACGATCGTATCCCCTTTTATTGTTTTTTTATATTTCGATTTGAAATTCGGGAACTCATCGGCTCCTATTATAACGATAAACGATTTTAATGTTAGTTGTCCGTTCGGCTTTTTTAATTTACCAAATGGAATGAATTACTTAATCAAGCAAGCTACAGCCTAGTACAGTATCCAACCATTTCGAGCTTATTGATTAATTAATACTCTCCAGCTGGCATAAAAAATCTGCAAAATCCGATCGTATTTATCTAATAAGTCTGGCTTGATGCATGCCCACTGCCTACAGAGGGGCTTGATATATAATACCAGACCAGCCCCCTGATCTGTTATTATATACTCTTATTCTTATGCGACAATGAAAATACTCCAAGCATTAATTCAAAACAATTTTAATTATTATCTCATTTTTAAACAAACAAAAACCTATACTATATCGTATGTAGGAACCAAGTCATTGCACTTTACAAAAAAGTATTCATCGAAAAACATACTTCTGAGCTGTCAATCAGCGCAAATATCGTGATCAATCATTCAGGTTGGGCCAACAAAAGCCCTTAATCAGATATTTTTATTTCACAGGATGATATAATTTATTCTTAAGCCCGCCCGCCTTATTAAATGCAGGCCGCCACCGAAAAGTTTCTTTCGAATAAAATTTATTTTCAGCACCTTTATCCACAAATTCTCCATCACCTCCAAAATCACTTAATGAAAAATTGTTGTGATAAAGCAGCGTAGGCAACAAAACTTCGTGATGGCCCGACCATTTATTGTAAAGCTGCTGTTGAATAAAAAACAGCGCCGCAGCCGAAAGCCTATAAATCGGATTGAACGATCTTAAACGGTTTGCAAGCGCTATTTTTTTTTCAGGATGCTTCAGTGTTTGCCACCACGGCCAGGTAGATGTATTTTCATAAAGCCTGATATCGCAGCTCAAAAAATCTTTGTTGACGTCTTTGAAAAAATCCAGGAATATTTTCCAATCACCAGTAAAAAATACATCATACTCTATGTACCAATAATAACCATACTCACCGTGTTTGGAAAAAAAATCCATTACTGAAAAATGATTGCTCCCGGGAACAATACGATCGACAATAGGAACAAAGCCCAGATCGGATAAGATGGTGTCTGAAAAAAAATGTGTGCGCACTACTTTCTTGGTCGTATTCAGTATTTCCACCGGTAGGCCATGAACAAGCAGGTAAACATCTGCATAACTTGCCGTTGCCTTTCCTATTTTATTCAGTAACTTGAGTACCGCGTCGTTAACATGGTGTGTGGCGATAAGAAAACATTGTCTCTGAGAAGTTTTCATTTTAATTTTTGAATGCGTTTATGGAATTCGTAACCGTTTTAACAGATATCAATCATTCGGGCTTCAACCGGCATTTACTGGCATCAGCGAAAAAAAACAACATCGAGCTCACGGTACTCGAATATGATGATGATTTTTTTTCCAACCGCCTAAAGGATGTCCTGCTTGTGCAATACCTTCAGGATGTGAGTGATAACAAACTCATTTTTTTTTCAGATGCATCAGACGCTGCTTTTTTAAGCGATGAAAAAGAGATATTCGAAAAATTCCTGCACTTTGAAAAAGAATTGGTTTTCTCCGCGGAAGTCAACTGCTGGCCCGATCAATCCTTAGCCGACGGGTATCCCGCTAACCCTGCGCATTTCAGGTACCTTAACTGCGGCGCGTTTATTGCGAAGTCTGGGTTCCTGAAAAAGATATACGAGAAATACCCTATTTTTGAAACTGCAACAGGCCGTTACGACTGGAGTAATCAAATTTACTGGCACCATATTTTTAAACACGAACAGGATTCGATCGCCATCGATCAGCAATGCACTGTTTTTTACAATACTTCTTTTCAAATTCAAGACATACGTGTCTTTATGAACAACCTTCGTGATCCAAATGAAGTCGAAATCATGTACGCCGATGAAAAAAAACGTCTTTTTGCCGAGATCGATATCATTCAGAACCGCATTTCCGTTAAACGTACTGGTTCGCTTCCCTGTCATATTCATTTTCCAGGCCCCATTTCCAAACTATTGATGGAGCGGGGCGATTACGATTTTCTTGTTGTCTGAGTCTTACCGGTTATTTTTGTGCACAAAGCAAACTGTTTGCTCGTGCCCTGCATGATCGTATAAGAATAACCCAGCTTTTCACAGAACGCAATCATCGCGGCCTTGTCAGCCTGTCGGTCCATATCATCAAAGATCACCGTCATTTTGTGTTGCCTGAATAGTGCTGCATATTTTACAATATTCGCTCTTGTTTCCCTAGGCGGCCCATCCACCAATACCAGGTCATATTCTTCCTTCAGTGCTTTTTTTACGATGGCGGCGTCGTACCAACCTTCGGTAAGCGGTGCATGCAGGCATGTATGATCACCATCGCGCTGGTAAGCAAAATTGATATCGTGTTCAATGCTTGTTACCTTGTATTTTTTCAACAGCACACCCGTTCCTTCGCCTGAACCGAACTCAAGTATTCTCTCACCGGGTTTGATGAGCGTCGAAATAAAATTTAAAAGCCCTTTTTCAATGGACCATCCACCCAGATTATTTCTATGCACACTGTTCTGGATCTGCGTTTCAAAAAAACGGAGCAGCTGTTTGTGCGGGTAGATGTTTTTTTTATAATTTTCTCCAAGCAATGTATTGGCCCATTCAATTGCGTTATCGAGCTCCTCGTCGGAGAGATATTCATCGTTCATCAATGCGAGGTGCAATTTTTTTTCAGCTGTTGTCAGCGATGGTTTTAATCGCGACAGCAGGTGCAGACGCAACTGGTCAAAATTTTTTTTTCGCTTTCTTCTCACCGTCGCATCGCCATAGTGTTGATTTTTGACTGTCACCAACACATCTTCCCTATTTCCAAGTTTGAAATTTTCGCTACAACGTGTTATGAATTCATAAGCGGCTGCCTGGCCTCTTGAAACATCAAAACGAAGGTTGTATTTTTCAAGCCATGCGGATCTGAACAATGCCGTGGAAAGTATCAGGCTATTGCTTTTTAGAAAACCGATCCTGATGTCGGCATCTTTCAACGGCGGCATATGTGTAACCGGCAGGTTGACATAGTCTTGCTGGTGCTCCAGCGCAGATCCAATGCAACCCAACAGCCTGCTTCCCTTCAGCACCTCTACCTGGCTTTCTAAACGGGTTTGCGCGGAGAATTCATTCGGGTTTACAAAACACAGGTATGTTCCTGTTGCATGCTGCATACCTTTGTTGAAACTACCGTACACGCCCGCGTTGGCTTTTGTGTTTATAAAATGGATCTGTTTGTTGCCTACGTCTATCTTGCCGGCAAGCTTATTTACCAAAAGACCGGTCACTAATATCTCACAGTCCTGCAAAGTCTGCCCTATTATTGACCGCAACGAGTCGGCGCTATCGATTGTTGCATTTTCAACCGCATAAACAATACTAACTGATGGACGTTGTTTAGTCATTTTTTATCTTTTATTGATTGCTCGTTTTCAAACAATTTATCAATTACAAAACTCCGGATAACCGCCGATTGCAATGCTGTGATGTATTCATTAAGGCCACAGTTCCGGTTGACCAGGAACAGCAGGCGAGCTTTTGATGCATCCATCTTATCATCGCAGTTGTAAATAGTTTGCCGGTCCAACAACTCCAGATCTGTAAGCCATTGCGTTAACCAATTTTCATCAATTGTAACTTCTGTTGATCCACCAAAGACAAGTTCCGCAAGCGATTGAAAATGATCGATATGTTCGTTTAAAAAATCAATACTTATTTGCTGGTTAACATAGAGCGTATTGAGATTATTTTCATTGTTATAAAAAAACACCAATGCGTTTTTTGATACACCGGCAGAAACAACCAAATGTTTAAGAGTTGCCACTGTAAAACAGAACGCAACTGACTGGAGCGTTTCCAGGGAAATTGTTTTTTCTTTTGTCAACACATCGATGAGCGATTTTGACAGGGCCATCTCAAATGGAACTGTATTAAAAGAAGAAAACAGCATTTCTGGATCGGGTGTCCACAGTCCATATCGTATCGAATTATCCGGGAAAGCCATAAACAATCCATTGCCTTTCCTTCCTTTTCTTTTTAATGATGGAATCGTTTGCAGATAGCCATTTATATATTTCTCCAGGTTTTGGGCCACGGTTGCGGCAGAGCGGTGTTTCACCAGCACAGCCAGCTGAATGTTTGGCGTGCTCAATGTATCGAGGATAATCACCACAGAGTTGTTTACAATAAACGCAGCATTGTTTTTCAAAAACGAGTTGATTGCATGAATGGTTATTTTATGCCAGCGGGAAAGGCGGCAAAAAACGGAGCATGATACCCAAACTGTGTTATTTGAAAGCATCAGATCGAATAAACTTTTTCACTAAAATTGTATGTTACACTGGCGTGTCCAAATTTAGCTTTGTTGAGACGACTGTTTTTCGTTTTAAGATTGGCCTCAAGTAAAAAACGGTTGTGCGATAAATAGTTAAACGTAACCAACTGGCTTACGACTTCCCCTACATCAATTTGATGGAATTGTGTGCTTGCGCCGAATTCACGCAGCTCACCACGTTTCTTCAAATATTTCTTTGTAGTCACCGGCCTGGAATCATATTGCAATTCCATTACACCCGGAGACGAATCAAACCATGAACCTTTTTGCCATTGCCCCGACCTGAGCGAAAATTGAAATTTACCAGTTCGTCTTTTATAGGCATATATGTATTTTTCAGCCCCTTTTGTTTTGTTGTTGATGATCCTCCCTTTTTCAAATCGGCCGTTTTTATGCAGGTAAATGATCTCCGATTCAGTGGGCGTGTAATGATGAACGAAAATAACCGGCACTTCTGTCTTCAAATCATAACGCTCCTCTTCACTATGCGCAATAAACCGGAGAAATGCCGGATCTTTTAACAATACGCGTTTCACTCCGGTCAATTCCAGCCGGTTAACAAGGTCCCAATCTTCAAATCCATAATTCGTCATCCGCTCATCGAAGCCTCCAACAGACAGGAAATCTTTTTTCCTCAAACAAACTTTTCCAAACACATCTTTGGCAACAACATGCAAACTGTCTGTGTTGTGATAATCCGCCGGCGTTAAAACACAGGAGACATATTGTGAAAAAACAGAACGGATGAGTTGTGAGAATCCTTCGCCGATGTAATGATCGGCATTGATGTTGCAAACGATCTCGCCTTCTGCCAATTTAAACAACATGTTCTTTGAATGGCTATGACTAAACGAATGCGGGTCGGTTGTTTTGAAATATTTTACGCGCCCGGCCAGGATCTCTTGCGATAACTTTCGCTTGCACCATTCTTCCATATTGTCTGAAGAATTATAATTGAGTATTACAAAATCAATGTCAATCTCATCGCGCGTGTCTGAAAGGTTTTGCAGTAAAGTCTCCTGCAGATGGTGCAGGCGATTCATGCAAACGGTACAGAAAGAAATTTTCACAGTTTTAGTTGGTGTTTTACTCGTGCTGTTTACAAACTGATATTCACTAAATGTAGCAGTTACTCTGCTGTAAAAACAGGGGTATTCACCCCTGTTTTTAGTTAATACCGAGTGATAACTTCATAATAATCAAAGAGTGGAAGATGAAATTATCGCTATTGGAATTTGGTTTAAGAAAGGAAAGAGCAAGTGCGCCTGATATCTTGCAGGAGGTGATCGAATATTCATGCAAAGCCGATCAACTGGGCTTTCACCGGCTGTGGTTTACCGAGCATCACAATTTAAGTCCTGCATGGAATAGTCCCGATATGATATTACCCATCGTTGCCGGAATGACAGAACGCATACGCATCGGCATTGGCGGTGTGCTGCTGTCTATACATTCTCCCTACCGTGTAGCGTTGAATTATAAGTTATTGGCCGCTCTTTTCCCCGGCCGGATCGATCTTGGCATCGCCAACAGTCAGGTTGCTTTTGACATCGCAAGTTGCGCGCTTGATAACGAACTGCTCCCCGAAAATTATACAAGCCGTTTTTTTGAAAGATTCAAACAGCTTGATGATTTTCTGCATGACACCTATCACGGAAAATACGAACATGTTATCATTACACCGCAAAATACCATACCACCAACGGTCTGGTCGCTTGGCTCCTCACATAACTCTCTACCGCATCTCATTAAATTAAAAAATCTGAATTTTTCCTTTTCCGTTTTCCACAGGAATATATCGCTTGATGCGTGCCGGGAAATCGTAGACAAAACCCGCGAAACCTATTACAATGAGTACAGGCAAACGCCGCAGATCAATATAGCATTCACCGGCATCTGCGCCTCTTCAAAAAAAGCTGCAGTACAAAAGTTTGCTGCAACGGGGAACAAGGAAGACGGATATCCTTATAACTGCGTCATTGGAACTGCTGAAACATTTTTTGAGAAACTCAGCGAGTATGCAGAGAAACTGGGCGTTGATGAATTTATTTTCCACGACCTTTCCAGGAACAACGAAGACAGATTGGCTGCTTTAAAAGCGCTGTCTAAAAAATTCAACCTTGGCAAAAGCTAAAATTATTTGCCAATTGGTTTGAAAGAAGAAGTAAACACACGTTTCAACAGGCTCTGTCTGCTAACTATTATCTGCACATCCCAAGCCATCCCAGCATGGCATGTAATTTCCTTATTACCCGATGTAATCAATCCTTTCGGGAGGAAAATACTGGTCCGTAATGTATCACCCGTTTTGTTTATTATGACCTGTTTCACAATTCCTGCAACAAAATCCAGTCCATGCACGCTGTTGTCGGTGATCCGAAGCCTTACCAGTTGCCCGGAATTGATTTTTGAAAAATTGTCACGGGAATCGGCTTCTGAGCAAACCAATTCGAGTAACGGAGAATCAATGTTTGACATAGTACTGTTCATTTTTACGGATACAGGATAATGAATAGCAGAAGCAGCGATCAGCAACGCCGCGAGGATCACACTAAAAACAACGAATGACCACCGCATGATTAGCTGCTGCGTAAAAGAAAAAAAATATTTGTGTATGTCGGCGTTGATATTCATAGTAATGTGGTTGTTCAATCGCGAAGCAGGTTTACTTTTTTTAGTTCACGATCTATTTCTTCTCATTTCCGTTCCAATTCAAGCTGGTTTTTTATCAATTCATAATATTTCCCTTTCCGGTCGAGCAACTGGTGATGCGTTCCTTCTTCTGCAATGGAACCCTCATCAAATACAACGATCTTATCGGCATTTTTCACGGTGCTGAGCCTATGCGCAATAATGACCACTGTTCTTCCCTGAAAATAATCTGTTAGGTTTTTGACGATCGTTTTTTCATTGTTCGAATCAAGTGCATTCGTTGCTTCGTCCAGGAAAACGAACCTTGGATTTTTGTAGATCGCGCGCGCGATGAGTATCCGCTGTTTTTGTCCCTGGCTTAACCCGATCCCATTGGTACCGAGCACGGTTTCAAAAGAATTAGGAAGCGATTCGATAAAGCTGTATATATTGGCTGTTTCGCTTGCCCTCTTCGCCCGTTCGAGATCCGGCTCATCGTTTCCCAGGCTTATGTTATGAAGGATCGAATCACTGAAAATAAATCCCTCCTGCAAAACCGAGCCACATTGGTCTCTCCAGAAAGAAGGCCGAAGTGCTCTCAGATCTGTTTCACCAATACGTATCGTTCCGCTATAGTTGTCGTAAAACTTGAGCAGCAGTTTAATGATCGTTGTCTTACCGCTTCCACTCGTTCCTACAATTGCCAACGTCTTTCCCGCAGGAATTTCTAGCGTGATATTCCGTATGACCGTATTTTGTTGAGAACCCGGATAACTGAAAGAAACATCGTCGAGGTAGATCGAACTATTTTCGTTGGGTGGCGCACTGTCTGTCTGCCGGTCATTCTCCTCATCAGATAACTCGTGGATTTCATTGAGACGCTCTATACTTATTTTCGCATCCTGCAGGTTTTGAATAAAAGTGACGAGCTGTTCGATCGGGCTATTCAACTGGCCAATGATAAATTGAATGGCAAGCATGGCACCTAGCGAAAGCTGCCCGCTGATCACGAGCTTTGCTACAACAAAGGTGATCACCACATCTTTGCCCTGCGTTATAAACAAAGCGCCTGCCTGCTGTGCCTGACTGTAGGTAAGATTTTTAAAACCAACCTTGAAAATGCTTGTCTGTACTTTCTCCCATTCCCTGATCTTGACCGCCTGTGCATTGCTTAATTTGATTTCACGCATCCCCTGGATCAGCTGCAATGTTTTACCATTTTCTTCGGCAGATAAGCTAAAGGACTGGTAGTTTAACCTCCTGCGGATCTTTAAGAAGATCCGTATCCAGAAAAAATACAGGCTACTTCCAACCAGGATGATCAGGAATAATTTTGAATCGTAGAGCAGCAATACAACTGAATAGATCACCAGGTTAATGGAAGAAAAAACGGTGCTCAATGCGCTTCCTGTAAGAAAAGACTGGATCTTTTTATTGTCATCAATCCGCTGTATGGTATCACCGGTTTGAAAACTTTCAAAATAAGAAATAGGTAACCGCGCAAGCTTCTGCCAGAACTCAGAAAGGATAGTCATGTTAATGATCATTGAAACGCCTAATAAAAGACGGCTTCTCAGGAAATCTACAATGGTCCTGCTGAAAACAAGCATCAGTTGCGCAACCAGGATCAGTTGGATGAATGAAATGTTTTGGGTATTGATGCCAACATCAACAATACTTTGTGTAAGAAATGGAAATACAAGTTGCAGAAAAGAGGTCAGCACCAACGCAAACAGGATCTGCGTGATTTGCCATTTGTTGTTGCCGATGTATTTAAGTATTTCTTTCCAGGTAAGTTCGTGTTCGGGTGATCCTTCAGCGGCATGAAACGCCTCGGTTGGTTCGAGCAACAGCGCCGATCCAACGCTGGAACTGTCTACTTTTTTTGCCGGTTGCCAGAACTTAATAAATTCATCCAGCCCGATCTTCACAATTCCTTTGGCAGGATCAGCGATGACAAAATATTCTTTCCGAAATAAATTACTTTTCTTATGATCGATGAGTACTACAAAATGATTCCGTTTCCAATGCAATATGCAGGGCAAGGTGGCTTCTTCTTCCAGCATTTCATAAGTGACCTGGATGCCCGATGTACGAAACCCGACCTTTTCAGCCGCCTCGCTCAAACCCAAGAGGCTAACGCCTCTTTTGTTGTAACCGGTAAGCTCCCTCAGGTAATCTGTACTGTAATGTTTCCCAAAATACTTCGTAATCATACGAAGACAGGTTGGGCCGCAATCCATCACATTAAGCTGCTTGTAAAAGGGGAAAGCCAAATTGAAACTTTTATAACTGTAGAAACCGTTAATGATAGTAGCCTGTAAAGGATTCGAACCTTTGTCTTAAGATAAAAAATCTTACGTCCTAAACCTCTAGACGAACAGGCGGTGTATTCAAGATACCGTAAATATATTCACAATTTTATATTCAAAAATATTTACAATCATATAAATATCCTTTTCCGTTACTTAGTCCCTGAACCGACCGGTCTCATCGGTATTAACGTGTTTCACTTTGTTTGTTTTCCGCTTGCCGAATGTTTTTAAAAATCTGAGTGATAAGACGCTGCTTTCATATTTTGTTGTTCTTATCAATTGTATGTATTGCGTGTTCGTGGTTGACCTGATCCTAGAATTGTTGAACACATCGGAAAAATCAAGGTTGATCACGATATTTTCTTTCACGATCGAATACCGGTAACTTATGTTGAGATAATTTACACTTGCATACGTTCCTTCAAAAGAATTGCCGGGAGATTGGTACGCATATCTTAACTGTAGATTCGAAACGGTATTCAATTTCACATCCCCGCTTATCGACGCATCGCAACTTACCATCCCGGAAGGAAGCACAATATTGAGGTTCTCCGCGTTGTATGCTTTCCTGTAAACCGACACACTGGAATTCAACCGCAGCCATTTCGCCACCTGGTTCGAACCATTCGCAAACAAACCAAAAACACCGCCGCTGTTAAAATTAACCGGTTTGTTGATGTAAACCAGATTGTTGGTATCGGATCTCAGGGTCATGTAATCAAAAGCATTTCTGAGATACAGATAGGCCGCAGAAAACAGCAGCGAATGCTTGTCTTTCCATGCTTTTGCAATAGAAAGGTTGATGGTAGATACATTGATAGGAATGAGGTATGGATTTCCGCTGTTGATTAGGTACGGATTAGAATTGTCTGCAAATGGATTCAAGTAATTAAAATACGGCCGTTCAATTCTTTTGCTCATCGAAAGCGCAATATCAAACGATGGTTTCACTTGATATTTAAAATAAATGTTCGGGAAAATATTCAGGTAAGATGAATCATAACCCAACTGGTGTTTGGGTACATTATAATCAAGCGATTTAAAATCGACCCGTGTCAACTCAGCCCTGATACCGATTTGATACGATATTTTCTTAAGGCTTCTTCTAATGTTGATGTAACCGCTGTACACATTTTCATCATACCAAAAATCGTTACTCGTAGCGATCTGAAGATTGTATTGCTTCGTACTATTATCCTGCAGGTAATCTTTATAGAGGTTATTGTTTGTCGCAAAATTCAACTTCATACCGGTTTCGAAACTCATTTTATTTTTGAAAACATCAGAATAATCAAGCTGAACAAAAGTTACATGTCCCGCTGCATTGGTTTGTTTTCTCTGTGTTGACAAACTATCGCCGGTCACTGTTGTTTTCGAAAAAAATGAAACGGTTGACAGGTCGGATAAACGTTTGTAATCATAGCGGTTGAAATCGATCGTAAATTTTCTTCCTTCTTTTTTAAAATCGTGGATAAAATTCAGATCGTACATAAAGCGGTCGCCCGAACCTTCCGAGTATTGGTTGATTAGGTAATTACTTCTTTGTTGAAACGAACCATTCTGTACGTTGCCCAGTAATGAGCTGACATAGCTGCTGCTGCTGCTATACCATTTAAATGATCCGCCGATAGAATTGTGTTTGTCGAGTAAAACATCTATTCCTGTATTGATGTTGGCCGAATTTCCTTTGCGATCCGGCGTTTCAGAATAAAAACGATTGTACCTGGCCGAATCGGCGGATAGTTTATTGACGATCTCAGTGGTAACCGTGCTACGATTGTTATCATGACGCAATCCACCATTTAAAAAGAAGCTGACCTTCTCTGTTTTGTAATTGATACGCGCCGATGCATTGTATTTATCATGTGTTGAAATGCCAATATCATAACTTCCGAATTTACCCTGGAGCAGGTTTCTTTTCATCCTGATATCGATGATACCAGCGCTTCCCTGCGCATCAAATTTAGCGGAAGGGACAATGTATACGGCCACGCTTTTTATATCAGTTGCACTGATCTGTTGCAGGTAGGCGAGCACCTCTTTCCCGGAAATATTTGTTGGCTTGCCATCGATGTAAACATTTACGCCGGGACTGCCCCGCAGCAGAATTCCCTTGGTGTCAACCGTTATGCCTGGGACCTGTTGCAACAGGTTGTTCGCTGTACCATTTCCTGCGCTGATGTTCAGTTCAGCATTGTATTCATATCCTCCGGGTATGGTTTCTATCAGTTTTCTTTTGGTATTGACTGTAACGTTATCGAGATATTTTGGATCACCCTGCAGGTGCAGTGCTATAAAGGAAATTGCTTCTGATCCGAATGAAAATTTTGTGATGTTTTTTTTATATCCTAGCGCATATACTTCCACAGTCCCTTCGTTAAAATTGAGGGTGGTGGTAAACAAACCCATACTATCGGTTACCACTGTTTTTTTTGCAGATGAATCGGACCTGCCTTTGAAAAGTAAAGTAGCATACCGCAGGCTGTTCGTTCCCAAAGAATCGGTTACCTCTCCCCTGACCGTATAAGAAGCGTTTCGGTTAACCGGATCTTTACCCTGCGCCGCTCCAAAGAAAGGCCCCGCTATTACAAGAAACAGCAGACAACAGAGTTTATTAAGAATGAATGGCTGGTTCATAAGTTTGATTTTAATTAAACTGATGTTTGTGTTTTCGCTGCCCGTTGGTATAACTGGGCGATCATCGACTCATAATATTTTGCAAGAAAATGATAAACAACTGTTTCATGCTGCCGCTGGTTTGAGATAAAGAACCTGTTCAAGGTCATGTGGATGTAACTCATCATAAGCTGGTCAACATAATTGACTGATTTCGTTGCTGCAATGGTGTGGATCTCTTTTGCAATCGCAGTCAATGCTGACTGTCTTATTTCAAAAATATCCATGATACTTTCTGTCTCTTCAAAACGGGAATATGCAATGGGGTCATTGCCAAGTATGGCCGTTATGTCTTTTATCGATTTTCGGTACTTGGAATCCAAACCCCTGCGCAGTTTTGCATTCACATAAAATTCTTCAAAAAAAGATTGTTGAAGCTGTGCAAGCAAACGCGATTTTGCTGCGAGGCCGTACCCGAACGCTACCAGTAACGTATCTACTGCGCGCAGGGAAAATAACCAACGTAGCTCCTGCCCTTCCTGTCCTTCGATCATACTAATGATATCAACAATGGCAACACTGTCATGAAAGAAAAACGCTTCGCTTAATTCCATGGCTTCGGCGCTGTACCGTTCAATCTCCCTTGCATATACATCAACCTGCACTTTTGAAACCAGTTTGGTTTTGACAAACGCATCCAAGGGTTCATTAATGTACTCCATGACCCTGTTCAACAGGCCCGCTGCATTTTTACTGTGGAAACGCAGGCGCAAATGTGATTTGGGATCGTAAAATCGAATAAAGAACCATGCATCGATATGCCCCTCGGCCAACAATCTTTCGACAACCGGTTTAACGGCATCTGCAAGCACTTTTTCACTTACAGATGACCCACAGTAGAGTTTAAGGTAAACCCATTCGCTTCCCGGGAAGAAATTCCGGGTTATCTCAACCGTTTGTGCAATGCGGGGATAATGCGGCAGCGGCGATTCCTCCCCGCGGTGTGTAAGCATTGGAAAAGTGAATTCGGCGATATGAGAGCCATCGCCTGATTGAACGATACATTCTTCGGGTGTATTATTGAATTCTACCAGGAGAAGGCTTGCTTGTTTCTTTACATGCTCTCCCAATAATTTAAAACTAAAATCGTTGTCAAAATCAAGAAGCAACTCATTGCTCGCTTCGCTGATCGATGCATAACGTGGCACTTCGTACTTGTTGCAGAATTCTTTCAGCTTCTGTATAACCGCGCTGTCTTTTGCGTTGTCGCCCTCAACTATGTCTTTTCTTTCCAGCACCCATGTCTTTTTACTGAGTATGATGTTTTTGTAACGGACCTGCGGGTAAACTTTCATTCCACCGAAGAAACTCCAGTCCCATAAAACAGATGGCATTAAACCCTGGTATTGAAGATCACCCAGGAATTTGTAGGTGCTCAAATTACCCACACCAAAGAAATGCGCATTTGTTAAACGTGGAATAATCCGTTTGTCCAGCCGTTTACTTTTCAGAATGATTTCGCCCTGGTGATACGAAATGGTGAGGTCGTCTAACGTGATCTGGTGTTCTTTATCTAGATTTGAATTGGTGAGAAAAACGATCTCATAATCCCTCAGATAGGGCCGCATGGTTACATTACCTACCCGCGTCTGCGGAAGATGCGCGATCTCTGCATAGATCCAGTCTTTGTGAAGCGATTCTTCTTCTCTGCAATTCCTGCGCACTTTCTCAGTCAGGCTACTGTTACCATTACAGAATCTTGCGATCAGGTGTGAGCCCGATGGGCCCGAATTGGCGATCAGTGTAAAATCAGGATCTTTCTGGTTATCTCTTTTTGATTTCGACATGATGCCATGAATGAAAAGGCTTTCCGGCATCTGCAGTTTGTCGTCAGAAATACTTTCGAGATCTTCATCGGATAATGCGATCTCGCTGTAATTATCTCCCGCCGCCTCCATCAGTTTGCTAAATTGAAGTTGCCGCCATTTGCTCCATTTCACTTTGTCATCTACCTCTATATTCGCAAATGAAATATCATCCACCAAAGGCGTAAAATCGATGTTCTCCGATGCGCTTTTTACCCCATAGCCGATACCGATCTCGTGGTCAAGTGCTTCCCAGAACGGTACTTCCCTGAATTCATATTTCTCAAAGAAACTGTTTCGGAACTGAACAAGATCAGGGCTTTCTACAGTAAATTTTATCTTGTACAATTTTTCAAAATTTGCAGAGATCCGTTCGGCAAAACCGGTATCCACTTGGTAGCTTTTCGGTTGGTTATACAAGTCAACCTGTATCAGGTCTTTTGCGGTAGTATGCGGCAATACCGCTTTTAAGATCGAATGAATTTGTTTGTAATCGTCCAGCCCGATTTCCGGTTTATCAAAGATATCTTTTATCGTAATCAACGGCGAAGCCAGTTTATCGATGCCGTCGATCCTGCTGATCTTGTCGATCAGCAATGTGTAAAAATCGTTTCCGGTATTGCTCAATTCAAAATCAGAATTGAGAAGCTGGTTGGAGATGAGTTGTTCAACATATTCTTTTGCATCATCTTCGCTTATTTCCACATGTTCGCACAACCATTGTTCAAGTTCGGCGATGCTTCTTCCAGTTGTTGCGTATTCGAGCAACAGGGGTAGGATCTCATCAGCCGTGATTTCTACCAGGTAATACATCCTTGCCTTGTTGATCACCCTGTATTCCGTATACCTGAATTTATCGCCAACAGTATATAAACTTGTATTGAGCAGGAAAAGTGAATGAGCCCTTACCTGTGGAAAGCTCAGCAGGAATTCAACGATCTCACCTACATAGTTCATATCGAGTCGAACTTTTTTTAAGCTCACATTGTTTCCTGTTAATTCTATGTTGGTAGAATCGCCATAGACGCCGGTTGCGCATCCGGCAAAAAGCCCATACGGTGTGGCGCGGGCACACATACGTGCAAAATATTTATAGAGTGAAGTAATGATCTTCTCAGTTTCTTTCGTGTTTGCTGAAATATTTTCTACCCACAACATCGCGCTGCTATACAGGTCAGGAGATGCGATAAAAAGCGCTTCGGAAAAAAATGGATCGGCCATTAATTCTTTGAAGAAAATGCTCCTGTCCTCTTTCGTACGGACATTGTTGTTAAACTCCATCAATCTCTTTATGGGAAAGGAAGGTGTGCGTATAAGAAAGAAATCTGAAGGAATGATCTTCATTGATATTGGGCAGTTTGGTTTTGTATTGAGAGCTGTTATTCTACTATGAAAGCAAAAGTGCTTCGTCCCAGCCAGGCTCCGTGTTTCCGATGGAAGCAAGTAGGGCCAGACCGATGCCTGTGTTACCTTCCAGCAAACCATCAAAAACTACATTTCCGAAATCACCTTTATCTGCGAGCCAGCCAATTGTATCCTTGTCAAGAATTGCTTTCTGAAGTGTCAGGTCATAACAGGTGATCGCCGCTGTTTTGAAATCTTCAATACCGGTATAATGATAATACCGGTTTAACATGTGTGCCGTGCCACCGGTGCCATGACACAAATGTGCATCTGCGATCATAGAAAATTCGCGCGTACGTGTTGAGCAATTGAGGCCCAGTTTAACGCCAAGATCCGTCCATTCTTGTACACCGCAGTTTTTCCCGATCTGTATAAACGCAAGCCCGATGCCGAGATCGCCATAACACCAGCGTATGCTTGAATTAACAGGGGTCTCATCATCTGAAACAGAATAAGAAAAAATGGACACCATGTGTTTCATCTGGTTTTCTTTCATAAAAGCCATTCCTCCCTCTATAAGTTCCATACAGATATCCGGGTTGATGTCGTTTCGGTAGCACCTGCTTAAAAAAAGCATAATGGATGGTAACCCATGTGCAAGTCCCAGATTGATTCGCTTGGGGCCGTCGTTCAGAAACTGTTCCCAATAAATGAGGCCATCTTTTCTGACCGCTATAGAAGCGAGTTCGTTTGTATACTCGGCCAATAACGTTCTGCTGTCATTGGCGTTAATATTGTACAAAAGATAATTCGGATAACCAAGTCCGCCGAGAAGAAAATCATAGTTCTTTTTCCGGATCTCATCTTTTGCATAACGAACCATGAAGGGTTCGAGTTCGTCAAAAAAGCCATCTGGTTCGTCTATCAAACCGATCTGTGCTAGATGGGTGAGCCCCCATGCGATGCCCGGGTAACCCTGGCCAAAATTCAGTGAGGAGCCGGGCGTTTCCAGCAACGTTAATAAACGCTCGATCGTGTTGTTAAATTCAGTGAAATAAAGATCGTCGCCGAGCGCCTGGTAAGCATGACCATAGAAGATGGCGATGCCCGTTTGCCCATACATCAGGCTGCTGTCTCCCTGGTGATTAAAACTGTTCTCGTTTGAACCAATACTTTGATGAATCTTCCTGATGGAATCTGTTACAACCTCCCTGTTATCATAAATCGGCGACCAGCTCATTACAGTTATTTAAGAAATCAATAGATGAAAAAACAATCCCGTTTCTTTTTACGTCATCCTGTTGCAGGATAGATTTTATTCAGGCAATCATTATGCCTAAGTACTTGTTTAGCAACGGATAATTTTTGTCCACGATAAAGTTAGAAGTTCGTGTGATGAAAAAACAGGGGTAATCTCCCCCCTTTTGTTGTTGATTGAACATGTACAGCAATCGATTTGTTTACACAGATCACAGCAGAAAAAAAGCGGGCACAAAAAACGGGATGCACTTTTAAAGATACATCCCGCCACAAAGATTGTTGTCGGCTAACAAAGACATGTGCCACCGCTGCAGCAAGTCTGACAACCTGAGCAAGCGCTTCCGCTGTGGTTAGTGTGACAGCTGATGATAGAGAGGAAGCTGTTGTAATCATCAACGCCACCTGTTACTCTTGCCATTTTAGCTTTGTCAAGATTGCCGATGATTTTTTTGTCGAGGAAAATTTTTTTCCCGCTGAGGCTGATTTTTTTCATACTTGAGCACTTTTAAGCAGAAAGTGTAAGCTTTTGATTAAAAAATTTATCATCCAAAGTTAGACGGAGGCTGTCTTTAAAAACAGGGGGAAACAACCCTGTTTATTTTGCAATTGAAATAGTCTTTTTCAAGAAGTTAGAACCTTCTTAAGAGCAAGCAGGGCTTTTACCCCGGTGTTTTGTATCAAAGAAAGATTATCTTAGTATCTTTGCTTACTTCCAAACCAACGAAGTTGACACACAGCCTTTTGCCTGATCAATTTTGCTCAGCCGAAAATTTTCCGTTTTTGTAATTTTATAATTTCAGTGTCACTATGAAAAATGCCGCTAAATTTTTTGTTGTTCTGTTGCTTGTTGTCTGTTTGAATAACGTATCAAAATCGCAGGATGGGCTCAATGAATATTTAAGCTCACATCAATATCCATTTTCGTTACAAGCAGGTTTTGATGCGCGTACCACTGCCATGCTGGAAGAAAAATTGGGAAATTATAAACTCGTCCTGCAGGCACAGGGCGGATCTCATTACCTCCATATGTATACATACCTGGCGCCATTATGGCTCTCAGTTTTGAATGAGCATTTCGGAGCGACTGTTTTTTTTAACGAAGCGGGGCATTCAGCTTCCATTGTATACAATAGATTCCTGCAGACCGGTGACACTTCATTACTGATTTTCCGCAGCAAGGAGCTGATCAAAAAGCTATATCAAATGAATCTGTCATTACCTGAGAGCCGTCGACTGAAATTTCATGGGATCGATTTTGAAAGTCCGCGTTCTTATGTGCTCGCACTACAACTTATTACGCCTGCCGCGCAACCGCCGGTAGAAATCGCTTCATCCATTGCATTGATCAAAAACGCCAACCCGGGGTTGACGCAATGTGATTATATCACAGACATCAATAAAACACTCAAAAAGGAATTGGGCCGCAATACAAAATCATTCATGTTTTTTTTTGGCGAAAACTTCCGTGATTTCGAAAGGATCGTTACGAATGGTGCAACCTGCAACGACACACGCAAAAACAGGAACCCCAATCTTGCGGCAAACTTCCTGTCGTTTGATAAAGAGTTTCAGCACCGAATGTATTATGCTGAATTAGGCGGGGCGCATACCATGTTATCGCAACAGGCAACTGCGGCTTCCATCATCAACGAATCGGACCAATTCAAAAACAAAGTATGCGTGGTGAACCTGTATTGTGCCAATTGCACCACTGCCGAAGAAGGCCCCTCATCGAACTGGTCGTTTGGAAACATTGAAAAAGACATTGCCAAATATTTTCTGCCATTGTGTACATCGAATTTTACATTATTCGATCTTACCGGCGATAACCCGTTGATCAAAAAATTCCAGGCCTACGGCCAGTTTCTTATCATTGCCCGGAACCAAAATTAATTGGCCATTCTGCTACTGCTTCTCTTGTGGATGCTAAGACAGCAACCCGTTTTTATAAGCATACAATACAAGCATGGAACGGGTTTTAATATCCAGCTTGAAGAAGATATTGTCGCGATAATTTTCAACCGTTTTTGGACTGACCTTCAGCTGCGATGCGATTTCTTTGTAACTGAGTTCTGTAGCTGTCAACTGTATAAAATTCAATTCTTTTTTTGAAAGGTATTCTTTTCCAACAAAGCCATTTTTCTTTGTCGTACTTCTGGTGAGAAAATAATCTTTTTTGACTAGATCACCGAGGTAAAATCCCTTTTCGTGAACCGCAACAATGGCTTTTACAAGGGTGGAAGGGTCGACGCTTTTACAGATGTAACTTTTTGCGCCAAGTCCTATAACATTGATTACCGCATCTTCTTCACACATTCCGGCGAGTACGATGACCTTGATGGAAGGATATTTATTGAATAGCTCTTTAGTGGTTTCATAACCATTCATAATCGGCATGAAAATATCGATGATAGCGATATCAGGAATAATGCTATTCGCTAATTTGTCAAGCAACTCCTTTCCGTTGGATGCTTCTATTACTACCTTAATATCCTGCTTTAGTTCGATCAAGATTTTTATCCCTGCACGCAAGGAGATATGGTCATCTACTAATGCAACCGTGATCATAAAACATTTAAAAATTTCCCTATATTACGTTTTTTTATATTAAAATAAAAAAATCATTTTTTTGAATGTTTCGTTCACTGTGATTGGGTTTGTAGATTCTCATAGGGAATCAAAATGAAGAGAAAGGGAATAGGATGGACACCCAGATGTTGTCATTAAATAAACTTACCCACTTCCATTAGAGTTTAAAACAGGCGAAAAATGCCAGTGGCTCACCCGCTTCGTTTCTATAATTTAGGGTGCTTTTAAATATGAGAGGAGCGCACTAAGTCAGCACAATAAAAGACTGATTATCAATAATTTCCTTTATAAGATCCACCAACATCGGTATCATAATAGAATATCGATGGTTGTTTTTACGATCGTTTCTATACAAAAATGAATTTGTCAGCGAATACCTCAAAGTGCAAAATCCGATTTCATTGCCCCCCTCGTACCGGAATTGACACACAGGACAGTCTGCAAAAGGCAGTAATGTATTTTACTGAGGCGCATTACATCATACCACAAAGGTTTACCCCAATGTATTATGCTATGTTAATTGAAGACAGTTTGCATCATTTACCATCTTCGTTAGATTGGGCTCAGTCAATTTTGCGAACACCCGTCAAAATTTCTTCAAAGAATATTGACTATATTAAAAAACAAGCAGCGCTTACATTGAAATAAGCACCTATCTGCATTTGCATGTTGGTATTATTCATAATTTTTCCCGAACCAATATTCTTCTAAATGTATTTTGACGATATTATCCGCTTGAATAATTTGTGTCTGAACTGTTTAAAAATTGCAACAAACATCAAAATCGGATTTATTGGATCAATGCAATCGGATTCTGCACCCTAAATTGGGATACATTTTAATGGTTTAGGTTACAGCTTCTTTCTGAAACTTTCTCCGTAATTTTACTTGCATGAAAACTTCTCTCAACCACCTCCCATTAGGCAAACGAAACCAGATCCTGGAGATCGTTGATATTGTCAAAGAGGTTATCTCTCCGGAAAAGATCTTTTTATTTGGCAGTTATGCCAAGGGCAAGTATGTGGAGCACCGGTACACCGGGAAGGATGGCATTTTGTATGAGTATATAAGTAATTTTGACTTTTTGGTTGTTGCCAGGGAAAGCAATATCAAGGAATACGAACTGGAAGATATTGTAAACAGCAGAACCCGGCATTTTTAGCAACCCGATAATTGCAGATGTACAAAATTGTCTTAAGAAAAGCCTGACTGCTCTTTATTCTATCATTGTTTGGTATTTATGTGTATCAGCATCACTTAAACCCTCAATGCCCCAGCCATATCTTCTTGTTATGCTCTTGTAATACCGATGGTAGCTGCAATTTCTCTCCACTGGCTCACCGCTTGTTTCATTTCATCGATGATTGAATTCATTTGCTGATGATAACTTCCTGGTGGTTATGCAAAACAATACGATTGAAGAATAGGTTAATGAGGGAATCAAATTTTCTATAGAACTATTTAAAATAATTAAAATTTCTGCATGTATATCTTAGTTTCAAAATACTTTAATGCCGCTTCCAGCACTACATCCCTACTTTCTAAATAGTCTTTAACGGTAGGTGTAACCCTGATGTCAGGCTGTATACCATATCCCACAAATTCACGGCCATCCGGATACGCGTCTTTTTTTATACAAACCCTGGCATAGCCACCACCTGGCAAACCGAATGTATAAGGCTTCCCGGAACTGCCACCCGTTGGCTCACCTACCTTTACGATATGCTTTTGATTATCCACACCAATTAAAAAATCTTCAGCTGCCGAATAAGTGTTATGGCTGGTAAGTATAACCACTGGAGCGCCTAGTCTTTTTACATTTTTTGCTATCTTCAAATGCCATGTGCCAGGTTCGCCATAAACAGCATAACCATTGTATAAAAGCCATGCTTCCCGCTTATCCTTGTTCCCGACAGTATCCCGTAAAGCAACATCCTTGCCGATCGCTTTAAGGTATGGATCATAGCTCCTGGTAACAGAGGACGATCCTTGGATAAGGGAATCTTTAATAAAATGTCTTAAAATATTAAAAGCGACACCATCATCACCTCCGCCATTGTATCTTAAATCAATGACAATTCCCTTTGCGTTTTCCAATAATGGAAGAAGATTTTCAAACAGGCTGTCCGTCTTTGACTCAATTGCAAAGGTGTTTAATGCTACATAAGCAATATTACCGGGAAGGACTTTCGATTCAAGGGCCTTTCTTGGTTGCTCATCCAGGTATACGCCAGGGTCAGGAAGGAAAACGCTGTCTTTTGCTTTGCCATGCGTTAGGGAATAAATGACTTCCGCTCCATCTGGCTTTCTGAGTTTAACGGTAAAAGTAGAACCGGGAGCACCCGTCAAGAGTCCTCTGGAAGCGATGTCGTTCCTTACATAATCTGTCGAACTTGAAATATAGGGTGCAATACTATCCTGTATATACTGTGTAGTTGAAAGACCATTCACTTCAATAATTTCACTACCCAATGGGAATTTTTGTTCATCTTTTTTCCAGGTTCTTTTAACGATAACTTTATCATCCACTCTTGTCAAGACCAGCAGGTAATCACCGAATGTATTATTCATGAAGTTTAAACCCCGTATAGCAGGTCGAATCACTTCTGTATGACCATCTTTCAGCAAAGCACAAAACTTTGCCATCAGCCGGTAATATTCATAATCATTCTGCGATGCCTGTACCTGAGATATTAGCGCTTTATAGGTACTGTCCCATGTCTGATGATTGATCTTGTTGAAATAAACATAATTGTAGTTTACTTCCTGCCAGAACTTCGACAATCCAAATACTTTATCGGCCGGAGAGATTGTATTAGCTATTTGTGCTGGGGCAATTATGTAGAAGAGGACAAGTGTTAATAATAAAAGTAACTTGAATAGCAGCTTTGCAGGTTTTGCATATAATTTTTGCGTTAAAACTGAAATCAGTTTTTGGCTTAAGCTCAAGAATGTATGATTGTTTTCCGGTGGCATCAGCAATAGATTGTATAGGCAACATGAATACTTCTCAATCGATTGTATTGTTCGAATAAGTTTAAAGACAATGGTTAGGGCTTTATGTCACGCCAGCGGCGGGAGGGAATGCACTTCCGTCGGTCATGGCTTGCTATCGCTGAATAAATATACTGAAAGTTGAGAATATGTTCTACAAACCAGCCGAGTTGGGTCGCGCTGGAACATGACCCTCTCCCAATAATCAGACACGGCAAATTAGATATCCGGGCTTCCTTTTGGGTACATTTCAACCATCTCCTGGGGTGTCATTCCGTTTAAGGAACTATGCGGTCTGAAGTGGTTGTATTCATCTCTCCAGTCTTCTATTTTCTCAACAGTATCTTCCAATGATAAGAACCAGTGGGCATTCAGACACTCATCCATGAAACTTCCATTAAAAGATTCAACAAATGGGTTGTCTGTCGGCTTGTCTGGTCTTGAATAATCCATAGTTACCTGATTCTCATATGCCCATCGATCAAAACCCTTACAGATAAATTCACTACCGTTGTCAACCTGTATTCTTTTCGGTGTTACTCAATGATATTGTTTTACGTCTTCCATCAGGCGAACAACATCTATTCCTTTGATCGATTGTCCAACCCTGGTTGCAAGGCACTGGCGACTACAATTATCCACTAAAGTTAAGACCCTGAATTTTCTGCCATCAAAGAGCTGATCTGCTACAAAGTCCATCGACCAGCATTGGTGCAAATTATTCAAATCCGGTCGTTCCATCCCGTGTGCGGCAACCTTACTTCTACGTGGTCTCTTACTTCTTAGATTTAGTCCTTCTTCTTTGTTGATGCGGTGTACACGCTTCTTATTGTCCTTCCACCCTTCACGACGAAGTAAAATATAAATCCTATTTAAGCCGTAGCGTATCCTTGTATTAGCAATCTCTTTTATCCTCTCTCTAACAGCCTTATCGGCTGTTTAATCGACTCATAATACCACATCGACCTTGGAAGCATCATTGCAGCACAAGCCTTCTTTGTTGACACCTTGTATTGATCAATCAACTTCTTAACCAACAGCTTTAACTGACGAACCTTTAAACATTTTTTTTAAGACATCCTGCAGCATTTGTTTATCCAGGCTCAGGTCCGCAACAATTTGTTTTAACCGGGATTTTCATCTTCCAACTGACGAAGTCGTCGAAGTTCTGTAATCCCTAAACCGCCATACTTTTTCTTCCAATTGTAAAAGGTGGCTTCACTGATACCCATCTTGCGGCAAACCTCCTGAACCGACGTTCCTGTTTCTGCTTGCTTCAACGCAAAGGCAATTTGCTGCTCCGTGTACTTTGTCTTTTTCATGAGCAATTGTTCATTTTTTTAAGCTATGAATAATTACCCGTTTTTCTAATTTATAGCTGTCCGGTTTTTCGGGGGGGAGGTCACTGGCTCTGAAGAAGGCAACTGCAAACAAATGCACAAAATCTGATCAGAAAGATCACCTCATTCTGGTTTAAGCGCTTGCACTTATTATATATGCCATCTCATTTTAAATGTTTGATTATTTTCGATCTTCCTTCAAAGGCTTCGAGCGTTCTCCTCGTTTGTTTAAGCATCGATGCAACTTCAGATGACTGAATTTTAACACCCATACTTAAAATCGAATTGCCCCACTTAATGACATTTAATGTGTCTCTATTTTCTTCATAAAAAGACATTAATTCAAATCTGCTCTTCATCCTGTTAGGGACCATGTAAACTGCCAGCTTATAGTTTTTTTCTGCTTCTGATTTATAATTTAACTCATTTTGAATAGCTGCCAATAGAAGGAAAACTTCGTTACTAGTATAATCTTTCATGGAAAGAGAAAGTATTTTCATAGCCTCCAAAAGCTGATTCGAATCGTACAATTCCATCGCATAATGATAAAGTATTGATCCACTAACCAAATTCGAGTTATATACCTTTAAATAAATAGATCTTGCAGTTGTTTTATATCCAGATGCAGATAACTCAAATGCCTTATGACCCTGATATTTACCCCATCCAATAAACATAAAGTGTACGATTAATGCACAAGCAATTATTGCCTGTATAATCAGAATTGATTTTCGCCATCTCACTTTATTTATCACAAGAGTTCTTCGGGTCGAAAAACACATTAAATAAGAAAGCAATGTTAATATTAACATCACTATTGGTAAGGAATGTAATGTGTATGAAAGCACTGATGTTGATACCAAAAAACAAATTGCCAAATACGGGGAAAAAAAATGATCTAATTCTATTTTTTTTCCATAAAGAGTAACCGTATTCCAAAGTAATAAAAAAAATCCGATCACTATCCCTGTTCCAACCAGCAAGCCATTTTCAACAAAACACTGCAAAATTTCGTTGAACGAGAAATAAGTATTGTCCGCTAATAAAGCATACTTGCCCTCTAGCCCTTGTTCAAAAAAATATCTAGACTGGTATAAATTATATTGCGTTTTAAAATTTCCTACTCCAATCCCTAAAAGCCAGTGCTCCTTTAGCATATTCAATGATATTTTGTATATCAATATTCTACCATAAGACGAGCCCTCCTTTAAAAAGAAAAAAAAAGGGGCAAGAAACCCTACAAAGAGAACTAGTAAAACACTAAATACTATTTTTATTCGCTTATACTTCGTTTTCAAATAAAAGAGCACAATCGCACAAATAATAAACCCAATCCAGGATGCTCTGGAATTTAAGTAAAGTAAAACAAGTATTGACCAGATACACATGATTGACACAATCGTCTTTCTAGCAGTGTTTTCCTTACTTGATGAAAGGAACTTCACAGCCTTTGGAAGAAGAAAAGTGCAATACGATCCGAATAATATCCCCAACATACTTTTATTTGGGGAATACATTGCAAATTTTCTTAAGTCATCAATTGTTGAATAAATTAAAATATATGCGTTAAAAAAAAGCACTTGACATATCACAAAACCCTCAAGCAATTTTATTGATTTCGCCAACCCAAGATCGCAGGCTATATATACAAATATTAGGTAATAACATGCGTAGAAAATCACATCGAAGATGGCTTCGTTTGGTTTTAAGGAAAACATTAAACTAAGACTTATTACAAAGAAAAAAATTATTAACACAATTAGTTCGTAAGCAGATAATGCGCCTATTGATGCTTTTCTTGTCAAAAAGATTAAAATAAAAGATAAAATCAAAAAAGCTGCTTTATAAAAGTCTTCCAAATAAATAAGCTGGCTATTGAGTCCTAGAATTGATGTATAAAACAGAGGGCAAAGCATCCCGCATGCCATTAAGAGGCCCTGAACTACAGTCTTTGATCGTCCCTTTTTCATATTCTAAATAATAACTTAAAAACAAAATGGCCGGCCAAAACTATTGTTTTTAACCAGCCATTTGATAGAAGAGTCAATTGAAATATGCTACTTGAAATTAATAGGAATCATTTTACCTGAAAAAAGTATCGGGTTTAATGTGTTCTTTTGTAACACTTCCATAATGATCAGATTAACAAACAAGGTATATCTATCTGAAGAGATTTGTATTTTTTGGCTTTCAATATGCGGCTTTGGTGATTTTGATTTGTATATCTGTTTTATACGTAAATGTGCTTCTATCATATCACCTGCGTTTAATAAAACATACACCGATGTATCTCTTAATTGATCAGATTTTTTTCCATTAATAAGCAATTTTTCAATCTCAAAAGACTCGGGTAGTATACGCTCTCTTTTCCCGTTTATTATTTTGCTATTTATTTCTATTAGGTTTACTGATTCGCCTAGCTTATTCATTAGTGCAAATGAAATATTAGAAATCGGGTTTTCAATTTGAACAGCCTTGCCGGATATGTTTTTAACAACTAAAACAAACTTAAGACCATTGCCTCCTCCATTTTGGACTGTGTCTACAATCAAGTTTACTTGATATTTACTGGAGGGATCTGTTTTACCACTATGTAACTCCCCAAGTAAAATATTCTGCGTGGACTGACTATACGATATTCTTTGAAATGTAATGAACAATAGCAACAAAAAGGTTGCCTTTTTAAAAATGTTATTCATGATTTTATTTTTTACCCAAATTATACTTAGTTACACACTGGGCTACAAGATGACCAACTTGCAGCTCTAGAATAATTACAAATTTGTGTTATCATTGGATTTACAACAGTTCGTTCTGCCTGTGCAGTTGGGCCTGAGTGATCATTTGCACACAATGTGATGTAGGACGAGCTCCAAAGTGTAAATCCAATACTAATAGCCTGGTTAAATGCAGTCATCCCCTCAATTTGTGATTTAGCAATGATAGAACCCTGGCCTATATTTGGAACTGACAATTGATTGATTCCAAAAGAAATCAACGATGAGGCACTACCTAAAGCGGGAATTAAATGATTCTTATGAACATTTTCATGAGCTGTTACTGCAGATAGCATATACCATGATACGAAACCATTACTATTGTTTGCTGACTCGTTATACATATCTAGCATTTGGGAACAATAATTAAAAGCTGTTGTATTACCCGAAGGGCCTGTAACTTCTGAACATCCTGGTACCAATTGTGTTTGCAATGAATAATTACCTATAATCTTAGTTAAAATCGCGTGCCAATTTTGGCCATCATTACAAACATCAAATTCAACTTCAATATTTTCAGCCAAAGTTAATCCCCAAAAATTTGAAAGTGAAGATATATCTAATGACGGGAACGGGAAAAGAGCAAGATCAAGTTGGGCTTGCTGCCCAGTTGGACAGGGTAAATCAGGAGGTTGGGTACCACTTGAATTATCATTATTACCGCATGGAAACAATTCACAAGGGTCAATCGGATCGTTAGGCAGAGCATCCCCACAATCTCCTATTAGTTGAAAATCCGATGAGCCTTTATATTCCAAATAGCGATCATCTTCGATATAGTTGTCCCCATCATAATGCCCTGAAGAATACTCGACATAATTGTCCGTCCATATTAAGTAGCAGCTATTTACTTGCTTTTGCAAATCGTTGGTACTTTTTTCTTCACTTGCAGATTTGTTTGTTGAAGTTACCGCTAATTTCTTATCTATTGTTTCATTTTTTTTATTCTGATTAAGCCTAACTCTGGTAGTAATTTTACCATTTTTAAAATTAAACCCTGTAATAAATTTGCCGTTCCAGTCGCTAACAAGCACCAATCCATCAAAATCATTGGCAATTGCTGTAATTTTATTATTAGATGCATCATATCTGTTCCTTTTTAGATACTCGAGTTCAGGGACATAGGTTAGTACTCTGATTTGTGGTTTTTGATTTGACTTCATCCCAACAATTACTCTTTCAAAAGAGGCATCCATAATTCTTTTTTTCTCATCTTTTGTGTAATCAGCATAACTAATAGGTGATGTTCTGACAGAAGACTTCAGCGGGTATTCAACAATAGTATATTCACCCAAGTATTGTGGCATTGAATGTGCCCAATCGGGATAGTGGTTAATTTTTGACGAAGAGAAGGCAGGTGTTTTTTTAAACTCGCCATAGTACCATTCCTTAGCCCAATTCTTCGCAAGGGTAGGTCCGGTTTTAATTGCCAATTTTTTGCATCCCCAAAAAATAAATAGAGATACAAAAACAAACATAACACAACAGCCAATTTTTTTATTTGAGCTATACTTCTTCTTTAAATACTGTTTAATTTGATCCATTGATATTTAAATTTTTAATAATTTGGTTACAATGAGTTAATTTATCAAAGTATGTTAGTAGATGAGATATCTAAACAATCTTTAAAGTCTATTAACGGAATAAGTTACTTTAAAGTGAAAAGGTTCTTTTTGGAATAATATGACTTAATAAAATATGAAGGAAACAAAAAAAATCTTTCTAAACAAGGGGTAAAAACCCCTATTCGCTTTTATATAAGCCAGGATGATCAGAATAGTTCAAGAATAAAGCTGAAGACAATAATTTTATTGAATAACCCTATTCAAATTCTAAGTATTTTCTTCGTACAGTTGCAGCATAACCAGTAGTCAGTAACAAAATGCATAACAGCAGGGAAAGGTTGTAATTTTCTATTCAAAAAAGGGGTGAATGCCCTTTTTTTGTAATACTAATTTAGATTAGAGCATATCTCAAAAGTGAGTTTTATACTGACTTTAAGGAGATAGTGCAAAATCGGATCGCTTTGACCACCTTAATCCGAATTTAATGTATGTCTAGACATTATCAGGTAAAGCCATCTTAACTGGCGAGGCAGGACAGAAATGGGCTTATAGGAAACGTCCATGGTTCGGAATTGGTGTCGGCGTATCCATAATCCCAACAACAGAAAAAAAAGGATTAATCGGATGAAATTACAAATTGCAAAATCCGGTCGAATTGACCACTTGAATCCGATTTAATTGCCGCTTGATCCACCGAAAACCCAGCCATTTCACCCCTTCCTCTACGCTAAATAAAATAGGTCTCGATTTCTAACTTGAAATCAACTTAATTTTGACAATCAGAAATTAAGAATATCATCTGCCACAAGAATTGGTATAGATTCTTTATTCATTAATAGATTTCAGCTATTTTTCTACTACATTCCTCGTAATTTTACCACAATGAAAACCTCCTTAAACCACCTCCCACTCAGCAAACGAAACCAGATCCTGGAGATCGTTGATATTATCAAAGAGGTTGTCTCTCCGGAAAAGATCATTTTATTTGGCAGCTATGCAAAGGGTAAATATGTAGAACACCGCTATACAGGGAAGGATGGGATTTTTTATGAGTACGTAAGTGATTATGATTTCCTGGTGGTTACACAAAACAATACGATTAAAGAATACGAGCTGGAAGATATTGTAAACAGCAGAACCCAGCATTTTAAGCAACCGATTAATTTGCAGATCCACGAAATTGATTACATCAACGAGGGGCTTGAGTTTGGACAGTATTTTTTCACCGACATTGTTAATGAGGGCGTACTGCTATATGACACCGATCTCGTTGAATTTGCTGAGCCAAGGGAGTTGACGCCCAATGAAGAAAAAGAAATTGCGCAGAGGTATTTTGATATCTGGTTTCCGGCTGGTGGTGGATTGTTGAAATCTGCAAAATTTAACTTAGACCAGAATGAATATAAAATTGGTATATTCCTTTTACATCAAGCAGCTGAGAGTTTTTTTTATGCAACATTACTTGTTTATACAGGTTATAAACCTAAAACACATAACCTCTATAAATTAAGAAAGCAGGCCAAACCTCTTTCAGAAGAATTATTTTTATTATTTCCGATTGAAACAAATAAAGAAGAAAGAAATCTTTTTGATTTATTGAAGCGGGGTTATATTGATGCCAGATATAAAACGGATTATGTGATTACTAGAGAGGAACTTAGTCTACTGATAGAAAGAATACAGATGATGGGATTAATTGTTGAAAAAATTTGCCAAGAAAAAATTACTTCTTTTTCAGGAATCACCTTTCCTTGAAGCGGACTAAAACTGAATTAGTTCTTCAATAGAAATTTCTAACCCTTCCGCTAAAGATAATAACATTGTAAGAGATGGATTAGTGATTCCTTTTTCAATTCTATGTATCTGGCTAAAATCAACATCTGCATTATCTGCCAGTTTACGCAAACTCAAGCCACTCTCCTTTCGACATTTTGCCAAATGCTTCCCAAACTTTTTTAATATTTTCTCGTCTCTACTGCCATTCATTGACGAAATTTCAAAGAATTAGCCAAAAAATTTGTAGGACTATTAGCATACAATATATATTTTCTTACTAACTTTATAGAAATCATCTTTTGTCTCATTACTGCTGAACCTGAGAAATTCAACCAATGAGACAGGAAAACATACATATAAACGCTTTCAGGGGCGGGCGCTCATTTTCTTATCGGGACATTTTCTCAGGTCTCAGTAATGACAAAATGGGCCCCGTGCCTTGTATTTTATTACCTTTAAACGGGTTAAGAAGGCATGTACCATTGTGTCTCTTCAATACATTTCGTTCTCTTCCCCCATTTTACTTACACCAGCAACCAGGGGCCAGTAATTGGCTGGTGAGCTTTCCTAGGACCTCATCTGTTGCTGGTTTTTTATTTCCACTCAACTGTTGCTTGGTTGGCTTACAGGGAGTAGCCCTGGTACTGCTCAAAACCAACTTCGCTAAAAAGCCAAAAAACCCGGTTTAACGGTTAATCCTTTACGCAAGTCCGACTTACCCCTGGCAAGTCGCGAACAACCGCTTTTTCCATTTTAACAACACCGCAAATGAAATATACGTATTGCTTAATAGTATCACTATGCCTATGGGTGAACATGGTATCGGCGCAAAAGATTCGCCTCTTATCCATAGGCGATCCCATGCCTGACATCTCATTAAGGCAGGTACTCAATGCCCCGTTTTCATCATCCAGGCTATCCAATTTTAAAAACAAAGTCATCATACTTGATTTCTTCGCCACCTGGTGCAGCAGCTGCATCAAAGCATTGCCACACCTCGATTCCTTGCAGCGCAAAATGCCGGATCAATTGCAGGTATTTGTTGTTGATGCAACTGAGGATAAAGCAACCGTTGAGCGTTTTTTGAAAACCAACCCAGTACTAAAAACCATTTCTTTACCCATTGTAACAGGTGATACTTCACTAAAAGCGCTCTTCCCCCATACATTCATACCCCATGAAATATGGTTGTACAATGGGGTCTTTAAAGCAGTTACCCGGCCGGGGGATATCACAGTCCAAAACATCCGTTCCCTTTTGAGCGGCGGGTCGATCCCGTCCACCAAATTTGATGCATTGGGTCATGATGCCCTGGACATGAAAAAGCCCCTGCCTGTTTCAGCAGGCACTCCCCTGTTGTATCATTCCTTATTTACCGGCAATATCGAAGGGTTGGGCTCAGGAACTTACCTGACCAAACAGGGACGTGATTCTGCCACCCGCATTACTTATCGTAATACACCCCTGGCAGCCATCTGCAAACAGGCTTATGAGCTAACAGCAGTTCCAGCCAACCGTTTCTTTTATGAAGATGGAACAGATAGTGTATTGCAGCAAACAGGTGATTGGGATAGCTGGAGCCTCAAGCACACTTATTGTTATGAAATGGTAATGCCCCCTGCTCCCATTGGGCAATTAAGGCGGGCGGTGCGTGAAGACATTGCAAGAACTTTTGGTATCACGATTACCAAAGCCCGCAGGAAATTGAGTTGTTGGGTATTGCAATGGGTCGGCACCAATCTCCCTGTTGCAGGACAGGCAAAGCCTGGTAACAACCTCTATGAGAATACCGACAGCCTGCTTTTTCTCCACCACCAGCCCATCAGCCCGTTGATCGGTTACCTGAACAGCATTTCAACCCTGCCGGTGCTGGATGAAACCAATATCTCGGCTAAGCTCTACATGGATTTTACAATCCAAAAACGCACCGATATCCACGCCTGGCAGGAACTGCTGCGCTCTTTCGGGTTCGTATTAAAACAAGAAGAGCGTGAGATCGATACTTACCACTATTCCCGTTTACCCTAACCAAACTTAACTACCATGAAATACTTGATTTTGATACTATTCCTTTTTGAACTGGCCCTTGCCGGCTCAAATCTCAAGGCGCAAGTGCAGCCCTATACCCTTCACGGAAAACTCACCGATTCCAGCGGCTTGCAGAACCTGGAAAACGCGGCTGTGTACGCACGCAGGTCGGCAACACAAGCGGTTAGTAATGCTGCAGGATCTTTTTCTATTCAGTTGAAATATCCTGCCGATACCCTTATCATCTCACTAGTGGGTTATCAAAAACAATTCATACCCGTATCCACTACTACCAGGTCGCCTCTGAACATTATGCTGCAAACCAGCACGGCACCCATCACCGAAGTGATCGTAAATACGGGCTACCAGAACATTCCCAAAGAGCGGGCAACCGGTTCTTTTTCACAGATCGACAATGCATTGTTTAACCAACAAGTAAGTACAACTGTAATTGGTCGATTGGAAGCAGTTGCCAATTCTTTTTCCGTGTACCGTAAGCAAAACACAGCCGGGCAGATCATGATCCGAGGCCTGAGTAGCATACAGGGACCAAAAGACCCGCTGATCATTGTTGACAATTTCCCTTACGCAGGAGATATCAATAACATCAACCCCAACGATGTGGAGAGCATTACCCTGCTCAAAGACGCGGCCGCTGCTTCCATTTGGGGTACACAGGCCGGCAATGGTGTGATCGTGATCACAACCAAGAAAGGCAGGTACAACCAAAAGACAAGGGTAGAGATCAATACCAATCTTACCATCGCTGATCCACCCAACCTCTTCTACCTGAAAACCATCAGCCCTGCTGATTTTGTAGACGTAGAAACCATGCTATTTTCAAAGGGTTACCGTTTGTCTGATACGCTCTCTGCTTACATGCCCCCGTTCTCACCGGTTTACGAGATCCTTTTTAAACAGAAAAATGGGCAACTCTCTGCTTCAGATGCCACAGCACAGTTACAGGCGCTACGCAACCACGATACCCGTGATGATTTCAATAAATACCTCTACCGCAAAGCCGTCAACCAGCAATACAGCATCAGCCTGCGTGGCGGTTCCGCACGTGCAGCCTGGCTATTTGCCGCAGGCTGGGATAAGAACCTCAGTAACCTGTCTGCTAATTACGACAGGCTGAACCTGCGCATGAATCATAGCTTTGAACTCACCAGGCAATTAACCCTTACCGCAACCGCTTTTGTTACACAGAATAGCAACAGTTCCGGTAAGCCCGGTTATGGAGAGATCGGTACAGCCAATGGCAGGCTACCTGTATACACCATGCTGGCCGATGGGCAGGGTAATCCACTCCCGCTCTATAAGGATTATCGCCAAACTTATATCGATACGGCAGGGGGTGGTAAACTCATGGACTGGAAATACAATCCACTTACCGATTACCAGTCGATGCACAACAGTACCCGTTTATTCGACTGGACGGCAGCTATTGGTCTGAACTATAAGATATGCCCCGGTCTTGACCTTGACCTGAAATACCAATACGAAAGGCAGCAAACAAAAACGACCACGTTATATGATGCGGACAATTATCTTACCCGCAACCTGGTGAATACTTTCAGTCAACTCAACCGCACAACGGGTAAGGTTCTGTACATGGTTCCGCAGGGTGGTATCCTTGACTTGTCGGATTTGCTTACCACAGCCAATCATTTCAGGGGGCAGGTGAATTACAATAAAAATTGGGGGCGTTCAGCCTTGACGGTGTTGGCAGGAACAGAAATAAGACAAACACATACCAGTTCTTCTACGTTTAGAACCTATGGCTACAACGACGATATCCTCACTAGCGTAAACGTTGATTACGCCAATGCCTATCCTACCTATATTGCCGGTTATTCGGATTACATTCCCAATAAGAATTCTTTTTCTGATAACCTCAACCGCTTTGTTTCTTTTTTTGGCAATGCGGCTTATACCTGGCAGCAGCGCTATACGCTCTCTGCCAGTATGCGAAGGGACGCATCCAACCTCTTCGGTGTAAGCACCAATAACCGCTGGACACCCCTCTGGTCTGCAGGCCTGGGTTGGGATATTTCCAAAGAGGTTTTTTATCATCTCTCCTGGTTACCCTACTTGAAACTACGCGCCACTTATGGCATCAGCGGTAATGTGAACCCGGCCCTGTCTGCCCTGACCACACTTAGCTATCTCTCCACTTCTCCTTATACCGGAACGCCTACCGCGCGTGTACAGAATTTTTACAACCCTGAGCTCCGCTGGGAAAAATCAGCCATGCTGAACATCGGTTTGGATTTTAAATCCAACAACAATCGCATCGCGGGTAGTCTTGAATATTACCACAAAACAGGAACGGATCTCTATGGGTCGGCCCCGGTAGACCTGACCGTTGGGCTGGGCACGGCTACTGTTACAAAGAATGTTGGCTCCATGGCAGGTTCAGGGATCGACCTGGAGCTGAACACATTAAATACACGGGGCGCTTTGCAATGGACGACCCAGTTCAACCTGAGCATGAATACCGATAAGGTCACGGCTTACTACCTGAGCAACACGCAGGGCAGTGTCTTTGTCAATGGCGGGCAGGGCATCAGTGGCGCTATTGGCAAACCCGTGTATAGTTTGTTTAATTACCGCTGGGCCGGTCTTGACCCCGCAAACGGCGATCCGCAAGGTTACGTGAATGGACAGGTAAGTAAAGATTATACATCCATGATCTCCAAGTCCTCGCTGGCCGACCTGCAATACAGCGGGCAGGCCATGCCCAAATTTTTTGGCTCCATGGGCAATAGCTTTTCCTGGCGGGGTTGGAATTTGACACTGCGCTTGCAATACCAATTGGGTTATTGGTTCCAGCGCAGTTCCATCAATTACCAGGCGCTGTACCAATCCGCTGATGGGCACAGCGATTATGCCCTGCGCTGGCAACAGCCTGGTGACGAAACCAAAACACAAGTCCCCTCTCTGGTATACCCCGCACAAAACACCAGGGATATTTTTTACAGTGGTGCCGCAGTACTAGCCGAGAGAGGTGACCATGTTCGCCTGCAATACCTATACCTGGGGTATGGTTTTTCCAAAAAACAATTCAGGCAACTGCCTTTTGAAAAGCTTGAATGCTACCTGGCGGCCAGTAACTTAGGGATCATATGGCGGGCTAACAAATCTGGCATTGATCCCCTCTACCGCGATGGGGTGATTCCTCCTTCGAAAACCCTGAGCATCGGCATCAAAGCTTCTTTTTAAACCTTCAAACTCTGATCATGAAACAGTCTATTAAGTATGATTCTATAAAAACATTTTCAGGAACGGTTCTAGTAAGTTCCTTGTTGTTCGCTGGCCTGCTGTTGTCCGGCTGTCAAAAGTATCTTGACGAAAAATCCAATAAACAATTGGTGGTACCCTCAAGCGTGCAGGACCTGCAGGCTCTATTAGATTATTATTTACGTGTCAACAATTATGAACCAGCTTTAGGTGAACAATGCGCAGATAACTATTACATCACTGACGCAGATTATGCGGCCATTTCAACCGAGGAAGCCAAGGGCATGTATAGTTGGGTTCCGCAGTTAACCATTTTGCGTTCCCCTAATGAATGGTCTTATCTCTATGATAATGTATACCGGGCCAATACTGTTTTGGATAACCTTGTAAAAGTGAAGCGAGATGAAAAAAATGCTGGCGATTGGGATAATCTAAAAGGACAGGCCATACTCTTAAGGGCAAAATCCTTCCTGCTGGCGCTTGGTATCTGGTCTCCAGCCTATGATGCAACCACTGCCCAAAGCGACTTGGGGATCGCTTTAAGGCTAAATGCCGATTTTAATCAACCTTCCGTGCGTGCGTCTGTACAGCAAAGCTATGACCAGGTGATCAAAGACCTATTGGAAGCGGTACCGTTATTGGCTGTTACCTCCCTGCATCCAATGCGTGGCTCGAAGCCGGCTGCTTTTGCTTTACTGGCCAGAACCTACCTTTATATGCACAGGTTCGATAATGCCCTTCGGTATGCAGACTCCGCTTTACAGTTGTCGAGTCAATTGCTCGATTACAACCGGTTGAACCCGGCAGCCAATTTTCCTTTCCAGCCCTATAACGCAGAAGTGATCATGGAAAGCAACAGCTCCTCCACCGCTGGCTTCGGCTACAGCATTATGAAGATGGATTCGGTTTTATACCGCTCCTACGATAACAATGACTTGAGGAAAACCCTGTTCTTTAAAAACAACAATGGCTCATTTGCTTTCAAAGGAAGTTACGAGGGTAGTTCAATCCCATTTGCTGGTATCGCTACCGATGAAATGTATCTGACTCGTGCAGAATGTTTGGCGCGGACAGGCAATGCCAATGCCGCTATGACCGATTTGAATACGTTACTCGTTAAAAGATGGAAGACGGGTACTTTTGTACCGCTTGTTGCAAGCGATGCTTCACAGGCCTTACAATTGATATTAGCGGAACGAAGAAAAGAATTGCTCATGCGAATGCTCCGTTGGATGGACATCAAAAGGCTGAATAAAGAAGGTGTTGGCATTGTGCCGAAAAGGATCATTAACGGTATTACAATCGAATTGCCTCCCAATGATGCCCGCTATGCTTTTCCGTTACCACAGAGTGTGGTTACCTTGTCAGGTATGCCGCAGAACCCAAGATAACTCGAAAAGATTGCGAAGCTGTTATCAGCTTCGCAATCTTTAACCTGTCGCCTATTCTTTGGTCGCAATGGTCACATCAGTTACATCGGATGCGGTGCTGATCGTAGAAACATAAGCGTGGATAGAGGACTGGTTCACTTCCACTTTACAGGGAAAATCGCCACCTGAACAAGCATTTTCCTCACTGCTGCTATTGGTCCAGTTTGCTTCAATCTGGTAGGGCGCCAGGTTAGTAGCGGGATCTACTGAAGGGCCTGTATAACGGTAAAAGTTGTTTTGAACCGGCGTTGTTGTTTTTGTCTGTGCTACCACAAACGCGCTGCCGATCACCAGTACGATGGCACAAAGGCCAATGAGATACTTTTTCATAATTTTGGAATTTAAAGTGAAAAATGAGGTGGATACTTTTGATACGTGTTGCCTTTTCAACAAATGATGAAAGACTGTTTGCTTACTCTTTTACAGGTTTTCAGCTTACCCCCTGTTATGACAAAATTCATTTCGCTTTTCTTTAGCGTATGCCCCGGACAGATCGCAGCCAGGAATATTCAGGCGCTATTAATACACAAAAGACCAGCAATACCAGGTTCAAAGAATGGCAGGAGCCATGCTACAACAGGTTCAAAAAAGCTAATCTGGGGGGATGGCTTAAGTACATTTTGAAAAGGAAGATGATCCAATCATTCGCTGACCGCCGTATCAACAAACTGGTTGGACAATGTTTCGACCACAGTTTTATTCTTCAGACATTGATGTGATTTACATGCTCACAAATTTTAAAAGAAAACAGAAGATTGGATGGTTTGATTGGTAATGTCTATGGCTCGATCGGAAATGTTTTTTTGATCTGTCCGGGTGTTGCGCCAAACTTTCTTTTGAAGGCCTTGATAAAACTTCCAAAACTTTTATAGCCTGTCGCATCTGCCACCCGTTGAATGGATAGGCTTCTTTTCTGCAGCAGTTCGATTGCATGATGCATCCTGGTTTCTACCAGGAACTCGAAGGGGGCCATCCCGAAAGCAGATTTAAATGCGGATTTAAAACTGCTGGTATTCATACCACATTTCCGGGCCAGTTGCCTGATCGTAAAATGTTGCGTGAAATTTTGTTCAATACTTTTTTTAATGGCTAACAACTTGTCCTTAACCTCTGGCTTAATCGGATCAATGGGTAGCGATGCCCCAAACAGGTAAAAAAGGAACTCATGGATCTTGATCCTTAAGAACAGATCCTGCTGGTCGATCGCTGAGGTAAAAGTCAGGATCTCCTGTATGATCCCCTTTAAAGCAAAGCTCATTTGCAATGGGTCATTATGCAACACGACCGGCTCTTTTTGAAAGAGTTTGGCTGTAAATCGTTTACCGGTATCGAAATGGGTGAGATAAGGTTTTACCTGTGCTGCCCTAAGGCACATATTCAAGCTCTGGTAAAGAGCTCTTTTTTGAAGATGCACTGTAGCGTCCAGTAAGGGCAGGTAATAAAAATTGCATTGCTGCTCCTTAAACGCCATAGAATGAAAACCATGTATTTCATATAAAGAGTCTCCTTCCAAGACCGCATGAACGCCTAAAAAAGCTTTTTTATGATGAAAGCGGATCCGGCACTCATGTAAAGTTTCGTAGACACTGTGCCAGATCTCAAAGGGGCCTGAGACCAGTCGCTGGCAGGTCACCCTTCCAAAATTCCCCTTGACAAAAAGGATCGTGCTTGCCCGGATAATGGGGCCTGGATATCCCTCCGGCAAAGCGGGTATTTGCCGGAAGGGTTTAAACACACCGTCAACAAAAATCCCTTTCATACTGATCAGTTGGTATCAGGTATAGCTGTCTGGTTAACAAGCATGGTGCAGGAACTGCAGGAACAACTGATCTTTACATCACCTTCACTGCTGATCGTGGTGACCACCTGGCAGTTGCAGCCAACCCCTTCACAAGTACCGCTGGAAGCAGCGTATAAAACACCTTTATCGTATTTGCGTTCCAGTAAGAGATTACCCGAACGTTTACTGGATTTGTAAAAGACAAGGGCATAGCTTTTATCCCTGGAATCAATATAAGATACATGAGTGATCTCATGTAAACGCTCATCGGGATAGCGTTGTTGAATCGCCGATTGGATTTGCTGATCCATATCAGGTTGGTTCTTGAAAAAAACATGGGTGGCTGATGTGGGGATGGTAGACAGTTCCTCTTTTTTGCAGGACAGCACCAGGATAAAGAGACAGAAAAACAGGACAGGATTTTTCATAGCAATTTAGATTTGTCCCTCAAAACTGCCTGATGCTATTAACCTCCTGTTATCCTGATGTGCAACCGTAAAGAACGGATGTGTATCGGTTGGGTATGGACGGTATCCGTTTTATCTGTCTCATATTTTGTATATTCATTTACCAATATCCGGATTGAGAAACCGAATCTTCCATACTAGCTGCCTGCTTATACTGGTAACAATTGCCATAGGGCAAACGACTCCCCTATCCACCATCACCTATATTTCTGAAGTACCCTTCATAGTAAAAACAGGTGTGTATAATAGCGGAGTAGTTGGCGCTGGCCAGTTAACCACTTTAAGTGGAAATATTCAAATCGCACTGGCACCCAGGGACAGGGCTGTTCACAGTGACCAGTACCTCCAATTAGGTAAGCCGCTTCCAATTGCAGACTATAAACAAATCGAGTATTCCTGTACTCATACCAGGCATCCCCTTCCGCAATGGTTACCCATTAACGTAGTGGAAAAAAGTCAACCCGATTTTCCTTTTGGCAGCCTGCTGGCAGATCTCTCCTTACAATATGCGGATTCAGCAACCCTTCAATTTCGTTATAAAAAATCCTTAACGCTGATCCATCAATCCGTTTTTTACCGTCCCGAAATACTCCCGACAATACAGGCCTATCGTCAAAAAGAAGCGGCAGACTCTATTGACAATAAGATTAAGTCACTCACAGCCAATGATCCCAAAAAACAATGGATGGGTTTTGATAGCCTTGAAGGCAACTCTTTATTGCTTTTGCCAGGCAAAAAACTTGAGCTGCTTATCCGGAAAAACAATTGGAATAAGGATTCTTGCATCCTGTATCGTATCTATAAAATGCCCGGTAACCCTAAGCCACACTGGCAATTGACGGGTCACCTCCTATCCTTGAATTCACTGGAATCAAACAGTCGCTATACACTTGAAATACGCTACCAGGATATGCGGCTAATGAATACGTACCAACTCGAAACGCAAGCCAGGTGGCACCAATCGCCGCTGGGTAGATCCTTGCTGATCTTCCTCGGTATCATCCTGTTGGTTACAGGCCCTTACCAGGTCTATCGCTATCGTTTACGAAGGGAATCAGACAAAAGAAAAAGGTTGGAAGAACAGCTCACCACGGTACAAACACAGCTCAATCCACATTTTGTATTTAACGCGCTAAGTTCTATTGAAGGCCTGGTAACCAACCAGGAGAATGATCGTGCCAATGAGTACCTGGCATCTTTTTCCGATATCATGCGTGACACACTCAAGAACAGCCGCGAAATAATGATTAGTCTGGCGCATGATCTTGACACACTGGAAAAATACCTCCGGGTGGAACAGCTTCGTTTTGAATTCAAATGGATGATGGAGATTGATCCAACTCTTGACCTGGATCAGATAGAATTTCCTCCCATGCTGCTGCAACCGGTAGTTGAAAATGCAATCAAACATGGGATTTCCGGGCATTGCAAAGATGGGTTATTGGTTATTACCATCAAACAACAAGGAGCTGACCTGATCATTACGGTACAGGACAATGGTGGCACAAAACCAAAGCCTGCCGGGTACGGCCAGGGATATGGATTACAACTCACAAGGGACAGGATTGAGCGTCTGCGCGAATTATACAAAACGGAAAATATTCAATTCACCCTGTTGCACAACCCGACTCATACGATTGCCACCTATTATTTTGAAAATTGGATCCCAGCCTATGAAAACGATTATCATTGAAGATGAAAAGAAAAACATCACGCACTTAAAGAAATTATTGGCAAACCTGCCACAGGTTCACCTTGCTGGCGAAGCCACTAGTGCCCCAGAAGCGATCAGGCTGATTTCAGAAACAAATCCAGAGCTGATTTTACTCGATATACAACTACCTGAAACTGACGGGTTTGAACTTCTGGCCTCCTTAGGTGAATATGCATTTGATGTGATCTTTGTCACCGCCTTTGATCAATACGGTATACAAGCTGTAAAATGTTCGGCTCTTGATTACATTTTGAAGCCCGTTAAGTTTACAGATCTTGCCATAGCCGTACAAAAAGCCATCAAGAAAAAAGAAAACAAGCAAACGCAGCAACAGATCCAAAACCTGCTCAACATTGTCAACCTCCCTCCTAAGGAACACCGCATCGCTATCCCATTAATGAAAGAAATCCGCTTTATTGCCCCATCAGATATTATACGATGTGAGGCGGCTAATAATTATACTCATATTTACCTACATACCGGAGAAAAGCTTGTGGCATCTAAAGGCTTATTCGAGTTTGACGAGATCCTGAAAAATTACCATTTCATCAGGTGCCATCAGTCTCATTTGGTAAATAGAAAATATATCAGGAGCCTGGTCTCAAAGGACATAATAACTGAATTACTACTAACAGAAAACAATGCCCATATACCCGTTTCAAGACTGAGAAAGGATTTTGTCAAATCTGAACTGGCAATGCACGGTATAAATCCCAATCCTTACATTTTTAAATAGTCTGCGGTAATAAATAGAGTATTTCCCACTATGTATAGCGTAGTTTCCACCTGTTAGTTTCCATCCGTACCCTATAGGTTTGCCAACATGAAAATGAAAAGACAAACAATAGAAGTTGACCGTGAAACATTTCACCTTTTATTAAAGGCATTGATGCTCGTCCGAATCCATGGGAAAGCAACCAGGAGAAATCCTAAAGCAGGCTTTTTCATTGACTTACTGCAAAATTTTCGGGTAACTTATAGATCCGGAAATTAGAATTTTCCTGTCCAAAAAAATTCTAGCCCCCGGGTGTAAGGGTCAGGCAAAAAAAAGAATAGAGCCCAACTTGACTGTTGAACTGGAAGATAAGAATAACCAGTTGACCCAAGTGTTGGCAATGACCCTTAACCAGTCTACTGTTTCAATGAAAAACTATTGGGTGGGCGCAAAAATCGGATACAATTTTGCATGCTGTTCGATTGCCAGATATTTTACAATGGTGTATTATAGTGAATTGTTTCGCTACTGACTAGATCCAACAGTTCGCAAATGAGAGGGAACATATTATCTTCAAGGGTGATCCGCTTCAGATGGTTTACTATAATCAGCTTCAATCGGACAAGTTTGTAACATCTAAACCGGATCAACCGATCTCTGCAATCGGATTTTACAACAATACCGCCGCATAAGCCCGAACGGCGGTATTGCTAACTTAGACCTTAACTAATATTTTTCCTTTATTTTCCCACTGCTATCAACAATTACAACAATCTTATCTTGAATATCATCTGTATTGGAGAAATATCCAAAGTTGCTTCGAATTGTATCAGCATTATGCAAAAAAAAGGTCCCAAAAAACGCACCCTCAGAACGACTTTCAGATAAAACAACAAATCCCTGTGTTTCGGATTCACCTGTTTTGATTGCTCCGAATTTTAATGCTAGGCCAGCTACCCTAATTTTGGCACTGTCAATCGTTTGCTTATTCTGATTCAGAATAGTAAGCCGATGCAAGTTTGAATCTCTACAGGATATTAACACAAAACACAATACGGAAAATATAAATTGAATTTTCATATAGCTCATTTTGTAGTGCTAAAAAAAGGTAAATTCTATTTTCTAATCTTCACAGAAGTAATGACAAACTCTTCCCTACAAAATTCGCAAAAGCTGACGCTATGATCAAAGGTGGCGGCCATTTTATGATAATAGCACTGATGCTGATACCATCAGTGCTATTATCAAAAAGTACTGAAATGCACAGAAACGCTGCTAACGTAAATGAAAAAAGATGTTTTATCAAATCAGGAATTTACACTTTTCGCAGTGAGATATCAATAAAAGTAATTTTGTTGGTAAAACGGTCATACATAATATTTCTATCCTGCAGATCAGCTAATGCATACCCTTGTTTTAACAAGGCAGTTCTTGTTTCCTGGTAGGCGGATTCTCTTCTCT
>JAZJYJ010000039.1:0-18000 GCA_040390405.1 Bacteroidota bacterium
ATTTTTTCAGACCTGCTTTCATTACATTACCTACAGATCCTTTTTGTTTGTCGCAGGCAGCAAGGGCTTTATCAACCTCTTTGTTAGCCAGGTGGAACTGTACAGTACGCACAAACTCAGCAATACTTCCGGTACCGGCTGCTTTCGCAACGGTCATAAACCTTTCGATCACAAAAGTCAATACAGTTAAAAAACAACCGATCAGAACCGGTACAATGATACCACCTTCATACATTTTCGTCAATGTACCTTTTGGTCCTTTGTGTTGTGGCCAAAAACCACCATTGGGATCAGGGGTTGTGAAGTTACTCGGAGCACCCAACACGAAACGCCAGATAGTATATCCCAGAATGATACACAAAAGTGGCGCCAGCCATGAAATTGAGTTACTGCTCTTCTTAGATTGTGCAGAAGATGGGCTTTTTACAGCAGCACCTGCAGTTGGTTTTGTTTCAGCCATGATTCAATTGATTTTTGGTTTTTTAAAAATTACAGTTGATTTAAAAAAAGCTTTGTTTCCGCAATTCTACTGAAAAATGTTTTGAATTAGCAAAACATTATTCGAAAAAGCAAAAAAAGGGAATACAAAATAACTAATTTATTGAAAGCCGCCAATTTAGATTTTTGTACTGTTTTCCCGGATTTTGGATGGTTTTTAAAGGAGGCGTAAGATACTGCTAAAAACAAATGCGCAATATTATTTTCACCGACAAAATCCCCCTTTTCACCATTCATATATCTGGCTCTGTAAAATGTACCGGATTTACCTGAGACTCTTATCTTTAGCGCTTATTCAAAACTATTTTATACTGCTTATGAAACAGAAATTATTAGTTGTTGCGCTATTGGCCAGTTCCATGGCCATGGCTCAGAGAGATTCAGCACAAGCCCCCGGTGCCGGCAGGGGCGCCCAGGGCGGTGCCGGTTTTGGCGCTGCTCCCAGAACAGGGCCAAGGCCTTACAAAGAGGTGATCACCGATAAGGCCATTACCAAAAAAGGTCTTTTTACCGTACACAAAGTGGATGACCGCTATTATTTCGAGATCGCTGATTCTGTACTGGGTCGCGAAATACTCGCTGTTACCCGCTTTAGCAAAGTAGCCGGCGGTGGTGGCAAATACGGTGGTGAGGAAGTGAACCAGCAAAGCCTGAAATTTGAAAAAGGCCCAAGCAACAATATTTTTGTTCGCGTGGTTGCCCTGATCAGTATGGCCGATTCTACCAATGCTATTTCCAAAGCGGTTAAGAATTCTTATCTCGATCCCATCGCTGCCGCTTTCAGCATCGCAGCTTTTGGTAAAGATTCTGCCAGTTATGTGTTTGAAGTAACCGATTTCTTCAAAGGCGATAACCAGGTGGTTAGCCTTGATCCATCCGACAAACGCGCTTTCAGTCTTGGGCCCCTGGCTGCTGACAGATCGTATATCCAAAGCATCCATACTTATCCAATTAACACTGAGATCAAAACCGTTAAAACCTATGCTTCATCCGGTGGTGGTGGCGCACAGTTAGGCGGTGGCGGTGGCGCTACTTTACCAGCTGCACAGGCGGCAGGTGCCGTTACGGTTGAATTGAACACTTCCATGATCCTGTTACCGAAAGTGCCTATGCACCGTCGTTTGTTTGATACCAGGGTTGGTTTCTTTGCAGACCGCTTTACGGTGTACAGCGATGAACAGCAGCAGGTAGACCAACAGACTTTCGCCGTAAGATGGAGACTGGAACCGAAGCCTGAAGACATGCAGAAATACCTGCGTGGCGAACTGGTTGAACCCGCTAAACAGATCATCTACTATATCGATCCGGCTACGCCTAAACAGTGGGTAAAACCATTGATCGATGGTATCAATGACTGGAACATCGCATTTGAAAAAGCCGGCTGGAAAAACGCGATCGTTGGTAAAGAATGGCCCAACGATCCTAACATGAGCCTGGAAGATGCACGCTACTCAGTGATCCGTTATTTCGCTTCTGATATCGAGAACGCTTATGGTCCGCAGGTACACGATCCACGCAGTGGCGAGATCCTGGAAAGCCATATCGGCTGGTACCATAACGTAATGAAACTGGTTCACGACTGGTACATGGTTCAAACCGCAGCGGTTGATCCTAAAGCAAGAAAAATGAAATTCGATGATGAACTGATGGGTCAGCTGATCCGTTTCGTTTCTTCTCACGAAGTAGGTCATACACTGGGTCTGCGCCATAACATGGGCAGCAGCAGCAAAACACCGGTAGAAAACATGCGTAACAAGGCATGGGTTGAAGCCAATGGCCATACCGCTTCTATCATGGACTATGCCCGTTTCAACTATGTGGCACAGCCTGAAGACAATATCACTGAAACCGGATTGTTCCCACGTATCGGCGATTATGATAAATGGGCCATTACATGGGGTTACAAATACATTGGCGTTGGCGATGTTGAGCAGGATAAAAAGATCAACAACAAATGGATCATTGATGCTTTGGCTGCCAACCCGCGTGTATGGTTTGGTGGTGAGGGCCGCAATGGCGATCCAAGGGCACAAACGGAAGACCTGGGCGATAACAACGTGAAAGCAAGTGAGTACGGTATCAAGAACCTGAAACGCATTTTGCCTTCCCTGCCTGAGTGGACCAAAGAAGAAGCCGACCATTATGAGAACCTGAGCGAAATGTATGGCCAGTTACTGGGCCAGTTCAGCCGTTACATGGGCCATGTTACTGCCAATGTGGGTGGTGTATATGAAACCTTTAAAAGCCTGGAGCAGTCTGGCGATGTATATGAATCAACACCAAAAGACAGGCAGAAAGAAGCGGTTGCTTTCTTAAACAAGCAACTGTTTGAAACACCAAGCTGGTTATTGGATAAAAACATTTTGAACAAGATCACCTCTCCTACGAATAATGAAAGGATCCAGGCTATTCAGACCTCAACCCTGAATAGTTTACTGGATGGACAGCGCCTGTTCAGACTGGCTGCTGCCACCAATCGTTATGGAAGCGGTACTTATGGTGTTGATGAGATGATTGATGATGTTAGAAAAGGTGTATGGAGTGAACTGAGTTCTAAAAAACCAATTGATGGTTACAGAAGAAATCTGCAGAAAGCGTATGCTGAAAAACTGATCGATCTGTTAACGCCTCCAGCTCCTATAACCATCCAGATCGCAGGTGGCCGTGGTGGTGGATTTACACCTCCTCCCGCTATCAAGAATACGGATGTTACTTCTGTTGTAAGAGGCCAGTTGCGCAGCTTGCAGGCTGAAATAAACGCAGCCATCCCGGGTACTGCTGATAAGATGAGCAGGTACCATTTACAGGATGTTTCTGACAGGATCAAGAAGGCACTGGATCCTAAATAAACCGCTGATTTCACAGATTTATTCTGATGATTTCGCTGAACATTAAAGATGATGTTAAAAGACCCCTGCCATTGCAGGGGTCTTTTTTTACTTACTGATAGCAGCTTTGATGGCTTACCTTTGTGCAAAGCTGTTTTATGAGACATGTTTATTGTGTATTGATCTTTTTTTGTATCGGTCTGGTAGCAACCGCACAGAAAAAAACTGAACGATGGGGTTACCTGAGAGATAGTATTACCCGAGAACCCATTGCACTGGCCAGTGTTACCAACATCAACACAAAAAAAACGGTGATGACTAGTGCTACAGGCCGCTTCAAAATTGACCTGTTCGAAAACCAGGTGATTTCATTTGCTGCAGTAGGTTACCATTTCGATACCATTCATTACAACAAAGAATATCTTTTGCAGGATACATTAATCCTTGTCTTATCACCGCTTGCGCATAACCTGGGCAATGTAACCGTAACGGGCCGCGGATGGAGCAGTTACCAGTTAGACAGCATGGAGAGAAGAAAAGATTATCTCGGTGATGTGAAATATAAAATTCCCACTTTTTCAGCAAGCAACTCAGGGGCGGGTATCGGCTTTAACCTTGACCATTTTTCAAAACATGAAAAAGCAAAACGGAAACGATTTGAATTTTTTGAGGCCAACGAAGATGAAGCCTATATCAATTACCGTTTTCCCGCATCACTGGTTACCAAATACACTAACCTGAAAGATGAGCAGTTGCAACAGTTCATGCAGCAATACAGGCCCGCGAGTGATTGGTTACGGAAGAATAAATCGGAAGAGGATATTAAGTATTATATCAATGATAAGCTGAAGTTGTTTTTTAAGCGATGAGGTGAGACGTGAATCGTGAGTGAAATCTCCGTGAACCTCAGTACCTCTGTCACTCTGTGTTGAAAAGACTTTTTTCAACACAGAGTGACAGAGCACACAAAGCTTCTCAGAGGAAATTTATTCACGATTTACGTCTCACGATTCACGAAACTTATTCATACCGCAACGCTACGATCGGATTCAGGCGGGCGGCTTTCATGGCGGGGTAGATACCGGCAGCCAATCCTACAACGGAGCAGATCACAATACCGATGATCACCCACATCCAGGGAACCACGAAGCCGGTTTTGAGTACGATGGAGAAAAGATTACCTACCAATACACCGAGGATAATTCCGAACAAGGCGCCCAGCAGGCTGATGATCATACTTTCGAACAGGAATTGCTGTCGCACATTTTTACTTTTCCCCCCGATGGCTTTGATCAGTCCAACTTCTTTGGTTCTTTCATTTACGGATACCAGCATGATGTTCATTAAGCCAATGGCCGCACCGATCAATGTGATCAGTCCGATGGCGCCTGCCGAACCGGTAATACTGCTTAAGAAACCGATGAATAGTTCGGCAAATTTATCACTGCGTTCAATCACAAAATTCACTTCTTCTACCGGCTCCAGTTTGCGTACAGCGCGGAATACCGAGGTTGCTTCGTCAGTGGCCACATCCAGTTCCTTTACATTGCCTACAATGACACCAACCAGGTAGGATGGATTGGCATTTTCGAAATGACGTACATTGGTATATGAGGTAAGAAGCATATCATCCTGCCGCATCATGGCACTGGATCCTTTGCTTTTTAATAAGCCGATTACACGGTAAGGAAGACTTCCTATCCGGATCACTTTATCAATACATTTTTCGGGCTTGTCGCCAAATAATTTGACAGCCACATTACTGCCCATCAGGCATACGCTCCGACCGCTTTCGATATCGAGATTGTTCAGGTTGCGCCCTGTCTCAATGGAGTATCCGTTTACGGAAAGATAATTTTCATCACCACCCCATAAAGTGATCTGTGGATTGGTTTTCTTTTCTTCGTAATGAATTTCCTGCGCACCTGGACCTCTCCGATAAATACTTACCTGCGAACCGGGAAAAGTAAAATGCGTTTTGAAAAACTCGGCTTCTTCTTTGCGGATGGGTTTACCCAGGTTGGATTTTTTTTCTTTTAATCCACGCTTCGTTTTTTTCACATCCCCATTTCCATTGCCACCAAACCGAACCCGTGATTCTTTAAAGCGGATGCTGAAGGCATTGGCCCCCATGGAAGAAAAACTTTCTTTCAGGCTCTGGTTCATTGCCTCAATGGCCGTAATAATTCCGATCAGGGCCATGATCCCAAATGCAATAATGGCAACAGTTATACCGGTACGCAGTTTATTGCTGCGAACGGTACGCCATGCGAGTGATAAAGAGTCTAGGGTTGTCATGCAGATCGGGTTTCTTCAACCTTATAAAGATAAATGAGATTAGCCAACCCTGTCCATCCCTACTCAGAATTATGAGGAGCGGTTAAAAATAGAACCAATTGAGCACTATGGTAGGGAAGATACCGATGAGTACAATCAGCGCGGCCAGTACCAGTAAGCCGGTTTTGAAGCCATTGGTGATCTCCAGTGTTTCCGCTTCTCCGTTTTTAAAGTACATAGCCTGTATCACCCTGAAATAATAATATACGCTCACTGCTGCAAAGAGTACCGCCACAATGACCAGCCATATAGAGCCACCCGCTTTTACCACGGAAGCCAGCATATAATATTTGGCGAAGAAGCCGGCAGTTAAAGGAATACCCGCCAGTGAAAGAAGACAGATCGTTGTAGCCAATGCTACTACAGGTTGTGTTTTGGCGAGGCCATTGAAACCATCGAATGTGTAATCCTTCATTTTGATGAGTACCGCAAAAATACCAATCGTTGCCAGGCTATAAGCCGCTGAATACAGCAGGATCCCTTCTTTGGCCAGGTCATTGGCTGAATAAAGGGCAAACAACATAAAGCCTGCCTGGGCAATACTGGAATAGGCCAGCATTCTTTTCACGCTTTGCTGAAATACCGCCGTGATATTACCAACCAATAAGGTTGCCACGATCACGAGCGACAATAATATTTTCCAGGTAGGTCCCAGTACGGAAGTATTGTTTTCAAACAAACGGATAAACGCGATAAAGCCGGATGCTTTTACAATGGTAGCCATGAATGAGGTAAATACACCCGGAGCCCCATCATATACATCTGGTGTCCAGAAATGAAAAGGCGCTGCGGATACTTTAAAACACATGGCCACAAATAACAGCAACATACCCGCTATCTGAAGGAATGAGGTTTGCACAACCAGTCCGGCTCCTGCTATCGATTTGCTTTGGCCTAAGGTAAAACTGCCTGTGGCGCCGTAAATCAGTGTAATGCCCATTAACAGGATACCGGTAGAAAAAGAGCCCATCAGGAAATATTTCAACGAAGCCTCGTTGCTTTTCAGGTTTCGTTTATCGGCACCGGTAAGAATGTATAAAGGGATAGAAAGGATTTCGATACCCAGGAACAACATCAGCAATCCATTGAAAGAAGACAAAATGGAAACACCGCACAATACAAAAAAGATCAGCGCATAATAATCCGCCACATTCACACCTGTATTCTCAATGGTCTTACCACTAAGTAAAACATACACAAGCGTTGCTGTAAAAGCGATGGTGTTCGAGAACAAACCAAACTGTTCCACACTCAATAGTCCATGTGTGTTGATATTGATCACATACGGACCATAACTGTTCAACAGGTTGGCAATGATCAGCAACAGCAGACCCACTACCGCTACCACTGTATGTACAGATTTGTTCTTACTGATGATGCCGCTGAACATCATCACTACACCCAATAAAGCTGAAACTATGATTGCATTCATAAAACTTATCTTGAGTACCCGGCATATTACACCGGTTACTTATTTCAAACATTAACGATTTACCAGTATCGCGTTCACTGTGTCTTTGGTGAGTTCGATCATCGGTTGGGGATATACGCCCAGCACAATCACCACGATCACCACTACCACCAGCATCCATTTAACATTACCGCTGATCTCTTTTGCATTTTCCGTTACCGGAACCGTATTGCCATACAATACTTTCTGAACCATGTTTAACGTGTACACGGCAGCAAGTATGACACTGATCACCGCGGCAGCGGCGATCCAGGCATTGTATTGGAAGAGTCCATTGAACATCAGGAACTCACCGATAAACGCATTGGTTAAAGGCAGGGCAATATTTGCGAAACACAGCACTACAAATAAAATGGCCAGTACCGGCGCTTTCTGTGCCAGTCCGCCGAGTTCACTGAATTTGCGTGTACCCAGTTGTTGTTCTATTGTATCAGCAACGATCCACAAGCCGATCACGTTAATACCGTGATTGAACATCTGGATCATCACACCTTCCATTCCTGTTTTGTTGTGCGTAAAAATAGCCGCGCTCATTAAACCGATGTGTGCAATGGATGAATAGGCGATCAATCGTTTGATATCATCCTGGCGTATCGCGATCAAAGACGCGTATAACATACCCACCACTGATAAAATGATGATCGGGTTTGCGAACTGAACCGATGCATGTGGGAACACCGGTAATAACCAGCGGATCGCTGCAAAGATTCCCATCTTTACCATGATACCACTCATTACCATGGTAACAGAAGTAGGTGATTGTTCGTATGCATCCGGCTGCCAGGTATGAAAAGGGAAGATCGGCATCTTGATCGCGAAAGCGATGAAGAACAGCCAGAACACCAGGTTTTCCTGACCCGCGGTTAACTGAATATGGTAGAATGATTGTAAGGCAAAAGAATGTTCGGGATTTTGAAAATACAGGAACAGGATGCCTACCAGCATCAGTAAGGAACCAATGAATGTGTAGATGAAAAATTTAAAGGTAACCGCGATCCTTTTTTCTCCACCCCAGATAGAGCAAAGAAAATACACAGGGATCAATGCCAGTTCCCAGAAGAAATAAAATACCAATGCATCTGCTGCCAGGAACACCCCCAATAAACCTGCCTGGGATAAAAGCATCAGCGCATAATAACTGCCGGGCTTTTTGTATTCGTTCTGGTAAGTAGCGGCAAAAATCACAGGAAATAAACCCACGGTTAACAACACCAGCATTTTACCCATGCCATCTGTCATCAGTGTAAAACGGCTTCCCAGTTCAGGCAACCAGGCCGCATCGAAGGCGAGCTCTTTGGCCGGGCCTAAAAAAATACCATAGGCGGCAATGGCCAGTGTAATTACAGACGACAACAATGCCCAAGCTTTCACAGACCTGGCTTCTTTTATAAAAAAAGCAGCCAGTCCGGTAATCAATGGGATCAATATGAGTGAAACAGGGATCATATTCTTTCTTTATCTCAACGCGTTTAGAAAATCTTATTAATCAGTTGGTAGATATACCCGTCATTAAACCAGACCAGGAAAAACACTACCATGGCCAATACCATGATGAGGATATAATTGCCCACCTGTCCGCTCTGCACCAGGCGCAACTGGCGTGAACCATAGCTTACCAGTTTACCCACGCCATTCACCAACCCATCGATACCCGCTTTCTCAATGATATTCTTGAAGAAACCGGCCAATGCATTCAACGGGTTTACAATTACCGCATCATAGAGTTCGTCAATGTACCATTTGTTCTCAAGCAATTTGCCAACACCTGTTGCTTCGGTTGTTGATGCCTGGTATTTTTTATAGCTGTTCACTGCAAATACGATCACGATAATAATGGCCAGTGTGGTTCCGCCCATCATCAGGTATTCCTGCGAAGCAGCGAGATGATGTTGTTCTGCGAGTTTGGTTGATTCAGCAAAAACAGGAGCCAGAAAATGTTCCAGGCTATGCGCATTCTCCGCAAATACTTCCGGTATGCCGATCCATCCGCCCACTACCGACAAGATAGCCAGCACGATCAGCGGAAAAGTCATCTGCCACGGACTTTCGTGCAAATGATGTTCCTGCTCGTGCGTACCTCTAAACTGGCCAAGGAAAGTGAGTGTATATAAACGGAACATGTAGAAAGCGGTCATTAATGCGCCTGCCACACCAATAAAATAATACAAAGGATTTTTACTGAAAGCCGCTGTCAGTATTTCATCTTTTGAAAAGAAACCCGAGAACGGAGGAATTCCGGCAATAGCCAGACAGCCCAGCAGGAAAGTAATGTGTGTAATGGGAAGGTATCTTTTCAGTCCGCCCATTTTACGGATATCCTGCTCATGGTGCATGGCATGAATTACAGAACCGGCACCCAGGAACAGCAAAGCTTTGAAGAACGCATGTGTCATTACATGGAACACAGCACCCGTATAAGCACCAACACCCAGTCCTAAAAACATATAGCCCAATTGGCTAACCGTTGAGTAAGCCAGTACTTTTTTAATATCGTTTTGCTTCAATGCAATGGTAGCGGCAAAAATGGCCGTTGCCAATCCGATCACGGCAACCAGGGTTTGTGTTGCCGGAGCCATGGTGTATAAAATATTGCTGCGGGCAATCATGTAAATACCGGCCGTAACCATGGTAGCCGCATGGATCAATGCCGATACAGGCGTAGGACCCGCCATCGCATCAGGCAACCAGGTGTACAAAGGTATCTGCGCGCTCTTACCCATCGCACCAACAAATAGCAGCATGGTAATAGCGGTAATATCGAAAGAGCTGAGTTTGGAAACATTGGCAAACACTTCTCCATAAGTAGCGGTTCCCAGTTTCAGTAAGATCCAGAATACAGCGAGCAGGAAACCGAGGTCGCCGATACGGTTCATCACAAACGCTTTTCTCGCGGCGTAGTTGTAATTGTTGTTCTTGAACCAGAAACCGATCAGTAAGTAAGAACACAGACCTACACCTTCCCAACCGATAAACATGATCACATAGTTAGCGCCCAGTATCAGCAACAGCATGGAGAACACGAACAGGTTCAGGTAGGCAAAATAACGGCCATAATGCTGTGGTTCTTCTTCATGCATATAAGCGGAAGAATAGAGATGGATCAGGAAACCGATCCCGGTAATGATCAGCAGGAACAGGGAAGACAACTGGTCTACCTGGAAGGCAAAAGGTATTTTAAAACTTTCTACATCAATAAAATTGAACAGGGTAACCACTGTACCACCATTGGCTTTTACATCAAAAAAGATCAGCAGGCTCACGATAAAGGAAGCCAGTATGGAGCCACTGCCCACAATAGCGATCAATGATTTAGACATCGACTTCCTGCCCAATCCGTTGATCAGGAACCCAAGCAGGGGAAACAATGGAACCAAATAAACAAGTTTGCTCATATTTTCAGGCTGAACGCGAAACGCTGAACGCTGAACGCTGAATGCTGAACGCGAAACGCTGAATGCTAAACGCTAAACGCTGAATGCTGAGGGCCGAACGTGGAAGGCAAGATGCATTCTGCGTTTAGCGTTAAGCGTGGGGCGTTAAGCGTTGAGCGTTAGGCGTTGGGCGTTAAGCGTTAGGCGTTAAGCGTTAAGCATTAAGCGTCGTTTAGTTTTTAAGTCTGTTCAAAAAATTAATATCTACCGAATGCGTATTGCGGTACATCATTACAATAATGGCCAGTCCCACACTTACTTCCGCTGCTGCCACCACCATAATAAAGAATACAAACAACTGTCCTTCTATACCTACGGTGGTTGCTTTGTCTGATACCAGTGCTGCGCCATGGTGCATTTTTGAAAACGCTACCAGCAGCAGGTTCACCGCATTTAACATCAGTTCAATACACATGAACACGATGATCGCGTTACGCCTTGTCAATACACCAATGATCCCGATGCTGAACAAGGTTAAACAGAGATAGATATAATATTGTATTGGCATTTTTTACGCTTAATGCGGAATGCGGAACGCTTAATGCGGAACGCAGAACGCAGTGTTTATGAATTTATATTTGCCCCGGCGTCAAGCGTTAAGCCTTCCGCCTTTAGCTTTATCAGTCTTTCTTTCCTATTACAACCGCACCCACCATTGCACTCAGAAACAAGACACTCGTAATTTCAAACGGTACTACATAATCTCCGAACAGTGCCTTGCCCAGGTTCTTGATCAGCCCGATATTTCCTTCAGCCATCAGGGCTTTGCGGCCAACCATTTCCTGTGTCTGGCGAACCAATGAGATCAGCATCAGTAAAAAACAACCACCGGAAATTACACCGGCCAGTTTCATCCAGATATGTTTCTGCGGTTCGGTTTCTGTATTCAGGTTCATCAACATGATCACGAACAGGAACAATACCATAATGGCACCCGCGTACACGATCAGGTTCACAATAGCGAGGAACTGCGCATTCAGCAATACATAATGACCCGATATCGCAAAGAACACCGCAATCAGCCATAACACACTATGCACCGGGTTCTTGCTTACCAGTACCATCACGGCACTGAATATCGCAAGCGCGCTGAGGAAGAAGAATAATATTTGAATCGTACTCATAATTAATTATTAATTCGAACTCGTTGTCGGCATATGCTTTCCACGTGCCATTTCATATCCTGCCGGATCTGTTTTCGGATCAGGGATCAGCAGATCTTCTTTTCCGTAAATAAACCCTTTGCGTGTAAAGTTTGCCGGGGCAAATGTTTCACTCAGGTAGATCGCATCTTTCGGGCAGGCTTCTTCACACAAACCACAAAAAATACAACGCAGCATATTGATCTCATATTTTGCGGCATATTTTTCTTCGCGGTATTTATTTTCTTCCCCTGGTAAACGTTCGGCACCTTCCATGGTAATGGCTTCTGCCGGGCAGGCTACGGCACACAAACCGCAGGCGGTACAGTTTTCTCGGCCCTCTTCATCACGGTTCAATACGTGCAGTCCGCGAAACACGGGACTGAACGGCCGTTTCTGTTCCGGGTAACGGATCGTAGGCTGCTTCTTAAACATATGGCTGAACGTAATGGCCATTCCTTTAAAGATCGCAGGCAGGTACAAACGCTCCATCAAACTCATGGGCTTGCGGCTTACCTCTTTTGCTCTGTTGGTTAATGCTTGCATGTTATCTATTCTTATCCGCCGGAACCAGATCCGGCAAAGCTATTTTTATCGTTTATTGATGCCAAACTTTATCTCTTTTCGTGAATCGTGAGGCGTGAATCGTGAATTTCTTCACTCACGTCTGACGATTCACGACTCACGACCGCCCCTGCAACCACAAGATCACCGCACCTGTAATCAACATATTCACCAGTGCCAGCGGAATTAATTTCTTCCAGCCAAGGTTCATCAACTGGTCATAACGGAAACGCGGAACGGTCCAGCGGATCCACATGAAGATGAAGATAAAGATCACGATCTTGGTCAATAATGCTGCCACACCCAGTATCGCTGCTATATTCGGTGCCAGTGTTGTTTCATCCAGGAACGGAATATCAAATCCACCAAAGAACAGCGAAGCCATAATGGCACTGCTCATGATCATATTGATGTATTCTGAGAACAGGTAAAAACCAAGTTTCATGGATGAGTATTCCTGGTGGTAACCAAAATTCAGTTCATTCTCCGCTTCGGGTAAGTCAAATGGCGTACGGTTACACTCTGCCATGGCACAGATAAAAAAGATCAGGAAACCCAATGGCTGGTAAGCCACATTCCATAAATGGCCGGGGGCCATCTGTTGGTCTACAATCGTCTTCAAACTCAGAGAGCCCGAGATCATCAATACTGCGATCAATGATAAACCCATGGCCAGTTCATAACTGATAGCCTGCGACGCGCCACGCAATGCCGCCATCAAAGAAAACTTATTATTCGATGCCCAACCACCGATCATAATACCATACACGCCCATGCTCACCACACCAAATACATACAGGATCCCGATATTGATATCAGCGATCTGCAGATCAATACTTCTGTCAAAAATTTCGATATGGCTGCTCCAGGGTATTACGGCACATGTCATCAAAGCCGCTGTCATGGCAAGTCCCGGGCCGAGTATAAATAAAAATTTATTCGCCGAATTTGGAATGATCTCTTCTTTCATGATCAGTTTCAAACCATCCGCGAATGGTTGCAACAAACCAAACGGACCCGCACGGTTAGGGCCGGGCCTGTCTTGTAAAATCGCGGCTACTTTACGTTCCGCGAATGTGGTATACAAAGCAATACCCAGGCTCGCAAACACAATGATCGCGATCAGGATCAGTTTTTCGATCAGTAATATCCAGTCAATAGCAAGTAGTGTCATTTATTCGGTTTCTTTTAAAACATTTTCGCATTCGTATAACAGTTTGGATATATCATTTAGAACAGTATCCCATACTTTCTGATCATCAACTTCAAAATATTCATGAACAATTATGTTCCTCATGCCTCTCATCAACTCCCAATCAAGTTGCTTGTATTTCTCTTTAAATTCTTCCGTATTCTTGCTGAAGCCTCACCTATTATCATAATAAAGTTGCAAACTGCAGCACTTACAATAAAATCGTTCAAAAATCTGTGGAATGTGCCGGCCCTTCAATCAAACTCAGGTCAATCGAGGGTTTGTTCACTTCACTTACCGTATGAATATCCATCAATAGTTTCGGTTGTCTGCCCCCATGCACCGCAGAAAATATTTCTGTGGGTGTATGCATACCGATATTCCCAGCATAATGCCCCTGGGAAATTACGGAATGACGGCTGATCTCCCTCGGTCCTTCAATCACCCAATCGCTGGCTTTCTTTTTATCGAAGCGGCAGGTATTACAGATCCAGGCGGTTTTACCGTCTGCTGTATTTTCCACTTCACCCCATTCGTCTTTTCTTGCGGTAACACGGAATACTTCATCGCCCCTGTTCCATAAAGTAACTTTACCTGAACAGGTCGGACAATCGCGGTGTGCATCCATCGGTTTTAAAAACCATACCCGGTTTTTGAAACGGAAGGTTTTATCGGTTAAGGCGCCTACCGGACAAACATCAATTACATTACCGATAAAATCGTTATCCAGGCTTTTCTCAATCATGGTAGCGATCTCTGCATGATCACCACGGTCCAGGATACCATGTTCTCTTTTGGCAGTGAGTTGATCGGCCACATAAACGCAACGGTAGCAAAGAATGCAGCGTGTCATGTGTAATTGTATGTATGGGCCGATATCATGTTTCTTAAATGTACGGCGCTGAAACTCGTAGCGGGTACCTTCTTTGCCATGTTCATAGCTGAGATCCTGCAGGTGACATTCGCCGGCCTGGTCGCAGATAGGGCAATCCAATGGATGGTTCAATAACAAGAATTCCACTACACCTGCACGGGCATCGAGTACTTTGGGACTGGTAATATTTTTCACTTCCATGCCATCCATTACCGTGGTACGGCAGGAGGCAACCAGTTTGGGCATTGGGCGCGGATCTTTTTCAGAACCTTTGCTTACTTCTACCAAACAGGTGCGGCATTTACCACCGCTGCCCTGCAATTTGCTGTAATAGCACATAGCAGGCGGTGCCACATCGCCACCGATTTTGCGCGCAGCATTCAGGATAGTGGTTCCGGCTGGAACTTCTATCGTGATGTTGTCGATGGTTACTTTAAATAATGGTTGCTCCGACATAAGTCAAAAATCAAAATTAAAAAGTCAAAATGACTATTTGGCGTTTACAATAATTGAGGCAATGATCTTTGATATCTCATCCGCCTCTTTAACCAGTTCATTAATCTTTGGTTTTGAAACATCGATTGTATCTCTGATAAGGCACAACCAGTATTTTGTTTCATTTGCCGATTTCAATGCTATCGAGAAATAATTTTTCCAATCCTTTTTAGAACTACCCGCTTTCCCCTCAACAACATTTGCCCCAATGGATGTGGCACTTCTCAATAGCTGATCAAATAAAGAACTATAAAGTCTGTCATGTTTACAATTACCAACAAATAAAATGATGTCTTTCGAAAAAAAGAAACATCTATGTCGGATATTATAAGGTTTCTGGTCTTCATTCAACTCAAAAGCTTCAAATTCATCATTCATTTTTTTGAATTTTGATTTTTTACTTTTGAATTATCCCGCCGGCACATGAATCGGATCCGCATAATGCGCCAATCCGTAATTCCCTTTCTGCGCTTCTTCCGGATGCGTTACATGCCATTCGAACTCATCCCTGAAATGCCTGATGGCAGCGGCTACCGGCCATGCGGCAGCATCTCCCAACGGGCAGATCGTGTTTCCTTCGATCTTGCGCTGTATGTCCCACAATAAATCAATATCACTCACTTTACCCTGTCCTTTTTCGAGGCGCAGTAATAATTTTTCCATCCAGCCGGTTCCTTCACGACAGGGCGAACATTGTCCGCAGCTTTCATGACGGTAGAACCGCGCAAATGTATAGGTATTCTTTACAACACACTGGTCTTCGTCCAATACAATAAAACCGCCAGACCCCATCATAGAGCCGGTTGCAAAACCACCATCACTCAAACTTTCGTAGTTCATGTAACGGGTTTCGCCCTTGGCTGTTTTCAGTAAGAGGTTGGCCGGTAAGATCGGAACAGATGATCCGCCGGGGATGCAAGCTTTTAAGCGTTTGCCATTGGCAATACCGCCGCAGTATTCATCGCTGTAAATAAATTCTTCTACAGAGATGGTCATATCAATTTCGTAAACGCCGGGTTTGTTGATATTACCACAGGCCGAGATCAGTTTGGTGCCGGTTGATTTGCCCACACCGATCTTCGCGTACTCTTCTCCACCCATATTAATGATGGGAACCACCGCAGCCAGGGTTTCTACATTGTTCACCACTGTTGGTCGTTGCCAAACACCCTGGATAGCCGGGAATGGTGGCTTAATGCGCGGGTTACCTCGTTTGCCTTCGAGCGATTCGATCAAAGCAGTTTCTTCACCACAGATATAGGCGCCGGCGCCACGTTGTACATAGATCTCGCAATCGAAACCGGTTCCTAAAATATTTTTTCCAAGAAAGCCATTGGCTTTGGCTTCATCAATCGCGTGTTCCAGGATATCAACGATCCAGGCATATTCGCCACGGATATAGATATAGGTGGCGTTACTGCCCAATGCAAAAGAAGAAACGATCAGCCCTTCGATCAGCAGGTGCGGAATAAATTCCATCAGGTACCTGTCTTTAAAAGTGCCGGGTTCGCTTTCATCCGCATTACATACCAGGTGACGTGGTACGCCTTCGGGTTTGGCAATAAAACTCCATTTCATTCCCGCCGGGAAACCCGCACCGCCACGACCACGCAATCCGCTCTTCTTTACTTCTTCCACAATGGCTTCAGGCCCCATCTCTTTAAGTGCTTTCTCTACACTGCGGTAACCACCTTCACGGCGATACACTTCGTAGGTTCGAATGCCGGGTACATGTGCTTTGTCTAATAATAATTTTACACCCATATATTAAAAGTCGAAAGTCAAAAGTTAAAAGTCAAAACGCAACTTCTAATTTTTTACTTTTTAATTTTTACTTTTTAATTATTCTTTGCCGCGTTCTGTCTGCACTCTTCTATGATCGCGTCTACTTTTTCTTTGGTCAGGTGTTCGCGGTAATGTTTACCCAGCTGCATCATCGGCGCATAACCACAGGCACCCAGGCACTCTACGGTTTTTAAAGTAAACAAACCGTCCGCTGTTGTTTCACCGGGTTTGATGCCCAGTTTCTCATGAATGTATGCCACAATGTTATCACTGCCAAGCAACATGCAAGGGCCTGTTTGGCAAACTTCGAACAGGTATTTGCCAACCGGTTTCAGGTTGTACATGCTATAAAAAGTAGCCACTTCATATACTTCAATCGGTGTAATGCTTAACAGTTCGGCCACATAATCCATGGTATCGCTGCTTAGCCATCCGCCAAACGCATCCTGCGCCAGGTGAAGTACCGGCAACAGCGCACTCTTTTGTTTCCCTTCCGGGTAACGTGCCATGAGGCGTTTTACTTCAGTTAATTGTGTTTCTGAAAACTTCGTCATACTATTTTTCAAATTTGAAAATTTGAAAATTTGAAAATTTGAAAATGAAAACGATCCGGCCTGCACCTTCCATTTTCAAATTTTCAAATTGCCACATTTTCAAATTATGTATTTACGCATCCATCTCTCCCGCAATCAAATTCAGACTACTCATCGTTACGATCGCATCGCTCAGCATACCACCGGTTACCAGTTCGGCATACGCCTGGTAATAAATAAAGCAAGGTCTGCGGAAATGCAGGCGGAACGGCGCACGGCCACCATCGCTGATAAGGTAATAACCTACTTCTCCATTACCACCCTCCACTGATTTATACACTTCTCCTTTGGGCATATCCACTTCTCCCATAATGATCTTGAAATGCCAGATCAATGCTTCCATCTTGGTATACACATCTTCTTTTTTAGGAAGATAATATTCCGGAACATTGGCATGGTATACTTCCGCTTCTTCGCCTTTGAATTCCTGTATTTTCTGGTATGCCTGTTGTATAATACCCAGGCTCTGCCACATTTCTTCGTTACGTACCAGGAAACGATCGTAGTTATCACCTGTTTTACCAACCGGGATACTGAAATTAAAATCTTCGTAACTGCTGTATGGTGCATGTACACGTACATCATAATCCACACCAGCAGCGCGCAGGTTAGGCCCTGTAAAACCATAATTCAATGCACGTTCTGCACTGATGCCGCCGGTACCAATGGTACGGTCCATAAAGATGCGGTTGCGTGCAAACAGGTTTTCAAACTCCTTTAATACAGAAGGATATTCTTTTAAGAATTTCTCGAGTTTCGTAAACGCTGTATTTGTGAAATTCCTTTCAAA
>JAZJYJ010000040.1:0-34972 GCA_040390405.1 Bacteroidota bacterium
CAGTTCACCCACACCGGTGTGGGTGAACTGTGGGTCAACTGTGGGTGAACTGTGGACTTAATACGGTTCAAACAGGAACCAAACCCGGCTAACCTAGGGCTGTTGTATGCGCAAAACAGCGCTGATTTTTTATTTTTCACAAATAACCCCGCCAACAGGTTATGGCTAATTATAGGCATCTCTTTAGGCAAATTGTTACCTGATGATACCCGAAAGGGAACTGAAAATAGTATTGCAGGAGCTGTCGTTGAGGGGCTGCCGGATACTTTCCAACAATCAGAAATATCCTGTCAGCAGACCTGGCTTCAGGTACAACGGTTAAAACTGACTTGGGAAGTAAATCAATCATCAAAAAAAGAGCCGGCCGAACCGCTGGAAAAGTACAGCAGCAAAAATAATTTGTGGTTGAAGACCCTCCCGGTGAAGATTATTCATAGTGTACAAAACGAAGAATTGATTCTGAAAAAAAACAAGGTCCCAGGAATCATTATATAGTCCATCCTTATAAAAGTTTTCTCTATTTCCTTCTCTTCCCGATGATCGTATTTTTGTTTATGACTTACTGGTTTGGCCAGTAAATTGTTTTGGCAGTTTTGGTAGCAAATTTTGGACAAATACCAACTATTTCGGGGCGGCTATTCCTGGTCGCCTTTTTATTTAGGGAACATATTGTGCGAAATTTCTTCTATTGCCTTCAAACAGTATCAATCGCTTTAACTTACTTGCTGTCTATATGAAAAGAACATCGTTGATCTTTATTCTCTTCCTTTTGGAAGTGTTGCCTTCAAAGGCCCAGTTAGCTCCCTCTATTATTCCTGCGCCAATGCAATTGCAGATGGATACAGGCTATTTCCTGATCGATAAACAGGTGTCGCTACATTTACCTGCCGGTGCAGAAGAATTGAAACCAACTGTGAATTTCTTTATTCATGCAATGCAGGAGGTTTCTGGTTTGCAATTGCCAATAAACAAACCGGCTACCCGCCAGATAGCGCTGGTAATGGACAAAAACCTTAATCTGAAAGAAGAAGGTTACCAGCTGATCGTTACCCCAGGTAAGATTACCATCCACGCCAGTTCGAAAGCAGGCGTATTATATGCTTTTCAGTCTTTGTTACAAACCCTGCCGCAGGTGCGCACCAATGCTGCCTTGCGTGTACCCTGTATGCGCATCAATGATGAACCCAGGTTTGCCTGGCGCGGGATGCACCTGGATGTAAGCCGTCATTTCTTTTCGCCTGCTGTGGTCAAAAACTATATTGATCTCATGGCCATGTATAAGATGAATACTTTTCACTGGCACCTTGTAGATGACCAGGGCTGGCGTATTGAGATCAAAAAATACCCGAAGCTTACCGGTATCGGTGCCTGGAGGGTAGATCAGACCAATCTTGTATGGGGAAGCCGTCCGCAGGCAAAGCCGGGGGAAGATCCTTCGTACGGTGGTTATTACACACAGGATCAGATCAAAGATATTGTTGCCTATGCGGCACAGCGAAACATTACGGTAGTACCCGAGATCGAAATGCCCGGACACGTAGCATCGGCCATTGCCGGGTATCCGGAATTGAGTTGTACAGGTGAATTCCAGTTGCCATTAACGGGAGGCAACTATACAAATATGTCTTCCAATTATTGCGCCGGTAAGGACGCTGTTTTCAATTTTCTGCAGGATGTACTTACGGAGGTAATGAACATCTTCCCGTCAACCTATATACATATTGGCGGCGATGAAGTGGATAAGGCACCGTGGAAGAAATGCGCTCTTTGCCAGGCACGTATCAAAAAAGAAGGGTTGAAGAACGAAGATGAACTGCAGAGTTATTTTATGAAACGGATAGAGAAATTCATCATCAGCAAGAAAAGAAAAATGATCGGCTGGGATGAGATTCTCGAAGGGGGACTGGCACCGGAAGCAGCCGTGATGAGCTGGCGTGGTGAAGCGGGAGGTATTGAAGCCGCGAAAATGAACCATTATGTGGTGATGACTCCGGGCAATCCCTGTTATTTTGATCATTACCAGGCAGGCCCAGAAGGAGAACCACTTGCAATAGGTGGATTCAATACACTGAAGAAAGTGTACGATTATGAACCAATACCCAAAGAACTAAATGCCACGAACCGAAAATATGTATTAGGGGCACAGGGTAATGTATGGACTGAATTCATTACTACAGCGGAACATCTTGAATACATGGTATTACCGAGGATGCTGGCACTGGCGGAAACGGTATGGTCGCCAGCCGCCAATAAGAACTGGGATGATTTTAATAGAAGGATACAATACCACTTCAGGGCCTTTGATCAGAAGGGTCTGCATTATTCGCCCGGTAATTATACCGTGGATATCCGCCCGGAATCGAAAGAGGGAAAACTAACTGTTTCATTGTCAACAGAAATTCCAGCAGCCAGGATCTATTATACAACAGACGGCAGTTTGCCGAATGCATCAGCCACTTTGTATGAGCGGCCCATACCGGTAAACAATTCCATTCTATTAAAAGCCGTAACCATACAGAACGGGAAACTAATGAACCTTCGGCCCGCAGAACAAGCATTCACTGCGCACAAAGCTTTTGGCTCTACGGTTACCTATGAAAAAATGCCCTCCAAATATTATCCAGCCAACGGACCTAACTCTTTAACAGACGGTATCCGTGGTAAAGCGGCGGCGGGTAAATTCTGGCATGGCTTCAATGGAAATGATCTTGTTGCAACCGTTGACATGGGTACAGTAAAGGAGATCAGCACCATTCTCCTTGGTTGTTTTCAGAATTATGGCGACTGGATCTTTTTTCCTTCTTCAGTAAGCTTCGAGACATCTGAAGACGGTAAGCAATTTATTGCTGCTGGAACAGTTAAGACTGATATTAGTCCTGAAACCAGGGGCGGAATGGTCAAAGATTTTAAAGTGAAGCTCCCTGTAACAAAAGCCAGATTCGTAAGAGTAACCGCTAAAGTGATTGAAGCTTGTCCTCCCGGCCACCCCGGTGCAGGCAAGCCGGCCTGGCTATTTGCGGATGAGATCGTGGTAGAATAATAACGGACCCTGTAATTGATGTATTTCCACTTTGAAATGTATGTTGCATATGAAAAAAAGATGGCTTGCCGGAATGATCTTTTCCTTTTTGTTTGTTGCAACCACTGTACGGGCGCAGGCGGTATTCACTACAAAACAGTGGATGCTGTCGCTCGACAAAACAGGAAAACTGAGCAGCATGAAACGTCTCTCCCCTGAAAAAGAATTCCTGGTAACCGATTCTGCCAACGCTTTACTGCGGATACAATACAAAGGCCAACTGCTTTCACCACAAACCTGTATATGGAAAGCAAAGCAATCGGAACTGGAATTGTCGTATGCACAGCATATTACCGCAACTGTGAAAGTAAAAACGGAAGCATCCTATCTCAGTTTTGAACTCCAGAAACTCAACCAGGCCGAACAGGTGCAACTGGTTTTGTGGGGCCCTTTCCCAACCAGTATTGGTGATACCATCGGGGAAGTAGTGGGTGTGGTGCGCAGCAAGGAGTTTGCACTGGGTATACAGGCATTGAATGTAAAAACACTCGGCGGCTACCCGAATGCAGAAAGTGATATAGAACCCTCGTATGATATTTTTGAGAAAGGAAATAAAGTAGATGTAACTGGTGAGGATATGGGTAAACAATTGTTCCGTGGCGATGTGGCAAGACCTACTTCATACGGATCGGTATTACAGGCTTACTGCAGGAACAGGAATACCGACAGGATCATTAATAACTGGGGCCATACCAATTACCTGGCACCCGCATTTAAGGATGGCGGTGTAATAGGTAGCAAGATTGCTTTGTTTGGTGTGCCTGTACAAGAGGTAATGAGCACCCTATCGCAGATTGAACTCAAGGAAGGTCTTCCGCATCCGATGCTGGATGGCATATGGGGTAAACAGGCGGCACGGGCATCGGAATCATACCTGATCATGGACTTTGGTGTGAATAACCTGCAGGAAGCCCTGGCATTTACCAAACAGGCGGGACTCCGTTATCTCTACCATGGTGATCCTTTTGAAAGCTGGGGACATTTTACCTTGAAGAAAAAAGATTTCCCACAAAACTGGCCCAGCCTTCGTCAGTGTGTAACGGATGCTGCGCAACAAAACATCAGGTTGGGCGTACATACTTTGTCCAATTTCATCACTACCAATGATGCGTATGTAACGCCTTTGCCCGACAAGCGTTTGGCAAAAGTGGGTTATGCGGTTCTTGCAGAAAACATAGACTCGCTGGCAAAAGAGATCACTATCAGCAGCCCTGTTTTTTTTGACCAGTTTCAGAACAATACATTGAAATCGGTAGTGGTAGGAGATGAGATTATCCGTTATGCGGCTGTTTCCGCTTCGGCACCATGGAAATTGCTGAACTGTCAGCGCGGAGCATTCGGCACCCGTGCGGCAACACATGAAAAAAATGACAGCATCGGAAAACTGATGGATCATGCATACCAGGTATTTCTTACCAACGCTTCCCTGCAGGAAGAAATGGCAAAGACAATTGCAAGCCTTTTTAACGAAACCGGTTTGATGCAGATCTCTTTTGATGGATTGGAAGGTTGCTGGTCATCCGGTATGGGACAGTACGCGCGGCAACTGTTCACCAAAACATGGTACGACAACCTCAAGCCTGAACTGAAAGGAAAAGTGATCAATGATGCCAGTAACCCCGGGCATTATTTCTGGCATATCTACACAAGAATGAATTGGGGTGAACCCTGGTATGCGGGTTTTCGTGAAAGCCAGTTGCAATTGCGTTTGAAGAACCAGCAATTTTATCGCCGTAACCTGATGCCTTCCATGTTAGGTTGGTTCAGCCTTCGACCTGAAACCGCACCGGAAGATATCGAATGGATGCTGGCATTGGGCGCAGGTTACCAGGCAGGCTTTGGTTTATCAACCAGTCTTGAAACGATCAGGAAACATGGGAGAACAGAAGAGATCTTCTCGCTGATCAGGCGATGGGAGAGGGCCCGCCTGCTGCATGTATTTACGGAAGAGCAGCAACAAAGAATGCGCAGCCTGAAAACAGAATTTCACCTCGATTCAGTTGCGGATAACCGCTATGAACTCACTACTGTTTACAACGCGTACTACCATCATAAAAATGTACAGAAACAACCCGGTGAGCCAACGTTCTCCCGTTTTGTATTTGCCAATAAGGGAAAGGAGCAGCCCCTGCGGTTTATATTGAATCCCGTAACAGCCAATGCAGGAACGGAGATATCCATTACCAATCCTTCTTTCACGATCAACCAGCAGGATATTTTTGTGATTCCGGTTACGGTAAAACAAAACCAGATTTTGTATTGCGATGGAAATACCATCAGGGTCTATACCAAACAATGGAAACTGGTTGAGACAGTTGTGTTAACACAGGCGTTGCCAAAGATGGGGGCCGGTGAGAACCAGGTCATCTTCAATGGACAATGCCAGGGAGAAGATAGTGAATTCAAGATCGAGATTCGGGCGATGGGTGAGAAGGAACTGATCCATTTACCGGGCTGATGGGAAAAGTAAAACTAACGTGTTGTACTATTCAAAGTAGCACGAAGAATCACCTTATGTATTGTATGCCTTCTGTTTAAAATACAAATTTAGATATGCGTTATAGATCAATTATCATTGGTTGCTTTTTATGTGTGAGTCTTGGATGCGGAAACAAGCTCATGCCGGGTAGTGCATCGCCATCCGGCGGAGCAATACACCAGTTAAGAATACTAACCTATAATATTCATCATGCCAACCCACCCTCAAAACCCGGGGTCATTGATATCGCTGCGATTGCCAACGTTATCAAACAACAGCAGCCAGACCTGGTAGCATTACAGGAAGTGGATGTATATACCAGCCGCTCGGGCAAGACGGTTAATGAAGCTGAAGAAATTGCAAAGCAGTCAGGAATGCCATACTATTTTTTTGCCAAAGCAATTGATTACGGCGGTGGCGAATATGGGGTGGCCATTCTTTCAAGATACCCGATAGAAAAAACGACAAACGATGCGCTACCAACCGAAGAAACCACAAACGGTGAACATAGAACATTGGCTACCGTTACGGCAATACTACCCGGACAAAAGAAAATAATGTTTGCCTGCACACATCTTGATGCACAGGGAAAAGATACCAATCGTTTTTTGCAGATTAAAAAAATTGCCATGCTGCTGGAAACAAAAGAATACCCGTTGATTATTGCAGGAGATTTTAATGATATACCCGGCAGTCGCGTAATGAATGAACTGGATAAATATTTCACAAGATCATGTACCAACTGTGCATTCACCATACCACAGATTAATCCCAATCAAACAATAGATCATATTGCGTACCGGCCATCCAGCGGGTTTGCGGTAATGAAACATAGTGTAATCGATGAAAAATATGCTTCGGATCATTTACCGGTACTGGCTGTATTGAAAATAAAATAAACCTGATCGTTGAAAAGTCCATTAAAATATTTGTATTTTCTATTGAATTCGTAGTGATGAAAAGATACTTTTACCTTATTAATTCTAAGGTGTTGTGTTAATTAAAGGGCTTTGAAATGATAGGGCTCTCTGTGTAACTCAGTGTACTTTGTGGCTCTGTGGTAAAGCCTTCACTTCGATCTTTTTTTCACCACAGACCTGCCTGCCGGCAGGCAGGGTCACAAAGTACACTGAGTTACACAGAGGAAATCTAATAGTACAACACGTTAATTCTATTCTACTCATATGCGAAAGATTTATTTATTTGTCGTCCCAATATTGTTGCTACAGTTAGCAGCAATAGGACAACCGTTGCCAGTTGTAAAAACAGATCCTGCCCTTCTGCGGGATTTTATGGCAAAAAGATTTGGCATGTTTATCCATTGGGGCCCTGTCTCACTCAGGGGAACTGAAATCGGCTGGTCCAGGGGGAACCAGGTAGCTGTTGAAGATTATGATAGCCTGTATAAAGAGTTTAACCCGGTTTTGTTCAATGCAAAAGAATGGGTAAAAACGGCCAAAGATGCCGGTATGAAATACATTGTCATTACTGCCAAACACCATGATGGTTTTTGTTTATGGCCCTCAAAGTATACGGATTACAGTATAGCGGCAACGCCTTATAAAAAAGATATCCTGGCAGAACTGTCAAAAGCCTGTAAGGAACAGGGTATCGGGTTTGGTATATATTTTACTATTCTCGACTGGCACGATGCGCTATATCCTAACAGCAATATAAAAGGAGCTCCGCAAAAGCCAACTGGCGATATGAAACAATTTGTGGAGAAAATGAAAAAGGAGATTGGCGAATTGATTACCAGCTATCACCCGTTTTTATTGTGGTTTGATGGTAATTGGGAATCGCCATGGACAAGAGAGATGGGCGAAGAAATATATGCCCATATCAAAAAACTGGATAAAACCATTGTTGTAAATAACCGGCTTGGCAAAGGAGAGCATAGTAAGATGAGTGATACAATGGTGGGTGATTATTTAACCCCTGAACAAGAGGTCGGTAAGATCAATCTGCAGTATCCATGGGAATCCTGTATCACCATTGGAAAGCAATGGGCGTGGAGACCGAATGACAATATGAAATCCACCCAAACATCCCTTCAGACATTGCTGTCAACGGCGGGAGGGAATGGCAACCTCTTGTACAATGTTGGGCCAATGGCTGATGGAAGGATCGAAGCGAGGCAGGTAAAAATACTTGCTGGTATAGGTAACTGGTTAAAACAAAACGGGCAGGCGGTGTATGCAACAAATGGCGGACCTTATACCCCCAATACACAGTACGCTTCAACAAGAAAGGGAAAAAATATTTTCATACACCTGTTGAAAAATGATACAGTTTCCATTACCCTGCCATTACTGCCAGGTACAAGGGTAATAAAAGCATATGTTGTAAACACAAAACAGCAGATCGGGGTTAAGCAGGATGCAAACGGAATTACCCTCGACCTGTCGGGGATAACAAAGGATAAGCTTATCCCGGTTATCGCGCTGGAAACAGACCGTGAAACGATAGAGATACCATTGGTAGAAGTTGCGGTTGGTAAGTAATATAGGATTCCTCTGTGCAACTCAGTGTTCTCCGTATCTCTGTGTTGAAAAAAAATTGTCCTGAAGATATTTTTTTCAACACAGAGGTACAGAGGTTAGGAAGTACACAGAGAAGTTCCATCATTGTAGTATCTTTTAATAGCACAACACATTACTATTTAATGAAAAATAATGTATTCCTCAATGCCGCTAATATGAAAAGGATAACCGTATTACAAACCCTGGGTATATTATTAATCGTTGGATCTCTTTCATTGTTATCATGGAAAAATGCTGATGATACAAAAACACGCCAACCTGCTTCACCCAATGTGATCCTGATACTGATGGATGATATGGGTTATGGCGACCTGGAATGTTATGGCGGCGGGCCATATAAAATGCCCAATATCACGAAGCTGGCAGCAGAAGGGATGCGCTTCACGAATTATTATGTTGCACAGGCTGTATGCACCGCTTCACGAGCATCTTTACTTACAGGTTGTTATCCCAACCGTATTGGTATCAGTGGTGCGTTCAGCCCTTCTTCCGGAATTGCCCTGAACCCAGATGAGGAGACCATTGCTTCCATACTCAAGGCAAAAGGATACAAAACTGCCATGTATGGCAAATGGCATCTCGGACAGAAAGCCCCTTTTCTTCCTACTTCTTATGGGTTTGATGAATTTACCGGCCTGCCTTATTCGCACGATTACTGGCCCGTAAATTATGACGGGAAGCCTTTGGACACAACAACCCAACGTGGCCGCTGGCCTGTTTTACGATTGATTGAGGGAAATACACCAGGCAAAGCCATCACCAACCTCGATGAAGCGGGACAACTTACCAATTTATATACCGCTAAAGCAGTTGATTTCATTAAACGCAATCGTAAAAATCCTTTTTTTCTGTATCTCGCACATCCCATGCCACATGTGCCATTGGCTGTATCACCGGGTTTCAAAGGTAGATCGAATACAGGTTTGTATGGAGATGTGATGACTGAAGTAGACTGGTCGGTAGGTGAGATCATGAAAACACTGGATGCCGCCGGACTCACAAAAAACACCATCATCATCTTTACAAGCGACAACGGTCCCTGGTTAACCTATGGCAACCATGCCGGCAATACCGGAGGCTTACGTGAAGGAAAAGGCACCGCATGGGATGGCGGAGTTAAAGTACCCATGCTGATGAAATGGCCCGGCCATATCCAACCCGGAACGGTTTGCAATAATTTAGCTGCGAGTATGGACATCCTGCCCACACTGGCCGCTATCTGCAAAGCCAAACAGCCTGTAAAAAAAATTGATGGGGTGGAGATCACATCCCTGCTGCAAAATAAGCCCGGTGCCAATCCCCGTGATGAGTTTGCTTATTATTATGATCGTTGCAGCCTCAAAGGCATCCGCAAAGCTTATTGGAAACTGGTATTCCCTAATAACTCGCAAACCTATAAGAAGATCACGGCTGTTAACAATGATGGATGGCCCGGTACTTATGCCAGCACGCAAGTGCCATTGGCGTTGTATGATTTGCGGAGTGATCCCGGTGAAACACTTGATCTGAAAGAACGCTATCCCGAAGTAGTGGCACAGTTAACGGCTATCGCGAATAAATACAGGAAAGAAATTGGAGATGATCTTACCAAAGAACCGGGATCTGAGATAAGGCCCGCGGCTAAAGTGAACCTGAAATAATAGTTTTTGCGTCTCCTCTGTGTAACTCAGTGTACTTTGCGTCCCTGCCTGTTGACAGTGACACGGAGATCTGGCGTTTCACAGAGAACACCTACCTCTTTAATATCTTTGAATAGTACAACACGTTAAAATATAGAATCAGTTAAAAATTACACAAATGAGAACTCCGCGTATTATTGTACATACTGTATTCTTTCTTTTTCTTCTTTCTGCCAATGAATGGCTGGGGGCGCAAACCGGTAGCAGGCCCAATATCATTTATATGATGAGTGATGACCATGGATACCAGGCGATCAGCGCTTATGGCTATGGGTTGAACCAAACGCCCAATATCGATGCACTTGCTGATAACGGAATGCGTTTTAATCGCGCCTATGTTACCAATTCCATCTGCGGCCCAAGCCGGGCTGTTATGTTAACGGGTAAGCACAGTCATGTAAATGGCTTTAAAGACAACCACAGTACATTCGATGGTAACCAGCCTACTGTTGTAAAAATGCTGCATGCATCGGGCTACCAGACTGCCATAGTTGGCAAATGGCACCTGGTCTCAGATCCGCAGGGGTTTGATTACTGGAATATTGTTCCGGGCCAGGGCGAGTACTACAATCCTGATTTTATTGAGAATGGGGTACGCAAAAGAGTGCCGGGTTATGTTACTACGCTCACAACCGATTTTGCGATCAACTGGCTGGATAAGCGCGACCCTGTCAAACCTTTTTTCCTGGTATATCAGCAGAAGGCACCGCACCGAAACTGGATGCCGGAACCGAAATATTACCATCTCTTCGATAGTGTGCAGTTTCCTGTACCATCGAATTACCTTGATAAATATGATACGCGAACCAGTGCCGCTAAAGAACAGCAGATGAGCATTGCCAAAGACATGCATGATGCATACGACCTGAAACTGGCTTTTGATCTCACACCCGAAGAAAGGAAAGGGCTTGCCAATTTATGGCAGAGTATTTACAACCGCCTTACACCTGAACAGAAAAAAGAATGGGAGGCAGCCTATGGGCCAATGATAGAAGAATTCAAAAAAGCCCATCTCACCGGGGATGCGCTGGCTGTATGGAAATACCAACGCTATATGCGCGATTACCTGCGCTGTGTGCAGAGTGTTGACGATAATGTGGGCCGCCTGATGCAATATTTAAAGGAACACGATCTGGAGAAGAACACGATCGTGATTTATACATCTGACCAGGGATTTTACCTGGGCGAGCATGGTTGGTTTGACAAACGTTTCATGTACGAAGAATCTTTTCGCACGCCACTGATCATTAAATGGCCAGGCGTAACCAAAGGAAAACAGGTAAGCAATATGCTGGTACAGAACCTTGATTTTGCCGAAACACTGTTAGATATAGCCGGGTTGCCCATACCCGCTGATATGCAGGGCAAGAGCATGGTTCCATTGTTGAAAGGAAAGCAAAAAGGCGATCTGCACGATGCGCTCTATTATCATTTTTACGAGAACCAGGAACACAATGTGGCCAAACATATCGGTGTTCGTACAAACAGGTACAAACTGATCTTCTTCTATGAGAAAAAAGAATATGAACTCTATGACCTGGAAAAAGACCCCAAAGAGATGAATAATCTCTACAATGATCCTGCCTATACAAAACTGAGAGCGGATATGTTGCAGAAACTAAAAGAAACAAAAGCTGCTTATAAAGACACGCAGGATATTGTGATCGATTAAGACCGTCTCCGGATGAGTTAAAGCCTACATCTTCTTATGTTTTTGCTATTTATTTCTCGATTGCGCTATTAGATCTCCTCTGTGAAACTCCGTGTACTTTGTGACTCTGTGGTGAAAAAAAATCGAAGCGAAGGCTTTGCCACAGAGTCACAAAGTACACGGAGTTTCACAGAGACACCCGCTGGCGCTGTAATATCCGCTTCTTAATGAGCTCGAATAATACCATCCAGTTCTTCCAATGTTTTCCCTTTTGTTTCCTGTATTCTTTTGTAAATGAATAGGAAGCCGATCAGGCAAATCAAAGCATATACATAAAATGTTTTGTCCTGAAGCTGCTTATACAAAGCCGGGAATGTAAACGTAAGTACGAAATAGGCGGCCCATAAGCTCAATACAGCCGTAGTGGTGGCAGCAACACGAACTTTATTCGGAAAAATTTCAGAGATCAATACCCAGGTAACCGGTGCAAGGGTTAAGGCATAGGTACCGATAGCAGCTAAGAGGAACCAGGATACATTCGCTGATCTCACAGCCAGTAATTGTGAAATGATCACATAAAACAAGGTTAAGCCCAGCGCACCAAAAAGCATTAATGGCTTACGGCCCAGCCTGTCAACCAATAGCATGGCCAGTAAAGTAAATAACAGGTTTACGCCGCCGATAAATACAGTTTGTAATAACTGATCATCTTTGGAGGCGCCGATACTATCAAAAATAATAGTGGTATAATTAAACACTACATTGATGCCACAAAATTGCTGAAACACTGCCAGGATAATACCAGCCAATACTGCAGGGAAAATATTTTTTTCAAAGATGGCACCAAATTTTACTTTGGCTGTGTTTTGCAAAGAGTGCTGTATGTCCGCCATTGTTTTTGTACAAAACGATTCGCCTCCGATCTTTGTTAATACGGCAGAAGCTCTACCCGTATGTTGTTTTAGTATCAGCCAGCGCGGACTTTCCGGTAACCATAGTACACCGAGGAAGAAGAGGAAAGAGGGAATGGCACCAAGGCCAAACATCCATCGCCAGGCATCATCGCCCATGTTACGCAAAGAATAATTAACCAGGTTGGTAATCAAAATCCCCAATACAATTGTGAGCTGGTTGATGGAAACCATGGTTCCCCTGTATTTAGCAGGCGCGATTTCCGCGATATACATAGGCGACAGCACAGAAGCCATGCCTACACCAATACCTGCTACAAATCTCGACACAATAAAAAAGTTCCTGCCGGGTGCAAAAGCCATGAAGAGGGATGAGACACCAAATACGATTGCTGCCAGTAACAGTCCTGGCCTTCTCCCTCTTTTATCTGCTATCTTTCCGGCAACAATGCATCCTGCAATAGCACCCAATGCAAGACTTCCTGTTGCAAAGCCTTCCCAGTATTCAGAAAGACCGAACTGTGTTTTCAAAAAAGGAAGTGCGCCTGAAATAACAGCGAAATCAAAACCGAATAAATAACCACCCAGCGCAGAAATGAACGAGAGGGTTAGTATGTAGAATGTATTATATTGATCGGCCTTGTTTGGCATGACAATAATCGGTTTAGCAACAAAGCTGATTTTATTACCCCGGGAAAAGATAGAGTTTATTTCGAAAATAATGGACAATATGATGATAGTGACTGTATTTAAGTGCCAGCTTTCTTTTTTGTCCTGTATTTATTGGGCGAAACGCCAATGATCTTGGTAAACATCCTTGAAAAATAATAAGGATCCTCAAAACCCAGCTGGTCTGCGATGTTGTTAACACGCAGGTCGGTGAACTGTAAATACTGGCAGGCTTTCTGTACTTTAAGATGATTGAAATACTCGATAATGGAGAATCCCGTATTTTTTTTGAACAATGCCGAAAAATGCGAAGCTGAGAGGTTTACCGCTTTGGCAACTTCCTGCAAACTAAGCGTACGATCAATATTTTGCTGCAGGTAATTAATGCAAACGGATATGCTGTTTTTCTTCTCATGAGCGGCCTGGTAATTATAACTATTATCAAAGCAGCAGGAGCCTAGAAAATACTGCAGACTCAAACTGGCATAACAGATATTATCAATACTATACCCCCTTTCGAGGCTGGTATAGATTTCTTCGAATAAATGAATCCTGTTTTGCTGGAAAGAGATGGCCGTTACATGCTCTTTCATCCGGTCAAGCATCATATAAATAAAATCCCGGCTTCCGGCTCCTTTAAAGTGCATCCAGTAAATTGTCCATGGCGTCTCTTCATCTGCTCCGTATTCATGAGGCGTATTGGCAGGGATCAGTATCAATTCCCCGGGGGCAACGGTATATTTTTTATTTCCCACTTTCGCCCAGCCACTGCCCTTTACACAATAAATGAAAATATGCTGGTTTACACCTGAAAGTCTTTGCCTGTAATGGTATCTGGCGTTAGGGTAATAGCCAATATCTGTAACATACAGTTGGTTTACCACCGGGTGCGACTCGCAATACCTTGCAAGTACCTTTGTGGGAACAACAATAGCTCTTTGACCGTCGAAGCCATCTTTCTTTTTGGTACCCATATTGAAAAATAATAAAAAAATCCATCAATACCATAAGTTATTCTATGAAAAAAAATGAGATGCCGGATAGCTTTGTTAAGCCTGATCGATAAGAGGTGTCAATAATTGCTGTATGGAAAAAAATGTTTTGGTGTGGCAGGAAACCATTCTGCTGCCTACATATGAAACCGGAACCCCTGAGAAAAACCCGATCTTTCTTGAGAAGCGGGTTTACCAGGGGAGTAGTGGTACCGTTTATCCTTATGCGGTGATTGAGAAGATTGAAGACGTTAAAACAGACAAAGCCTACACTGCCCTTTTCCTTGAAAATGATTACCTGAAGATCATGATTCTGCCCGAACTCGGTGGGCGCGTTCACAGGGCCTATGATAAGATCAGGGAAAGGGATTTTGTTTATCATAACCAGGTGATCAAACCTGCCCTGGTTGGTTTAACCGGCCCATGGATCAGTGGAGGTATTGAATTTAACTGGCCCCAACACCATCGTCCCTCTACTTATTTACCGGTTGATTTTACCATTAAAGAAAATGCAGACGGCAGTAAAACGGTTTGGGTGAATGAAGTGGAACTGATGTCACGCACAAAATGCCAGGCAGGGTTTACATTATATCCCGATAAAGCGTACCTCGAAATCAAAGGAAAATTATTCAACAGGAGTGCCTTGCCGCAAACATTTTTGTGGTGGGCCAACCCTGCGGTAAAAGTAAATGAGCACTACCAGTCCGTTTTTCCACCGGATGTACATGCCGTGTTCGACCATGGCAAGAGAGATGTATCTGATTTTCCGGTGGCAACAGGCACATATTATAAAGTGGATTATGCCCCGGGTACAGATATTTCGCGCTATAAGAATATTCCGGTACCTACTTCTTACATGGCCATCCGTTCCGATTTTGATTTTGTGGGTGGATACGAACACGATACCGAATCAGGTATCCTTCATGTAGCCAATCATCATATATCACCCGGGAAAAAACAGTGGACATGGGGATGTGGCGAATTCGGCCAGGCATGGGACAAGAACCTTACGGATGAAGATGGCCCCTATATAGAACTGATGACGGGTGTATTTACAGACAACCAACCCGATTTTTCCTGGCTCCAACCTAATGAAGAAAAAACATTCGAGCAATACTTTATGCCTTATTACAAAGTAGGCATGGTGAAGAATGCTACGAAAGAAGCGATGATCAATGTGGAGGTGAATGGAAAAGAAGTTCACATTATTGTGTATGCTACGGGGATTTATCCAGCCAGTGTGATTGCGGTATTTGACCATAAACAACAACTGCTGAAGAAATTCAAAGCAGACCTGTCGCCGGCTGAAATATTTGAAATAAGGTTTATCCTTACGGAAGATCGTGAGCCAACAGATATAAACGTAACCGTCATTACTGAGAACGGGAAACCACTGGTTAGTTATGAAATAGTGGAAGCCACCGGCGAAAAAGAAACACCGGAAGCCGCTACACCGGCAAAAAAACCAGCTGAGATAGAAAGTATCGAAGAATTATACCTGAATGGATTGCATATTGAGCAATATCGCCATGCTACTTACCAGGCAACGGATTATTATAACGAAGCCTTGCGCCGTGAACCCGACGACAGCCGGTGTAACAATGCAATGGGATTATGGCTATTGCGTTACGGACAGTTTGCAAAAGCCGAACCTTATTTCAGGAAAGCCGTAAAAACAATTACATCAAGGAACCCGAACCCCTACGACGGTGAAGCCTATTACAATATCGGCCTGACATGCTGGTACCAGGGTAAAACGGAAGAAGCTTACCGGGCTTTCTACAAAGCTACCTGGAACGATGCCTGGCAACACAATGGATTCTTATACCTCGCAAGAATTGAAAGCACCCGAGGAAATTATGCAGAAGCTTTGCAGCTGGTTGAGAAATCATTGGTGCGTAACTATCATAGCCACACGGCAAGGCATTTGAAAGTATTGGTACTGCGTAAATTGAAAAATTATACAGCTGCCATTAATTGTATCAAGGACTCACTTGAGATCGATCCATTCAATTTCGGATGCGGGCTTGAACTGTACCTGCTGTATTGCGAAATCAACGAAACAACAAAAGCTGCTGAACAGCTAAATGCGCTCAGGCTGCTGATGCGTGATGCCGTTAACAATTACATCGAATCTGCATTTGATTACGGAAGCGCGGGAGCTTATGCCGAAGCCCTCTTTTTACTTCACCTGCTTTCAGAGAAAGAGGAGAAGCAGAACGCGATGGTGTATTACTGCAAAAGCTATTTCGCAAGCAAGAATGGAATAGAATCGGAAGCACTCTCTTATTTGATGCAGGCAAACCAGTGTAAACCGGATTATTGTTTCCCGAATAAACTGGAGGAGATTACTGTATTACAATATGCCATCAGCGCTAACCCCTCTGATGACAAAGCTTATTATTACCTGGGTAATTTGTGGTACGGCATGCGACAATATGCGGAAGCCATCGACGCATTTGAAAAGAGTATTGCCATCAATCCTTCTTTTCCAACAGCGCACCGGAATCTTTCCCTGCTTTATTTTAACAAAGAACATCATTTTGAAAAAGCGACCAAAGCAATGGAGCGGGCATTCGAACTGGATAAGCAGGATGCGCGCGTATTGATGGAGCTGGATCAGTTATACAAACGATTGAATTACCCGCTGGAACAGCGGCTTAACTTATTGGACCAATATGCTGCGGTAGTGGCAAAACGTGATGACTTATATCTCCAGAGGATCACGCTTGAAAATTGCATAGGCAATTATACAGGCGCACAGCAAATGCTGGCAGAAAGGATTTTTCATCCGTGGGAAGGTGGTGAAGGAAATGTAGTAGGGCAGTACCTGGTTGCACAATTATCCCTGGCCCGGAAATCGATCCTGTCAGGAAATTACCAGGAAGCACTTGCCTTACTGGATGCAGCCAAAAAATACCCGGCCAACCTGGGAGAAGGAAAATTGTTCGGCAACAGGGAAAACAATATTCATTACCTGGAAGGATGTGCCTGCGAAGCATTGGGTCTTGCTGATGAAGCGAAAGAAAAATTTATACAGGCCACAGAAGGAACCAGTGAACCTGTACAGGCGATTTTTTACAATGATCCGCAACCCGACCAGATATTTTATCAGGGACTTTCTTACCTGAAACTGGGAGATACGCAAAACGCATATGCTATTTTTTGTGGACTGATAAATTTTGGTACGAGCCATTCTAGCGATCATATCGAGATAGACTATTTCGCTGTATCCCTGCCTGATCTACTGGTTTTTGATACAGACCTGGATGCAAGAAATAAAAACCATTGCCGCTACCTGTTGGGATTGGGTGAATTGGGGTTATGCAATTATGATAAAGCAGCCACACACCTGAATGAAGTATTACAGAATGACTGCAGCCATACAGGCGCTCTCTTTCACCTGCATATGATTGAATTTTTGAAGAACAGGAACCAGGCCAGTGATCGCAAACAAACAGCAATGAATCAAGTGTAAAAAACAGCCTTATCGCCATATAAGAATTTTCAAAAACAAAACAAAAAGCCGCCTTATGAGATTGTATGAACCCTGGAACCGCCTACGCAGGTTCTCAACAAAAAACCGACTGGTGTTGATCTGCACTGTTATGCTATTGACAGTATGCAGTGTTTTCTCCAATCATGCCCACGCACAGGAAAAAAAACTGACTGTTCGTGGAAGAGTGTCAGATGAAACCGGTAAACCCATGCAGGAAGTTTCTGTTACCATTAAAGGAACACCTGGTGGAACGGTTACGAATGAGAAGGGCGAATACAAATTGGATATCCCCGCAAAAAGTTCAAAGCTGTTGCGTTTTTCTTTTGTGGGAATGGAACCCAAAGAAATAAAATTTACCAATCAGCTCGAACTGAATGTTTCGCTAACGCCTCTTGTGGATCAGCAGCAGGAAGTAGTGGTAGTTGGTTACGGTACGCAGAAAAAACAAGCTATTACGGGTGCCGTGTCGCAGGCCGATCTGAAAACCTACGAAAATGTTGCGGTAAACAATATTCTTGAAACGGTAAAAGGCACCGTTGCCGGTTTAAATGTTGGCGGTATCAATACTGCCGGGCAATTGGCTTCCATATCTATCCGGGGACAAAACTCAATAAACGCGGGTACCAGCCCATTGTTGGTGGTGGATGGTGCTATTTTCAGAGGCACCTTAAATGATATTGCGCCAGACGATATCCAGAGCTTTACTGTATTAAAAGATGCAAGCGCGGCTGCGGTGTATGGGTCACGTTCTGCCAATGGGGTTATCCTGATTGAAACCAAAAAAGGGAGCAGCGTAAACGGGAAACCAAAATTCGGTGTGAATCTTAGTAATGGTACAAGCAGTGAGCTTGCACATTTAAAAGTATATGATGCTCCGGGATATATACAAAGGTTGCTGGATATCAGGCAGGCAAATGGTCTTGACGCAGACCCGTCTAAAATTGCGATCTATATGCAAAACCAGGAGGCAGCCAATTACAATGCAACCCCCGATCATACACCTACCTTGATAGACCCTTATAGCCTGTTCCGTCAAACCGGACAATCGCTCAATACAACGGTAAGTATTTCAAATAAAACAGATAAAACCCAGTATTATATTTCTGGAAATGTGATAGACCAGAAAGGCGTTATCAAAAATGACCTGTATAAACATTATTCCGGAAGGATAAACCTGGAAAGCGATTTGACAGACTGGTTTAAACTGGGCATAAAAGCGTATTACAGTTTGAAAAGCTATCCCGGTGCAACGATCTATGGAACAAGTAATGGCGGCAGCAGCAGTAGTCCGTATTGGTTCAGTCCTTATGCATCTATCAACAATGCAGACGGGTCTTATATGCAATTCCCGCAAACAACCACTTCATTCAACAGCCCTTATTGGCAGATACCGAACCAGGTCTATAACAGGCAGAACAACCTGAATGGAATTTTAACCGGTACCGTTAAAATTCCCTGGGTGAAAGGTTTGTCATATAACATTACTTACTCAAACACCCTTAACTGGAATGAGACCGGATCTTTTTATGGCCTGCAAACCATTGTAGGATTACCCAAAGGTGGTTCTGGTGATGAAGGATACAGCCGCAGTTATACCGTACTGTTAGATCACCTGGTAAAGTATAACAGGAGTTTTGGGAAACACAATATTGATCTGACCATGCTGTATTCTACCGAAAATTACAAATTGATCAGCATGAGCACACACGGAGAAGGTTTTGACGACCCCTCACTCGGTGTATTTGGTTTAAACAAAGCAAAAACCCAAACAGTTAGTACCGGCAGTACACAAACATCAGCGCTTGGTCAAATGGCACGCGTAACGTATGGATACGATAACAGGTACACAATTACCGGTACCGTCAGAAGGGATGGCTACTCTGCTTTTAGTGAAAACAATAAATACGGAACATTCCCTTCTGTTGGAGCCAACTGGAATATCTCTCACGAAAAATTCATGAAAAATATAAGTGCGGTTAATTCACTGGCACTGCGTGCGTCATACGGAACTAACGGAAACCAATCCATTTCTCCGTATGGTACCCTTGCTAGGATTGCCAATAGCAGGTATTTCTACTATGGCAACTCTTCTTATAGCATTACACAATATGTATCTAATCTGGGAAACAGTAACCTGAAATGGGAATCCACCACCGGTATCAATATCGGGTTGGATTTCTCGATTCTTAAAAACAGGATCAAAGGATCAATCGATTGGTATTCTAAATATACCCAAAACCTGATTTTCCCGCTGGCCCTGCCTTCTACTTCAGGATTTAACACCATCAGCTCTAACCTGGGTAAAGTAGGCAACAAAGGAATCGAATTAAACCTGAGTACCGTTAATATTGATAACAAATCGTTCAAGTGGAGATCGGATATGGCATTCTCACTGAATAGAAATAAGATCATAACGATATATGGCCCGGATAGTACGGGGCGTGAAGCCGACCTGATTTCCCAGGGTTATTTTATCGGCAAACCTATCGGAACGATTTATAGCTACCAGGTAACCGGAATGTGGCAGCAAGCCGATTCTGCCAATGGTACCATCATGAAGGGAATGCGTCCGGGTACCTATAAATTACTGGATGTAAACAACGATGGAAAAATTGCTTCTGATAGCGACAGGGTTTTCCTGGGTAATTCAACGCCCAATTTCCGTTGGAGCTTCACCAATACTTTCCAATACAAAGATTTCTCCCTCATGGTGTATATCTATTCTGTATGGGGCGGTAATGGCTATTACCAGTCGGGAAGCAATACACCGTATAATGATGGATATGCCAATAACGCGGCGATCAACCATACGGTATATGATTATTGGACACCTAACAACCCGGGTGCTATGTTCCCCCGTCCTAACTATGGGGCAGCAGCAGCGTATCGTGGCGTAAAATATTATGACAGGAGTTTTATCAAGCTGCAGAAAATAGCGCTTACGTATAACCTGACAAGACTGGTAAAACGATATGGTATCCAGGGAATGAGTTGTTGGATCAGTGCCGATAACCTGTTTACCTATGCTCCGAATTGGGTAGGCCTGGATCCGGAAACCAATAATGGTCTTACGGATACATCCATCCCATCTATCCGTACGGTTATGGTTGGCTTATCACTTAACTTCTAATTACAATGACAATGAAAAAGATACTATATTCTTTACTAATGCTTTCGTCAGTTGCGATGATTTCCTGTAAAAAATCATTGACGGAAGTACCACTGGATTTTTACAGTCCGGAAAATGCGTACACCAACAAAGCACAGTTTCAGGCTGCGTTAACAAATATCTATTTAGGTATCCGAACCAATTTCTATGCTTCAACAGATGCCGTAGGAGCTTATGATATGTTAGGGATAGATGTGGATATGGCGGATAACAGGGGTGGTGGTGTTACCTACCTGCCTTATTTTAACTGGAATACGTTAAACGCGGATAATGGGTTTGCAAACAAATGGTGGGGTACTTTGTACAATTTAATTTCCCAGGCGAATACCATTATTGACAGGGCCGATCAGCCAACTGCTGTTTGGGCTTCTGCCGCAGAAAAAAATGCCACTATTGGGGAGGCCAAATTTCTGCGTGCATTCGCTTATCGTTTTTTAGCCAATATATATGGCGGGGTGCCATTGGTGGTTAACGAAACCAAAGTGCCTAAATTCGATTATGTAAGAAGTACCCAGGATTCTGTTTACCAGTTATGTAAAAGCGATCTTCAGTATGCTGTACAATGGATGCCGCATATCAATACACAAGTTCCGGGCAGGGCGCCACGTGAAGCCGCTTTTCATTTGTTGAGCGAAATCAATATCTGCATGAAAGATTACCAGGGAGCGATTTCCGCAGCAGATTCCGTTATCAAAAGTTCCTACAATAACCTGATGACGAGTCGCTTTGGGGCATGGACAGGCTTTACTTTCAGCGGACCCACGTATAGCGGGCCTGCCAAACCTTATGGTGATGTATATTTTGATCTATTCCAGGATGGGAATTTCAACTGGGTGCAGGGTAATAAAGAAGCCATTTGGAATATTGAACAGGACCCTAATATCCTTGGCGGAGATAATACCGATGTAAATGCATCAGGAGGCCTCTTTGTAATGGAAAGATGGTGGGGGCCTTCGCCATGGAATATTAAGGATGTAAATGGCGTATCCAATTTTTTAATGGACACACTGATGGGCAGACCTGTTGGTTACCTGACAGCCACCCGTTATACGGATTCGCTTATCTGGCAGTATAAGAACGACTGGAGCAATGATATCCGTAACTCGCAGAACAATATTCAGCGAACCTGGTATTGGACCAATCCTGCGAGCAAATTTTACGGACAGCCCGTAACTGCGGCGAATATTGGTACGCCAACAACCTTTAAGGTTTTGTGTGCGCCACAATTCAAAAAAGTAGTAAGCGCTGTACACTATCATAAATTCCAGGATGCAACCAGTAAACAGTTTCACGATAATGGAAGAACCTATAAAGACTGGTACATTATGCGACTGGCAGAAACCTATTTGTTAAGAGCCGAGGCTAATTTATTAAAAGGTGATCCGGGAAGTGCTGCTACTGACATTAATGCGATAAGAAACAGGGCGAAAGCGACACCTGTTACGGCGGGTGATGTAACCCTTGATCTTATTTTAGATGAACGTGCCAGGGAACTGTACCAGGAAGAATTCCGATTGAATACGCTGATGCGGACGGGCAAACTGGTAGAGTATCTTCAAAAGTACAATGGTTTTGTTGTAACAAATGGATATGCACTCGATGCCCATTTAAATAAATTTCCAATACCTAATTCGGTCATCCAGGCCAATACAGGTGCGAAAATGGTACAAAACCCCGGTTATTAATTTTGTTGGTTTCGATAGCATAGCAACGATAACGCCTGTTTCCGAAAGGAGCAGGCGTTATTATTCACGAAGAAGATCGCTACTTTGTAGTTGTGTATCCTGTTTAAAATAAAATAACCATGAGGAATTTTATCTGTATGATCGGGTTTCAGTTTTTTATTATTGTTTCTTTTGCACAGAAGGAAACAACCGTATTCTATGTTGCTCCATCGGGTAACGACAAGAATACAGGCACGATAGAAAAACCTTTTGCATCACTGGAGAAAGCACGTACAACGGTAAGAAATCTGTTACAAAAAAACAGCAATAGATCAGTGAAGGTTTATTTCAGGGCGGGGAGTTATTATTTTAAGAATAGTGTGGTGTTCGACAGCCTTGATGCAGGAACGGAACAATACCCTGTGGAATATGCGGCCTATCAGCAGGAGCAGGTATCTTTTTCCGGTGGTAAAACGATCAGTACAGACCAGGCAACAAAAGTAAAAGAGGGTGCTGTTATAAACAGGTTACCTGCCGGAATGCAAACCAACGTACTACAGGTTGATCTGAAAAAGCAGGGCATTACAGAGTTCGGAACACTTACCCCACATGGCTTTGCGCGACCTTACCAACCTGCAGCAATGGAATTATTCTGCAATGGTAACAGTATGCACCTCGCAAGATATCCCAATGATAGTTTGATCGCTACAGGCAAAGTGCTTGACCAGGGCTCTATTCCGCGCAACGGTGATCTCTCACACCGGGGCGGAAAATTTCAGTTTTCAATAGAAGAACCCAATCGCTGGACCAATGCAAAAGATCTCTGGATCTCGGGCTTTTTCCGTTATGGATATGCAGATGATGCCGTTCAGGTAGCCGACCTGGATCTGAAGAATAAAACCATCACAACAAAACAGGAAACATTGTATGGCTTTGCAAGCGGCCAGAAATTTCATCGCTGGTTCGCGTATAACTTACTCGAAGAGATTGATGAACCGGGCGAATATTATATCGACAGAACCTCGGGTATGTTATACTTCTATCCACCGGCCGGAGAGCTGAGATCAATTGAAGTATCCCTGCTAGAAGAACCGCTGGTGCAATTAAACAATACCGCTTACATACATTTCTCACATATCTATTTTGAATGTTCAAGGGGAATGGGTGTCTATATTGAAAAAGGGAAAGCCAATAAGATCGACAATTGCATTTTCCGGAACCTGGGGATCGTGGCAGTATCGATCGGTAAAGGAATAGAACCCTATAAAGAATTACTACTCGAAGGAGAAGGAGATCTGGCAACGGCCAAACTGGGCAGCATCAATAATTATTTATACAACCATACAACCTTTAACCGGGAAGCGGGTACCGGGCATGTGATTGCCAATTGTGAAATTTACAATACAGGTGCTGGCGGGATCAGTTTAAGCGGTGGAAACCGTTTAACGCTGGAAAAAGGGAATAACCAGGTACTGAATTGTAAGATCCATGATTTTAACCGGCTCGACCGCTCCTATAAAGTAGGTGTAAATATTGATGGGGTAGGCAATATCATCCGGAACTGTGAGATCTATAACTGCCCGGGAAGCGCGATCCTTTTGCATGGTAATGAACACCTGATCGAATACAATGTGATCCGTAATGCAGTAACTGACGGAGACGATATGGGAGCCATTTATTACGGCCGCGATCCGAGTGAGTATGGCAATAAGGTCCGTTATAATTTCTTTCACCATATCGGGAATGAACATGGGTCCATTATGGCCGTTTACCATGATGATGGGGCTTGTGGTATGGAAGTTACCGGCAATGTGTTTTACAAAGCAGGATCCCGCACAGTGATGATCGGTGGCGGCAACGATAATATATACCGTAACAACCTCTTCATCGACTGTGCATTGGCTTTTCACATCGATAACCGTTTACAGGGCTGGGCAAAAGCGAGCCTGGATAAAAACGGTATTTTTGAAACCAGGATGGCCGCGGTGAATTACCAGCAACCACCTTATTCAACAGCGTATCCTAAATTGAAAAATTATTTCCAGGATAGTCCGGGTTTACCAAAGCGTAATTTTATAGAATACAATGCTTTTGTAAATGTGAAAATGCTAACAAATGGAAGAGCCGAATGGTCAAATATTGGCAAATCATATCTGGCTACTGGCGACCCTGGTTTTGAAGATGCTGCCAATATGAATTTCCAGCTGAAACCCGATGCGGAAGTATTTAAACTGATGCCGGAATTCAAAGCCATTCCTTTTCATAAGATCGGAATACAGAAATGAGAGGTGTATTATAAAATAATATGTTGTGCTATTTAAAACTCTCTGTGTAACTCCCAATCTCCGTGTCTTTGTGGTAAAGCCTTCGCTTCGATCTTTTTTCACCACAGAGACACAGAGATTGGGAGTTACACGGAGAGTTACTATGATTTAATTAATTTGTTAAGTTATGTCTAAGCTAAAACTGGTGTTTATTTTTTTACTGGGTGTGAAATTCCTGGCAGCACAATCTCCCAATCAGCTCAGTTCCCCGGATGGGAAATTGTTGTTTTCCTTCTCTTTATCAAATGAAGGCGCTCCGTTATATACGATAGCGTATCAACAGAACCCCATCGTGTCATCTTCCAATATGGGATTGAATGGATGGGAGAATGGGTTTGTTATAGCAGGTGTTACCTTCTCAAAAAAAGATACCTCATGGAAACCTGTATATGGAGAACGAAGCATTGTGCGAGATCATTATGAAGAAATGATCCTCACTTTATTGAAAGGAAACAATGAGCACGCAAAAATGCAGATCCAGGTAAGGGCCTATAACGAAGGGATCGCCTTTCGGTATGTACTTCCTGAGCACCCGCAGGGCGGCATGGACATCAGTATCAAAAATGAAGTAACCAACTTTACCATGCCCGAAGGAACCAAAGCATGGTTTACCGATCATGCACAGGGTAGCTATCGCTTATTGCCTTTGCGTAACTGGCCTTCAGAAGCGGAGAGACCACTGGTATTGCAATTGCCGGATGGTAAGTATGCCTGCTTAGCCGAGGCTGAAATGGTTAATTACGCACGTACAAAATTCATCCTACATCCCAATAAGCCCAATACCATCAGCTGCGCTATGTACGACCGTGTAGATTTATTCACACCCATTGCTACACCCTGGCGCGTGGTAATGGTGGCGGAACATCCCGGTCAATTATTGGCAAACAATGATCTGCTCCTTAACCTGAATCCACCTTCTGAGATCAGCAATACTTCCTGGATCAAACCCGGAAAGATCATGCGCGAAATGTCGCTATCCATGAAAGGGGTGAAGGAGCTGGTTGATTTTGCCGTGAAGCGTCATTTACAATATATTCATTTTGATGCAGGCTGGTATGGGTATGAATATGTGGTGTCTTCAGATGCCACCAAAGTAAATGTAGATCCCCGCAGAAATCCTAACAGCGATCTGAATATGGAAGAAGTGGTTCGCTATGCAAAAGAAAAAGGCATTGGTGTGTTCTTATATGTGAACCAGCGGGCATTGTATAAACAGTTAGACACGCTACTTCCCCTATTTAAGAAATGGGGTATAAGCGGGATCAAGTTCGGATTTGTGGAAGTGGGCTCGCATCGCTGGACAACCTGGTTACACGAAGCGGTCAAGAAATGCGCCCAATACCAACTGATGGTTGATATCCACGATGAATACAGACCAACGGGTTTCAGCAGAACCTATCCCAATCTCCTAACACAGGAAGGAGTGAGAGGCAACGAAGAAATGCCGGATGCCAATCACAATGCCACTTTACCCTTTACACGTTTTATAGCCGGTGCCGCCGACTATACCATCTGTTATTACCATCGACCGGAATTAAAAAAGTCATTAGCGGAAACGCAGAACGCGAGGGTATTAAAAACCACTTCGGGTCACCAGATGGCTTTGTCTACCATTTATTACAGTCCGTTACAATTCATGTACTGGTATGATAAACCTTCCGACTCGCAGGACGAGCCAGAACTGGAATATTTCGATAAACTCTCAACCGTATGGGATGATACCAAAGTATTGGAGGGAGAGATCGGTCAATACATTACTGTAGCGCGCCGTAAAAAAGATGAATGGTTTGTAGGAACCATTACGAATAATGATGCACGTGAGTTGAAAATAGCCTTAGCCTTTTTGGAACCGGGAAAAAAATACCAGGCAAGTATTTATTACGATGATCCCGGCTCAAAAGTCCGCACAAAGATGTCAATCAAAAGGATCACTGTAGATGCATCTACTGTGCTGGATGCAAAATTGATGGCTTCAGGAGGTCAATCAATCTGGATAAAGCCTTTGTAAGATTGATTGAATATAATCGGCTCCGCCATTGTTGGTCGTCTTCCGCTATTGTTGGTGTTGTCACCAATAGTCTTTGAATTTGAAAGAAAGGAAGGTTGTTGGTCGGCGACCAACAATGGCTAAAGACCAACAACGGCTAAAGGGTACAGGAACATAGGGGCAGGATAGGATCAGCATAGGAGGTGGATAGGATGTTGAGAGGAAGATGTGGGGATCTGTATCGGATGAGCATCGGATGAGGCAGCGGTTTGACACGGGATATCTACGGGATATCTACGGGATATCTACGGGTCATTTACGGGACATCTATGGGTTATTTAGGGGAGGTCTACAGAACATCTACAAGATATCAGTGGCATGTCCTACCAGGTAGCTTGTTGCTACAGCATTGAAAATCAATGGATTTCTTCTATTTCATCTATCACCGATACAGGGGTTGAAAACATTTCCCTGGTAATCTTTTCCTCCCGTAAGTGATAATAACCCCATTGTATGATTTTTTCAATAACCGGGATCAGTGTTAAGCCCTGGGCCGTTAAACTATAAGCTACTTTTGGAGGGATAGAGGCAAACACTTCCCGTTGAACGATCCCGGCTTTTTCAAAAAAGCGTAGTTCCTGTGTAAGTACTTTCTCACTGAGACCTGGTAACATTTTTTTCAGCTCAGCAAACCGGGAAGGTTTATTTTTCAGGTTATACAAAATGGCGATCTGCCATTTTCCACCCAGGTATTGAAGCGAATGTTGTACTGGGCAACCGGCATAAAGTTCGTTTGTATCCATAGGTTGAATTGTATTACCTAAATGTAAGCTAATTACCTTTTGGTAAGTAGCGGAGTTTGGCCAGCCTGTTCCCGTAATTTGTGGGTAAACCAATAAAACCTATGGAAAACAACCTGACTTTTTCGCGTCGTGACCTGGTTCAAAAACTGGCATTATTAACAGGAGGCGCCGCACTGGTTCCCTTTACTTCCTGCCAGCAACCATCCCCAAAGGGAAATGAACCAGCGGCATTGAAAATGCTTACGCCCTTTTATCTTCCACCACAAAGTCCGCTGGAACCGGGACCTGGTGGGATTGCGGTCCGCACCTGGGTGAGGAGTACACAAACCAACCAGCAATATTCATGTGTTGAAACAGCTGTAGCGCCAAAGCAAATGGGGCCTGCCCCGCACATGCACGATGCACTTGACGAGATCATGTTGGTACTGGAAGGAACAGCCACGGTGATAGTGGATGGTAAAGTAGATGAAATACAGGCAGGTGGCTGGCATTTACGGCCGCGAAAAATTGAACATACTTTTTGGAACGGGTCTGACAAACCGTTGCGTTTTATCGATATGTATTTTAACCAGAACTTCGAAGACTTTCTGGAAGAACTCTTTCACCAGATATTTCCCGATATGATGAAACAGCACCTGACACCGGCAGATCCGCAAATAGCCAAACGCTTAGCAGATCTTGATAAAAGGTTTGGGGTTACTACGTTTGGTGAGAAAAGGCAGCCGTTGATTGATAAGTATGGGTTGAGGGGATAGGGGAGGGATTAGGTAAATAAAGTAAATGGGGTTTATAGGGAATGCTATGCGGGGGCGACAAATTGTGCTGGAGGGGATATGATGACATAGGTGTTCGAGATTAATTTTCCCGGATCGGGATTGAGGAAACGTTTTTATGTTTCCTTTTTTGTTGGCTTACACCTTTGAGGGAATGAGATAGGTAAGTTGTAGAGATCGGTTACCTGATCCCGCTGTCAGGAATACATTTTGCAGAGGTCATTTAAATGTTTTATCTTTAACAAACATCCCACCTTCTACCAATTTTATAACCTATTTACAACAACACTGTATGTACTTATTAAAAAAGGTAGTTCTGCTTGCATGCCTATGCAGCCCGGTTACACTTTGTATTGCACAAGCTGATGCGTATCGGCCACAAAAAATTCCAGCAGACGCTTTGCATACTGATTTCCGGTTACTGCGCGATACACTTCAGAAAATTCATCCGGGCATTTATCGTTACCAGACAAAACCGATGATGGATAAACTGTTCGACAGTTGTTATGCTTCCATTCATGATAGCATGACCGTGACGCAGTTTTTTATGCTGACCAATTTTGCAATCGCAGCGATGAAAGACGGGCATAGTAACAGTAAAATGCCGCGGCCCGTAATAAACGAAGTGATAAGCCATGAAAAGATCCTTCCTGCCATGGTTATGTTTATCAATAACCGTGTATTTGTGTATTGTTGTAACCAGGATACTACGTTGACCGGAGCTGAACTGCTTACCATCAATGGCCATACAATTGAGCAAATTGTACAACGCCTGTTTACTTATATTCCTTCAGACGCAGGAATAACTTCGCGTAAAAACTGGGAGATCAATGAAAGCTTTCCCTTATTGTATAACCTGGTTTATGGAAATGCTGCTGAGTTCAATATTACTTACAAAAGCAGTATTGGCAAAACCGGATCAACAACACTTAAAGCAGATGTATTCAAAAATATTAATTGTCCGCCACCGTTTCAGCGTCCTGCACGGTACCTGCAATTAGGTTATCCATCCAATGGTGTAGCGGTACTGACCGTTCAGACTTTTTTCAATGGCTTTCTGCAGCAGACGGGTGAGGAATTTGGCCGTTTCATGGATTCTGCTTTTGACGACTTGCGTGATAAAAAAGTTCAAAAATTATTGATTGATATTCGTGGTAACCAGGGAGGCAACGACGGGAATGGCGCATTGCTGTATGCCTATCTTACCTCAAAACCTTTTATGTATTATTCATCCCTGGAAACAGTGAATGGCCAATTATTAGCTGCTGATGACCATGCCAACCTGAAATTGCAGCAGCCCCGGCCCAACAATTTTACAGGCAAGGTATTTGTTCTCGCAAACGGACGGAGCTTTTCTGCCAGCGCTGAATTTTCAGCCATAGCAAGAAGTGAAAAAAGAGCTGTGTTTATTGGAGAAGAAGTGGGAGGCGGTTATTTTGGCAATACTTCTGGCAATGAAGCGAATGTTGTTCTGCCCAATAGCCAACTTACTTGCAGGGTTCCGCTTGTTAAATACACATCGGCCGTTAAACAGGATGCCAATAAAGGCAATAGCGTGATGCCTGACTATCCCGTGTATCCGACCATCCAGGATTTTATCCGCCATACCGATAGCCAATTGCTGAAGGCGCTGGCCATTGCCGGGAAAAATTAGTAGAGGGGAAAATCATTTCACGCAAAGGAGCAAAGATTGCAAAGCCGCAAAGTTTTGTATCAGTGGCTATCTTTCTTTGCTTCTTTGCTAACTTAGCTCCTTTGCGTGAAATGACTTTTTGTTCATAAAGATTCAGAGAAACAGAAAGGAATTTAATAACAGAACATGTTATGCATAAGTATGTTTTTTAGCCACAGATTCACAGATTTGCACAGATGAAATCTGCGAATCTGCGGCTAAAAAGAATCATTTCTTAACAGGGACCTGTTGCATTAACCATTTAGTCAGATCATCCGCCGCTTTATCGTTGTCAAAATCTGCTGTTAACCTGCCATTACAATACTCGTTGTATATCCAGGGATCACCCACTGCAAAAACGGTTCCTTTGCCATATTTGGCCGTTGCAAAGATCACGTCACCTTTGTCTGTAAATAGGGGTTTTGCAATACCTGATAAACCCAGTGTACACAATTCTTTCATGTAAATCTTCTTGGCTGTTTTTAAAATAGGATCATTCGCCGGTACCATAAAAGCACCCATATCAAACTGGTTTCCTGTAACGCGGTTGCGGATATCATCATTAAAATGAATGCCAAATTTTGCGGCAAGCTGGTTGAAGTGAGGGAGTTCCACATTGGCGCTGTCATTGGCCATCATTACCAATACACCGCCTTTACTTACCCAATCAGTAATGGCTTTGATGTCAGCTTCTTCTATAAAATGTGGGTTGGCCGTTTCTTTTTTAGTATCCGGATCAACAATAATGTACACATCTGTTCCTTTTAAACGATCAGCTGTCGGTGCGGTTTCCAGACTTTTTATGGTACAGCCGTTCTTTTTAAAAACCTCTCCCCATACGGAAAACCCACTGCTGGCTTTGTCTTCCCAGGTATAATGAAAACGAACCATCTCACCGGCCGCGTTCTTTTTATACTCGTTGTTGAAGTAATAGTCGAGGGTAACAGTTTGTGCTTTCAATGCATGTGTCATACATGTAGTAAGAACAAAAAAAAGAACAATATTTTTTTTCATATGGTACATTTTAACGTGTTGAGCAATTGAACATTCGATTAATTCAAATTAACGCTACCGGGATTTTTTTTAACAAGGTTCAATAAGAGCAGGACAGGAGAAAAAGAGTTAAGGATGCATTCTCTCTTGCTACACTCTTTTTCTCTTCCCCTCTTATTGAAATGCATACTTGCTATAACAACAATCCGGCGTCTGTAAAACTAATAACATACTACGTAATTTTTATTCCTCTATGAGTTCAAAAATATTACTGCTTACCGGAACCAGTTTGCCCGGTGTAAGATTCAAACCGGTATTCATTAAATAATCACCACTCAATACTTTGTCATTGTCGGCATTTAGTGATTTTGTATCCGGGAAAAGATTGATCTCTTTTACCCGGTATTTTTTCTGCGGGTCCAATCCCTGCAGTTTTACCCGGCCAAACATTTCTTTGTACCGGGCATTCAGCAGGTAATTGTAAAGTACGGCTTTTGATTTGTTATCATTCACATACATCAATACAGCCCTGTTCTCTTCATAAGGAGAAACCAATCGGTACAAATTACCAAACCATACAATATCATTGATCTTTTTATAGGTATGTACAGCCTGGTTGCTGAACTGGATCTCCTGCAAGGTTAAATTGCTTACTTTAATATCATAGCCCATCTTATCCATCATGGCTACATCGGTTCTGAACTTAAGGGATTGTTTACCCCAGCTGGTAATATGCGCAGAGATGGTATTGGAAGGGAAAAAATAGGAATAGCCCCACTGAATAAATACCCTTTCAAATCCATCCGTATTATCGCTAGGCCAAAATTCAGTAAAATATTTCAGCGCGCCGTAATCTGTTCTACCACCGCCACCCGAGCATAACATAATAGGCAGATGCGGATATTTTACACGCAATCGTTCCAATACTTTATAAAAACTCCTGGTATATTCAATAAACAATGCCGATTGATTTTCTTTCAGGTAAGGAGAATACGTATTACTCATGGCGCGGTTACAGTCCCATTTAATATAGGCAAGTCCCGGGTTCCGGGTCAGCATATCATCCACGAGTTGATAGATGAAATCCTGTACTTGTGGATTGATCAGGTCAAGTACCAACTGGTTCCTTCCATAGTTCTCATCCCGGTTGGGTAGTTTCAGGATCCAGTCAGGATGCTTCTCATACAATTCACTTTTCGGGTTCACCATTTCCGGCTCCAGCCATATCCCGAATTTGATCCCTTTCTTATCCGCTTCTTTTACAAGATAGCCAAGACCATTGGGCAGTTTTGTTTTGTCTTCCTGCCAGTCGCCCAACCCGGCTTTGTCATTGTCTCTCGGGTATTTATTACCAAACCAGCCATCATCCAGTAAAAATAGATCAACCCCTAATTTGTTGGCACCATCAAACAACTCAACCAGTTTCTCTTCATTGAAACTGGTATGTGTTGCTTCCCAGTTGTTTAATAAAGTAAGCCTGGATCTATTGCCATCGAGTACTGCATATGCTCTTGCCCAGCGATGTATGTTACGGCTTGCCAACCCTTTGCCTTCATTGCTGTAAGTAAAAATGAATTCAGGTGTTGAGAATTTTTTATCGGGTTGCAGCTTATAATCACTCGCATAGGGATTCATGCCCGACAATACCCTTACTGAATTGCGCGGATCTATCTCAAAAAGAAATTGAAAATTGCCTGTCCATGCCAAAGTGCCCGCGATCAGTTCTCCATTGGTTTCATTGGATCGTTCATTCAGGGATAAAAAGAACATGGGCGACTGGTAAAAATTGGCCCGTGAACCGAGTTTACTGTCGATGATCTTGATGCCACTGGTTAATTCCGTTTCCTGCATTTGCATTTCGTGCGCCCAGTCGCCATGAAATTGGGTGAGCCAATATTTATCCGCATCAAACTGTAAACAGGATGAGGCATAATTGGTGAGTGTTATGGGTTTGTTTTCTTTGTGGGAGATATCCATGCTGCTTTTGATAATATCCTCATTAAAATAAGCAGAGAAATGAAGGGTTACTTCAACAGGATACACAGGATCTTTCAAGGTGATATCTGTAATAATGGTGTTGTCGTCTATTTTCTGCTGTGTTTCTTTTACAAACAAAAGATCCAACGAAGGATTGCCATCTGCATGAACTACCCGGATGGCAGGCTCGAATTGATGATCCATTCCGGCGGTAGGATATGCATCATGCGATGTTTTGATCAGATCATACTCCGCAGGATTGACCAGGCGCTTACCGAAATAATGCTGGCTTAACCGTTGGTTAGCGCCGATTGTAAAAACCAGGCTGCTATGCCTGGTTTCGACCAGGATTGTTTTTTTGGATTGGGCAGATAGTGTAGAAAAGAATAGAAGACAGGCGTAAAGAATAACAACTCTTTTCATATAGACATAATAACGTTCCATACAAAGAAAGATGATCGCAACCTGATTTGGCCGGTTTGGGTTGTCTTAGTATTCAGCTATTTTGACATGGGGCATAGCTTATTTATCAATAAATTCCTTCTGGTAACAAAGCGGGCTTTTGCCGGTGATGAGTTTGAAGTATTTATGAAAACTGGTAAAATTATTAAAACCGCTTTCATAGCAAAGCTGTTTGATGCTCAGGTTATTTTCGATCAGGAGTTTGCAGGCATGACCCACCCTGATCTCTATCAGGAATTGGGAATAGGTTTTCCGGGTCCTTGATTTAAAATACCGGCAGAAGGAATTGGGACTGATATTGGCGATTGCCGCAATTTCTTCCAGCTGTATGGTGCGTTTAAAGTTTTTCAGGCTATAATCGTAAATGGCATTTACACGGTCATTCTCCGCCTCAACAAAATCATGTTTAAAGCCAATAGAAGATAGGGTTTCTAACTGCTTACAGTCAGCAACGGTAGACAAAGCCTCTATCAGAAGCGTAATACGGTGTGAGCCATCATTGTGAAGAAGGTTTTCCAGCAGTTCGGCAACTTTCTGCCGGGTCTTACCACTTACCTGTACGCCTCTTTTGGCTTTTTCAAGAACGCATTTCAGATTCAGGTTTTCAGGCAACTGTAAAAACTGGGCGCCCCAGAAATCTTCGCAGAAATGAGCCACCCTTACATCGGCATGGGTGCGGGTACTTTCCTGGAAATAGCTGTCATCAAAACGCCAGTAATGAGGGAGGCCAGAACCAACCAGGACTACATCCCCGGCCTTAAAACGACGAATATTATCACCGATGAACTGTGTGCCTTCGCCTTTTTTAAAGTGAATCAATTCAACTTCTACATGATAATGCCACCTGTTATTAACATAGGGAACCAGGTCCTGGCGGACACTGAAGGAATGGCGGGGTTCTTTCGAAACTTTGAGAAGTTGTGGTCTCATTCAGCTATTTATGCTTCGAAAATGGTTGCAATCGGGTTTCCAATGCCAATTTCGCTGAATTTTGAAAAGAGAAAACAAATTTCTACGCAATCGTTCCCGGCACAAACGGCTTTATTGGGTATTCTAGCCCCGACTCATCCGTTCTTTGGATTTCCCATGTCTATGCCTGTTTTTTACCATGTTAACCTATTGGCCTGGTTAAGGCAGGTTGAAAAATCTGTGTACAACAATTAATAAGCGATGGTTATCCAACAACTTAGTATAAAATGTTCTGGAAATCGCATTGTTCATTTGTTCTTATGGCCATGGGTTTACCGGTATATACAGACAAAAAACAGGCTGAAAGCCCGAATCTAGTGGCTTTCAGCCCAAAGCATGCGCCTAATCAGTTGTTGTACAAAGTATCATCATCAGAATGGTTGATTTGTTGGAAGGAGGGTGGTATGGTGCTGTATTGAATTGTTATTGATAACAGGTTGGTTATCGATAGCATGAGGATTTCTCTTAGCAAAACAACTGTTCACTGAGGATCTGCCATGCGGGTTTGGGTAACCTGGGATTTGTTATCTGATTTAACCTGTTGGCTTTGTTATTTCTAAAAAACAAAAAATCAGCCCTGTCTTCCGCATACAACAGCCCTGGGTTAGCCGGGTCTGGTTCCCGTTTGGGCCGTATTAAGCCCACAGTTCACCCACACTTCACCCACAGTTCACCCA
>JAZJYJ010000041.1:0-22807 GCA_040390405.1 Bacteroidota bacterium
AATTAAAGCATTCTCTTTAATTCGCTAATCCACTAATCCGCTAATTGAAACAAATATCCTTACACAAATCCATATTTCGTTCCATATCTCGCATCAGTTCCCAATCTAAAAAAATCCATTCACCATTCACCATTCACCATTCACTAATATTATCTTCGCCTCATGGAAAAAGAGGTTGTGCTAAGTGGCATTCGTCCTACCGGTTTTTTACACCTGGGTAATTATTTCGGTGCGATGCGGAATTATGTGCGGATGCAGGATGATTATCACTGTTATTTTTTTGTAGCCAACTGGCATAGTTTAACCACACACCCCGATACCAAAGAACTGCAGAACAGCGTACACCGCGTAATTGCCGAGAACATTGCCTGCGGACTGGATCCTGCCAAAGTGGCCCTTTACATACAAAGCGATGTTCCGGAAATTGCCGAACTCTATCTCTATTTAAATATGCTTGCCTACAAAGGTGAGCTGGAAAAAACCGTAACCTTTAAAGAGAAAGTAAGGTTACAGCCCGAAAATGTAAATGCCGGCTTGCTCACTTACCCGGTATTACAAGCTGCCGATATCTTAATTCACCGTGCCGTAAAAGTACCTGTGGGTAAAGACCAGGAACAACACCTTGAAATGGCCCGCAATTTTGCGGAAAGGTTCAATTATCGCTATGGCGATGTATTGCCCCTGCCCTATGCATTTAATTATGGCGGCGAACTGGTTCGTATCATGAGCCTGGACGGAACCGGCAAGATGAGCAAAAGCGAGAACCAGCTGGCAACACTTTACCTGGCCGACGATGATGAAAGCATCCGCAAAAAGATCATGAAAGCCAAGACCGACCAGGGTCCGGCCGAAACCAATTCAGCAAAACCGGATTATATACAGAACCTGTTTACCCTGATGGGCCTGGTAAGTACGCCTGATACGCTTCAGAAGTTTGAACATGATTTTGCTGCCAGCAGCATCGGCAACTGCATTATCCGCTATGGCGATATGAAAAAGCAACTGGCCGAAGACATGGCCCTGTTCATCAAACCCATCCGCGAAAAAGCGGCCGATATACAGAACAACAAAGAATTGCTGGCTAAGATCATCCGCCAGGGGGCGGACAAGGCCCGTTCCAGCGCCTCCGAAACCCTTAAACTGGTAAGACAGGCAGTTGGGATGAATTATATTTAGACGACGGTCGACCGACGACAGACCACAGTAAAACAGTCGTCGGTCATCGGTGACCATCGACTGCCCTCCCCCAAAAAAATATCCATTCACTTCATACTTCGAACAGCGTATTTCGTACTTTCATTCTTATGGCAAAAGCAAAAAAACCAAAACACATCGCTGTGGCCGGCAATATTGGCGCCGGAAAAACCACGTTGACAGAAATGTTGAGCAAGCATTACCGTTGGATACCCCAGTTTGAAGATGTGGACCACAACCCTTACCTCATGGATTTTTATGAGGATATGCCACGCTGGAGTTTTAACCTACAGATTTTTTTCCTGAACAGCCGCCTGAACCAGTTACTCGAAATACATCATGGAACAGAAACCGTGATACAGGACCGAACCATTTATGAAGATGCCAACATCTTTGCGCCCAACCTGCATGAAATGGGATTGATGAGCAAGCGCGATTTCGACAACTATTATCTTTTCTTCCAGACATTAAAAACCATGGTACAGCCGCCTGACCTGCTGATCTACCTGAAAGCATCCGTACCCACACTGGTTGCCCAGATCCAGAAAAGAGGAAGAGAATACGAAGAAAATATCCGTCTCGATTACCTCAAACGCCTCAATGAATATTACAACAAATGGATCGACGGATACAAAGAAGGTCCCCTACTGATCATTGATTGCGATAAGAATAAATTTGCCGAAGCAGACGAACATTTCGGAGAGATCATTAGCAAAGTAGATAGTACTTTGTTTGGGTTATTCTAACAGAGGAATATCGAATATTGAACAAGGAATGTTGAATTTCGAATAATAAAAACCATTCTACTTCAACATTCAAAATTCCTTGTTCGATATTCGTAATTCAAAAAGAAAACGCCACCTTTTACGGTGGCGTTTCTTGTAACAGACAAGCAATCGAAGAGACCATTTTGCCCCGGTAAAACCGGGACGAATAAGCAGTTAGTGTTTGGGTGCGGCCTTCAAAATTTCCTCGGAAACGCCGGAAGCATACTTTTCAAAGTTTTTGACAAACTCTGTTGCCAGGCCCGTGGATTTGGCATCATAGGCAACCGGATCGGCCCAAGTGCTGCGTGGATTTAAAATTTCTGTTGGAACGCCTGGACAACTGGTAGGTACCAACATACCAAATACCGGATGTTCTTCATACGCAACCCCATCCAGGCGGCCTTCCAGCGCGGCAGTGATCATCGCACGTGTATAGCTGAGTTTCATACGATTACCAATGCCGTATGGACCTCCGGTCCAACCGGTATTGATCATCCATACATTCACTTTGTGCTCTTTCATCTTCTGCCCCAGCATCTCGGCATATTTACCCGGGTGCAATGGCAGGAAGGGCGCTCCAAAGCAGGCGCTGAAAGTAGATTTGGGTTCAGTAACCCCAGCCTCGGTACCCGCTACTTTAGCCGTATACCCGCTGATAAACTGGTACATGGCCTGACCCGGGGTTAATTTACTCACAGGAGGTAACACACCATACGCATCGCAGGTTAAAAAGAATATGTTTTTGGGAAGCCCCCCAATACTGGGTTCCAGCGCATTGCTGATATAATCCAACGGGTAACTTACCCTGGTATTCTCTGTAATGGTTTTGCTGCTGAAATCGATCTGCTGGGTGCCGGGGTAAAACTGTATGTTCTCTACCAATGCACCTGGTTTGATGGCATGAAAAATTTCCGGTTCTTTCTCTTCACTCAGGTCAATGGTTTTGGCATAACAACCACCTTCAAAATTGAAAACGGCATCGTTGGTCCAGCCATGCTCATCATCACCGATCAGTTTGCGGTTGGGATCGGCGCTAAGGGTGGTTTTACCGGTTCCGCTCAGTCCAAAAAATACCGCTACATCTCCTTCCTTTCCCATATTGGCACTGCAGTGCATACTCAACACCTGCCTGTTATGCGGAAGGATATAATTGAGAACGCTGAAAATTCCTTTTTTCATCTCACCCGTATAACCGGTGCCACCAATCAAAATGGTTTTATGTGTAAAAGAAAGTACCGCAAAATTGTGTTGTCGAGTACCATCAACAGCCGGGTCTGCTTTAAAACCCGGTGCCTGTATGATATGCCATTCCGGTTCAAAATTTTCCAGTTCATTGTCTGTCGGGCGCAGGAACATATTATACGCGAACAGGTTGCTCCATGCGTTTTCGTTGATCACACGAATATTGAGACGGTAAGATGGATCGGCACAGGCATACGCATCGCGAACCCATACTTCGTCTTTGGTACCGAGGTAAGCCAGCATTTTTTCACGCAGCTGGTGAAAATATTTATCATCGATCGGGATATTAAAATTATTCCAGTCAATTGAATTTTCTGTGATCGCATCTTTTACAATGAATTTGTCTTTCGGGCACCGGCCGGTAAATTCACCGGTTTGAATACACAAAGCACCCGTGTTATTTAATACACCTTGCCCGCGCAAAACGGTTTGCTCTGTTAATTCTGATGGGGTTAACTGGTAATGAATACCAATGTTGGCGGACAGGCCCAGCTTTCGCAATTGTTTTTCTGGAATCATAATGGTTGGCACAATCATAAACGAACAATCGTTAGTTAAAAGGCAAAAGTAATCGTTTCTCGCTTTCAATGCATTTTACGTGTATGCGGTACACATAAATAAATATTGCAGTATCAGGTAAAAGATTGGAGAATCTCGAAAGAAATCACATCCCTTTCAAACACAGATCACCGCCTCATCGTATCTATTGAAAGAATTAGAAAAAAAATATGCTTTGTTTCCCAATCTATGGGGTATAAAAACCGTTATTAGCTCTGAGCGCCTGTGGGGTATGGATTTCAGCAGAAATGGTGGCACGGATATTTTTTGTTAACGCGACCCTAACAATATTTTAAATAACAAAAAAATTGTATGCCTGCTTAAATCTGTAGGTTTGCACAAATGTTGGCTATGAAGAACCTGAAACTGCTTTTCTGCATTGGTATAGTATTGATTGGCCTGCCTGGATTTGCCCAACAGAATGAGGAAACCGAATCCACCGGCAAATTCAAAAAAGAAAACATTTACCTGGGTACAGGACTGAACCTGGGTTTTGGCAACCATTCTTTCAATGCCGGTCTGAACCCCGAGATCGGATACAGTATTACCAAATGGCTGGATGGTGGCATGGGATTCAACCTCAGTTATTTCTCACAGAACGCCTATGATTTTGGGGGAAGTACTCAGTTCCGCAATTTTTCTTATGGCGGCGGTCCATATGTCAGGGTATGGCCTCTTAATTTTTTATACCTGCAGGCACAACCGGAATACAACTGGACTAGCTCTCACCAGAAAGATGTGAACACCGGCATATCAGGCACTTTCCATAACAATGTGGGCAGCTTTCTCGTGGGTGTTGGTTATGGTACCCGCATCATCGGCAGCCAGTATTCTTATCTGACCCTGATGATCGATATTCTTCAAAACCGCAATTCGCCTTACCGCGACCTGTACACCAACGATCCGCTTCCGGTGTTCAGGGCAGGTTTTGCCATGTACCTTAAGCCAAGGCGGCGATAGCTTCTGCGGGGGTATTACACACAATTAATCTTTCGTGCCAGTCGCCATACAGGAATCCCTGCTTTGCCATCACATCAATGTGCGCAATGAGATGCGTATAGAATCCCGTCGTGTTCAGCAGTATGATTTTCTTATTATGGATGTTCAGGTTATTCCAGGTAAGCATCTCGAACAATTCATCCAGTGTTCCGTTACCCCCTGCCAGTACAATGGCGGCATCGCATAATTCGTACATCATTTTTTTCCGTACGTGCATATCTTCCACTACACGCAACTCAGTAATGCCCTCATGCTGCGCTTCCCATTCAAGTAAAAATTTCGGGATCACCCCGATCACTTTGCCACCGTTATCCATCACGGTATTGGCCACGGCACCCATCAATCCTTTGTTTCCGCCGCCATAAACCAGCACTTTATCATTATCGGCCATCCATTTCCCCAGCATGCATGCATCTGCAGCATACTGATCATCTGTTCCCGGTTTTGAACCACAAAAAACGGCAATACTTTGTACGGGCATAAGTCTGTTTTACGGCCGGAAAATTAGGTTAAATATTTTTTACTACTTTTCAGGCTCTATTCATTAACGGTTTAATAACCCCCTATGTCTCCATTACTCCTGTTTTCTTTTGTGATTGCTTACTTCCTGATCCTGCTTACCGTTGCCTGGTATACCGGCAAGAACAGCACCAACGATTCTTTTTTTATTGGTAACAAAAGCAGTAACTGGATGCTGGTGGCTTTTGGCATGGTGGGTACTTCGCTAAGCGGGGTAACGTTTGTAAGCGTACCCGGTGCCGTTGCAAGAGAATCCTTTGCCTATTTCCAGATCACACTCGGTTACCTGATCGGGTATGTGGTCATCGCCTTTGTATTGCTGCCCTTGTATTACAAGCTTAACCTTACTTCCATTTATCATTACCTGCACAATCGTTTGGGTTTTACTTCCTATAAAACCGGTGCGGGATTTTTTATCCTGTCCAGGATCCTCGGCGCCACTGCCAGGCTTTACCTCGTGGTAAATATTCTGCAGGAAGCGATACTGAACAGTTTCCACGTTCCCTTCTGGGCCACTACTTTGATCATACTTGTGATGATCTTATTGTACACGTATGAAGGCGGTGTAAAAACCATTGTATGGACCGATACTTTACAAACCACCTGCATGTTACTGGGCCTGGTTATTTGTGTGATCTATATTCTCAGCAACATGCACATGAGTCTTGGCGAAAGCCTGCAGGCCATGGGTGAAAAAGGCTACTCTAAAATTTTCTTTACCGATCCCAACAGCAAACTTTTCTTTGTGAAACAGATCTTGGCAGGAGCGTTCATCACTGTTACCATGACGGGTATGGACCAGGAAATGATGCAGAAAAACATTTCTGTAAAAAATCTGAAAGATTCGCAGAAGAATGTATTATCCATGTCGGTGGTCTTGATGGTCGTGATCCTGATCTTTTTATTCCTCGGCGGATTGTTATACCTCTATGCATCACAACTGAACCTGCCGGTTACAGGTGATAAATTATTCCCTACCATCGCATTGCAGCATATGCCGCCATTTGTATCGGTGATCTTTATCATTGCGCTGATCTCGGCCCTGTTTCCGAGTGCGGATGGTGCCATTACCGCATTAACCTCTACCTTTTGTATTGACATTATTGGTATGCAGCGAAGGCCCGATCTGTCAGATGCACAAAAGAAAAAAATGCGCCAGCGTGTACACCTTTCGTTCGCAGTAATTTTTCTTTTGTTTGTTATGATGTTTAAATGGATCGATGATCCAAGCATGATCGGTCTCCTGCTGAAAGTGGCCACTTTCACCTACGGACCATTGCTCGGCCTCTTTACTTTTGGTATCCTGATGAAACGGAACGTAAAAGACAAACTCGTTCCCTTTGTATGTATCGCATCACCCATTATCTGTTTTATACTTGACCGTTTCCAGAAACAACTGTTCGGTTCCTTTGAACTGGGACTGGAACTGCTCATCATAAATGGCCTGATCACTTTTATCGGGCTATGGCTGGTGTCGAAACCGGCTGATGCGGCGGCGGTGAGGTAGTTCTTGTTATAAGATTAAAGAAGTTAAAAGGGTTAAAGGGGTTAAAATAGTTAAAGGAAGTATTTCCCAGTTTAACTATTTTAACCCCTTTAACCTTTTTAACTATTTTAACCCTTTTAACCCTCCCCTTTTACCCCCAGCCGCTATATTTGCAAATGGACCTGATTCTCCCCCTTGCAGAAGCCTACGCGGCCCATTTTACCTCTCCGGAAGATGCCTTGCTGCAGGAGATCAACAGGCATACCATGCAGCACCATCCGCAGTGGCACATGCTCAGCGGCCATGTGCAGGGAAGATTTCTTTCATTCATAAGTACGATTCTGCAACCCAGCTACGTTTTAGAGATAGGAACATTCACAGGATATAGCGCCCTGTGCCTGGCGGAAGGGCTGATACCCGGCGGTGAACTGCATACCATAGAACTGAGGGAGGAAGATGCAGCTACATCGCAGGCGAATTTCAACAGGTCGGCTAAAAAGGATCAGATACATTTGCACATCGGTAATGCAAAAGAGATCATTCCCACATTGCAGAGATCATGGGACCTGGTTTTTATTGATGCCGATAAACCGAGTTATATAGATTATTACGAGCTGGTGGTTCCGATGCTGCGGCCCGGCGGATTGATACTGGCCGACAATGTGCTGTTTCATGGCCAGGTACTGGAAGATCCCATCAGTGGAAAAAATGCAAAAGCCATACAGGCTTTTAACGAACATATACAAAACGATGCCAGAACCGAGCAGGTACTGGTAACCATCAGGGATGGTGTAATGATGATTAAAAAGAAAATCTGATGAAAAAAGGAATCGTATTTATTGGCTTGCTGCTTTCTTTGGCTGTTCAGGCGCAAAAAGAAAAAGCGGAAGCCTATATCCATACATACAAGGAGCTGGCCATCACTGAAATGATGCGCAGCGGCGTACCTGCCTGTATTACACTGGCCCAGGGCATACTTGAATCTCAATCGGGAGAAAGCAACCTCGCCAAAGTATCCAATAACCATTTCGGGATCAAATGCAAAACCGAATGGACAGGCGCCAAAACCTACCATGATGATGATGAAAAAGGAGAATGCTTCCGGGTATATTCATCCGTAGAAGATTCTTATAAGGACCATTCTGATTTCTTAAAGAACCGTCCCAATTACGCGTTTCTTTTCAAACTCGATCCAACGGATTATGAAGGATGGGCAACCGGTTTAAAAAAAGCAGGGTATGCAACCAGTCCTACCTACCCGCAGAAATTATTGAAAGTGATCCATGATTACAACCTGCAGCAATACAGCCTGGATGCCATTGCCCGGTTACAGTCACCGGCCGCAACGCAGCCGCTGGTAAATACAACAACAGCCATCGTTCCCGAACCTGTAGCAAAACAACCGGAGACCGTTTTACCAACACCCGACGATAGGATCATTAAAGAAGCAGCCGCAAAAGAAGAACCTATTGCCACAGAAGTAACTGCTGCCGTGAAAGTGAAAAAAACAAACAATTATCCCGCTGGTATTTTCAGCATCAACCATACCAGAGTGATGTATGCACTGGAAGGAGTTTCCCTGTTGTCATTGGCCAATCAATACGATATCCCGCTAAGCAGGCTGATCGAATTCAATGAACTGAAAGAAATGGATGTACTTGATACAGACAGGCTGCTCTTCATTGAAAGAAAACCGAAAAAAGGCGCTTCTGATTTTCATGTAGTGGTCGAAGGAGAAAGCTTATACGATATCAGCCAGCTAGAAGGTGTGCGCTTAGAAAGTTTGCTGGAGTATAACCATCTTTCCAAAGGAACAGCACCTGTAAAAGGAAACAAACTGTTTCTACGCAATGCGGCAACAACGGCCAGCTTGCCCCACTCACCAAAATAATTTTCTTATTTTACAACCATCATTGATAAAACAGTCACATGTCAGTTATTACCGTTCATGATAAAACATTCGTACCGTATTTACCGGAAGCCCTTATCCTCGAAAAAGTAAAAGACCTGGCTGCTGAGCTGGATAAAGATTATGCCGGTAAGAAACCTTTGTTTATTGCCATACTGAACGGCTCTTTCATGTTCGCCTCAGATCTCTTTAAATACCTCAGCATTGAAGCAGAGATCTGCTTTATCAAACTGGCATCTTACAAAGGAACCAAATCTACCGGGCAGGTAATTACCGCTATCGGGTTGGACACGGATATTAACGGCAGACATGTGATCATACTGGAAGACATTATTGACACGGGCAAAACCATGAATGAATTTTTACCGCAGTTACGTAACCAGCAGCCCGCATCACTGAAAACTGCCGTATTGCTGCATAAGCCCGATGCTACTGTGTTTCCGGTAGCCATTGATTACTGTTGCTTTTCCATTCCCAATAAATTTGTACTGGGTTATGGATTGGATTATGACGGGTTCGGAAGGAATATCCGCGAGCTCTACCAGCTAAACGAAGAAGCATAAAGTTCTGCCAATTCTCGGTAAAGGCACATAAACAGGCTGTTTCCGGCGTTATATTAACAGAAATTCCCGCTGACATGAAAAAAGTCATTTGGGTTCTGTTAGCCTGCTTTGCCATTCATGCTTCTTACGGCCAGTATTACCTGCGCGGCGAGATCAGGGATGAGCGCGGGCATTTGCTGGAAGGAGTGAGAATAACACTGTCTTCCAGGGGAGCCTTTCCTTATTACAGTGGCAATGCGGGCACATTCGGTATTTCATCTTCACTCATCAGCGATACCATTACCCTGAACCTCGATGGTTATGAAAGTATCCGCACCACAATCGACACCCGCAGGTTTCAGAACCTGCTGATGAAGATGCTTCCTACTACGGCACATTTGTATTCTCACAAATTATCTTCTGTTACAACCAATCTCAAAGCAGAATCGTCAGGTATGTTCTCTGTATTGGGAGAGAGTTACACCAACCAAGTGGAGAACACATTTGTGAATGCGGATAAATACCCGGAAACAGGTTTTGCATTGAATGTAGACAAAGCTTCTTACAGCAATATCCGCCGCTTCTTGCGGAATGAGATGACCGTACCGGTTGATGCCGTTCGCATTGAAGAGATGCTGAACTATTTCAATTTTACCAAACCCGAAGATGAAACCAGTAAGGAAAAATTCAATTGCCGTACACAGGTAACTACCTGCCCATGGGATACAAAAAACCGCTTGCTGTTTCTGAATATTCATGCCCCCAAACTTAATCTCGACAGTATCCCGCCTTCCAACCTTGTGTTCTTAATTGATATTTCAGGATCAATGGATAAGCCCAACCGCCTGCCTTTATTGCAATCGGCTTTTAAATTGCTTACGGATAATCTCAGGGCAGTTGATACCATTACCATTGTAACCTATGGCGGCAGTGTGGGTATCGCGCTTTCCCCAACGGGGGGTGATCAGAAAAAAAAGATCAAAGAAGTGATCGACTCCCTCGTTGCCAGTGGCGATACACCTGGTGCCGGCGCCATCCGCATTGCCTATGAACTTGCGAAAAAAACATTCATCAAAAAAGGAAACAACCGCGTAATACTGGCAACAGATGGTGATTTCAATGTTGGACAAGCAACAGAAAAAGAACTGGAAGATATGATCACCGGGTACAAACAATCCGGCATCTATCTCACCTGTCTCGGTGTGGGCATGGGCAATTACAAAGACAGCAAGCTGGAAACCCTTTCAAAAAAAGGCAATGGTAATTTTGCTTACATAGATAATTTGCAGGAGGCGCAAAAAGTGCTGGTAACAGAGTTCACACAGACCGTGTACGCGGTTGCCAATAATAGTTTTCTAAAGATCAGTTTTGCACCGCATACCATAGCGGAATACCGGCTGATCGGTTTTGACAATAAGAAGAACGCCGTTGAAGACAGCACCAGCGAACTGGAGGGAGGTGAAGTAGGCAGCGGGCATTCCCTAATGGCTATTTTTGAGATCAAACCTTTGCAGCATGATTCGCTGTACATGGGTCGGCCATTAGCATCCATATCGTTGCAGTATAAAATACCCCACAGCGAAAAAAGCAGTAAACAGGTCTTCACCGCAGCATACAATCTCACCGATATCAGTAAAGCAGATTCCGGTTACCGTTTTGCTGCGGCATTAGCCATGTTTGGTTCTGTATTAAAGCAGTCAAAGTTTGTAAAGCCCTATTTGCCGGAAGATGTATGGCAACTGGCCAGAACAGCCGTTCATTCCAATGAACCCATCGAAGTGGAATTTCTTGCATTAATCGAAAAAGCGGTTAAAATATATCAGCCCGCAAAGCGCAAAAAGAAAGATTGATCTGGTGCTTTTGCGAAATAAAAAAGGTTTCAATAAGAGGATAAGAGAAAAAGAGCAGAGGAGTCGTTCCTCTTCCACTCTTTTTCTCTTATCCTCTTATTGAAACCTTCCACTTAACTATCGTTCAACAGTTATTTCTTTTTTGAATAGCCCCCTACTTCATCATTCAATATTCCTTGCTCATCTGTTCAATATTCCTTGTTCTTCTGTTCAATATTAATTAAACGCCTCCCGCACCCTGTCAAAAAAACTCTTATCCCCTTTGTTCGGATTAGGTTTAAAGTTTTCGCTCTTATCCATTTTCTCCAGTGCTTCTTTTTCTTCGGCACTCAGGTGTTGCGGTGTCCATACATTTACCTGTATTAACTGGTCACCTTTTGCATAACCCTGCACTTCCGGAAAACCTTTCCCTTTCAACCGGAAAATTTTTCCGCTCTGTGTACCCGGGGGTATTTTAATTTTCGCTCTCCCGTCAATGGTAGGTACTTCTACCTGTGTTCCAAACACCGCGTCGGGAATGGAGATATGCAGGTCGTAAGCCACATTCAGTCCATCCCTGTGTAATTCCGGATGCGCTTCTTCTTCTATCTGAATGATCAGGTCACCAGGTGCACCGCCTCTTTCTCCCGCATTTCCTTTTCCACTCATGCTTAACTGCATGCCCTCCTGCACACCGGCAGGTATTTCTATACTGATGGTTTCTTCTCCGTATACCCTTCCTTCACCTTTGCAACTGCCGCATTTGGCCGTAACCGTTGTGCCTTCGCCATTACAGGTTGGGCAGGTTGTTACGGTTTGCATTTGTCCCAGGAACGTACTGGTTACCCTTCTTACCTGGCCGCTTCCGTTACAGGTTCCGCAGGTTTGCAAACTATTTTTATCTTTTGCACCATTGCCACCGCAAGTAGTGCAGAGTACATGTTTCTTGACTTTTACATTTTTTACAACGCCCTTCGCTATCTCCTCATAGGTCAACTTCATTTTAATGCGGAGATTGCTGCCCCTTTGTCCGCGTGAAGCACGTCCACCGCCGCCACCGCGTCTTCCTCCACCAAAAAAACTGCCGAACATATCGTCTCCGAAAATATCGCCGAACTGGCTGAAGATATCATCGGTATTCATATTACCATGACCGCCGGATGTTCCCGGGCCAAAAGCCTGGTGTCCATAACGGTCATACTTGGCTTTTTTATCCGCATCGCTTAATATCTCATACGCTTCGGCCGCTTCCTTGAACTTCTCTTCGGCTTCTTTATCACCGGGGTTACGATCGGGGTGAAACTGCATGGCCACTTTCCGATAAGCTTTTTTGATCTCATCGGCGGTAGCGGATTTGCTTACACCCAGTATTTCGTAAAAATCTCTTTTTGTAGCCATGTATTTGTTCATTGCCTATGAACCATGGTCCATAGTTTTTTTGATTGAAACCTTATTTACCCACCACCACTTTCGCGAAGCGGATGAGTTTATCATTCAGGTAATATCCCTTTACCACTTCATCAATTACTTTGCCCTGCAAGTTCGCTGTAGGAGCAGGTATTTCGGTAATGGCCTCGTGTTTTTCAACATCAAAATCGGTATGGATGCTTTCCATCGGTTTCAAGCCTTTGCCATTGAGTGTGCTTCTGAGTTTGTTAAACACCAGTTGAATGCCTTCTTTCTGCAAAGCAATATCATCGGAAGCCTGCAATTGTTTTTCGGCACGGTCGCAATCGTCCAGCACATCCAGCAGGGATATGATCACTTCCTTTCCGGCAGTCTGCATCAGTTCCAGCCTTTCTTTGGCCGTACGGCGACGAAAATTGTCGAATTCTGCCATCAGGCGCAGGTATTTGTCTTTCTGCTCCTGTAGTTCCGCCTCCAGTTTTTCCAGGGCATTCTCTTCGGTAACCGGTTCATTCAGGTACGAGGTACCGGCTGCATTTTCGTCAGTATTCATTTCCATACCGTTCAGTGTGTCGGTAGTTTCGGCATTTGGGGTCATTTCTTGCTCTTCCATAGTAAATATTCGTTGTGTGGCTATACTGTCAAAAACATTGCCGCGGCAAAGAAACGAGAAAAATTGGCAGGTTAAGTACGAAATACGAGGTACGAAGTACGAATTGGCCGTTTTCCACCTCGTACTTCGTACTTCCAACCTCGTACCTGCACTGCCCCTATCTTTGCTGGATGACAAAAGTCTATTTGCGTAAAAAGATCGCCCCCCGGGTAGCCAATGGTCATCCCTGGATCTATGGAAATGAGGTTGACAGGATCGAAGGCGAGGTAAGCGGCGGCGATATTGTGGATGTATATTATGGAGATGGGAAAATAGCCGGCCGGGGTTATATCAACCCCAAATCGCAGATCCTGGTGAGGTTACTTACCCGTAAAGGCGAAACCATCGATGAACAGTTCTTCCACAAACGCATTTTGCAGGCCTGGGAATACAGAAAGAAAATTGGCTATACAGAGAATTGCCGGCTGGTCTTCGGCGAAGCCGATCAATTGCCGGCACTGATCATTGATAAGTTCAACGATTATTTTGTGATACAAACCCTTTCACTGGGTATTGATGTATGGAAAGATGCCATTGTAAAAGCATTGCAAAATATCTTCTCTCCGAAAGGCATTTACGAACGCAACGATGTACCGGTAAGAGAACTGGAAGGCCTGCCCCAGCAAAAAGGATTTCTTACAGCACCCTTCGATACCAATGTGCTGATCAATGAAAATGGTTTGCAGTTTTTGGTAGATATAGAGAATGGACAAAAGACCGGCTATTTTCTCGACCAGCAGGATAACCGACGCGCCATAAAGCATATTGTAAAAGATGCGGAAGTATTGGGCGTATTTACCTACACCGGTACATTCGAAATTCATGCAGCGCAGTATGGTGCAAAGTCTGTGTTGGGATTGGATATATCCGAGAACGCCGTGGCACAGGCCAATAAAAATGCCGTACTCAATAACCTCGATTCCATTTGCCGCTTTGAAGCCGTGAATGCATTTGATGTATTAAAACAATGGGGCAAAGACGGAAGACAATACGATGTGGTGATGCTGGACCCGCCAGCATTTACCAAGAGCCGTGAAAATATTCAGAAAGCATTAACCGGTTACAAAGAGATCAATCTCCGGGGTATGAAACTGATTCGCAATGGAGGTTTCCTGGTAACATCAAGTTGTACCAACCTCGTTTCGCCTGAACAGTTTTTACAAACCATTTACGAGGCCGCCAAAGATGCCCGTAAAAGAATACGCCAGGTAAGTTTCCAGGCGCAGGCCAGTGACCACCCGATCATCTGGGGAATGGAGAATACCAATTACCTGAAGTTTTTAATTGTGGAAGTAACGGATAGGTAGTTGGGGGTTCTTTAAAATTCTCTGTGTAACTCTGTTTACACCGTGGCCTCTGTGTTGAAAAAATATTATTTAGCAGGCCAGCTATTTTTTCAACACAGAGATACAGAGATTGGGAGTTACACAGAGAGTTTTCGATAGCTAATAGGGTAATTGCAAAAAAAATCTCCGCAAGGAGATTCACCTAAAACTTATCACTTATTCACCTGAAACTTACCCGACTCCACAATTCTTCCACTCTGATCCCTGAGCTGGTAAACATAGAGACCACGGAAATAATTATCATCCAGGTTAATGGTGATCTTGGCATCGTTGATGCGGATATCATTCATTTTACGGCCAATGAAATTGTATACCTGTAAACTATAGGTTTTGTCGATCGTTTTCTCGAACGTAAAATTGATATAGCTCGTGGCCGGGTTGGGATAAAAATGGGCCATCTTGGGAATGCCGTCCCCTGTGTCACCAAATGCAGTATTGTCAGCAACATAGCTGTTGATGACAAGGGTAAAAAGCATTAAGCCAACTAAGTATAGTTTTTGCATCAGGTTAGATATCACTACAAATTACCATAATCTATCCGGTTTTAACAAGAAGTTCACGCCAATTTTAACAAAAATGCCCCCGAAACGGGGGCATTGGAAGCTATTTTCAGGCTATTTTAATTGAGTTCCGCCAGTGTTTGCTGGATGGCTGAAAAATCAGGCAGGTCGGTAGGTGTGGCACAAACCTCTGCATAACGAACCACGCCATCTTTATCCAGCACAAAAGCGGCGCGCTTACTTACACCCTGCATTTCAAAAGCGGGGAAGGTATCATACAGAACACCGAATGCTTTGGCGGCATCTTTATTGAAATCGCTCAGCAAAGGAAAATTCAGGTTCTGCTCCGCTTTGAATTTACCAAGGGTAAACAATGAGTCGATCGATATACCGAATACTTTCGCATTGGTGTTATTATAGGTAGCAATATTATCTCTCACATTACACAGTTCAGCGGTACAAACGCCGGTGAAAGCCAATGGAAAAAACAAGATCACTACATTACTGCCTTTCTGATCGGCAAGGGATACTTTGTTTTTATCTGAATCGAATAAAGAAAAATCAGGGGCCTGTTGACCAACTTGTGTGTTCATGTGTTAGGGTTTAAATGATTAGAATGATCTGATACAACCAATTGCTGCAAATTAACGACATATTTTTTAGCCGCAGATTTAGGCAGGGGCTCGTTTTGAAGTTTTTTTCACCGCGAAGACGCAAGGCCGCAAGGGCGCGCAAGGATTCTTTTCTCAGAGCCGTTCTCTTTAACTCTTTTTCTCTGGTTTTCTCTTATTGAAACAACACCTGCTTTCTCTGTAGCACTTTGTATGCTTTGTGTTTGCAATTAAAAAATCACAAAACCATTTCCGGCACAAAATCCGGCACTACTAATTTACCGGCCGTTTTCGCTACAATTTCTTCAACGGTAACACCCGGAGCTCTTTCTTTTAAAACAAAACCTTCGGGTGTGATATCCAGCACCGCCAATTCAGTCACTACTTTTTTAACGCAATGCACACCCGTTAATGGCAAACTGCAGGCGGACAATAATTTGCTCTCTCCTTTCGGGTTGGTATGCATCATGGCAACAATGATATTTTTGGCACTGGCTACCAGGTCCATCGCGCCGCCCATGCCTTTTACCATTTTACCGGGAATTTTCCAGTTGGCGATATCGCCGTTCTCGCTCACTTCCATCGCACCCAGAACAGTGAGGTCTATTTTACCGGCACGGATCATCCCAAAACTTTCGGCGCTGTCGAAAAAAGCGCCACCTGGAACCAGTGTAACGGTTTCTTTTCCCGCATTGATCAGGTCCGCATCCACTTCCGCTTCTTCGGGATAAGGCCCCATGCCCAGGATCCCATTTTCGCTCTGAAAGATCACACTCATCCCTTCCGGAATATAATTGGATACCAGGGTAGGAATGCCAATACCCAGGTTCACATACATCCCGTCTTTCATTTCCTGCGCGATGCGCTTTGCGATTCCGAACTTGTCTAAGGGCATAATAATTAGTAATTAATAATTAGTAGTTAGTAATTAAGAACTCAGTGATAAATGATGATAATTAGTAATCGCAAGTTTACTTTCAATTACTAAGTGTTCTGCTATTAGAATTTGTATTTGAAACAGCACTCATAATCTAAAGAAGTTCCTTGAGCTATTTATTTTTAATTCGTACTGCCTGTTGTTCAACTCTTCTTTCTCTGCGATGCATCTAGATGCATCTAATTAACTCAAATAGCACTACACGTTGGCAGTTAGTAATTAAAAACTCAGTAATAAATGATGCTAATTGGTAATCGGCAAGTTTGCTTTCAATTACTAATTACTAACTACTCATTACTAATTAATTTCACCGTCTTCCGCTCTATCCGCTTCTCATAATTCTTTCCCTGAAAAATCCGGTGCACATACACACCCGCAACATGCACGTCATCGGGATCTATTTCGCCGGGTTGCACCAGGTGTTCCACTTCGGCAATGGTAATGTTTCCAGCTTTGGCCATGGAAGTTGAAAAATTACGGGTGGCTTTACGAAATACGAGATTACCCATAGCATCTCCTTTCCAGGCTTTTACAATGGCGAAATCCGCATGAAGCGCATGTTCCATCAGGTGCATTTTTCCATTGAATTCACGGGTCTCTTTTCCTTGGGCAATTTCGGTTCCATAACCAGCGGGAGTAAAAAAAGCGGGGATTCCCATTCCTGCCATTTGTATCCGGGTGGCAAGCGTTCCCTGCGGTACCAAGTCTACTTCCAGTTCTCCGCACAGCAGCTGGCGTTCGAACTCGGCGTTCTCTCCCACATAACTGCTGATCATTTTTCTGATCTGCCGGGTTTGCAGCAGCATACCTAATCCAAAACCATCCACGCCCGCGTTATTGGAGATACAGGTAAGTTGTTTGATCCCTTTTTTAACAAGGGCCGCTATCGTGTTTTCAGGAATTCCATTCAATCCAAAACCGCCGAGCATTAAGGTGGCGCCATCAGGTATGTCATGAATGGCCGCGTCGGCATTTGTGAAGACTTTATTCATGTGGCAATCGTTGTACCTCAAAAGTACGCATTGCTATTTAGACTGCCCGTATTGCTTGAGATAGCTTTTGCTTTTTTCCCTGCCGGCATACGCATCCAGCGAGTCGATCAATGTTTTAAAAAGCACGGGGTGCGCTTCGTAATAGCGGTAGCTACTATCAAACCGACCCTTGCTTATTTTATGCAATGCCAGTACTTCCTTGTATAAGCGGATATTTGCTTTCCGCTTATTGGCGGTGGTATCTTTAGACAGGATATTTATATACAATTCATCGGCGCGCATCATATCGAACATGTACACTTTCATGCTGTCGACCTGTATAATATTCTTTTGAGAAGAACGGCACGACACGAAAGCCAGCAAGACCAGGAGGCAGAAAAATTGGGGCAGTTTCATTTCAGGTCCTGTTTGTAACGTGAGGCATTTATAATGTCTATTTCACTCAGGATATCAACCGCTTTTGATTTCTGATCACCTGTTCCTTTTTTAAAAACACCTACCAGTTCCTGCGATTTGGCCTGCATAAAAAACTGGAGGAACATGGTATTCGCGTTTTCTTTATTGAAGGCCTGCAATTGGGTAAGCGCTTTCAGCATATTGGTTCTTGCATCGGCTTCCGCGTCAAACATATTGTCCAGGCCATTGCGGTAGTAGGCATAGATCACATCGTGCAGGATATTGTACCGGTTGTTGATCAGGTTCTCATTCAGCCAGTACCGATTTCGCGATCCATCAAATACACGCCAGCCGCTTACATTTTTTCCTTCGGGTGCATTATTCACAATATTCTGCGCCTTGCGGAAATATTGTTCACCGCCCTTGGGTGAGAAAGAATCATAATCCAGCCCAATAATCATATACGCGTAATACGCCAGTATCGCCGGCAGGTTGGCAGCCTGTGCATCGGTTCCCTGTACACGGCTCTCATTGAATTCTACCGGCTGAAATTCCTGGTATTTAAAAGCCACATCCGGGTCAATATAATTCACCAGTGCCGCATTGTAGGTTGAATTGTAAACCGGTCTTGCCGCCTGGATGGTAAGGGTGGCCTTGTACACATTGGTCTCGAGAATACTTTCAATGTTCAGGATAAACGTACACTCAATTTTTTCGTTGGGTTGAAAGGGGTCATTGGTCCACCTGCGGTTATTGAGCAGGTTGTTCAGCTGTGTTTGCAGACTGATAAAGATCTTTCTGTCAACCGTAGAATTCACACGGGTTGCCACAACGCTTACCCTTGCCTGCAGTTCCTGCGCCTGTGCAGAAATGGCAAGCAAACCCAAAGCAAACAATAGAACAAGTTTGTTACGCATGTAATTGAGATACGATGAATGAGACAATATCCTTTGCAATTTCTTTCTTTGATTTGAGACCGATGCTTATTTCTTTCCCGGATTTATCCAGGATGGTTACTTGGTTGGTATCTACCCCAAAGCCAGCCGCTTCATCACGCAATGAATTGAGTACAATGCAATCGGCATTTTTGGATTGCAGTTTCTTCAATGCATTCGCTTTTTCGTTTTGCGTTTCCAATGCAAAGCCAACCAGGTACTGGCCTTTCTTTTTCTGTTCGCCCAAATGTTTCAGGATGTCTTTTGTTTGCGCCAGTGACAGTTCTAAATTACCGGATTGTTTTTTAATCTTTTCATCCGCCACCTGGACTGGGTGATAATCGGCCACGGCTGCAGACATGACCGCGATATCTTTTGCAGAAAACACAGCATCGCAGGCAGTAAACATTTCTGCCGCGGATTGCACCGTCACTACTTCAATGCCTTTATAAACGGTTTGCTGATGGGTAGGCCCTGTAACCAATGTTACCTGGGCACCATGCAGGTATAATTCTTCCGCCAATGCAAAGCCCATTTTACCAGACGAATGGTTGCTGATAAAACGAACCGGGTCGATGGCTTCATATGTGGGGCCAGCTGTAACCAATGTTTTCTTCCCTTTCAGTTCATCTGTTCTGAAAAAGTTTTCTGCCAGGTACACAACAATATCTTCCGGCTCGGCCATTCTACCTTCGCCAAACAGGCCACTGGCCAGTTCACCATTGGTAACACGGATAACGTGATTGCCATATTCCTGTAATAAGCGCAGATTTTTTTGGGTAGAAGGGTGATGCCACATATCCTCATCCATAGCGGGTACTGCAACAACCGGGCAGGTTGCAGACAGGTAAACGGCCAGTAATACATTATCGCATAAGCCATGCGCCATTTTGGCCAGGGTATTGCAGCTGAGAGGAGCCATCACAAATACATCGGCCCAGCGGCCCAGCATTACATGATTGGCCCATTCATTGCCTTCGGCCAGATCAACCACTACTTTGTTTTTAGAAAGCGTGGATAGCACCAATGGCGATACAAAATCCTTCGCTGCCGGCGTCATAACCACTTTTACTTCGGCACCCTGCTTTACCAACAGGCGAACCAGCAGTATAGATTTATACGCAGCGATGCTTGCGGTGATGCCGATGAGTATTTTCTTTCCTTGAAACATACATGTAAATGTTGCGTGAATCGTGAGACGTGAATCGTGAGTAAGATAAATATTCTTTTCTCAGGATTCACGCCTCACCTCTCACGATTACCCCTCTAAAATACAAAAAACGACAGCTATACACTGTCGTTTTTCTATCATTATGAATTCGTTAGCTTATCTGAACAGATCGCTTTCGTCGTTGCGTCTGTGGTAAACCTTGCCTTCCATGAATTCCTGGGTAGCCAGGATGGCTGGGTTAGGCATTTTTTCGTAGGCCCTTGAGATCTCGATCTGCTCTTTGTTCTCATGAATTTCTTCCAGGCTATCGGTATGACTGGCAAATTCTTCCAGTTTGTTATGCAGTTCTTCCCTCAGGGATATGTTGATCTGATTGGCCCTTCTGGCAATAATGGCAATAGACTCATACAGGTTACCTGTTTTTGATTTGATATCAATCAGGCTTTTTGTTTCAACAACACTGGCGGTATTAGCGCTCATTTGCCTTCTTAGCTTGCTCATTTTTCAGATTTTTTAAAATGTTATTGGTTTGTGTTTTCAGTTTCGCCACATCGTCTACGAATTTGCTTTCGCCAAAACGTTCGCCGAAGTCGCTGCATTCCGATAATACTTTTTCGTAACGCTCCTTTTGTTTTTCTTCATAGCTCATCTCCGCATACTTGAAGTAGGCTTTGATCACGAGCAATTTGTATTCATCCGCTTTCTTGGAATCGGGGAAATTATCCGATACGTTTCCAAAAGCGATCGCGGCCGCTTTATAAAAACCGAGGTTGAAATACAACTCAGCTCCTTTAAATTCTTTCAGTTCCAGTTTCTCACGGCATTTATCAATGATATCCGTTGCATCCTTGGCCCTTACAGAACCGGGGTGGGTATTGATAAAAGCCTGCATCAGCTGCATGGTCTTGGTGGTATTCGTCTGGTCCAGCTCTACCTTGGGCGATTGTTTAAAATAACAAAGCGCACGCATATAATCGCACTCTTCGCCTTTGGCACTGGTAGGGAAATTTTCCACGAAGCTTTTGAACAGGTTCTCCGCATTCAGATAATCTTTCTGGTAATAATAAGAGTACGCGAACTTGTAATACATGTCCTCATAACGCGTAGATCCTTTTACATACGGAAAGATATCTTCAAAGAGCTGCTGGGCGTAGCCATAGTTCTTATTTGCATAGAATTGCTCCGCCATTTTGTATTTGTACTCATAATCCTTGCTCTTCATGATCTTTCCAAATTTATTGGAACAGGAAGAGGTAAGCAGCACTACCGATAATAATAACAGAACGATCCTATTCATAACAAGTTGGCAAAATTAGTTAATTGCGGGCAATTTATAAAGTCCGATTCGGGTTTAGGTGCTTATTTCGTTAAGAATTACACAAAAGACGACAGACGACGGACGACAGACGACCGTTTAGCATGGGAATATGCCCTACCGTGGTCTGTCGACGGACGACGGACGACAGACTACAGACGACAGACGACGGATTACAGACCACCGTTTAGCATGGGAATATGCCCTACCGTAGTCTGTCGACGGTCGACGGTCGTCTGTCGCCTGCCCCCCAACACAAAGGGCCGCCCAAACAGGCAGCCCTTTGATATGTTAGTAAGAAAAAGACTACTTCGCGTCTCCTTCTCCTTCCTGTAATTTGGCTTTGATCTCAGCTAAAGCACCCAGATCACCTAAAGTCGCTTTTTCCACTTTGGCCTGGATATTTTTCACCGCTTTTTTGGTGTTATCGGCTTCCGTTTTGGCTTCTTTCTTCTCTGCGGCTACGGTTTCGGCCACATGCTGCTCCCAGATACGGGCATGGCTCAAAACAATACGCTTTTCGTTACGATCAAATTCGATCACCATGAACTGGGCGGTTTCATCTGCCTGTACCTGTTTGCCGTCTTCCTTGTTCAGGTGACGGTTAGGGGCAAATCCTTCCAGGCCATACTGCAACTGAACCAGGGCTCCCTTGTCATCCTTACGGGTAACTGTGCCTTCGTGGATGGTACCGATTGCAAAGGTATCTTCCAGGGCATTCCAGGGATCTTCTTCCAGTTGTTTGTGACCTAACTGCAGTTTGCGGTTTTCTTTATCAATACTTAAGATAATGATATCGATCTGCTCGCCTACTTTGGTATAGTCGGTTGGGTGGTTGAAACGCTTTAACCAGCTCAGGTCGCTGATATGGATCATACCGCCGATACCTGGCTCCAGTTCAACAAATACACCATAAGGAGTGATGTTTTTCACCAGGCCTTTGTGTTTGCTGCCTTCAGGGAATTTGGTTTCGATGGTATTCCAAGGATCCTGGCTCATTTGTTTGATGCTCAGGCTCATTTTACGTGAATCCTTATCTAAGGTTACCACTTTCGCTTCGTACTCATCGCCCAGTTTGAAGAATTCCTTCGCGTTGATCGGAGTATTGGCCCATGTGATCTCAGATACGTGTACCAGACCTTCAACACCAGGCTGAATTTCCAGGAATGCACCATAATCTTCAATATTTACCACTTTGCCTTTCACAACAGAACCTTCTGCCAAACCTTCAGGCAGCACATCCCATGGATGCGGAGTCAGTTGTTTCAGACCTAAGCTGATACGCTTTTTGTCGTCGTCGAAATCCAGTACCACCACTTGTAATTTCTGGTCCATCTTCACCACTTCGCTTGGGTGAGAGATACGGCCCCATGAAATATCGGTGATGTACAACAGACCATCCAAACCGCCAAGGTCCATGAACGCACCGAAATCTGTGATGTTTTTCACCACACCTTCCAGTACCTGGCCTTTTTCGAGTTTGCTCATGATCTCTGCACG
>JAZJYJ010000042.1:0-4484 GCA_040390405.1 Bacteroidota bacterium
AATAATACTCGCAGGCATAAAAAATGAGTTTGTATAAAACTACAAACTCATTTAACTAATTATATTAGGTATTTATACGCTTTCTACTCCAGTCTCCAGACTTCTAACTCCAGACTAGCCTGACTAGCCTTCTCTCCCATGGCATGCCTTAAATTTCTTCCCGCTTCCACAAGGACAAGGATCATTCCTTCCGATCTTCGGCCCTACCTGTACCGGCTGTTGTTTTACCGGCGTTGGGTCGTAATAATCGTTTTCAGTTGGTGGCGCATCGATGTCGTCTTTGCTGGCATTCATGCGGCTCATATCTGTTTTCTGCTGGCGGCCTTCTTTCAGTTCATCACCATCATTCAGCGGAATACTTGCATGGCATAAAAACTGCACAATATCTTTATTCACTTCCGAATCCATTTTACGGAAGAGCTCAAACGCTTCCATTTTATAGATCACCAGTGGATCTTTCTGTTCGTACGTGGCTGTTTGCACACTTTGTTTCAGGTCATCCATGGAACGGAGATGCTCTTTCCAGGCATCATCAATAAAACCAAGCGTTACACTTCTTTCCAGGGAATTCACCAATTCGGCGCCTTTGGTATCCAGTGTTTTATTCAGGTTCGCCAATGCCTGCATGCCCCTTCTTCCATCAGTAAACGGCACAATCACATTCTCTATATGCGATCCCTGTTGCTGGCGGATATTTTTGAAAACCGGTATGGATTCTACCATCAGCTCCTGTTTTCTTCTTTCATAATTACTTGCCGCTTCGCTGTATAATTTTTCTGACAGATCCACCTCAGATAACTTGTTCAACTCTTCTGCTGTAATGGTCGTATCAATTCCAAAATTTACAATAGCGGCCAGTCTGAATCCTTCGTGATCGTTCTGTTCCTTAAATGCATTTATTACACCCTCCGCTACAGAATACAAGGCATTATCCAGGTCAAGCGCCAACCGCTCTCCAAACAATGCGTGGTTACGTTTGCTGTAAATAACCGTACGCTGTTTGTTCATCACATCATCGTATTCCAGCAAACGCTTACGGATACCAAAGTTATTTTCTTCTACTTTCTTCTGCGCTCTTTCGATCGATTTTGTGATCATACTGTGCTGTATCACTTCTCCTTCTTTGTAACCGGCAAAGTCCATCACTTTCGCAATACGCTCGCTGCCGAACATACGCATCAGGTCATCTTCCAGTGATACAAAAAATAAAGAAGAACCCGGATCACCCTGGCGACCCGCACGGCCACGCAACTGCCTGTCTACACGACGCGATTCATGGCGCTCTGTACCCAATATGGCCAGACCACCCGCTTCTTTCACGCCTGGTCCGAGTTTGATATCCGTACCACGACCTGCCATATTGGTGGCAATCGTAACAGACCCTGCAAAACCCGCTTCAGCAACGATCTGTGCTTCGCGTGCGTGCTGTTTCGCATTCAATACATTGTGCTGGATCTGTTTCTGGCGCAACATACGGCTCAGCAATTCGCTCACTTCCACCGATGTGGTACCTACCAGTACCGGGCGGCCTGCAGTTACTAATTTTTCAATCTCATCTATAACCGCTCCAAATTTTTCGCGCTTGGTTTTGAATACCAGATCCTGGTCATCTTTACGAATAGCCGTTACATTGGTTGGAATGGTTACCACATCTAATTTATAAATGTCCCATAACTCCGCTGCTTCTGTTTCTGCCGTACCCGTCATACCCGCTAATTTGTGGTACATACGGAAATAGTTCTGCAAGGTTACCGTTGCATAGGTTTGTGTGGCTGCTTCGATCTTTACATTTTCTTTTGCTTCAATGGCCTGGTGCAAACCATCAGAATAACGGCGTCCGTCAAGGATACGGCCGGTCTGTTCATCTACAATTTTTACACCGCCGTCCATTACTACATACTCCACATCTTTATCAAACATGGTATACGCTTTCAGCAATTGCTGAACGGTATGGATACGATCCGCTTTTACAGAATATTCATTGATGATGGCTTCTTTCCTGTGCAGTTTTTCTTCTGTAGATAAACTTGTATCGTTATCCGTACTTGCCAATGACAAACTGATATCGGGTAATATAAAGAAATTAGGATCTTCTCCCGAACGGGTAATGAGCTGAAGACCTTTGTCTGTTAAGTCAACAGAATTATTTTTTTCGTCGATGTAGAAATAAAGTTCTTCATCAGCCTTAGGCATTTCGCGCGATTGATCGGCGAGGTAATGGTTTTCTGCTTTCTGTAGTTTTACGCGAATACCCGGCTCACTCAAAAATTTGATCAGTGCATTGTTCTTAGGCAACCCACGATGCGCGCGGAACAAAGCCAGGCCGCCATCTTTTGGATCATCATTGCCTTCTCCAATTTTTTTCTTGGCTTCGTTTAAAAACTGGTTGGTGGCTTTTTTTTGTGCATCTACCAGTTTTTCAATTCTTGGTTTCAATTCAAAAAACTGCTGTTCACCGGTAACATGACCAATCGGGCCCGAAATGATCAACGGCGTTCTCGCATCATCGATCAATACGGAATCCACCTCATCCACCATGGCAAAATGGTGTTTCCGTTGCACCATTTCTTCCGGTGTGTGTACCATGTTATCACGCAGGTAATCAAAACCAAATTCGTTATTGGTACCGTATGTGATATCCGCTAAATAGGCATTGCGTCTTGCTTCACTGTTGGGTTCGTGTTTATCAATACAGTCTACGCGCAATCCCAGCCATTCAAAAATGGTTCCGTTCCATTCACTATCCCTTCTTGCGAGGTAATCATTCACGGTTACAATGTGTACACCTTCACCGGCCAGTGCATTTAAGTAAGCGGGTAAAGTAGATACCAGTGTTTTACCCTCACCGGTTGCCATCTCGGCAATTTTTCCGGAATGCAGAACGCTACCACCGATCAGCTGTACATCGTAATGCACCATGTTCCAGGTAACGGTGCCACCGGCTGCAGACCAGGCATTTTTAAAAGTAGATTGATCGCCTGCGATCTTGATGTACTCTTTTTTTACACTCAGGTCGCGGTCAAGTTGTGTAGCGGTTGCCACCATATCCGTATTCTCTTTGAAACGTCTCGCGGTTTCTTTCACCACGGCAAATGCTTCCGGTTGGATAGCAGCCAGGGCTTCTTCAATTTTTTTATCGCGGTCTTTCTTCAGCTTATCCACCTCCTGGTAAATAGCATCGCGGCCATGGATATCTACATCAGACAAAGCTTCTGCCGCCTGTTTGCGTTCTTCGATCAGCGCATCAATATCTGTCAGGTGCGCTTTGATACGCTGGCGGAATTCAACCGTTTTGTTCCTGAGCTCGTCATTGGTCAGCGACTCGTATTGCTGGAAGAACTGGTTGGTTTTTTCAACGATGGGCATGATCAATTGCACATCCTTTTCACTTTTACTGCCCCCGAATAATTTGGAAATAAATTTCAACATATAGCTTGGTCTGGTGTATTATGAAAAATTTTAACAGTCAAAAAGGATGCGAAAAACATTTTTGAGCCAAATTGGCATCCTGATTGAGAGCCGCCAAAGGTAAAGAATTTGGTCTCAGGGAGATCGTCTATTCCCGAACAGTGCATCTTTATCAATTAGTTAACGAAAATGAACCGGTTCGATGAAAATTTTCTTCTTCCTGCTACTATTTTTTGGAGTCAGTTCCCTGTTCGCGCAGCAAACAACTGCCGACAGTGTTTTATCACAAACACAGCCCGTTATTGGGCCGTCTTTTCAAGATTCAATTGCCGTTGCAAAGGCAAGTCTGCACAAGAATAATATGTGGGTATTGGCCGCATGGGCCGGCGCAAATATTATACAGGGAAGTATTTCCGCGGGTAATGCCACGGGCAGTGACCATTATTTTCACCAGATGAATGCTTACTGGAACACGGTAAACCTGGCCGTTGCCGGATTGGGGCTTTGGGCCGCCAAAAAGCAACTCGCGGGCATGCATACCCTGGAAAGAAACCTCCGGGAACAAAATCAAATGGAGAAATTGCTGCTATTAAACACCGGATTAGATGCCGCATATATTATGACAGGTTTATATCTGAAGGAGCGTGGAAACCGGTTGAACCGGGACCAGCCATCCGGCTATGGCAGCAGCCTGATCATCCAGGGGAGTTTTTTATTGATTTTCGACATCATTCAATACGCCGAACACCGCCGTAATGGCAAGGCGCTGGAGAAGAACATGGCCAACTGGCAACTGGGCACTACGTCGAATGGTATGGGATTGACCTATCGGTTTTAACCCCCCCGCCCGCCCAGGGCAAGGCAAGCCCTAAAACCTGAGTTCACATTCCCGTCAGCCTTTGTTCATTCGCTCTATTGTTCAATATTCCTTAACCTGTTGGCGGTTTTTTTTGTAAAAAATAAAAAAACAGCGCTGTCTTCCACATGCAATAGCCGAGGACTAGCCGGGTTTGGCTCCTGCCTGAACCGTATTAAGTCCACAGTTCACCCACACTTCACCCACAGTTCACCCACAC